>NZ_CP046401.1:6609570-7210440 GCF_009762775.1 Maribellus comscasis | reverse complement strand
TGATGGTTGGTAGAATGTAATTTTTTTCTATATAGTTTAGTTTGTTAGTTGAAAGGCTGGTTGTTTCTGGCCAGCCTTTCTTTAATAAATTTTAAACTAAAAAATCATTTGTTTTAAATTCATATAGCTCCGGTATTTTGAGGTTTTAAAGACAAGTGTTTGTGTTAGGTGATTAAAGAGCAAATGAAATGTTGCAACCATAATGAACGAATCAAGCTTAAGGAGGAACTACTACACTCAAATAAAATGAGAAATAAAAAGCACAGAAGGATTTTCCCATCATAACAAATGGTATATTTATTTATTGTCGGGATGCACTTATTTTACCGGAGTTGAATAGTTATTGCTCTCTGACCGAACGATATTCGGGATAATTTTTTAAAAGAACGTTTAAGTAATAATATAAGATATGAAAATAATATCACTTGTTACGATAATATGCTGTTTCAGTTTGATTTTTGACGCAAATGCACAGACGGAATATCCTCCACATATTGACGGAGCTGAGGAAATCACTTATAAAACTGTTGACGGGACCAGTTTGAATTTATGGATATTTACTCCGGAAAAACATAAATCAACAAATAGTGCCCCTGCCATTATTTTCTTTTTCGGAGGCGGTTGGAAGACTGGAAGTCCAACTCAATTTGTAAAACATTGTGAATATCTGTCGGCGAGGGGAATGGTTGCGATAGTTGCAGACTACCGGGTTAAAAGCAGGCATGGTGTCCATCCCAATGTATGTGTGTCTGACGCCAAATCAGCAATACGTTGGGTTCGCGAAAATGCGTCGGAATTGGGTGTAGATAGTGACAGATTAGCTGCGGGAGGC
The DNA here is from genome assembly GCF_009762775.1 of Maribellus comscasis. GTDB lineage: Bacteria > Bacteroidota > Bacteroidia > Bacteroidales > Prolixibacteraceae > Draconibacterium > Draconibacterium comscasis. The sequence continues at coordinate 7,209,608 of NZ_CP046401.1, read as the reverse complement.
GGTTCTGCCGGAGGGCATTTGGCAGCAGCATGTGCAACCTTGCCAAAATTCGACGATGTAAATGAAAACAAATCAATAAGCTCAAAACCTAATGCTCTGGTTCTTTTTAATCCGGCTCTGGTACTTGCAACAACTGACGATTTTGAAAAAGCCTTGAATGAAAAAATTGGCGGTTTGGTAGAAAGAATGGGGCCAAAACCAGAGGATATGTCACCTTACCACAACGTAGTTGGCAAATTGCCTCCAACAATTATTTTTCATGGAACAGGTGATAATACCGTACCGTTTATATCGGCAGAATTATTTACTAAAAAGATGCATAAGTTTGGGAATAAATGTACGTTGGTTGCCTATCAGGGAGAGCCACATGGTTTCTTTAATTATGGGAAGAACTCAAATGCAGTATTCATCGATACCGTAAATAAAATGGATGAATTTTTGGTTTCCTTGGGCTACCTTAAAGCACCACCTAAAACGTTCATTTATAATAATTAAATAAAATTTGAAATGACACGAGTAGAACTAAAATAACATTACAAGATAAATGGATGATTTAAGTACTCCTGATTGCGAGGCGGATTTATTTATTACAGTTAGTGTGAGTGTAATATTTTGGTTTGTTGAATATTAAATTTGATCTAAATACATACAAATAATTGAAACCAATGAAACCACTACTTTTTACAGTTATATTGTTGATCTTTATTTTTGGATGTTCTTCAACTAAACAGGAGGATAAAATTCCTGCCGGAGAATTGGATATTAAATCAATGCTTCAATCAGCACCGACGGGAGCAAAATTTATTAATGATAGTTCTTTTATTTGGGGTGCCGGATTGGTGAAATCAGCATCTGATCAGAAGTATCACATGTTTTATTCGCGATGGCCTCATAAGTTTGGTTGGTCTGCATGGGTAACCCATTCGGAAATAGCCCATGCTGTTTCTGATTCTCCTTTTGGCCCCTTTAAATTTGTAGATGTCGCCTTGCCTGCTCGCGGAGCCGAATTTTGGGATGGGATGGTAACACACAATCCAAATGTCCACTATTTTAATGGGAAATATTATCTTTATTATATGGGCAATCGCGGAGACGGTATTCCGAGCAATTCAGGGGAGAGTCTTAACTGGACGCACCGAAACAATCAACGTATTGGAGTAGCTGTTGCGGATGATCCAAACGGACCTTGGAAAAGGTTTGACGAACCAGTGATTGACGTTACCAAGGATTCTACAGCGCACGACGCCTTAATGACTTCTAATCCTTCTGTAACACAAATGGCAGATGGTAGGTACCTGGCAGTTTATAAAGCAGTTGGCAAGAAAAAGCCAATGCCTTTTGGTGGACCAGTTGTTCATCTAACTGCCATTGCTGATTCCCCAACCGGACCTTTTGTAAAACAAAATAAACCAATTTTTACGTCTGAAGGTGTAATGTTTCCCGCTGAAGACCCCTATGTGTGGTACCAGGACAACTGCTTATATACTATCATTAAGGATCAACAAGGTTATTTTGCAAACGCAGGACGAAGTTTGGTCTTATTCTACTCTATTGATGGAACAGACTGGAAACTGGCTAACCATCCATTGGTATCCACTTTGGTTTTAAAGTGGAGAGATGGAACAGAACAGGAACTGGAAGCGCTTGAGCGCCCTCAGCTTTACATGGAAAACGGAAAACCAGTTGCATTACTATGTGCAGGTAAGGAACCTTTTGGAAATTCTTTTAACGTGCAAATTCCTTTGATAAGTAAATAAAACCACTCAAAGAATAGAAACAATAACAATATGAAAAGAAATTTCAGAGTTCCACTTGAAAATTTTTTGCTATTCTGCTTCTTCATATTGTCATGCAATGGGGGGCAGTACGGAACAGAGTCGTATGATGTTGTAATATATGGAGCAACGCCTTCCGGTATCACGGCAGCTGTTGCTGCAGCTCGCGGGAACGCGAGGGTGATAGTTATCGAGCCGGGTAAGTATATTGGAGGGATGGTAACGGGAGGGCTTTGTCGTACGGATTTTGGAGATTCAACTGCTATAGGTGGTTTGGCACTGGAATATTTTAAGCAATGCAAAATATTAAGTGGAGCCGATTTGTGGTATAATGAACCTCATATTTTTCAGGAAGCGATGTCAAAATGGATATTGGACAACGGAATTCAGGTAGTAACAAATGAAAGACTGGCGAAAGTAGTAAAAAAAGGAAACCGGATTGTATCTGTAACAACTCATTTGGGGAACCGCTATGTTGCACCTGTATTTATTGATGCAACTTATGAAGGCGATTTAATGGCAAAATCTGATGTTTCGTATTTTGTTGGCAGAGAGTCAGGGAAAATATACGGTGAAACCTTTGCCGGGGTACAACCTTCAAAGGAAATGGATGAGATTACCAAAAAGGACCTTGAAGACGACTGCCCTTGTTTGGGAGGTGATGGGGAACATTACATTGACCCGGCCTCGATGCAGATTTCTGCTTTTGTTTCCGATGGCTCACTCAGGTACGGAGTAAACAAAATAGCTCCTGTTCCGGGAAGTGGCGATAACAAAACACAGGCTTATTGTTTTCGGCTTACAGTAACTCAACGCCCTGATATCCTTTACCCCTTTCCAAAGCCTGAAAATTATGACTCAGGGCAATACGAAATACTCTTGGGAATATTGGAAAAATATCCTAAAATCCGTTTTAGCCGTCTTGTTCATTTCGGAAAATTACCCAATGGTAAATTTGATATGAATTCGAGTGGTATGCAGTCGATTGATTTTTTAGAAGGAAATACAGATTTTCCTGAATCGGATTTTACTTCTCGCCAACGAATTGTACAGAATCATATTAATTATCAGCAGGGTTTTCTATGGTTTTTAGGCCATGATGAGCGAGTACCAGAGGCTTTGAGGGATGAGGTTAACTCCTGGGGATTATGCAGAGACGAATTTATTGATAACGGTCACTGGTCCTATCAACTTTATGTTAGGGAAGCCAGAAGAATGATCGGCAAATATGTGATGACTGAAAGTGATTTATTAAAAAATACCACGAAGGAAGAATCCGTTGGGATGGGGTCATTTTTAATGGATTCACATTATTTTCAGTATTACAAAAATAAAAAGGGAATGGTTGAGGCGGAGGGAACCCTTGTTGGAGAAAATGGGGGATTGAGGCCCGGGAAGTATGAAATACCTTATTCTTCTCTGGTGCCCAAGGAAAAAGAATGTGAAAATTTGATTGTTCCCGTTTGTTTGTCTGCATCGCATGTGGCTTATACCTCGTTAAGGATGGAGCCAGTGTACATGATTTTGGGACACGCAGCGGGGCAGGCGGCTTTAATGGCTGGTAAAGCAGGTTGTTCTGTTCAGAAAATTAATGTAGCTGAATTACAGAAGAAACTAATGATACAAAAACAGAGAATAAAACGGCGTTAATCAGATAATAAGATGAAGAGAAAACCAGACAATTTTTACAAAAATATTTTGACTAATAGTTTCACGGAGCCATAATTTCTGGTTGTATTAATATTTGGAATAATCGTAAGCAGTCCAGCTGCTAAAGAAAAGTTGGGATTTTCAGCCCATTTGCGTTTTTAGTTTTAGGAGAGGAAAGACTTCAGCGATTCTGATTTATACTGAAAGTGATGATTTGTTACAACTTAAATAGGAAGAGAATTAAAAATTTGGTAAAAGAACGACACGATGAATCAAAAAATTAGGTATTCAGTTCTGTATTATATTGTTTTTATGTTTGTGAGCAATGGGGTTTGTCTTGCACAAGATAAATATGCCCCTTATGTCAATCAAGCCGGTTATAACCTGGGAGAATCAAAAAGATTTGTGTGCTATGGAGCACCTGATAATACTCCGTTTAAAATTATTAATATTAAAACCAATCAAGTAGTTTTTGAAGACAAAATGCTGAACAACGAGGGGTGGTTTACTGAATTAAATCCTAGCTCCTCCGGAACGGAGTATCTGGTTGAAGTTGAGGGGTATGGAAAGTCAGCTCCTTTTTGGATTGCAGACCATTTAATGGAAAAAGTTTCGGCAAAGCTGGCATACGATTTTTTTGTTGACGTTCGCGGATTTGATAATCTGGATGAATATGACATGACAAAAGTTTACGGTGGAGGACCATCTCGCGACGGTGGTTTATATGGATTGGAAACAATTTTCGAAATTTTGTATTATTCCAGTAATCCTGCACTTTTTGATAATTGGACAACGGAAATGGGAGATGATAAAATAGCTGACCTTATTGAGTTAATTCTGTGGCATGCTGAATTTGCTTATAAATATCACGACTATAACGGGCCGGTTGCCAATCGGCATGGTTCTCTAGGTTACGAAGGTGAACCAAGGATGAACTACGATTATTGGAATTCGCTTGACCAACTGGCGGCTGTTTGTGCTGCATATCATTCATTTTTAAAACCTTTTTTATCCGAAGAGAAATATCAGCTATACAGAAAGGTTTGTTTGGAAAAATGGGAAAAGTACGAGCGAGATAAAGTTGTTCGTTATTGGACATATAGTGTTAAATGGGTAGATGCCGGATTTCAGGAGTTTAATGAAATGGGCAATGCTTACGGTCAATCCGTGTTCCGTAATCTATTTATGTATCTATGTGAGAAAAATGAAAAGAAAGGCAATCCCGATAAATTTTTGAAATATGCGCAGGAAAGTGCTCAGGATATTATTACAAATTGGGACTTTGACAATCCGCGACACATGTGGTGGATTCGTAATGCCGAACACATTACTCCACAGGCTCTTGCATATTTTTTGTTGGTAGCACCGAAAAATGCGCCCGTGGGAACAAAAGAAAAACTGGCTGCCTGGGCTGTTCATATGAAACAAAAAACCAATAATTTCTGGAAATACAGAAAACACAGCGAAACAGAGTGGGCACATGCCAGAACAAAGGAATTAGGCGGAACTCCTGCATTAGGGGGCTCAATGTTTGCGGCAGCTCATATATTGGGCGATCAAAAACTGAGGGACCTGGGGTGGGCACAAGTCGATTTTGTTTTTGGAGTTAATCCTGTTGGCTCTCACCTTAGTAACAAAAGTACTGAACGCGTAAAAATTGGCGGATACTGGGAGGGAATAGAAAACGGATGGCCTCAATCGCATCCAGATGGTTATGGAAAATTGGGTTTGGTTCGCGGAACTTTAGATGGTTCCCCTCTTGATAACCAGTTTCCGATTGCTCAAACTGTGGAAGAAGTTGAAGGGAAAAATAATGGGCAGGTTTTTGGTAAAAATGCCTATGCTACAGAAGGCTGGTGTATTTCTAACCGTGGATGGATGGCAACACTTACATTTTCGACGATAGGAAGTCATAATTTGAAGATTTTTGACACAGACTATAATAATGAAAGATATAATGTAAAATCTGGTGAAAAAATTATTATTGAACTTAAAGCTGCATTAAATCAGAACTGGGATAAAAAAGATACCGGATGGGTGGAAATTGATGATGGTTTGGGAAATGTAAAAAAACTAACTCTTACTGAGACGGGAGAAAACACAGGCGTGTTTACAACTCAGTTTGAAGTTCCTCAAAATGAAGATTTAAAAATGATAAAAGTAAGATACGGTTATTTAGGATTGGAAAAAGAAGCTGTTGTAAATATATCAAATTAGGAGATATATGGGAATTGGTCTGATTTAATCTGATTCCAGGTTTTTTTCGTTTAGTGAAACTTATTTTGAGCTTTAATGAATCATACATCGAAATACGGTTTTGTCCATTTATATCTTCCTGAAAATCGAAAAGTAAAAGTAACCGAAGTTATTATTTAATTGTAAAAGCAAAATCATGAAATCGTTTATGTCTGTTTTTCTAATTTGTTTTTTTATTCATGCTGTTGGGCACGACAAAGTGATTTTGTTAGAAACCGAATCTTTTCAAAACAGAGGTGGCTGGGTAATCGACCAGCAATTTATGGACGAAATGGGCTCGCCTTTTTTATTGGCTCACGGACTAGGTAATCCGGTTGCTGATGCAGAAACAACTTTCGAAATTCAACAACCAAATAAATATTATGTTTGGGTGCGAACACGGGATTGGGTTGGACCATGGAAAAAGACAGGGGTATCAGAGGCAAAAAAGGCAACAGGTTTTCCCGGAAAATTTAAAGTGTTGATTGATGGCCAAAAATTGGAACCAACTTTTGGCACTGGAAAAGCAGAATGGCACTGGCAATCCGGGGGAAGTATTCAATTGAGAAAAGGGAAGCATAGAATTGTGCTGCACGATCTGACAGGCTTTGAAGGCCGTTGCGATGCGATTTGTATTACAGCACGTAAAAATTTTGTTCCTCCTCAATCGTTAAAAAAGTTAGAGAAATTTCGTAAAAAAACGGGGGCACTCACAGAAGTAAAAGACCAGGGGGAATTTGATCTGGTCGTGGTCGGTGGAGGCATCGCGGGAATTTGTGCAGCCATTTCCGGTGCACGTTTAGGTCTTAAGGTTGCCTTGGTTCAGAACCGTCCGGTGTTGGGGGGAAACAATAGTTCGGAGGTTCGGGTGTGGCTGGGTGGAAAAGTAAACTTTGAACCCTATCCCAAAATTGGAAATATTGTAAATGAACTGGAGCAAAAAAACAAAGGCCATTACGGGCTTGAAAACAAAGGCGAATATTACGAGGATGATAGGAAGGAAACATTGGTTAGAAATGAAAAAAATATTTCACTCTTCCTTAACTTTCATGCCAACAAAACAGAAACTAAAAAGAATGAAATAAAAGCAGTCTTTGCCCAAAACATAAAGACTGGTGAACGAATAAAAATTACAGGAAGGTATTTTGCCGATTGCACAGGAAATGGATCAATTGGAGCGTTGTCCGGAGCTGAATTCCAAATGACTGAAAAAGGGCACATGGGACGTTGCAACCTCTTTAATTTTATTGAAACCGAAACGGAGCAAGCTTTCCCAAAGTGTCCTTGGGCACTCGATTTATCCGACAAACCATTTCCGGGAAGAGGCGATAACAAGGGAGTTTATGGAAATTTAGGTTTGAAGGCAATGGGCTCCTGGTTTTGGGAAAGTGGTTTTGATCATGATCCGATTTTAGAAGGAGAGTACATTCGCGATTGGAATTTTCGTGCAGCATTTGGTGCCTGGGATTGTCTTAAGAATGTGGACAATCAATACCCAAAACATAGATTTAACTGGATGGCTCACATTTCCGGGCTGCGCGAATCACGCAGATTATTAGGCGATGTTATGCTTACTTTTGAAGACATTCAAAACGACAAAAAGTACGAAGATGGTTGTGTGCCAACTTCCTGGTCACTGGACTTGCATTTACCATTCGAACCTTATTATAAAGGTTTCGAAGGCGATGGTTTTATCTCTTACGACCACCACGAAAAATACAAAGTACCTTATTGGGTACCCTATCGTTGTTTGTATTCAAAAAATATAAAGAATCTTTTTATGGCAGGTCGTGATATTAGTGTAACGCATGAAGCATTGGGAGTTGTTCGGGTAATGCGCACCGGCGGAATGATGGGCGAAGTGGTTGGAATGGCTGCAAAAATTTGTGTTGAAGAAGAATGTAATCCGAGAGAGGTTTATGAAAAGTACCTTGATATTCTAAAATCCTTTTTATGGGAAGGAATCCCATCGAAATAGATGATATAATTCCTGTTTTCGGGGCTTCAGGTGTAAATAGTAAGAAACCGGATAAATTAAAATTACCAAAGTAAAGATATAATTGTATGATACAAAAAAGATTGACCACAATTATCCTACTTCTCATGTTGTGTTTAACAATATTTGCACAGAGGAAGCGCCCCAATATTGTAGTCATTTTAGCAGATGATATGGGATACTCAGATATTGGGTGCACGGGTTCTGAAATTGAAACACCAAATTTAGATGCATTGGCTGAAAGTGGAGTGCTGTTTACAAATTGTTACAACACTTCTCGTTGTTGTCCTACACGTGCCAGTTTGCTCACTGGATTATATCAGCACCAGGCTGGATATGGCCACATGGACAGCGATTTGGGATACCCGGCATATCAGGGGCGTTTTAGGAATAATGTTGTGACCATAGCTCAGGTCTTACAGAAAAATAATTATCGCACCATTATGCTTGGTAAATGGCATTTAGGGCATGAAAAAGAATACGATCCGCTTGCACGTGGTTTCGACAGGATGTATGGAATTCCCAAAGGGGGAGGTGTTTATTTCTATCCCTGCGTTGGTCGCGACAGACAGGTTTATTTGAATAAAGAACTGGTGACTCCTGATTCTACCTGGTATTCTACAGATGCTTTTACCGACTATGCCATTGAGTTTTCCCGGGAGGCTATAACAGACAACAAGCCTTTTTTTATGTATCTCGCCTATATAGCCCCACATTTCCCCCTACAGGCATGGCCTGGGGATATTAACAAATACCGGGGGAAATATTCCAAAGGTTATGAATTTTATCGCCAACAACGCTTTGAGAAACAAAAAAGACTGGGAATTATTGAAGCAACTACAAAACTTTCGACACCTGATTATGATGAGTGGGATTCGCTGGAAGACAAGGAAAAAGAAGATTTGAAAATGGCTATTTATGCAGCACAAATAGACCGAATGGATCAAAATATTGGTCGCTTGGTTTCTATGCTCAAAGAACAAGGCGAACTGGACAATACCATAATCTTATTTTTTTCGGATAACGGCGGAACAGATGCGAATTTAAACGCTTTTCCCGAAGCCGAATTGGGCTCGCGCGACTCCTGGACTGCATATGGCAAAAATTGGGGTAATGTAAGTAATACACCCTATCGGAAATACAAAACATTTACGCATGAAGGTGGTATAATAACACCGTTGATTGTGCATTGGCCAAAGGGAATTAAGTCTGTCGGAAGGTTGTCGCACGAACCAGTACACATTACTGATATTTTCCCAACCATATTGTCACTGACACAGACGAAGTACCCTAAAAGGCTGAAGGGACAGGAATTGGTGCCTTTGGTAGGTACTGACATCATGCCACTTGTACATGGCGAAAAACAGAAACCAAATAAAACTATGTTTTTCGAACACCAGGGAAATCAGGCCGCCCGGATTGGAAACTGGAAACTTGTTAAGACACATAATCTTAATTGGGAATTATACAATTTAAAAAAGGATCCGACCGAATTAAATAACCTTATCAATAAACAAAAGGTTATAGCCGATTCTTTGAAGAACCAGTTTAATCATTGGGCAGAGCAATGTGGTTTAAAACCCTGGCCTGTAAATAAAAATAATAGTAACAATGAAAACCATTAAATCAAAAATAATAAAGCAAATACCTTTTATGTTTGTCCTTCTGGCATTTTTGGGATGTACGTATACTCCGTCACTGGATGCAGATGTCAATAATCTAATCACGGAAGACTGCGAATGGTCCGAGGCCTATTTCAAAGAAACACCTCATTCGGCAAAAACACAGGTGTGGTATCATTGGTTGAATGGAAACCTGACAAAAGAGGGCATTACGACAGACCTTGAATCCATGAAAGCTTCGGGGATTGGTGGATTCAGTGTTTTTAATGCAGCGGAGGGAACACCTCCCGGTTCGGTAATTTATTATAGCGATAAATGGTGGAAGATGTTTATTCATACCAAAAAAGAAGCTAAACGATTAGGTTTGGAAATGGGGGTAATGAACGGTCCGGGTTGGTCGGCTTCCGGAGGCCCATGGAACACACCTGAAAACGCTATGCAAGAGGTCGTATGGACAGAAAAACAGCTTAAAGGGCCGTTGAAGTTTGATGAAAAACTAAGTATTCCAAAACCGGCTTTAGGACTGGAACGCGATATGAAGCGTGATACTATAATTAATTTACGCTATTATATGCCTCGCGAATATGTAAAAGGCTACTACCACGACATTGCACTACTGGCTTTTCCTACTCCAAAGGGAGAGATAGCAGGTAACCCTTATCGCATCGATGGTTGGTGGGAAAAAGCCGGCTATTCAAAAATGGCGAGATATATAAAAGATAAACGACAGGCTCCACATGAAGATGTGGTAAAAATGGACGATATGATTGATTTGACTGACAACCTGGATAAGGATGGGAATTTGCGGTGGGATGTGCCTGAAGGTGACTGGACAATATTGCGTGTCGGTTATCAGCCAACAGGACGTTCAAATCATCCTGCTCCTAAAGGAGGTAAGGGGCTCGAAGTAGATAAAATGTCGGCAGCAGCGGTGGACTTTCATTGGAAAGAATCGGTAAAAAGGATGCTTGAGGCGGGAGAAGAGGGAGAAAAAAGTTCCATAACATCTGTAACCATCGATAGCTACGAAGCTGGTCATCAGAATTGGACAAAAGGTTTTGAGAACAGTTTTAACAAAATGAGGGGGTATGATATTCACAAATATTTACCTGCAATTACGGGAAGAGTGGTTGAAAGTACCGATGTTACAGAAAAATTTTTATGGGATTTTAGAAAAACGGTCAGTAACATGATTATTAATAATTACTACAAACGTTTTCAGACTCTGGCTCATGATAACGGAGTAAGATTTGCTGCCGAGGGATATGGAAACTTTGGAAATACCGATGATTTTGCCACCGGTAAATATATAGATGTTCCGGCTTCTGAATTTTGGGCAAATAGTTCGAGCAACCTCGGTGGAATTGCCAAATTGTCTTCCTCTTCTGCACACACCTATGGCAGAAAAATAGTAGGTGCCGAAGCATTTACAGGTTCTCCGGGAAAAATATTTGAAACTAACCCCCGCGATATAAAAGCACAGGGAGACTGGTTTTATTGTAAAGGCATTAATCAGTTTTGGTTGCATGGATATACAAACAGTCCATTCAGCCAAGAACCCGGATTGGTTTTGGGATCGTATGGCTCTCTGTTCAACAGACACAATACCTGGTGGAAATATGCCAAACCCTGGTTTGATTATATGGCTCGTTGTCAGTATATGCTTCAAGCAGGGAATCCCAAAAGTGATGTTTTGTACTATGTTGGTGAAGACGCACCTGTAGATCCTGAATTGAGAGAAGATTTGCACCCCTCTGTACCTTATGGTTACGATTACGATTTTTGTAACAGGGATATTCTTGAAACAGTAAAGGTTAAGGGTGGAAAGCTAGTATTGCCTAACGGACTGGAGTATGCAATTCTTGTAGTAATGAATTCAGATCATACCAGACCGGAAGTTTTGAAAACACTGGAAAAATTAATTAATGAAGGAGCCGTTGTTGTTGCTAATAAACCAACATGTGTTCCCGGCTTGAATAATGCAGATTCAGCACTTGCTGAACAGCAAATCCTTACTTCCCGAATCTGGGGAAAATCAGATGGTAAAATAAAATATAAAAATAGCTATGGAAAAGGAACGGTTTATGCCTCAGCAAACATTTTGGATGCATGTGCGGATTGTAACCTTTTGCCTGATTTTGATTTTACCCTGGATGATGCCGGGCAATATGAAGGAGCTTTGTTCCCTGGAAATGGTGTTGAGTTTATCCATCGGAGTACTGCTCAAACAGACATGTATTTTGTTAGTAACCAACACAACAAAGCCAAAACTATAAAAGCTAAATTTAGAGTAGCAGATAAATTACCTGAATTATGGGATGCTGAAACCGGTGAGATAATTATAGCACCCGAATATCAAAAATTGGCAGACGGGCGAATGGAGGTAACATTGAGAATGAAGGAGGCCGGTTCTGTTTTTGTTGTATTCCGCCAGGCCATAAAAGAGGAGAGTGCCAATAGTGCCAATAATTTCACCCCGGCAAAAGAAGTTGGAGAATACATGCTAACAGCACCCTGGAATGTTTCTTTTGATGGTAGTGGGGCTCCGGAACCTGTAATTTTGAAGGAATTAGTAGATCTCGCAAAGTACGATGAGGCGAACGTAAAATATTTTTCGGGAACAATTACTTACGAGAATAAAATAAATATTGATGAATTGAATCAGGGTGAAAAAATGATTTTGGACCTTGGTGAAGTAAATGTGGCAGCCGAAGTATTTGTTAATGGGAAATCAGTAGGAGTACTTTGGAAGCGCCCTTTTGTTATAGATATTACAGGTGCGTTAAAAACAGGGGAAAATGCTCTTAAAATAAATGTGGCTAACCTTTGGGTAAACCGTGTAATTGGAGACCAGAAACTACCAGAAGATTGTGAATGGACCACCAATACTGGCTCTACGGCAAAAGGGATGGGATTAGCTAAAATTCCCGATTGGGTAATTGAAGGAAAAGAGAGTCCTACTGGTCGTAAAGCTTTTGTAGGATGGAAATGGGAACATTTGAAAAACAAAGAATTAGTTCCTTCGGGCTTAATCGGACCTGTACAATTAATTTCGAAGGTAAAAGTAGAAGTAAGGTAATAATAGTAAAGAGATATAATCAGTTTAGTGCGTATGAAAAGTCAATTTTTTATCATCCTATTGTGGATTTTAAGATATTTTGATTTTGAAATGTTGCCAATACCTGAATCAGGTACTAAAAAAGGGAGACTTTATTTATTCATTTTTTACCAATAAAAATAAACAACAATGAGAACACTTTTTTTAATAAGCATATTTTGTATGGGAATAGTTCAGTTTGCATGTTCGCAGGACAATAATTTGCCCGAAACAAAAGAACGGGAGTTAGTTTGGGAAGACGAGTTTGACTACGCAAACAGAGAAGAATTATTAAAGGTGTGGGAATCTCAGAATGGTCCAAGCGGACATATATTGTGCAGCCGTTGGCCGGAAAATATTGAAGTTGGAAGTGGAACAGTACGACTGGTAAATCACAAAGAATCGCGAGGTGGACAAGATTGGACTTCTGCCAGTATGTGGACAAGAAAAGATTTCCGCTACGGTTATTTTGAGTGTCGTTACCGCTACGCTTCAGAGACCGGAACAAATAATTCATTCTGGCTGATGACAAGGTCTTCTGCTTCTGAACCGTCAACAGGGAAACGATTTGAGATTGACATAAATGAAGGTCATTATCCCAATGAAGTGAACACAAACATTCATAACTGGTCCGATATAACGGTCAATTCAGATGGGAAAAAAATACATCCTTCTTTTCACAAAACGTTTCAGTTTGATCAAACAGACTTTTCGAAAGACTTCCACACATTTGGTCTGGAATGGAATGAGCAGGAATTAATTTACTATTTGGACGGAAAGGAAATCCGTAGAGCGAAAAATGAATTTTGTCATTCTCCTGCTCCTGTTCTGTTAAGTCTGGCCATTATAACATGGGCGGGAGAAGTAAGCGATGAAATCGATGGAACTTACATGGAGATTGATTATGTTAAAGTGTTTAATAAATAGGTTTGAAACATGATACTGCCTTAAAATATAAAACGGGCGTAAACCTCTAATAACCCGAGGGTGCCATTGGTGTAATGTTGAAAATGGCACTAAAGGTAAAAAGATTACAAAAAAATAGATTGATACCAATAATACCCGATAACTATGATAACATTTCTAATTTGCATTTTTATATTAATTGTCGGCTACTTCCTGTACGGAACTTATGTGGAAAAAAAATTTGGTGCGGATAAAAACCGAGAGACACCGGCTATCGCTAAACAGGATGGTGTTGATTTTGTTCCGCTTAAAACCGGAAAGATATTTCTTATCCAGTTCTTAAATATTGCTGGCTTAGGCCCGATTTTTGGAGCTATTGCTGGTGCTTTGTGGGGGCCGATTGCATTTGTGTGGATTGTATTTGGGTGTATTTTTGCAGGAGCTGTGCACGATTATTTCTCCGGGATGTTATCAATCAGACATGATGGAGAAAGTGTCCCTGAAATCGTTGGCAAATACCTGGGGAACGGGGTAAGGCAGTTTATGAGAATTTTTGCAGTTGTTTTGTTGATCCTTGTCGGGGTAGTTTTTGTAAAAGGTCCTGCAACCATCATGCACGAACTAACTGGGATTAACGTAGCCATTTTAATTGCTGCAATTTTCATTTATTATATTTTGGCCACTATGATTCCAATTGATAAGTTAATCGGGAAAGTATATCCGTTATTTGGGATTTCATTGTTAATCATGGCTATTGGATTGTTTATATCCCTGCTTTTTGGGGATTACAGGATACCAGAGTTAAACGCTCAGAACTTTGCAAATTTACACGCTTCACCAGATGACTTCCCTGCTTTTCCTCTGTTGTTCATAACCATTGCCTGTGGGGCTATTTCAGGTTTTCATTCTACTCAGTCGCCCTTAATGGCAAGATGTGTCACCAATGAGTTGCTTGGGAAGAAAATATTTTTTGGAGCTATGATTACTGAAGGGATAGTGGCCTTAATATGGGCAGCTGTAGCAATGGCATTTTTTGGCGGAGTTAGTGAATTGGGTAAAACGATGGCAGAAGAGGGACACAATGCAGCATGGGCTGTAAATATCATTTGTAATACAATGCTGGGCAGGATTGGCGGTATTCTTGCCATATTTGGCGTAGTGGCGGCCCCAATTACTTCCGGCGATACTGCTTTCAGAAGTGCAAGGCTGACCATAGCTGACTCGTTTAAAATAAATCAGCAAAAATTAATTAAGCGTTTGATAATTACCATTCCGGTTTTTATAATTGCGCTGGCTCTCACACGGGTTAATTTTGCAGTTATATGGCGTTATTTTGGATGGTCAAATCAGGTGCTGGCAACGATTGTTTTATGGGCAGCAGTTGTATACATGCTTAAAAATGGTAAAACCTTTTGGTTCGTTCTGATTCCTGCAACTTTTATGACAGCAGTTGTAATAACCTATATTTTAATTGCACCGGAAGGTTTTCAACTTTCTTACGTGATTTCTTATACTATTGGAATAATTGTCGCCTTGACATTATGCGGGTGGTTGCTGTTAATAAACTTTAAAGTTTTAGACTGGCCTAAATATCAACTCAAACAAGTGTTGAGCGATACAAATACAAAACTCTAAATTATACTCAATTTAAATTACTAAACCAATCTGCTAACTAAAAAAACAAATCGAAAATGAATAGATACATTGTGTTGATTTTATTCTCAATCTTATTTTCTTGCCAGAAAGAAAAGCGAGCTAATATTCTTTTTTTTATTACAGACGATGAAAGTTGGATAGAGCGAAGTGCCTACGGCTTTGGAAAGATACCAACACCATACTTTGATCAGGTAGCAGAAGAGGGTATTTTATTTACCAATGCCTTTACCTCTGCACCATCATGTGCTCCATCAAGGGCTAGTGTACTTACTGGTCGCAACTTCTGGGAGCTGGAACAAGGGGCTTTTATTCAGGCTTTTTTGCCAAATAAATTTCCTGTTTTTACAGATATATTAGCGGAAAATGGATATTATATCGGAAACACCCAAAAAACCTGGGGCCCCGGTGTACATATTGAGAATGGACATTCAGAAGTGTCTGGAGTCCCGTTTAATGAGGCGAAGATTGATAATAAAATTGAAGGTATTGTAGATAACGATTATGCAGCCAATTTTGACTTGTTTCTAAAAGCGAGGAAAATGGACCAGCCATTTTTCTTTTGGGCAGGTCTTTCGGAACCTCATCTTCCTAATGGCAGTGAAAATTATAAGCGGTTGGAGAAGGAATTTGGGATTACCCTCGATCAAATTCAACTTTTCCCTGGTGTTGAGGACACAAGAGAGAACCGACAAGATAGAGCAAACTATATTTATGAAATATGTTATGCCGATATGCAACTCGGAAGGATGCTGGAAAGCCTGAAAGCCATTGGCGAATTAGATAATACTTTAGTTGTTGTGACTTCTGACAATGGTACACCAATATTAAGAGGGGAAAAACAAGTGGGTAAAGCAAGTGGCTATGATCTGGGGGTGCATGAGCCACTTGCGATTATGTGGCCTTCACGTGTGAAAGCTGGGAGAAAAGTAAGTGATTTTGTTTGTTTTACTGATTTTGCGCCAACTTTTCTTGAGGTTGCGGGAATAAAACCACCTGTAGAAATGAGCGGCTCAAGTCTGCTGCGGATCCTGGAATCGAAAAAGTCGGGGCGTATTGAAGCAGATCGAAATTCAGTTGTAACAGGTCTGGAGTGGCATGGCGAATTTGATCCCGACAGCAGATCATCAAGAAGTATCCGCGATGATCGGTTTGCTTATATTGTATCTTATAACAACGTGGATGAAATTGGATTACCTCTTACAAATAAAGAAGCCATTGAACCGGCAAAAGTTGAATTTTATGATCTTATAAATGATCCCTGGCAATTGAATGATCTGTCGAAAGATCCTGCCTTTGCTGATGATATGCAAAGGCTCGCCAATGAATTTCGCCAATATGGTATGTTGACCAAAGATCCTCGTGTAACGGGCGAAATGGATATTTTTACAGATACACGACAATATGTACAGAAACGAAAACGGATTGGCTATGGAAAAACGTTGACGCTTCCTTTCTCGAAATAGCAAGTAATTGGAAGGAAAAAATTTAATATGATGAATCTAAAGAATCTACTAAGCTTAATCACAATAATTTTATTCGCTTGTTCTCAAAAAGTGGAAATAAGACCCAATATCCTGTGGATTAACTGCGACGATTTAGGCACTGAATTGGGATGCTATGGGAACGAGGACGTTAAGACACCCAATATTGACAATTTGGCAAATGAAGGAATTTTATTTACACGGGCATACGTAACAGCACCTATTTGCTCGTCCAGTCGTTCATCGATGATTACAGGGATGTACCCAACATGTATTAATAGTTTGGAACATCGTACAATTATGAAACGAGAACTTCCTGAGGGAGTTTCTCCAATAACTGAATATTTTAGGAATTCAGGCTATTTCTGTTCTAATGGGAATGATGATATGACAAAACCCGGGAAAGTTGACTTTAATTTTATTACAGAAAATATATATGATGGAACTGACTGGGCACAACGCAAACCGAATCAGCCATTTTTCTCCCAGGTGCAAATCTTCCAACCCCACCGGCCCTTCGTTGATGATTTGGAAGACCCCATTCAATATGAATCTGTTCATCTTCCCAGGTGCTATCCTAATCATTCGCTATTAAAAGCCGACTGGGCAAAATATTTGGAAAGTGTACAAATTGCTGATAAAAAAGTAGGTAGAATATTACAGCGCTTGGAAGAAGAAGGATTGGCAGACAATACTGTTGTTTTTCTTTTTGGTGATAATGGACGTCCGCATTTACGCGACAAACAATTTTTATACGAAGGTGGGTTGCATGTACCGTTGGTAGTTCGATTTCCGAAAAGACTAAAAGGTGCAAAAAATGATGACCAGTTAATAAGCATGATTGATGTTTCTGCAACTTCACTCTTCCTTGCTGGAATTCCTGTTCCGGAACATTTACAGGGAAATGTTTTCCTTGGAGAAAAAGCAAAAAAACGCGATTATGTTTTTGGGTTTCGGCAACGAAGTGGTGATGCAGTGGATGACATCAGAAGTATTTCTAATGGAAGGTATAAACTAATTTGGAACCGGATGCCCGAAACACCATGGATGCAAATGAGTGGTTACAAAAAATCAGAATATCTGGCTTACACACTTTATTATCAGTTGTATAATTCAGGGAAGTTGGAGGAACCATTTGCCCAGTTTATGGCAAATGAGAAACCTAAAATAGAGTTATATGATTTAGATAAAGATCCTTCGGAATTTAAAAACCTGGCCAATGATATTGAATATGTTGAAATAAAAGATAAGCTTTTCAAGACTTTGACTGACAGCTTAAAAGTTTATGAAAAAGATATGATTTCTGAAACCCCGGAAACAATTGAGAAAGCAATTACTAGCTCAAAAAGCTGGTACAAATCAAAAATTGAAAAAATGAACCTGGCTGAAGATGCCAGTAATGATGAATTTATAAAATATTGGGAAAATCAATTATTAAAATAAATCAATTTAATGAATAATGCTATGAGACATATATCTGATATATTCTTAATTGTAACTGCAGTAGCTATTTTGCTATTATTTTCTTGTCAACAAGAAAAAACTAGCCCCGATTTTAAAATCGAATTTGGGAAAGTTTCTCGAAACTCAGTTTTTGTGAATGACACCATGAGCATTTGGGGTGGTTCCCTTGCGAAAGGAGAAGACGGCCTGTTCCATATGTATTATTCGCGATGGCCTAAAGCTCCGGGTTGGGTTTGGGTATCGCATTCAGAAATTGCACATGCAGTATCTGATTCTCCTTTTGGCCCTTTTACATTTAAAGAAGTTGCATTACCTGAAAGAGGTGAAAACTTTTGGGATGGTTCGTGCACTCACAATCCAACAATCCATAAATTTAGCGGGAAATACTATTTGTATTACATGGGTAATACCGGTGATAAAAAAATACTTGGTGAACCAGGCAAATCTAAGTTAAACATGCTGCACCGAAATAATCAGCGCATAGGAGTAGCCGTTGCCAACAGTCCTTATGGACCATGGAAAAGGTTCGATAAACCAGTTTTAGATATTACTCACAACGATAGTTTGGCTCATGATGCCTTAATGACTTCAAACCCATCTGTTTGCCAAATGACTGATGGTAAGATATTGATGGTATATAAGGCAGTTGGGAAAAAGCGGCCAATGCCCTTTGGCGGTCCGGTAGTTCATTGCGTGGCTATCGGAGATAGCCCGACAGGACCTTTTAGAAAACTTCCCGATCCTGTTTTTGTATTTGAAGGTGAAGATTTTCCTGCTGAAGATCCATACATTTGGTATCAGGATGGAAGATACCGCGCCATCGTAAAAAGAATACGCCACGTTGAAGGTAAACGATTATTTTCATTGGTTCACTACGATTCTGAAGATGGGATTCACTGGAATAAAGCCAAAAATTTTGAAATCTCTGAACGTAAAATTACCTGGGAAGATGGTCAGACTCAGCAATTCGATCACCTAGAACGGCCTCAGGTTTATTTTGAAAATGGAGAACCGGTTGCTCTTTTATGTGCTGCCGATACTATAGATGAACAGGGTGTTCGCCACACATTTAATGTTCAAATTCCGTTGAAAATTACAAAAACGGCTGAGGAATAAGAATTCGGAATGTATGTACATCAAAGTAATGTGCTAAGTGGTATTTAATTTAAACTTTTATCATCATGTTTAAACGACTTTTAACCATCATCTTTTTAGCGTTTTTATTTGCTTGCGGGCATGAGAAATTACAGACATTTTCATACCAAAATCCAATTTCAAAAGGGATCGATGAAAAAGGATTGCGTGATTGTCAGGTTCTTAAAGAAGGGGATTGGTGGTATTTAACAGGAACTGCCTGGCCGCATTGGGCACGTGAGGAAAAGAATGGTAATTTGAATCAGGGTGTGCCACTTTATAAATCAAAAGATTTAAAGCAATGGCAATTCATTAAATATATAGTACTACGTCCAGATTCAAATTCGTGGTATTATAGACGTTTTTGGGCACCTGAAGTGCATAAAATAAATGAAAAATATTATGCCACATTCAATTGTCGCAATTCGAATTTAGGGTACAATTGGCAACAAATGGGTTATGCAGTAGCTGATAATATTGAAGGGCCATATGAGGTTGTAACAAAAGACAAACCTTTAGCACAGGGCAATGATCTAACATTTTTCGAAGATACAGATGGTAAAGTGTATGCATTTTGGCACAACATAGACGAGGAAGGCGAGTATTGGATGGGGTCAGCAGAGATCGATTTAGACAATGCCAAATTTATTTCAGAACCTAAAATGGCGATTACAACAGGGAAGAGAGACGTTAAAATGGATGAAGACGGAACCCCGGTGAAAATATATCAGGTGGGGCGTTATCAGAAAGTAGTAACGAAATGTTATGAATGGGATTCAGCTCATATTGAAGGCGCCTATGTGATAAAAAGAAATGGCATTTATTATTTGTTCTATTCGAGTAATACCAGAGGGTATGAAATAGGATATGCAACTGCTACCAATATTAACGGACCATGGGTGAAAGGCAGGAACAATCCGATTTATGGAGCGAAAATTAAAGAGCGGTCTGAAGCAAGAGGATTTGCTTTTGATGATGATCCTGACAGCCCTTTTCAGCAGGTCGGACATAACGAAGTTTTTACCGGGTATGATGGTCGCTTATGGATAAGTTGTCATGGAATAAATAAGATTACGAAAAAGCCATTTTTAGTGATCGATCCAATTGATTTTAATGAAAAAGGTGAAATTCTGCAAAGAAAGCCCTCTTATACAATTCAAACAATAACATGGAAAAAATGAAAATGGTACATTTTAATATTGTAACAATATTAATATTGTTCGATTGTTTCAATACATCAGTTGCACAATATTCAAAAGATTCATGCAACTTAATTGCAAAGAACAGGTATTCTGCGGAAATGGGTTCCATTCAGCTTGGTGAAATTTTCACATCTTATGAAATACCATATTTAAATGACCATACAATAATTTACAATGCGAAAGATAAAAAATGGCATCTATATGGAATTATAAGTCCTCAAACGAATTTCATCCATTTAATTGCCGATTCCTTAACGCAGAAAGGATGGGTGAAGGAAAAGCCCTTTTCTGATGGCGCTGTGGAAATATGGGCGCCCCACATTATTTTTCACAATAATCTATACCACATGTTTTATACGAAGATTGGGATACCCCGGGAAATTCATCATGTGGTATCAAGAGACTTATTTAATTGGTCAAAGTCTGAAAAACCTGTGTTAGCCTTAAAAAATGAACTCACAGAAAACATGAAAAATAAAGACCCAATGGTTTTTCGAGATGAGGCTAACAAACAGTGGATAATGTATTACAGTATGATGAAAGATGATAAACACTGGGTTGTTGGCTATAGCACAAGTGATAATTTAAACAACTGGTCAGATCCCAAAATTTGTTTTGATGAAAATACTGATATGCCTGGAGTAGAATCGCCATTTGTGGTAAAGCGGGGCGAATATTACTATCTGTTTTTATCTGCCCGGCCCTGGCCCGTTGGCGGAGAAGATATTTTCCGCAGTAAATCGCCTTTTTTATGGAAAATAAAAGATCTAGTGAGAAGGATAAATCCCTGGCATGCCGCTGAGGTAATTCAGGATTTAGATGGGCAGTGGTACTTAACCCTCTCTTCCGGTACTCAATGTAAAGATTTCAGAATGGCCCCATTATATTGGAATGATATTATAAAAGATTAAAACTCATAAAATGAAAAAAATACTAACATTACTGTTTTTTGTATTTAGTATTACCTGCATTTCACAAGTGACAAAACAACCCAATATCATCATTATTTTGGCCGATGATATGGGATATTCGGATTTGGGTTGTACCGGGTCTGAAATAGAAACTCCCAACCTTGATAAAATGGCAAGTGAGGGAGTCCTTTTTACTCACTTTTATAACGCATCGGTATGTTGCCCGACGAGAGCAAGTCTTTTAACAGGTCAATACCAGTGGGATGCAGGCATGGG
This sequence comes from Maribellus comscasis, assembly GCF_009762775.1. Lineage (GTDB taxonomy): Bacteria > Bacteroidota > Bacteroidia > Bacteroidales > Prolixibacteraceae > Draconibacterium > Draconibacterium comscasis. Next base: position 7,188,203 of record NZ_CP046401.1, on the reverse strand, counting down.
GAGTATGTCGCCTTCACGCTCCAAATATTCAGAATATCAAGGCTTTATAAATGAGAGGAGTGTGACTATGGGCGAGGTGCTCAAACAATCCGGCTACCAAACATATATGGGAGGGAAATGGCATGTTGGAAACGAGCGCGACATGTGGCCTGATAAACGTGGTTTCGACAAGTTTTATGGAACGCCTGCAGGAGGGGGAATATATTTTTACCCATCAAAATTTTACGACAGACCTATTTTTTGGAATGGGGAACTCGTTAAGCCCGATACAACTTGGTACTCTACAGATGGTTTTACCGATTATGCAATAAATTTTATTGAAAATGAAAGAATTGATAAAAAACCGTTTTTCATGTACCTGGCATATATCGCACCTCATTATCCACTTCAGGCTAAACAACAGGATATTGAAAAATACAAAAACAAATATTCAGTTGGATATGAGGCAGTAAGAAATGCTCGTTTTAAGAAGCAACAAAAACTGGGTATAGTTTCAAATGAATTGGAACTTTCTCCAGCAGTATATCCTGATTGGGAATCGGTGGAAAACAAAGAGCAGGAAGCTCGTGAAATGGCAGTATATGCTGCAATGGTTGATTGCATGGATCAAAATATAGGAAGATTACTAAAAACTCTCAAAGAGCAAGGAATTGAGGAAAATACGATTGTATTTTTCCTATCCGATAACGGGGCTGGCCTTACCGATTTTAATAAAACCCCTGAAGTGAAAATTGGAAGCAGAAATTCGAATGCTACCTATGGAATATGGCACAATGTAAGTAATACGCCATATCGCAAAGGTAAACAGATGGAACACGAGGGTGGGATTATTACACCAATGATTGCACGATGGCCCGCAGGAATAAAAAACAAAGGCGAAATAATTCACGAACCTGCTCATATAAATGATTTTATGCCCACATGTATAGAATTAGCAGGAGCCAAATATCCCAAAATATTTAATGGGAACGAAATAGGCGAGTACGATGGACAAAGTTTCCTTCCCCTGATTTATGGAAAAGAACAAGATAAGGAGAGAATCTATTTTTGGTCATTTATCGGGAATAAAGCGATAAGACAAGGAGATTGGAAATTAGTACAGCTCCACGAAAAGGATTGGGAACTCTATAACATTAAAAATGACCCAACCGAAATTAATGATTTGAGTAAAAAGGAGCAGGCTAAATTCGACGAATTACATGCAATGTATAACGATTTTGCCAAAGAACATGGCGTTAGACCTTGGCCATTGGACAAATAAACAATGCTTTAATATGAAAAAATTTTATGTCTTAGGTATGTTGGGATTAATATTTTGCTCTCAACTGTCATGTGTTCATCAACAACCCTCGGTGCCAATATCCAGATCCGGAGTCGAGAAAAGTGTTTTATATGAAGTTAATATAAATAATCAAGAGGTTTTTGTTGCTCACGAAGAATGCTTTGCTGATACCATTTTTGAAACAGCAATCTGTGAACTTGCAGAACGGACTCAGATTAATATCAGTTTTAATAATATAATTTCAAAATACAGGATTAGACCTGACAGCAAGGATATTAAAGGCGAAGTTGATGGGAATGAGCTGAGTTTTGAAATTACAAAGCCTCAAATGCTGGTGATAGAGATAAATAATGCACCACCATTGCTTTTATCATTATTGCCCATTGAAGAAGATATCCCAAAACCGGATGATCCGAATGTGATGTATTTTGGTTCGGGAATTCATGACGCGGGGCTTATTACTCCAAAGAGCGGGCAGACAATATATCTGGCTTCGGGGGCATTGGTTAAAGGGCGTATTTATGGAGAGGACCTTGAAAATGTGAAGGTGAAAGGAAGGGGCATACTTGATGCGCGAGGTTATACAAGTAAGCAAGAGAAGATATGTGCTATTGAATTTAGAAAGTGTAATGATATAACTGTTGAAGGAATTGGATTACGTGCCGGTGAATGGTGGCAAACTTTATATCTTCTTTGTAACAATATAGAAGTAAGTTGGATGCACCTACTTAGTTTTGGTGTAAACAATGATGGAATTGACATAGATGGGGTAACTAACTTTTATGCGCATGATTGTTTCATAGGTTGTGGTGATGATGGTTTTGGATGGCATGCGCTGGATGCCGAGACGAATGGCGAACCACCAACTCAAAATTGTCTCGCAGAAAATTGTGTTATTTACAACACTCATGCAGGTAATGGTCTAAGAATAGGAGCCTCAATGGAAACCTCACTATTTAAAGATATAACTTTCCGAAATATTGATGTACTGGAACATGTGCATGCAGGTATACGGAGTGATCACAGCGATTGGGCACTGTGTGAGAACATTACGTTTGAAAATTTCTTCTTGGAAAAACCTGGCCGGCCCATAGAGGTAAAAGTGGAAAAAACAAGGTACAGCAATACCACTGGGTTTCGGGATGAACGAGGAGCAATAAAAAATTGGAATTTTATTAATGTGCAATCACCAGGGGGTAAAATAGAGCTTGCAGGCTTTGACAAGCTCCATCCTGTTAACCAGATCTTATTTAAAAACTGTTGTATTGGAGGAAGCCCTCTTGGTGAAAGTTCAATAGTGAAAAATGAATTTGTATTTAATGTTTGCATTGAAAATGATCAATCTACTTGTTTCGTTTATTAAATTATAATTTGATTTTGGAATTACTACAATACCCAAAAATGATAAAATTTGTTACAGGGGATACATGAGGTTTAAACTCATTCATTTTGCTGCGTCTTATAATCAACTTTTTTTATACCAATAAGGAGAAAAATCAATTTGGATAATTAAGAAATAATGAAAGTCACAAATGATGAAAAGACTAATATTGTTAATTTTTTTTGCAGGTATTCTTTTATACAACAGTTTGGCAAAAAAAAATGTCTGGCACCCTATTGAAAAGGTTTCAGTCATCTTTGATACAGACATGGGACCAGATTATGATGATGTGGGGGCTTTGGCAGCCTTGAATGCTTTAGCTGATAATGGGGAAGTCGAAATATTGGCTTGCGGAAGCTCAAACCAATATGAGAAATCGGTTCCATTGATTGACATAATCAATACATATTACGGACGACCGAATATACCAATTGGATCAGTAAAAGGCAGGGCAGGAGCCTTTGGGCCATGGCATAAAGGCAGAAAGTGGACAGAAGAATTACCATTACATTATCAGCATACTATTTATACAACTTCAGAAGCGCCCGATGCAGTTTCAGTTTATCGAAAGGTATTAAGTAACCAGCCTGATAGTAGTGTGACAATTGTTACTGTCGGGTTTTTAACAAATTTGAACAATTTATTAAAATCTGCGCCGGATCAAATAAGTCCGCTGACGGGAATGGAATTAGTGCAGAAAAAAGTTAAACAATTGGTATCTATGGCCGGCGATTTCAAGGAAGGGAAAGACGCATGTAATATATTACTGGATGTTCAGAGTGGAAAATATGTTTTTGAAAACTGGCCAACCAAAATCATTATTAGCGGGGGAGAGATAGGACGTTCTATTCGGACAGGTGATCGTTTGGTGAAAACGAAAACAAAAAATAATCCGGTGAAAGATGCATACGAGATAGCATTTATTGAAGACAGGTTGGATACAGTTTCTAACTATAAATACAGAAAAGGAGGGAGATCCAGTTACGACCAAACAGCAGTTTTGGTTGCGGTAAGAGGTGTGCGGAACTATTTTGACATGGAAAGCGGTACAATGGTTGTTAAAGATCGCGCGGTAATTGACTGGATACCCGACGAAAATGGAAATCATTACAGGTTAATCGATAAGATGCCCAAAAGGGATCTGGCTGTAATCATCGAGGATTTAATGATACAAAAGCCTGCAAAATTGAAATATTCAGGCGATCCTCCTGCCAACAGAAAACCAATGTTATTACAAAAAGGAAAGCATCCGGATTAGAGAACTTTTCAATTTCTGATAGTGTTTGGATGTTCCTTTCCGATTTGTTTGAACGAAGAGTTGTATAGCTTTTGGTGTCGGGGTGTATCTCATAATTGAGTTTGACTCACAGGCCTTGAATGATTAAAACAGAAATAAATTTAAAGAAATGACATAAATGAAAAATCTAATTTTACTACTGGTTACCCTCCTGTTTATTGCAGGATGTACTTCTAATAAAACAGAATTTAAGATTTCTAACAATGGCGTCGAAGCCCAGGTTTTACAATTAAAAAATCATCAAATATCATACACCGTAAAAAAAGATGGGCATGTAATTATAGATACCTCTTTGATAGGAATTGTAGTAAATGAGAAAAGTTTAGGGTCTAATTCAAAAATAAGGCTTTCTGAGCGTTTCAGTGAAGAATTTGACTATTCAATGTTTGGTGGAAAAAATACTGCTTACCACAAGACGAACATCTCAAAATTTGAAATAAAGGAAAAAGATGGTTTTACCTGGTTTCTTGAATTCCTGGTTTCTGCAGAGGGAGTAGCTTACCGGTACATAGTTCCAGGTACCGGCACTCAGGATGTTAAAGGAGAATTAAGTTCATTCCGGTTCCCAAACAATACAAAAGTATGGTATTTCGAACGCAATAACGATTGGAAATTAAAATCTCATGCCGGAGAATGGCTCTGCTCAGATATTTCACAAATGCCAGCTATTTCAAAAATGGGACCGGTTCAGGGGCTGACATTAACCTGCGAGATGCCGGCCGGTGGTTATGCTTTAGTGGCTGAAGCTGCCTTATATAATTACAGCGGAATGCGATTGGAGGCTATTGGTGACAATACATTCAAAGCAAATTTTGCAGAAGGTGAAAAAGGATTTGAAATAGAAGGCGATATTTTAACTCCCTGGCGTTGTATTCTTTTAGCTGATGATTTAAATAGTCTCGTCAATAACACCCTTGTTCCATCGCTAAATCCAAAACCTGATGGAAGATTGTTTGCTGATATGAGTTGGATTAAACCTGGAAAAGCAGCCTGGTATTGGTGGTCGGGAAAGTTTTCAACTTTTGAGGCAGAAAAGCGTACAGTTGATAATGCTGAAAAACTTGGATTTGAATACACAATGGTTGACGAAGGTTGGGAAAGGTGGAGTAACAAATGGGAAACAATTACAGAGTTGTGTAATTATGCAAAAAATAAAAATGTAGGCATTTTTTTATGGAAACATTCCAATCAGCTCAATTTTCCTGAAAACGGGTATGCCCTGATGGCTGGATTTCTCGATAGTTTAAAACAAACCGGTGCTGTCGGTGTAAAAGTAGATTTTATGAATGGCGAGACTAAATCACTCATCGACTTTGATGAAGCCCTTTTAAAACTAGCTGCTGAACGAAAGTTGATGGTTAATTTTCACGGTTGCCAGCAAAGTTCGGGCGAATACCGAACATATCCGAACGAAGTTTCACGTGAAGGAATTCGGGGAGTTGAACTAAATAATATGAAAGAAGGACCACTTTCTGCGAGTCACAATGCAGCTTTGCCGTTTACTCGCTACGTTACAGGACATGCAGATTATACGCCACTTGCTTTTACTGCTCCCGGAGAAACTACCTGGGCACATCAGCTGGCTACACTGGTTTGCTATTATTCTCCTTTTCAATGTATCGCCGAAAATCCCGAATATTTGTTGAAGACACAAAAAATTCAACCTGCCATTAATTTTATTAATGAAGTGCCATCGGTTTGGGATGAAACTTTTGTTCTTCCACAAAGTAAAATAGGTGAATTGGCAATTCTCGCACGCAGAAAAGGGAATGACTGGTACTTGGGAGTTTTAAGTGCCGGAGAGAAAAAACAATTGCAGGTAAATTGTAATTTTCTAAAGGAAGGAAATTATTCTGCTGAAATATTTTCAGATGATATTTTAGCAGAACCCGTCCCTTTGGAAGGACTAAACCCAAGGGCTAATTTAACTAAGCGTAATACAGCCATTCCATTCAAAAAAGAAGTAATTATTTGTGATAAGAATAATAATTTAATGTTGAATATAGCCGCGAATGGAGGTGCTGTAATTTGGTTTAAAGCAAGAGAGAAATAATCAGTTTTAAATCCAATAGTTGGTATATTATGAAGAAAATCATTCCAATAATTTTTATACTACCTTATGCCGCATTTGTTTTTAATCCAGGTTTTGTAAAAGGTCAGGAACTAAATATTGGGGCCATGGTGCAACCTGTTCCCAAATTAAATAAATTCATCGATTCTGATTATTACATTTGGGGAGCTTCAGTTGTTAAAGGTGAAGATGGGAAATACCACATGTTTTATTCCCGTTGGAAACGCGAACTTGGTTTCTATGCGTGGGTAACCCACTCAGAGATTGCTTATGCTGTTTCAGACAATGTTGATGGTCCTTTTGAATTTGTAAATGTTACGCTTCCTCCTCGGGGAAAAGAGTTCTGGGATGGAACAACAACCCACAATCCTACAATACTCAGAAAAGATAGCTTATACTACCTTTACTACATGGGAACTACTGGCCCTATTGAAGCCAAACAACCCATTTCGATGAGTAACAAAGATTGGTGGATTTATCGCAATAACCAGCGAATAGGCGTCGCCGTTGCCTCCAATCCTTCCGGGCCATGGAAGCGTTTGAATAAACCAATAATAGATGTAAGTGATAATCCCACAGCTTATGATGCGTTGATGACCTCAAATCCTGCAGTTAATTATACGAGTGATGAGAGAATTATTTTGATATACAAAGCGGTCGATAAAGGTAAAAATTATAAGCCCATTGATTTATCTACTGATGAGAGTTACAAACTTTCGACTGGGAAAAAGGTTCGCTTTATGGTGGCTTTTGCAAATAACCCTCTGGGACCTTTCAAAAAACACAGCGAACCAATTTTTGAGCTAAAAGGAACAGAAAATATTCATATGGTTGCCGAAGATCCTTATGTATGGCACCAGTATAATAAATACTATGCAATTGTACGCGATGTTGTTGGAACATATACAGGAGATGCCGGGGCTTTGGCCCTAATGAAATCGGAAAATGGGTGCGATTGGAAACCAACAAAACATCCGCTTGTACTAAGGAGTAGATTTGAATGGGAAAATGGAGAAAAGAGTACCGCACAACTTGAACGCCCACAATTGTTAATTGAAAATGGTATTCCAAGATCCTTGTATGGTGCATTAAGCTTGACTGTCGATGGGGTATATCGTGATCATTCGTGCAATGTAAGAATACCTTTAAAACAAAAATCTGAAGAACTAAATTTTCAACAATTACTTCCCGAAGAATTGGATAAATCCAATATCATTCAAGAGGAGAAATATAATGTTTGGGGAACAAATATTATAAAAGGGAAAGATGGGAAATATCATGCCATTTATTCACGTTGGTTAAAATCTCGTGGACACCATGCCTGGGTAACACATTCAGAAGTGGCTCATGCAGTGTCAGATAATTTAACTGGACCTTATGTTTTTAAAAATGTGGTGCTTCCAGCACGAGGCAATGAATATTGGGATGGTGAGATGACTCACAATCCTCATTTAATTGAGTATGATGGCAAATATTATCTTTACTATAATGGGAACAAAGGTTCCGGTTATTGGGCTACAACTCCTGATGATTTTATGCCTGAAACAGATAATCCTGAATGGTGGGTAAATCGCAATAATCAGAGAGTTGGTGTTGCTATAACTGATAATATTAATGGTGAATGGAAACGTTTTGATAAGCCTTTAATAGATATTTCGAATGGGCGACAGATGACTGCTACACCTGTGGTCTCCCTTCGCCCCGATGGTAAGTTTCTTATGGCATACAAATACGTTACTGTTGACGGAAGCACATGGGGTGGAAAGGTGGTGCATGTAACTGCTTTGTCTGATTCACCCTTAGGCCCGTTTGTTGATACGAATATTCCTTTTATTATAGTAGAGAACAAAGAGGATGATACTGACGTGCAGTCTAAATTTGCTATTGATGACCATGTGCAGTGGTATCAAGACGGACGTTACTATTGTATCGGCAAAGATTGTTATCAAAGTTTTGCGGACTATCCAAAAGGTTCAATGTTGCTTTGGACTTCAGACTCATCCGGATTAAATTGGAAATTGGCGCAAGCACCACTGGTATTTCTTTCAGGAAAAATTCCCTGGACAGATGGTGATGTTACAACGTGCACGCGCACCTGTGACATGCCAAAAATTTATATGGAACATGGTAAAATGAAAGCACTTATTATGGCAACATTACCTGTCGATAGTGAAATATCATTTTCAACAATAGTTCCGCTAATTTATTAAAAAAGAAAGTTATGAAAACTCAAATAATCGTAATCTTTATTTTGATGAATTGTTTTTCTAATTCTGCTCAAAAATCTCAACTCTTCCTTTTAGCCGGTCAGAGTAATGCTGTTGGTCAGGGAGATTCGTTAAATAGTCCTGTATGTAAAACAAATACAGCATTTGAATTTGATGCTCAAAACAATAAATTTATTCCACTAAAAGATCCTGCAGGTAAATCATGGAAGCAATTTCAGGAAGCCGGAACAGGAAGTGTAGCTCCCGCTTTTGCAAAAAGGATGTATGAACTCTTCATGCAAAAAATTTATATGGTAACAGCGGCCCGGGGAGGTGCCTCCTGTCACTGGAAAGCGGAAATGGCTAACTACGGTACGTGGGATACTTCGGGCAAACTCTTTGCTCAGGCAGTTGAAAAAACAAAAATGGCCGAAACAAAGTCAGGCATTCGTCTGTCTGGTGTCCTCTGGATTCAAGGCGAACGTGATGCTAATGCTATTTTGGCTGGACAATTAACTGCAACTGAATACCAAAAGGCACTCGAAGGATTGATCAAAAGGTTCAGAAATGAATTTGGTGAAGATTTACCGTTTTTTATCGTACAAACGGCTTATCAGCAGGATAAAGCACCAGGCGGTTGTCGGGCTGTGAGAGATGTTCAGACAATAATTGCGGAAAAAATGAACGGAGTTTATATCGCTTATGGAGAAACAAATGAGTTTGGACAACGAAAGTGGTTTAAAGACAAAGTTCATTACAATCAGGAAGGCTTGAACGATATTGGTACAAAAGCTGCTGAATTTATCTATAAACATTATAACAAAGAGGACAATGAATAAACATATAAAAATGTATTTCTTCTTTATACGTTTTCATTTGCCTGCAATCAGCGCATGGGATTGTTTGAATTGTTTTTGCCTGCTTAAAATTTTTGTAGTAAGATAATACGGAAAGCTTGTAAAATTTAAGATCACTTCATTTTTTGTTTGCATAATGAAAAAAATATTTAGCCTGTATCTATTATTAGTCCTATCTATGTTCACAAAGTCTCAAACAAAAATTGCTACTTCTGAATATTTTAAATTAGAATTGGATAGTGAAAAGCCTGCTTTTGATATCACACCTTATCAACCCAGAATGGCCAGCTGTTATCAGGATAAAAAGGGAAAATATCATCTTTTTACGGATTATCTGGAAAAAGGAATGTCTCCCTATAATGCAGTGATAAGGTATTATCGAAGCAGCGATTTGTATCATTGGGAATATGTTTCTACCGTCGCAAAACATGCTGAACTTGGTGTTCCCGATGCCGTAGGGTGCTCAAGTCCGCATGTATTGGCTACCGATGACAAAATTTATCTTTTTTATGGAGGCACACCTAAGTCGAACAATGATAGTGCGAACATTTATGCAAAAAAGGGAGAATCTGGATATATGTCACGTTCCATTATTCTTGCTATAGCTAAAGCCGATAAAAACGGAGCGCCAATGGGAAATTTTGAAAAACATGGTGTAGTGATAACACCTGGTTCCATTGATGATTGGGATTCCATGCGTCTGGATGATCCATGTGTTATCCCTGATGGAGACACACTTCATCTGTTTTATAAAGCTTTCAACACAAATCGTGAACTTGATAGTGTAAGAGTCGGGTATGCCAAAGCTTCTGTAAACGATTTAAAATTTGAAAAACATCCGGGGCCTGTTCTTGCGGTTGATGGTGGAGGAGAAATGCCCCGCGTGTTTAAAATAGCGAATATCTGGCATCTTTTTTACCGCCATTTTGAAAACGAGGAATTTACCTGGCTACACTATACTTCTGATAATGGTGTCCGATGGCGTCTTTTTGATCCTTTTTTCTTTAAACAACCGCGAACTGGTCCCCGGGATATTATGATGATTTACGGGATGAACGGGAAATTGCTCAAACATCCCAAAATGCTTGTTGCAGGGAATGAAAACGACATAACCAGGCTTTGGCTGTACCATTTGAGAAAGAAAGCGCTATAATTAAAACTTCTGATTCTGGAAACGTTTCCGGAGAATGAAAACGTTTCCGGAAACGCTTCCGAGGTTTTTGTTATTCATTTTGTAGGACTTGGTTTTAACCATTTATATTTTTAAGTGAGAATTATTTTTGAAATAAGTAAAGTCCTTAACTAGCATAATCTTAGTAAAAACCTAAATCAAAAAAACTGTGTGATAAAAGAATCAAAAAATCGTCCCCGTAGCTTGATAAAATCATTAAATTATAATTTAAGAATTCAAAAAATTAAATTTAACCTGTTGCCTGTCATGAATAACAGGTCAAACTCAAATTAACGAGAAAATAGCGGAGAAGAGATTGTATAATTATTGCTTAACCGCCTCCGTAACTATTCGTAACAACAGAGGAGTAAAAGATAGATAGTGATAATAAAAAAAACGATGTATAATAATAATTCAACAAAAATATTTGTATTTGCGTTTCTGCTGATTTTGATATGGAAACCATCAACCTCAAAAAATCATATCTTTTTGGAAGCCGAAAGTTTTGAAGATCGTGGAGGATGGGTTATCGACCAGCAAAGTATGGACCAAATGGGTTCTCCGTATTTGTTAGCACATGGAATGGGAGTTCCGGTGGAGGACGCAAAAACGCAAGTCCATATATCTGAAAAAGGGAAATACAGGATTTGGGTTCGTACCCGGGATTGGACTGCTCTATGGAGAGTGTCTGAATTCCCCGGAGAATTTCAGGTCTTAATTGATAATAAGCCTGTCAAAACAATATTTGGAACCAAAGGAGCTGAATGGCATTGGCAAAATGGCGGTACCATTCAGTTAAAAGAAGGTAAAGTTGAAATAGCTTTACATGATATGACGGGATTTAACGGCCGTTGCGATGCGATTATTTTAACTAAGGATTTACGGTTTACCCCACCTGTTGAATATGATGCTTTGGCACAATTCAGGCGCGATAATTCAGGGTTTCCAAAAGAAACAATAGATGCCGGAGAATTTGATTTAGTTGTTGTTGGCGGAGGAATGGCCGGAATTTGCACTGCAGTTACTGCAGCAAGACTTGGGTGTAAAGTAGCATTAATTCAAAACCGCCCGGTATTAGGAGGAAATAACAGTTCCGAAGTTCGTGTTGGACTTTCAGGACTTATTTTTCAGGACCCCTACCCAAAACTCGGAAAACTGGTTGATGAAATTGGTTCTGTAGGACACTGGACACTCTGGGAAGCCAAACGTAATCCTGAATCTGAAAGAAGTAAGAGAATTTTGGAAATAATAAAAAACAATCCGGAAAAGAAAATTCACAATGCCGGACCGAAAAGTAATTATGGTGATGATAAAAAGTTAAAAATTGTAAGCGGAGAGAAAAACATTGAATTATTCCTTAATACTCATGTTTTTGCTGCACAAGAATCAGATAACAGAATTATTTCCGTTACAGCAAAAGACATTGTCTCCGGGAAAGAATTATTATTTAAAGGACAACTTTTTGCAGATTGTACGGGAGATGGCAATCTGGGGTACCTGGCTGGCGCCGATTACAGAATTGGACGTGAGAGCAGTAAAAAAACGGGAGAGTCCAGCGCCCCAAATGATGGAGACAACTTGATTATGGGAACATCTGTTCAATGGTATGCGGAAGAACTTGACTCAGTTTCTTCGTTCCCGGAATGTCCATGGGCCGTTCAATTTACAGAAGAAACTTGCCAATATCTTACGCATGGCGACTGGAATTGGGAAACCGGATTTTTTTGGGATCAGGTTGAAGATATTGAACATATCAGAGACTATGGTCTTCGCGCTGTATATGGGAACTGGTCTTTTCTGAAAAATAAAAGTAAAGACAAAAAAAAATACCAGAACTATAAATTAAAATGGGTAGCTTATATTGGAGGAAAACGAGAGTCCAGAAGGCTTTTAGGCGATGTTATTCTTAAAGAGCAGGATCTTATACAAAGAACTGCTTATCCTGATGCTAGTTTTACAACAACCTGGACTATTGACCTACATTATCCGTTAGCGCTAGAAGGTTTTACAGAAGAGCCTTTCCTGTCAGAAGCTAAACATATTGGAATTGAACCATATGCTGTTCCTTATCGGTGTTTATATTCCCGGAACATTGAAAATCTTTTTATGGCAGGAAGAAACATTAGTGTAACTCATGTGGCATTAGGTACTGTTCGCGTAATGCGCACAACAGGAATGATGGGGGAAGTAGTTGGGATGGCTGCTGCGATTTGCGTGCAGGAAGATTGTTCTCCACGTGACGTGTATCAAAAAAAACTAAACCTGCTAAAATCACATTTAGTTAACGGAGTTCCACAAAATAATTAGAAATAAGTAAATCATTAATAATAATTTTTGTTCAATACACATTTTATAAAAACCTAAATGAAAAGCATATCAATTACTACGATATTAATATTATTTGTAAAAATATTATTCTCCCAGACTTCGTCGGTTTTAGTAGAAACAGAAAACTTCGATGAAAAAGGGGGCTGGGTGGTCGACCAGCAATTTACTTCTTCCATGGGCTCTCCTTATCTGCTGGCACACGGAATGGGTGAACCAGTGGAAAATGCAATAACAACAGTTGATTTCCCTGAAAGTGGGAGGTACTGGTTCTGGGTACGCACAAAAGACTGGGTGCCCACACATCCGGAAACACCTGGAACATTTAAGATAATATTTGACAATAAGGAATATCCGGAAACTTATGGTGTCAACGAAGATTGGCAATGGATTCGGTCAGGACGTATTAAGATAGGAAGATCAAAAACATTAAAAATTGAATTAAAAGATGAAACTGGCTTTGAGGGCCGTTGTGATGCGATTTATTTTTCAAAAAATAAAAACGATTTTCCACCTGTGGATTTGGAAGAAATGACAGCGTGGCGAAAAGAAAAACTGGGGATACCGCCCCCCGAATTACAAGATGAATTTGATCTTGTAGTGATAGGCGGAGGTCTGGCCGGCTGTGGCGCTGCCGTGGCTGCAGCGCGCCAGGGTATTAAAGTTGCCTTAATCAACGATCGCCCCGTGCTGGGTGGAAATGCCAGTAAAGAAATTCGCGTACATACATTGGGACTGAAAGTATACAACATCGTTGAAGAGCTTGGAACAGAGCATTATCCAAATGGCGATTCCGGAGCAATTGCAGCAAACGACACTATCGAAATGGTAGTTCGGGGTGAAGAAAATATCACTGTTTTTCCAAATACCCGTGCTTTTACAGTTCATAAAAAGGATAATAAAATTACAGCAGTCGATTGTTTTCACACGCATACACACAAAGAAATCCGTTTTGAAGCACCACTGTTTGTTGATGCTACCGGTGATGGCTGGATTGGATATTGGGCAGGTGCTGAAGTGCGGATGGGGCGGGAAGCACGGGACGAATTCAACGAATCGATGGCCCCTGAGCAACCCGATAACATGACGATGGGAAATACTATTTTGTGGAATTCTGTTGAAGTGGAAGGGGAGACACCCCGCAAATTTGAAGAAAAGCCCAGAACATTGGGGTGGAAAGAGGTTTTATGGGCGATGGATGTAGCAAAAGATTACAAAGCAAAAAGAGGGGAATGGTTCTGGGAATATGGCATGCTTATGAATACTATCTACGATGCTGAGGAAATCCGCGACCACATGTTTCGTGCAATTTATGGCAACTGGTACAATGTAAAACAAGACCCGGAAAATGCGAACCTGAAGTTAAAATGGATCGCTTATGTAGCCGGTAAACGTGAATCGCGCCGTATTGTTGGCGATTACATTTTAAAAGAAAGCGATATAGTTAACCACCCTGATTTTGAAGATGGTTTTGTAGAAGAAGTACGAGAAATTGATATACACTATCCAAAAGGAGGGAAATATGATTTTTTGAGTTACGCCGATTTCACCAGGATTGAACGTTACAAAATTCCCTATCGCTGTTTCTATTCCAAAGACATCGACAATCTGTTTATGGCCGGACGTTGTTTTTCTGCTACACATGTAGGATTGGGAAGTCCGCGGGTGATGCACACCACCACGCAAATGGGCGTAGTTGTTGGAACAGCAGCGGTTGTTTGCACCGAAAATGATTGTTCACCCCGCGATGTGTACCATTCGTACCTTTCAGAAATGAAATCCCGTTTAGATAAAATGCGTATTGAAGAGAAAACACAGATGCACTAAATAGAGACTGGTTTTTTACCATTTTAAGATAAATATTTTATGAGGGAGATTTTTATTGTGCTTTGTTTTTTTCTGTTCTTTAGTGAGTCGTTAGTTGCTGAAGATAAGCCTAATATAATTTTTATTCTAACTGATGACCAGCGTTATGACATGTTGGGATGTACCGGAAACAAGTTGATACAAACTCCTAATATTGATAAATTAGCAAAAGAAGGAACCCTCTTCTCCAATGCTCATGTTACGAGTGCCATTTGTACGCCAAGTCGCACTTCTATTTTATTAAGTCAGTTTGAGCGAAAACATGGAGTCAATTTTAACTCCGGAACCAGTGTGGCGCCGGAAGCTTGGGAAAAATCCTATCCGGTTATATTGCGTCAAAATGGCTATTACACCGGATACATTGGGAAAAATCATACTCCGGTTGGTAATGAGGGGTATGAAAGTGGCTTAATGGAAAAGTCTTTTGATTACTGGTATGCTGGTCATAAACATTTGACGTTTTACCCTAAAACGAGGCATGAGATTTTTAAAGGCGCGAAGAGTGATACACAAGTCGAAATAATAGGAGAGGGGATCCAGGATTTTTTAGGGAATGAACATCAAATTAAAGAGGCACGGTATTTTTTAGAGAATCGTCCTAATAATAAGCCTTTCTTTTTAAATATCTGTTTTAATCTCCCTCATGGAGCAGGAACAGGAAGTATGAAGCTTTTGGAAAGCGATCCTGAAATTTACCGCACGTTATACCGAGACTTAAACATTCCTTTACCCGAAAATTATATAGCGAAATCAGACATTAAGACACATAAGTTGCCCGAGAGCGTCCACCATTTTAAAGACAGACAAACAGGTTACAATTGGGTCGATGCTCCTAATACAGTGAGGGAGCGAGTAATACGCCAAATGCAGACCGTTACAGGAATAGATAGGTTGATTGGGGAGCTGCGCGAAACGCTAAAGGCAAATGGCCTGGAGAAAAACACTGTTATTATTTTTACTTCAGACCATGGATTGTTTTCAGGAGAATTTGGATTGGGAGGTAAAGCATTGTGCTATGAAATTTGCACCCATGTTCCGTTTATTATATATAATCCTTTGGTAAAGGAGAGTGCCGGGGGACAAATTGTAGACGAATTGATCCAAACCATTGATATTGCTCCAACATTGCTTGCATACGCAGGTATTGAAATTCCAGATTCTTATCAGGGCAAAACTTTAAATCATATTATTGAAGGGGAAATTACTCCGGTAAGAGAATACCTGTTTACAGAGAATTTATGGTCAACGCCATTTGGAAATCCTCGTTGTGATGCTGTCCAAAACAAGGAATGGAAATACATTCGCTATAATGCTAACAATAACATATCTGCAATTGAAATCATTAAAATGGCAAAAGATATGGGCATGAGATCAGATGATTTGCTTTATGGTGTACACGATACAGAAATAGCTATTTACAGGAACTATGTAGAAGCTCCGTTTCATGGAGAAGAACCGATTTATGAAGAACTTTTTAATCTTAAAAATGACCCAAACGAAACAACAAATATAGCGGCGGAGGCTAATTATAGCCAGATATTGAAAGAAATGAGGAGAATCTGGAAATTGAAAATTGCATTTGCACGAGGAAAAGATAAGCCTCAAGTAGTTCGATATACAAAAGACAGTCAAAGTCAATTAGTAAAGGCGGAATAATAAATAAATGGTATAAAAACGAAGATAGATATGGTTAAAAAAAGGAAATATTAATAGATATGAAACAGTTATTATCATCATTAGTCTTTCTGTCTCTTTTAGTGGGCCGCACACAAGCACAATGTATTGAGGAGTCTCTAAATGGCATTTGGCATTTTCTGGCGTCTAATGATGCTACGGAGAAAGAAATTTTAAATGCCAGTTATTCTCAGTGGGATACTATTACTGTCCCCGGAAATTGGGATACTCGCGAACACTACTCAGAATACAAAGGCAAGGGGTATTATCAGCGTAACTTTGATATTCCGAAATTTTGGAAAGGAAAACAGGTGAGAATCACATTTGATGCGGTTTATGAAACAGCCAAAGTGTGGTTGAATGGTCAATTGCTTGGTGAACATGTTGGAGGCTATACCCCATTTGAATTTAATATTACAGATAAGTTACAGTATAGAAAAACCAACCAACTGATTGTGATGGCAGATAATACTTATCAGCGAGGAGCCTGGTGGCCCTGGGGAGGAATTAGTCGTGATATTACATTGTTGTGTAATGAAGATGTGAGAATGGTATATCAGCATATCTCTGCTATTCCCGATTTTGAGGAGAATACTGTAAATTTTATTATCAGATATAAAATTGAAAACAAATCAAATAAGGATTATGAAATTGATTTAGCTACTTCAATTTCTAGCAATGATGATGATAAATGGTGTAAAAATAATACTGTAAAAGTTAAAGCTAACGGAATTACATTTACGGAAATTAAATTCATAGAAAATCTATCCGATTGTAAGTTGTGGCAACTCGAAAATCCTTTTTTGTATCAATTGAAAACACAACTTAAAGTTGGAAAAATGGTAAAGCACAACTTAGTCGATAATTTTGGTATAAGAAAAATTGAAGTGCGGGGAGAGCAACTTTTTTTCAATAATAAACCTTTTTATGCCAATGGCTTTAATCGTGTACACGATCATCCGGCATATGGCAATAGCGAACCAGATGAACTTATTAAAAAGGATATTGATGATATCATAGCTTTGGGTGGCCGATTTTCCCGTTTAATGCACGCGCCACTTTCAAAAAACATACTGGACTATTGTGATAAAGTGGGCTACCTCATCGTTGAGGAGATCCCTGTTTGGGGGAAAACTGACCCACAAACGTTCCCCGACAATCCTCTCACCAAACAGTGGTTAAAAGAAATGGTAGATAGAGACTTTAATCATCCTTGTGTAGTCGGATACAGTGTTGGGAATGAACTGGGAGACAGTACGCAACAATGGAATTCAAAAACAATATCATTAACACAGAATCAATTTGATTATGTTAATTCGATGTTGGATTATTTAGATGAATTGGATACTACACGTCTGAAAACTTATGTGAGTTTTACGTCATATCGTAAACAGGTTGATATTACAAGAGAACCTTATGAAAAGCTGGATTTTCTTTCGTTTACCTGTTATGGAGTGCATTTGGAACAATTAGAGACAGTACATTCATTTTTCCCCGGTAAACCCATCTTTATTGCAGAAATGGGTAAAGGGCAATTAGGTCATGCCTCCAATGCTGAGTTAAAGCCCGAGTTAGTACAATCCCTTAAAGAGTTAAAACAGTTTCCATTTTTAATTGGAGCCTCAATATGGACATACAATGATTATAGAAGTAACTATAGAGGGACACCCGAATCGGGATATAGAGAGTGGGGTGTAGTGGATGCTTATCGTAATCCTAAAAAGGCTTATTATCAATTAAAAGAGATGTGGAGTAACTCTCGGAAATAAATTATATTATTTAAATAAAATATTAACTTTTTAATATTTTTTTCTATGAACATAAAAAAAACTCGGATTACGCTATTGGTCTGTTTCTTACTGTTTTTTTCGACATTGCTTCAGGCACAGGAACGCCCTAATATACTTTGGATAAACTGCGACGACCTCGGGATAGAATTAGGGTGCTATGGCAACAAAGATGTTAAGACCCCCAATATTGACCAGCTGGCAGAACAAGGCGTTTTGTATGAAAATTGTTATGCCACTGCTCCGGTGTGTTCTCCGAGCCGGTCATCATTAATTACAGGTATGTATCCTTCCGCTATTAATTGTTTAAATCATAGGACTATGGATAAAGTGCCACTGCCTGAGGGTATTAAGCCTATAACTGAGTATTTTAAGGAAGCAGGTTATTTCTGTACCAATGGAAAGGCTACAGATATGACCAAATGGGGGAAGACTGATTTTAATTTTGAGACCGGCAATTTGTTTGATGGAACCGATTGGAATCAACGTGCTGACGGACAGCCTTTTTTTGCACAAGTGCAAATATTTGAGCCTCACCGTGAATTCTATGCCGATAAGGAAAATCCTATTTCATCGGAGAGCGTCGATTTGCCAGACTGTTACTTGGATCATCCGCTAATAAGAGCAGATTGGGCACTTTACCTGGAAACGGTGCAACATTGCGATCGGAGAGTGGGACATTTTTTAACTCGATTGGAAAATGAGGGATTGACAGACAATACAATCATAGTTCTTTTTGGGGATAATGGACGACCACATTTGCGCGATAAGCAGTTTTTATATGAGGGAGGATTAAGGGTACCACTGATAATTCGTTATCCGAAACATTTCGAGGCAGGTAAAATTTGCACACAGCTGGTTAGTCTGGTGGATGTACCAGTGACTTCTCTTGCTTTTGCCAACATCCCGGTTTCCGAACATTTGCAGGGGAAAGTATTTATAGGAGACAATGCAGAAAAACGCGAATATGTGTTAGGATTTAGACAACGAATGGGAGATGCCGTGGACAATAGCAGAAGCATTATGGATGGACGTTATAAACTAATCTGGAATAAAATGCCGGAAGTGCCCTGGATGCAATTAAGCGGTTATAAAAAATTAGAGTATCCCGCATATTCCATCTATAAACTTTTTTATCAACAAGGGAAATTATTTTACCCATATAGTTTGTTTATGGCGGATTCTAAACCGGAGATTGAATTGTATGACATAAAAATGGATCCCATGGAGTTCGAAAATCTGGCAGATTATCCAAAATACGAGTCGATTAAAAAGACGTTGTTTAGCACGCTTAAATCAAGATTGAGCGAAATAGAGAAAGGAGAAACACCGGAGCACTGGGAAGTTACAAAAGAGGCAAAAGAATCATCAGCGAAGTATTATGAGAGCAGTATGAGAAGACGTGGATTAAGTTCTAGCAGCAGCTATGAAGATATAATAGAATATTGGGAGAAAAAATTATCAGAAAAAATTGAGAAATAAATAAAAATGAAAACAATACTATTTAATGTAACAATTGCCATTTTATTGGCATCATGTACTCAGAAAGCCCCAGATTTCAAAATCGAATTTGAGAAAATAGCAAAACATTCTGTCTTTGTAAACGACACTATGAGTATATGGGGAGGTTCGGTAATCAAAGGTGAAGATGGTTTATATCACATGTTTTATTCACGCTGGCCTAAAGCTCCGGGCTGGGTATGGGTTTCTCATTCCGAAGTTGCCCATGCTGTGTCTGAATCTCCTTTTGGCCCCTATAAATACAAAGATATTGCCCTTCAGGAACGGGGCGAAGAGTTTTGGGACGGTTTATGTACCCACAATCCTACAGTGCATAAGTTTAATGGGAAATATTATTTATATCATATGGGTAATACCGGCGATCGTAAAATTTATTGCTCACCCGGCAAGCAAAAATTAAATATGCTTCACCGCAATAATCAACGTATAGGTGTTGCTGTGGCTAATGACCCTAATGGTCCATGGAAACGTTTTGATAAACCGGTATTGGATATTACTCACGATAACGATTCTGCTTATGATGCTTTAATGACTTCTAATCCATCTGTGTGCCAAATGACTGACGGGAAAATATTGTTGATATATAAAGCGGTAGGTAAAAAATATCCGTTACCAAATGGCGGACCTGTAGTACATTGCGTGGCAATAGCTGATAGTCCTACCGGACCTTTTAAAAAATATCCAAATCCGGTATTTACGTTTCCTGGAGAACGTTTCCCCGCTGAAGACCCGTACATTTGGTATCAGGATGGTAAATATAGAGCAATTGTTAAACGCATTAAACATGAGGGAGGAGAAAGGCTTTTTTCTCTGGTTCATTACGATTCAGAAGATGGTATAAATTGGAATAAAGCAAAGTATTTTGATATATCTGAAAGGATAGTCACATGGGAAAATGGAGTCACTCAGCAACTTGATCACCTTGAGCGCCCGCAAGTGTTGATGGAAGATGGAGAAGCCATTGCCTTGATGTGTGCTGCCGATACCATTGACGAAAATAATGTACGCCACACTTTTAATGTTCAAATACCTTTAAGAATAACCAAATATTAGGAATACACATCAATCGGAATTTTTTAATCTAAAGAATTCCTTGAGGCTCTGCCCCGGGATTGTTCATTTACAAAATTATAAAATGCAACTTGCATTTTATTGAACAGAAAATATATATTAGATGTATCCCGTCTACCAAGTAGGTCTTGAAAAATCTTTTATGATAATGTACTTTTGCTTATTGTAGGGTAGTTTGTTTCCTAAGGTTTTTCCAATTCTGGGGCAGTAGTTCATTTAGCTTGTTGGCTTTATGAGTCGGTATCCTTTCCAATACATCTCTTAGCCACTCAAAGGGGTTGACATCATCCTTTTTGCAAGTACCAAAAAGCGAGTAAAACATGGCTGCCCGTTGAGCCCCTCATGTGACCCGGCGAACAGATAGTTTTTTCGGCCGAGCGCATTGGGCCTTATCGCATTTTCTACCAGGTTATTGTCTATTTCCAGGTGCCCGCCATAAAGGTAAGCCAGCAGATTGTCCCACCGGGGGATAGTATATTGCAACGCTTCACCCATAGGGCTTTTGGGCAGGGTGTGATTAAATTTCTCTGCCATCTATTTACCCAGGTTATTTAATATGGGCAGTGCATGTTCAAGGCGGATGGCCTTGCACTCATCCGAGCTATGGCCAGCGTTCCTGGAAAAATGCTCAATCCTGTACAACTTTTGTATTTCCGTTAATACATGTGTATCCTAGAAAAAAAATTATCATACATTAAAAAGTGTGTCACGAAAATTATGCAGCACACTTCGCGACCTGTTAATCTAGACAAGAAAGTTGATTTTGATGTCGATTTGACGATGAAAAGATTCGCCGGCAGGAAGCGAAACAAAGCATTGCTAAAGACAATTCAATCAAAATCTGATTGTTAAGGCTGCGAAGGTAGGGAAGTGTATTGATGCAGTGTAATATATAAAGATATTTCTCCTTTTTAATAAAAAATCTTAATGCTCACCCGGTTTAAATTATGTATCCTGTCAGAGGGAAAAAATAAAAGTAAGCTTATTGTACATCTGAATTAAGTATTTTGATCAAAATATCTGCGAAACGCCAAATTGATTAAGAAGCCGGGTTATTTCCCGATAATCATAAGATTCTTTGTCTTCGTTTTGCAACCAGGCATCAAGTAACTCTTTTAACTTTTTTTCTTCTGAAGGTTCGTTAAGTTCACCAAACATTTTATGCGTTATGTACTTTTCTGCAAGTAAGCGCCCTCTTCTTTTTTGCGAATTCAACTCATCCAGAATTTTCAAAGCCAGGCTTGCCACTGCATCTGCTTCTTTCAAAACCTCAATCTTTTCGGCTATACCATTCGTAATACCGGCAAGTTCTATTAATGTCTCCGCCAGGTTATGAGAGGCACCGGGAATTTGGTTTTTCTCTCCTATATTTTTTTTCATATTTACAGCCTGCCTCAGGTTTGAACAGCTCGTTAACAAATGTTCTTTCCGGGAAGTAACATTGTTGCATTTTTTAGCAATTAAACGTTCTGAAATTCCCCGATTGGAAAGCAAACTACTTTTACGAAGAATGGTTCCCGGCAATTTTAATGCTTTTTCATAATTTTCTATGGCGAGCGTGTAGTTTTCTTCCCACTCGTGATAGTTGGCAGTGGTATTGTAAAATTGGGTCAGAAATAACAGGTAATTTTCAGTGTCGGGGAGTTTTCGAAGTATGGTTTCTGTTTTTTCAAGATACTGATAACCTTCAACTCTTCGATTCTCAAATCTTCCGCTAACGATAACCCAGGAAATATTTATGTAGAGTTTAAGAATTAACCCCTTATCCTGAACAATGCCTGACCTGAACCATTTCTTGTCAGTATCCAGCAGAATCTCCAAAGCTTCGTGGTAATTCCCCAGACTATCTTTAAGATCTGCGATCTCGATTGCTATTTTAGCAGGGTAAATATTTTCAAGAATATCATATACTTCAAAAGCATTTTTATACATACCTGAATTTACAAAGCACACCGAAAGATCTGTTAATGTTTGCACATCCATAAACTGCATTGGTTCAAGCACAAAGTTATCGTCTACCTCCGTCTCATTCGATGAAATGTATCTCCAGTATCTGCTCATCAACTGATAATTCTCAACCCGGTCAACATTTTTCACAAATCCTGATAACAAGTTGATTTTCCTGGAGTTTAAGGCATTGTCCGCTCCTGTCAATCCAATTAAAATAATAAAAGCCATCGGATCATTAATATCTGCAGAAATAGTTCCAAGACTATTTAAAACAATATCTTCTATTTTTTCTAAAAGTTTAGAATCCAATTCATCGGTTAACGTTTTCTGAATTAAACGGAAATTTTCTGTTCGTTTATCACTAGTAGGCTTTATATACCCATAATCGTCAACACACCTTTTTATAAATTTTTCAAATGTTATACTTTCTGCGTCCGGCGATGAAAAATTACTTCTGTACATATGATAAACATGTTCGCCGAGCTCCTTTGAAATAACAATACTTTGTTTCGAATTATTTACTTCCCATTCATCAGGCAACTGTTTCGTCGAGCTAAATAGCAAACAATGCATGCACTCTTTTTCCCAGGAAGATAATAATCGGTAGGGAAAGATTTTTTCATTATCATCTGAAATTTCAGTAGTTTGATCCAAGTTATAACTATCGAGATCATTCGCTTTCAATATTTCCAGAAATGCATTTTTTTCATCAATTCTTACTATAATATTAACCGGCATTGTCAAGCGTAATAGAGCAGGAATAAGTTGTTCACAAATCCAGTTATCTTTTCCCGCAACCAATGGATTCCATACATTTAGTACATTATTTTCTCCATTCAATTTATTTAGTGTGAGCAATCCTTTTTCGAGCCTTCGAATAATACGGTAATGGTTTGAAAAACGGGAGCTTGCCCAATCAAACAAATTTTCAAATTCGCCTAAAATGATTTTAGGGGAGATAACCAAAAAGAGCACAATAATAAAACTCAGAATAAGATAAAAGTAGATGGTATTAAAACTAAAAATATTGGCTCCTTCACTACCCGAAAAAAGATCGTAACTCAACGATTCATGAATTGCCAACAGGGTTAAAAAAGCAATTATCATTAGTGAGACTACAACCGTAAACAGCGAACCAATTCTGTTTTTAAGTTGAAAAAACAGATATGAAAGCTTGCTTTTCTTTTTAATGGAATCAGCTATTATTGCCTCAAAATACTCCATACTCGTTCCTTCTTCCAATACAATATGAAGAGAACTTGCATTTTCATTAAAACTTAAGGTATGTGAATGATCTGGAATGTGATTTATATTTCCACCAATAAGCGTAAGATTGGAATGCTCGAATTCAAATTTAAATTGCTTATTACTCATTTTTATTTATCAAGAATTAATTCATCTAGCCAGTTAGCGTATCGGTCAACAACAAGTGTTTCTCCATCAGCCAGAAAAGTGGTCTGGTCGTACATTTTGCCAAATTCCGGTCCTTGCCTGTATGCTCCCGTCCTTGCCCATGAAATATCTTCCCAATCCGGCAGAAAGGTAGGATTGTTGGTCAGCGTTGCCTTATTTTTATCGGCAGCATAAATAAAACCAGTACCGATGGAGGCACCACTTTTAAAATCATACAGTGTTGTTTCGTACCGGTTATAATGTTTTTCTCTTTGATCAAGGGCATCAAGCTCAGCTTTGCTAACTTCAAAAGCAAGGCCATTCATACGAGCCCCCGGATATTCTATTACATTAGCTGCCGCCTTTTCAACCGGCAGATTGCTAATTTTAAACGAAGGTTTATAATGTGTAGGTAAAAGATCAAAAAGGCGTTTAAATCCATAAATAACAACAGGTTTGTATATCTTTTCTTTTGCAGCTGTTCCGATTGTATCTCCCACTGATTCAGTATAAAGTAACGTACCGTATCCAACTATATGAAATGCCATTAGGTTAAAGTTGTTTCGTTTTTTGAGTAATTATCATAACTATTCAAAAACGGAAAATAAATTTTCTTTTTAGTTTTTGAGCTTATGTTATATTGTCAAATTTAACATTATTCGCATAATCTACTTAATAATCAATATTATATTTCAGGAAAAACTTCATTCATTTTTCAGGGGCTTAATTTGAAAATTCATGCTTTTAAATCTTCGAACCATGAAGGAGAAACATAATTTTTATTAAAGATCATATTTCTGTAAAACAATTTAATAGAAAATTATTTGTAATTTCCAATCATAAAAATAAATCAACTCTTTAGCCAAAAACAAATGAAAAAGATAATTCTTATTCTGATACTCTTTGTTATTGTTTATGATTTAAGTGCTCAGCAAAAAGGCGATTCGCTTGCCATTTTATATCGCCGCGTTTATGCGTATAAAAATCCAAAAGATTTAAGTACCCGTTACGACAAAATTCCATTTTCATATTTAAATGAACACAAGTTAATTTTTATTGCAAAAAGCGAAAAGTACCCTAAATATTATCAAGCTAAAACAATAAAAGGAGATACCATTTTTGTGAAAGCAAAGTTGGTTTCTGCGGACCAGAATTTAACTCACGCGCAGATATCACAAGATATTAAAGATGGTAAACGTAAAAGAAGTCCGGGTGAAATTGGGGATTTAACTAACCTCTTGCCGACCTGGGCAATCGTGATTATCTGGGCTGGAATTGGTTACCTGCTTTATCGTTTTTGGAAACGTTATTATAAATTCGACCGATGGTTTTGCAAAAAAGCACGAACGCGAAAAAGGCCCATCAAAGATGCCTGGTTTATAAAACTTTCAATTCTTGCAGGAGTGATTTTGGGTGCGGTGCTACTTTTTGCACGACACGAATTCTACTGGTTTTTGCAGGAAGGGTTCCAGGTTTGGGGAAATTACCCCAATAAGTGGGACTGGATAATGTGGGGTGCATTATTTGCGTTTATCGTTATTGTATTGGTAGCCGTGGCGCAATCCTTTTCCCGCTTTTCAGCAAAATATGCCGTTATTTATTCGCTGCTGGTTTTGGTAATTAGCACCATTTATTTTATTGTTGGAGTAACACTTAGTGTTTTTATATTAATTATTTATGCAATTACTCATGCGCGTGGTTCTACCGGCTCAGGTGGTTCCGGTGGTTCCGGCGGCTCATACAATAGTGGCTCAACTCAAGCTCCCGGCAGAGATTCCGCACCTGTTGGAGCAACTAAATATGATGAATCGGGACAAAAGGTTGCTAAAAACAGTGATGGAGAATGGCGAAAAACCACGTTGTGACACATAATTAAATAATAAATAAAATTTGAAAACTCCTCCTAATATTACAACTATATTAAGCCGGCTAAATGATATAAAATCTATGCCAGGCAATTGTATGCATTTTAGTTCCCCTGCGAATGAACTAAAAATAAATATTTTCGAAAGAATAAACCAGGTTCAGCTACCCGATTCCTTTAAGAAGTTCCTGCTTGAATATAACGGCGGGATGATGCTTTACGATTACCAGGCTGACTTTATACAAACCCAGGCTGATTTTGATCTTTACAAAAAAGAATCTGTGTATTTACTTTCAATAGAAGAGATAACAGAAAAATATGCAAACATGGTTTCACTGGCTGTTCAAAGAGGAAACAATATTCATCCGTATCCTTTTATCCCATTTTGCACACTGCCTGATAAAAGTTTTTTATCGTTTGTAAGTCTGTCTGATTCTCACACGGAAAGCCCTGTTTTTATTGGCACTCACCGTCAATCTGAAAAATTATGGAATTGGGTTTCATCGGGGTTTCCCGATTTTCTTAAACATTATATGGACAAAAATGGGCATCCGGAATTTTCAGACACAGATGTAAATAAAAATGCACATCATTTTTTTAATGCACTTGGAGTTGGTGAAGAAATAAGAAAAGGTGCAAATTCTTTGAATAGTCTATCTGCAAAAGAACGTGCCCGTTACTACTACGAGCAGGCTTTACAGCACAACAAAAGCGATAAATATTTCGAATCATGGGAATTGATTAGTAAAGCCATTAATGAAGAATCCAATAATGCATTTTACTATTTTTTCCGGGCGGAAATTTTAAACCTGACAAAACAATTTCGTGCGGCATTAATTGATTACGACAGTGCCTTGAAGCTGGAACCGGAAAATTCATTTTATTGGTGTTGTCGTGCGGAAGTATTTATACAGCTTAAAAAATTAAATCGTGCATTGGAAGATTGTAGCCAGGCCCTGCAAATAGATCCTAAAAATACATTGGCTTATTTTCTTCGCAAACAGGTTTACCTGAAAATGGGCAATTTAGAATTAGCCGAGAAGGACCAGCAGAAAATCGATGAATTAGAGAAAATTGAATAGTAAGCTCCATCCCTAATTAATTTGCAAGTTTAAACCCAAGTGTAGGTTTTGTTTGTAATTTTTGGTATTCAAATTCCTGCACATCAGACAACGTAATTTTTGAAATAACGTCAGAAGTCCTTTTTGACATTGGTAAATCTGCCATTCTTAATTCCTGGTTTCGTACAGCCTTTTCAACAATTTTTCGCATGGAACGTGCATTTCCAAAGAAACGATCACGGTTCTTGTGCAATCCGGCAATGTACATTTTTAGGTGTTTTTCCGCTTCATCATCTGTAATCAGGCTTTTTTGCTTAAACATGCTGACAACGATTTGCCACAATTCATTTTCATTAAAATCATGAAATTCAAACTTATTATCAAATCGGGATTCAAGTCCTGGATTCGACTGAATAAAGCTTTCCATTTCACTGGTATAACCTGCAACAATTAAACTAAAATTACCACGCTGGTCTTCCATCTCCTTTATTAAGGCGGCTACTGCCTGTTGTCCGAACTCGTTGTTTCTGCCATTAGTAAGAGAGTAGGCTTCATCAATAAATAAAACTCCACCATTTGCTTTTTCAATCAGCTCTTTGGTTTTTAAAGCCGATTGTCCGATGTATCCTGCAATTAACGAACTTGCATCGGCATCAATTAAATGACCTCTCTCAAGCAAACCAAGCGCCTTATAAATTTTTCCCAGAATTCTTGCTACTGAAGTTTTTCCTGTGCCGGGATTACCGGTAAAAATACTGTGCAACGAAAATGTCCTTAATACATCCCGCTTCATTTCACGGTAATATTTGGTTAGCCGCACAAGTTCGCTAATTTCCTGTTTTATGTTTTCAAGCCCGGTGAGTTGGTTTAATTCTTCGAGTGCAGTATTTAACAATACACTATCAATTTGAATACGAGGCTTTTTTGAAACCATTTCAACTGCAATATCTTCAATATCCTCTTCAATGATTAATGACAAACTTTTTTCATCAAGTTTCTCTGGCTGTTCGTGTTTCACTATCCTGGTTCCCAAATTCATTTTGGCCTGATCAACCAATGCAAAAACATAGCGGGCATTTCCAAAAAATTTGTCCCTCTTTCTGTAAGCATTGGTAATAATTTTATATATTTTATCTGACGCAGGTTCATCAAAAAATACATTTTTCTTTGCGGCAGCATAAAGCGCAATTAGCAAAAGCTCGTCCGGTGTGTAATCGTTGAAATGAAAATGGTGTTTAAAACGCGACTTAAGACCAGGATTTGACTTTAAAAAAGACTGCATTTCATTTGGATAACCTGCAACCATAATAGCAATGTCGCCTTTCCCGTCACTCATTTCTGTTATTAGCTCGGCAATTGCTTCCGGGCCAAAATCTCCCAGCGAATCCTTTTTGTAAAGAATGTAAGCTTCATCGATAAATAAAATTCCACCTCTTGCTTTTTCAATGGCTTCGGTGGTTTTTTTACCCGTTTGCCGAATGTATTCTGAAACTAAATCATTTGCATCAACGGTATAAACATGCCCTTTCGATAATAACCCAATAGCATGAAAAATCTCGCCCAGTAATTTTACAACAGTAGTTTTTCCTGTTCCCGGATTTCCTGTAAATACACTATGTAAACTTATCTCATCATCGTCAGTTATTCCTTTTTCTTTTCTTATTTGAAGAAATGTGATGTAATCGACATACTCATGAACTTTTGATTTTATATTTTCCAATCCAATCAAAGCGTCCAGTTTGTTCATAATTTCAGAAAGGGTTTTTCCCGAATTCTCTTTAATGTTAACTGGCTTATTTGACTTATCCTCTTTAGGTGCTATTACGGGGCCTGCATGTTCATCTGCTTTATTGGAGAATGTACTTTCTGAAACATGGGCAGCATTAAAAAAACCGGAAACATCGTCGTTCATCAATGCTTCAAATTCGCTAATTCGTTCCTTGTTTTGAGGCCCTACGGAAAAGAGTATTACTGCCACTGTTGTATCCATAAATACAACTTCAAGCCTGTAATTGTCTTCAATCCAGGAGCCTGGATCTTTCGCGCCATATCCGGCTGAAATCGTATTTTTATCCTCCTCCATTAATCCGAATGTATCAGAACTTCCCAGCAAAGTTCCGGTGTCATCATAAAAATTAAAAAATAACTCACATAACCAGTTGGGCTGTATTTTGCTTGTAAATGTTATTTCCCCCATGATAAATCGGGTAGTTTTAACATCGAAAGTTTTCAGGTATTCTCTTTTCTGTTCATCAATGTCTCCGGCAGGTGCTTCGTAAGTGCGTAAAGAAGTCACCTGAAAATACGGGTTGTCGGTTGAAGTTACTTTTCCATGATCCTCAATATAGAAATCATTAATCCCAACAATTTTTTCGTTAATAGAAGCTATCCACCGATATTTCCCTTTTTTCCAGAACACACCATATTTTTCCTCTCCCCATCCGTAATAATAACGAATTATATTTTGCTCTTTTTTGATGGTAATTTCTTCTTCCTGCAAACATATTTCTTCAATAACTACTGTACCATCCAGCGCAACTCCACGAATGCTAATTTTGGCATCCCAGTCTTTTTCATCAAATAATTTATTGTAAAAACTAAATTCTGCACTCAGGTAATTTATTTCATTCCTGTCAAATACCGATCTGAATTTATAATTATTACCAATTGCCCGATCCCATGCGTAGGTTTTTAAACTTTTAAATTTGTAATTATAGGATTCTTTTGATTTTCTTAGCAACATGAGTCAGCCATTTTTTGATTAAGCAAATTTTAAATTTTATTATGTTTCTTTTTTAATTGTTTGTGAGTAATACAGGAATGTCTACAATGCTGTTTCTATTATAATCTTTGTTTCTTCGTGCAATACTAAATAAGAAGCTAAAAGTCCATCCCTATCTCAAATCGATTAAACCAGATTTTAGTAAAATTCAATTTTACTAATTTAATAAATTATATGTGTGATTTAATTGATAAAATACAAAAAGAATATACATAGTTTACATGTATCAGAATCGTCAAAAGGAATTATAACTTCTGCAGGACGTTTTCAAGAAATCTCCATATGGCACAGAATAATTTAATCCATCATTTTTGCCATTGTATCCCCGGAAATAGGCAACAATTCTATTTTATGAAATATTATTATCCCAAAAGGAAGAAAAAAAAGGGCACAAAAAAAGAGGCCGGGAATGAGCTCTTTTTTCTCTCTGTATCCTTTATTACAAAAAGGCACGCCCCGGTATTTCAAATACTTTTGGTATTAGCATTTATTGCACGAAAGTTTTGTTTTGTAACTCAATTAACTGACGGAGTAATAACAAATTTGCGAAATTCAACAGGACCATGGTCACCCTGAATCATAATTGGTCCGGGTTCTCCTTCATTGCTATCAGGCGATCCTAATGTTATCCCCGGGGATGGGACGGTTGGAATAACTTCGATTCCATTAAGTGAAACTGTAACATGGCGGCTAACAAGCGTAATTTCATAGGTCTGCCATTCACCCGGCTTTTTGGCTGCATAAACCGCTGGTGCAATAAAACCGTAAAACCATCTGAACTTACGATATCGGTTTCTCCTACAAGGATTGACAGGGAAATAAACCGGAAAATCAAAGACAGTCATGAAAAACAAAATTCAGAATACCAATATTGAAATGGTAAGAAATGACCTCAGGTCTTTTATTAAAAATCCCGATGAAATGGAAATCTGGTCAACGAATTATTTTTTACCGTTGGTGGATATGATAGTCATTTAGTTCTACTTCTAATTATTTTTATCGATTATCTTATACAGCAAAATAGTTATACCAATTGTATTTCAATGTGAGCCTTGGTGAAACTTTTAGATTATCCCGAGAACTCGGTATTATTCCTTCCAAAAAAGATAAACCTGTTCTATCAGTGTTAGAAATCATTTGCTCATAAAATCAAGTTGAAGCCTTTGGTACTGCTCAAAAACATAAATTATTTCTCGGTTTAAATTCTCTGGTTTGAGATTTATCAAATAGCTTTAATGTCCAAACAAACAAATCGCTGTCCCACATTCACAAATGAATAATGAGAGAACAAAATAAGTTAAAACGATTACTGGAACTAATGATTTATCTTTCCAGTGGTCTTCGTTACAGCCAACATGAAATTGCAGGGCGTTTTGGAGTTTCAGGGCGGACTGTGTTTCGCGATATTAAGGATTTACGCGAAGTTGGATTTATAATTCCCGAACCGGTTAACGGCAGGTACTATATCGATAAGAATACACCCTATTTCAAAGAGATAAGCGAACTTTTACACTTTTCAAAAGAAGAGGCACACATTTTACAGAATGCAATTCATTCAGTGAGCGACGAAAATTTATTAAAACGCAATCTTATTAAAAAGCTGTACGCACTTTACGATTTCGACCGTGTTGCCAACACCATTGTAAAACCTCAGCATTCTGCCAATATCCATGAACTAATAAAGGCTATAAAATATAAAAACAAGGTTATTCTGCGCGGCTACTTTTCTGCCAACAGCGGAGAAATGAAAGACCGGATGGTTGAACCTTTTGATTTTACCACCAATTATGTAGCTACCTGGGCATTCGATATGGAAGACCATTGCTGCAAAACATTTAAAAATGCCCGAATTACTTCTGTGCAGCCATTACCCGAACCATGGGAAAATGAAAAAGCACACAAAGCCGTTCCCATCGATGTTTTCAGAATAAGTTCAGATAAACGTATCAAAGTCAGATTAAACCTGAGTATGCGGGCAACGGAACTATTAAAGGAAGAATATCCGTTGTCAGAGGAATTTATCTGTTTGCTGAGTGATGAACAATCTGTTTTTGAGACCGAAGTTGCAGGTTTCGAAGGTGTTGGTCGTTTTGTATTGGGATTAATCAACGAAATTGAAATCGTATATCCCGATAGTCTGAAAGATTATTTGAAAAACATAATAAAAAATAGTATTGCTGACATATGTTGACAGTGATATGATTCAACTTTGATAAATTAACTTAATCGTAGTCTTATGAGATTTCAAATCACTCTAAACCGCACCACAAAGCAACGTATGTTGCCCATGGATTACCAATATTACATCAGTGCCTGGATTTATAAAGTACTGAAACAAGCCGATAAAGATTTTGCCCAATTTCTTCACGAACAAGGTTACGGGCAAAACACAACCAAATTATACAAACTCTTTTGTTTTTCGCGGTTGGATTTTGGAAAGCCCAAACTATGGAAAGAGAAAAAGTTGTTTGAAATATCGGAACATACAATCATACTGCAAATTAGTTTCGATGTAACCGAAGCTGCTTCCAATTTTATAAAAGGATTGTTTATGAAGCAGGAATTTTACCTGGGTGATAAGTTTAATGGTATCGATTTTAAAGTTGCAGGTGTTGAAGCTTTGCCCGAACCTAAATTTTCTGAAACAATGTACTATCGTCTGCAAACGCCTTGGGTTGTTAGTTTTAAAACGGAAACAGACAAACATCCGCAATATCTTTCACCCAACGACAAAGATTTTGACACGCTTGCCATAAAACATTTGGTTGAAAAATATAAGAGTACAAGGAAAGCGGAATTTATTGATTCCGGGCAAATCAGTTTTAAAAGAATTACTGATTTCAAACGTGCCGGGTTTGTAATAAAACCCGGAACCTCGCAGAAATCAAGAATTGTGGGCAATTTGTTCGATTTTGAGCTGACTGCACCTCCGGAAATACACCGCATGATTTGGGGGGCAGGCGTAAGTGAGAAAAGCTCCACTGGATTTGGATGGTGTGAAATAACCAATGGACCTGACAGCGTCTGAAAGACCTGTCAGCGTTAAAAAATAAGAAACTATGGCAATAGAAAAACTTGAATCCGGTAATTACTACCACATTTACAGCCACGCTGTTGGCGGACGTGATTTGTTTCGCACCCCCGATAACTACGATTGTTTTTTGAGTTTGTATGATAAATATATTTCACCAATTGCCGAAACATTTGCATGGGTGTTAATGTCTAACCACTTTCACTTTTTAGTGCGAATAAAGGAAAATGTTTGCTATAAATACAGTAATGCTGACGGGTCTTTCGACGCCGTCAGGTTTAATGAAATAAAATGGGAAACCACCGACCTGTCAGTGTGCGAAGCTCCTGACAGCGTAAAAATACCAAAGCCGGAAAAACACTTTTCGCATCTGTTTAATTCCTATGCCAAATACTACAATACAAAATACGGTAGCAAAGGAACAATGTTCGAACGCCCGTTTAAAAGAAAACTAATTGATAACAAAGAATATCTGAAACGGGTAATTCGGTACATTCATAATAACCCTGTTCACCATGGTTTTTGCGAACATATTTTAGAATATCCGTGGAGCAGCTATTTAAGCTGTATTTCAATAAAACCAACTAAACTGCAAAGAGAAAAGGTGGTTGGTTGGTTCGACAATAAAGCAAACTTTAAAACAATGCATGATAAAAAAGTAGAAATAATAGAAATAGAAAAATGGTTGGATTTGTAGTAACTAACCAACCTGACAGCGTCTGAAAGACCTGTCAGCGTTAAAAATTAACAACAAACTGAAATTACAAACGATATGAAACAAAATATTATTAAAATCCTATGATACGAGAACTAATCAACTTTGTAAACGACTTGGAACAAGATTACCCCGAAGTCTTTGACCTAAACAAAACTCCGTCGCCCGGACTGCACTTATGGATAGAATTGGACGACGAAGGAAACTGGAAAAACAATTCACCTATTGAGGGTGAGGATTATGTAATTTATGATGGAAAGGAAATTCCCAGCAGTTTATTTAATGATGCAACCAATTATTGGGAGCAAGGAAGAACTATAGGTGGTGCAACAAATACCAATAAATGTGTTAGTGACAAAAAAATTCATTCTTGTAGTCCATTCATTTTTGCATTCAAGAATGAGAATTTTGGGCATATAAATAATAAAATTATTAAGACATATTTTAAGATAGCACAAGCAGAGTATTTGGAGGATACAGATGTAGAATATATTGAAACATCAGAAAAATTTGCTAACACTATATCTTTAGTTTTTGACTGGTTAATAAGCACTAAAATTGAAGTTAAAAAAAGAGATAAATTACAACTTATTTCCATTCTTAAAGTGCTTAAGACAAAAGATTATATTAATCTCTATATAAGGAATATAGATTTGAATTATTATAAAATAGTTCATGAAAAATATTTGAATACGAAGTTGTTTAACAACAATGACTACTGTATCCCCAAAAATGTTCCAATTGACAAATCTAAAGGTTTAAGCAACTTTATAAATGGAGCAAATAAGAAAAAAATGTTTATGGAACATAAGACTGGCTTAATGATTGATGGCATTAATACTAGAATTTCAATGGACGATGCAAAAGCATTAAATAAATTTGAAATACTGTCATATCAAAAAGCATTTCCAACTCCACTGCCCGTAATCATTGACAAACAGGAATTTAAATTTGATGAAGGCGAAAAGATTACCAGTACAGAAATTGTTAAATTATTCGATGCAGAAGGCTCAAAAAGAACCTTGCCGCAAATACTTAAATCATTATTTGATACAAACCCGCAAAGAGTATTAGCTAATTATTACCTTTTGTATATCAACGGCTCTATTGTATATGATTTCGATTTTGTATCCAAATTTGAATATCTTATTAAGGTTTGTAACATTCAAAATCTTTTTGCAATAAAGAATAAAGAAAAAGAACTTCTTCCGACACAGAGAATTCATACAATTTTTGGGTTTGAGAATAAAATTGTAAAGGAAATATTCAATAATTCTCTTGTGAGAATAAAAGATGGTATAATCAGTTACAAC
Source organism: Maribellus comscasis (assembly GCF_009762775.1). GTDB lineage: Bacteria > Bacteroidota > Bacteroidia > Bacteroidales > Prolixibacteraceae > Draconibacterium > Draconibacterium comscasis. The sequence continues at coordinate 7,153,585 of NZ_CP046401.1, read as the reverse complement.
TACTTCAATGAAATAAATCCAAAATTTATAAAAAATGGAGGCGAAGAAATGGCTTCACTCATTTTACGATACAGAAAAGCCTTTTACGATTTTATTTATAAATCAAGAAAACAGGCAATTACAACATTAATGTTTGATAAGCTTATGCTTTTCTCAATACTTCTCGATGTTAAACAAGATGAAGGTTACAACAGAGACATACAAATTAAAAAGAAATTAAACATCTGGTTTTCGTTGAATCAGTTTTTTATAAATCATAATTCTATCAATATGGCAACACAATTTAATGAATTAATGAAAAAGATGGATTTAATTGCCAATAATGACAATATCCAGTTAGATCAAAGTTTACCTGAATTCCTCTTTGCTACAGGACAAGTAATTTATTATTTGCTATACCATAATAAAGCAGATAAACCAAGTCATGCGATGCTTGAACCATTTCTACAAAAAGCAACAGTAGAACATTTGCAAAATGCTATTACGAATACAGTAAATGTGTATAAACATGAAATAAGCTTTGGAAAAGGAAGATTTGAACGATTATGTGCACAGGTTCTTGCTTATAGCAGTGATGAGAACATCAAAAATAGTCAACGTTATTTGCTCGCCGGATACTTTGCGCCAGCAGTGATTTTTTATAAAAATGAAAAGTAAATAAACAACCTAAAATTATAAAATTATGAATTTCGACAACAGAGTTTTTGGATGTGCCATTGTAAAGGCAATTAATTCAAATTACAATGCAGATTTTTCTGGACAACCCCGGACATTACCTAACGGTATCGTGTATGCAACAGACAAAGCGTTTAAATATACTGTTCGCTATTATTTTACGAAAATGTACCCAAATGAAAAGGTTTTCTACTTTCAAACTCCTAAACCGGACACAGGAAATCCGCGAAGTTTAGATGATAAATACAATTTTCTTTTTAAGGATACTAAAGATGAAAAAGATAAAAAAATAGTAAATGGAAATTTGTTAAAATGCATAGATATAAGACTGTTTGGCGCAACCTATGCTAACAAAGCAAAAAAAGTAAATATTTCAATTCATGGCCCATTGCAGGTTAACCATGCTAAAAATATATGGCATGAAAACAATATTTATACGGAACAGATTAAAGCACCTTTTGCAGACCCTAAACCAAAGAAGGAAAAAACAGAAGAGGGCGAAGAATCTTTTGACGAAGCAGCAATGACAACAATAGGACGTCAATCCAAACTTCAAGAAGGACATTATTTACATCACTTCTCCATAAATCCACAAAATTTAAAAGATCCATTAGAAGTAGCTGGAGAACTTGGAACAGCCCTATTAAAAGAAGACATTATTAAACTAAAAGCAGCGATGCGTCAAGGGGCAACTTTTTACGATTCGGCATCAAAAGCCGGTACCGATAACGAAATTTTATTCTGGCTACAACTAAACAAAGATTCTAAACTCATCCTCCCTGCGTTTACTGATTTGGTAAAAACATTACCTGAAAAACAGGAAGGAAAAACAGTTTTTGATTTTGAAAAAGTTAGTCAGTTGTTATCCTGTTTTAGCTCCGAAATAGAAACGATAGAATTCTATATCAATGGGCAGTCGGCTATGGCAATAAATTTACCGGAAGGATGCACTAGCTTGCCATTGTTTGGAAATAATGGAGAAGAAGCATGAAAACAGTTATCTCATTCGATTTGCATGCCGATATGGGGTTTCTGAAAAAGCCGGATATAAACGAGAAGGTTTATCTTACTTATAATATGCTCCATAAACCCTGTGTTCTGGGAATCTTGGGAGCAATTGTAGGTTTACAAGGGTTTACCAAAAATAAAGAGTTCCCTAATTATTATAAGAAATTAAAAAGTATTCCAATTGGCATAAAACCGATAGGAAGTTACTGCGATAATGGGAATTTTTCCAAAATTGTTATCAAATATAATAATGCTACTTGCTTTGCAAACAAAGGTATTGAAGGAAATCCCAATGTTCAAGCAATATTAAATATTGCTGAGCAAACCCTAATTCGTCCGGCATACCGCATTTTTCTTTTGCTCGATTTGGAAAAGGAAAATGAACAGACGTTATACAACCGCATTCGACAACAGGAAGCAAGCTTTATCCCTTACCTTGGGAAAAACGACTATTCGGCCTGGTGGTATAAGGAGGATGTGAAAACAGATGATGGTGCAATCCTTTTTCAGGGGGTAAAAGAATACAACATTCTTCAGGATGAATTCAAAGACAATTATAAAATAGAAACCGTTTTTGTCAAACAGAAGCCTGTTGTTGAAAGCGTGGTAGAAGAAGGCGAAGAGGATGATTTCTCCGACAATTTTCAAATCTCAGATTTTGGAACTTATGTGTATTTTGAAAAGTTGCCATTAAAATATAATGAGCAACTTTATCAATATGATTATGCTGATTTTGCCTTGACTGATTCAAAGTTGAAAGTTGGTTCCTTACCAACTGAGAATTTGTACCATATTCAAGAGCAAGATAGTAGACAACGGTTTGTTGTTCAGTTGAATTAATTTATTTTAAAGAGTCCTTAAAGGTTTTTAAAACCTTTAAGGATTAGTTATTTATACAATGAAATCGTATAAAAAAATTTTATCTAATCCTAACAGGTATTTCGCTCATTTGGCCAAAGACAACGAAGCTGGAGGTGCCGAAACACTTTTAGAACATTCGGATTTAGTGTTGTACTATGCTCAAAAAGTTTGTGAAAAGTATGGATTAAACCTTGTGATTCAAAGATTAATTGAGAAGGGGAGTAGTGAAAGTGTTTCTTCTGAATTTAGAGCAGTGGTTTATAAGCTGTTTTTTCAATCTGTCTACTTCCATGATTTTGGTAAAATAAACCCAAATTTTCAACGGGAAAAGATGAATAATTCCAGCTTTAAAAGTTCAAATTATGAATTTGGAAGCGACCATTCTTACCCGGGAGTTTTGATGTTTATCAATTCTGTTTTGTCCGATGTTATTAAAAATGACGAATTGCTTAATAATGAGCGGTTAACTGCTGTTATTTTTGTGTTTTTATTTTGTCAGCCAATTGCTAAACATCATAGCCCATATTTAACGACAACTTTCAAGTTTATACGAGAACGCCTTGATTTTTCAGTTGAATCAGAAAAGCTTAATTTGTCACAGGTGCTTGAAATATTAAAAGAATTAGAAAATATAGAGCCTTCAGAATATTGGTCAATAATTTCACAGGGAGATGCTGCGCAAAATGCGTCTTGGATCATAAAAAAGATAGAAAAGTTTAATCGACAAAGGGAAGATAATAAGTTAGAGGCTTTCCCCCTCTTCGCCCTTCTAAAGTTGCATTATTCTTTGCTGACAGCTTCCGATTATTTGGCAACTACACATTACATGAATAATTGGACAACACCTTTAACGGATTTCGGGCAAATGAACGATGAGTTACGGCAGCGTATTATCCGAAATGTACAATCAACTAAATCGTATAATAAAAAGGTGTTCGATAATTTAAATGGTTTTGAGTTTACTTATCCCACAGAACCAAGTAATGAGAATTTGAACCGGTTGAGGCAGGAGTTGTCAGTTGAAGTGGTGCAAAATATTCGCAACAATACAGACAAGAATATTTTTTACATTGAAGCGCCAACGGGTGGGGGCAAAACCAATTTGTCGATGTTGGCAGCAGCTGAACTTTTGGCTGCCGATGCTGAAATTAATAATTTATATTATGTGTTTCCTTTTACTACACTTATAACACAAACATACAAAGCGGTAAAAGAAACGATGGGGCTGGATGAAGATGAAATTATTCAGCTACACTCCAAAGAAGGTTTTAAAGAAAAAGATGACCAATACGGTCAGGAAAAGAAAAATCATATCGATTATTTATTTCTAAATTATCCGGTAGCTTTACTATCGCATGTTCGGTTTTTCGATATACTGAAAACCAACGGTAAAGAAACCAATTATTTATTACACCGTTTGGCGAATTCAATTGTAATTGTGGATGAGTTACAATCGTATCCTCCCAAAATTTGGGATAAACTTATTTATTTCATTCAGAATTACGCCCGGTATTTTAATATTCGTTTCATCCTGATGTCGGCTACATTGCCAAAGCTCGATAAACTATCGAATGTAGAGCCTGATATTTGTTACCTTACTAACCATCGTAAACAGTTTTTTCAAAACCCAAATTTCTGCAACCGGGTTTTGTTCGACTTTTCGTTATTAGGTTGGGCAGCTCCTGAGAAAGATGAAAAAGCCGGTTACTTGCAACGACTCGCCAATATTCTCGTTGAAAAATCGGTAGAATATGCAGAAAGTAACAACAAGTACCCAGGTAGTGTATTTACCATCATCGAGTTCATCTATAAAAAAACAGCAACCGAATTTTACCATATAGTAAAAGATAAAGCAGATGGATTTTTTGATAAAGTTTTTGTATTGTCAGGAACTATTTTGGAGTCCCGGAGGAAAGAAATTATTTATTACCTAAAAGACGAAGACAACAGAGATAAGAAAGTACTATTGATTACCACCCAGGTAGTTGAAGCGGGAGTTGATATTGATATGGATTTAGGCTTCAAAGACAAATCGCTGGTGGATAGCGATGAGCAATTGGCCGGACGTATTAACAGAAATGTAAACAAGCCCGCTTGTAAATTATATTTGTTCAATTGTGACAATGCCGAAGTGTTGTACAAAGGAGATAAACGATTTCAGCTAATGCAAGGTGAGTTGGCTGGCAAGGAGCAAGAAATACTTCAGTCGAAAGATTTTGATTTAATGTATGACCACGTAATGGAAAAGATAGACCGGCAGAACGACCGTATTTACCAAAAGGGCTTTTCCGATTTCCAGAATTACCTGAAGATGCTCGATTTTCCAGAAGTAGACAAAAATTTCCAAATTATAAATCAGAAAAGTACATCCGTTTATATTCCTGTAACACTTCCTGTTTATGTACCTGGAACCAGCCAGATGGAAAGGAACTTTTCTGAAAAAGAGATGATATTTTTAGTTAGGTATCACATTACAGGAAAGGATGACATTACAGTCTCCGGTGAAAAAGTATTTGAATTGTATGAACATTTGATTCAACAAAGAAACGATGATTTTGTGGACGGAAAGACAGAATTAAAGAAGTTGCAGGGAATAATGAGTCAATTCATTTTTTCGTTAATGACCCGTTCAAAAGCTTTGGAGGAACTTGTGGTAGGAGCCCATGGAGAAGAACGCATGGGGATTTATTATCTCAGTCACTGGGAAAGGGATAAAATTTATAATTATGAGTTTGGTTTGGTTGAAAGAGAGGAAGCAGCAATAATTTTATAATCTATGGAAGTTACAGGAACACACATCCATTATTATTTTAATTGCCGCAGGCAGTTGTGGCTGTTTGCCAACGGAATCAATATGGAACAAACAAGCGATACCGTTTATGAGGGAAAGCTAATACATGAAACTTCCTATGAAAGGAGAGCTGAACGGTACAGAGAGGTTGAAATAGGGCCTGTTAAGATTGATTACTTTGATAAAAACAACAATGTAATTCATGAAATCAAAAAATCGAGCAAACTGCTTAATTCTCACATTTGGCAAGTAAAATATTATATTTATATATTCGAGCAAGCTGGTATTAATGGCGTAACTGGGATTCTTGAATATCCGAAAGAACATAAAACTGAGGAAGTTTTATTAAGTGAACCAGACAGGGTTTATATAGAAGAACTTCTTGTTGAGATTGACAAGTTGATTCATGAGGAAAAGTGTCCCCCTTTATTAAACAAGCCGAAATGTAAAAATTGCAGCTACTTTGACTTTTGTTATACCAATGAAGCCTAAACTTGATCATGAAAAAAACCTATTACTTGTTTAATCCGGGACGATTACAGCGCCGTGACAATACGCTGAAATTTACACCTTATGACGAAGAAGGAAATGAACAAAAGCCTCGTTTTTTGCCGGTAGAAAATGTGGGCGAATTGTATTGTTTTGGAAACCTGGATGCCAATTCGGCTCTCTATAATTTCTTAGGGCAGGTGCAGATTCCAATCCATTTTTTTGATTATTACGAAAACTACACCGGATCGTTTATGCCGCGCGAAGCACTTATCTCAGGTAAAATGTTGATTGCCCAGGTGAAACATCAGCAAAACCGGAAAAACAGGATCGACCTGGCACAAAGAATTCTCGACGGAGCCAGCTTTAATATGATAAAAAACCTGCGTTACTATAATAGAAGAGGGAAAGACCTTGAACCTGTTATCGGATCCATTGAAGTGCTAAGTTCCAAAATCAGGCAAACTGTGGCTATTGATGAGCTGATGGGAATAGAAGGGAATATCCGCAAAAATTACTACGAAGCTTTTGAATTAATAATAAATGATTTTAGTATGAGTGGTCGCTCCTACCGTCCTCCTCAAAATGAAGTAAATGCCTTGATTTCATTTGGAAATATGATGTGTTACAGCCAATGTCTCAGGGCCATTCACCAAACTCAGCTGAACCCGACCATAAGTTTTCTCCATCAACCGGGTGACCGTCGGTTTTCTCTTTCGCTCGATTTGGCTGAGATTTTTAAACCCCTGTTAGTGGACAGGGTAATATTTAAGGTGATGAATAAAAAGATGATACAATCGTATCATTTTGAGGAGCAGTTAAACAAAGTGACATTGAAACTAAACGGGAAAAAGGCTTTTGTTAAGGCATTTGAAGAAAGGCTGGAAGAAACTATTAAACATCGTGCGCTTAACCGTTCGGTAAGCTATAAACACCTTATAAAGTTAGAGTGCTACAAAATACAAAAGCACTTGTTGGGAATCGAAGAATATAAACCATTTAAAATGTGGTGGTAATGTATGTAATTGCAGTTTATGATGTTGGAAAAAAGCGAGTTGCAAAAATGTTGAAACTGTGCCGTCGATACCTCAACTGGATTCAGAATTCGGTATTTGAAGGCGAAATTACTGAAGCAAAATTGCTGGAGTTAAAATATGAAGCTTTGCAGATAATGGATGAAGAAGATGACAGTTTAATCATTTTTAAAACCCGGCAGGAAAAATGGCTGGATAAAGAAATTGTTGGGAAAGAGCGACAAAATCTGGACACATTTCTATAAATGAAGTTGTCGAAGTTTGAGATTTTCTTCTAATCTGACTGGTTTTGTAATAAATTATAAATAAAAGGTTCTTTGAAATATTGGAAATAAGCAATTTATATATACTTGTCGATCCTCCGGGCAAAATACGGTTTGGAGGATCGACAACGAATTCATATTAAAATACTATTTTTGAAAAACGTAGTTCCTTGAAAATGAACTATTTTTTTTGAGTCGTCGGACGGCTTACAATCGTACCAAAGTGGAATTGAAATACAGCTTACGGGTGAATCGGGGCAGGCACTAGCCCTTACAATCGTACCAAAGTGGAATTGAAATTCGGTTTTTTTCTCACAGGAAAACAGCAACAAAACCCTTACAATCGTACCAAAGTGGAATTGAAATGAAGCAAGATTGCAACAATGAATAAACCTGCGATCTTACAATCGTACCAAAGTGGAATTGAAATATATTATAAAGTTAAAATAGAGTCACCCTTCACATACCTTACAATCGTACCAAAGTGGAATTGAAATGCAACATCATCAGTCAGACAATCTACGATTTATTAACTTACAATCGTACCAAAGTGGAATTGAAATGAGAAAGCTTTTCACTTTGTCGACCCACCATATATCTTACAATCGTACCAAAGTGGAATTGAAATGAAGTTCAAACAATTACAAATGCTTTTGAAACATACTTACAATCGTACCAAAGTGGAATTGAAATTAGGTAAAGTTGGTTCTAAACGCGAAGGTGGCTTCTTACAATCGTACCAAAGTGGAATTGAAATACAACATTTTATCAGGAATGGATTGCAGCCGGAAAACTTACAATCGTACCAAAGTGGAATTGAAATAATGTTTTTTCGCACACCTCCTGTATTGTTTTACCCGCTTACAATCGTACCAAAGTGGAATTGAAATACATTTCAAATCTTCAAAACCTGTTTTGGGCCGAACTTACAATCGTACCAAAGTGGAATTGAAATTTAAAAATGGATTTTGACCGTTTAAAAGTCCGTAACTTACAATCGTACCAAAGTGGAATTGAAATTGCTATTAAGTAACATTAAATCGGCTGGTGTTTTACTTACAATCGTACCAAAGTGGAATTGAAATATCCAATTATCATTTGTCTTACAGTAAACACTTATTCTTACAATCGTACCAAAGTGGAATTGAAATCTTGCAACCAATTTATCTCCTGTGTACTTATTTATAACTTACAATCGTACCAAAGTGGAATTGAAATAATACAAACACATAAGGCGGCACGACTTGCGCTACTTACAATCGTACCAAAGTGGAATTGAAATAATACAAACACATAAGGCGGCACGACTTGCGCTACTTACAATCGTACCAAAGTGGAATTGAAATAAGGCAAATGCACGGTAACGGTTGGTGCAAAAACTCTTACAATCGTACCAAAGTGGAATTGAAATAAGGTTATAGTGTACGAAAATTCAGACCCGGTAAACTCGCAATCGTACCAAAGTGGAATTGAAATAATTCACGGTATATGGTTGGCATGTATGCTTTGTTGCTCGCAATCGTACCAAAGTGGAATTGAAATGACGAAGATAATCAAGTAATAACAATAACATCTGCACTCGCAATCGTACCAAAGTGGAATTGAAATCAAACAGGAATAGACTTTATAAAAAAGAAATACAAACTCGCAATCGTACCAAAGTGGAATTGAAATTGTTATGCCGCTGAAAGGTACGTTTTGCGCCACGTACTCGCAATCGTACCAAAGTGGAATTGAAATTACAAAAACAGGCCAACTGCCTTCTAAGCAGTAGGTCTCGCAATCGTATCAAAGTGGAATTGAAATTGCCGACCCGCGAACGATTATAAAAATATACGCCCACCTTACAATCGTACCAAGGAGAAACACCGGCGGTTTTTAATCGCGATGTTATACATTTGTTACTTCCGTTTTATTCGGGTTGTGCCGGGTCTGAAAATACGGACGGAGAGAGCAGTTTGTTAATGTGCCTTAATCTCTTGAATTTTAGATGCCTGTGTCTGGTAAAGGTCATAAGTCAATTTGAGAGAATTATAAGAAGAATCAAGTCAATCAATTACAGTTGTTGCCATTTGGTAATGAAGCATTAAACTACATCGCCCGGTTTCCCCGGTAATGCTGATTTGTGATGATGGCTTCAATGGCAATTCGAATGGCATCTCCAATAGGGTAGAGCCGTTGTGCCTCGTTAAAATCGATAACCTGCAAACGCGAATAAAAATCAGTTGCTCTGGGACCGATAGGTTTTAATTTTAACAGGTGGTTTGCCTTTTCCAGTTCTTCAGCTTGTGCAAGCCGGATGGTTTTACAGGCAGCAAGTTTTCGCACACCGTATTTATCGGTACTGTAGTTGTAGGTAAATAAACGGCAAATGAGCCCTCTGTATGGATATTGTGTGCACCCCTGACGTGTATTCTCCGTATTAAAATAACTTAATGCCGGGCAAATACCTGAGTTATTTATTTGCGCTATTTTTTCAAGGAAATTGTCGGCCTCTCCGGTTTGATATAAATGATAAGCCATTGGATAAAATTCGAGAGCCGTTGCCATAATATGTGAAGTAGTACAACACTTTATGCAGTTTTCCACACAATTGATACCTGTTTGTGTCCGCAGTTCCTGAATATCTTTTTCAAGCACTTTATATAACCTTTCAACAGCACGTACTTTGCTTATAACATTCATTAATGTGAATTAAAAATAACGCGCAAATTTAAGTGAAAGAATAATTGGTGATTCTTTTTGTAAAGAGAAAATTTTTGTTTTCAATTACTTCGCTATAGAGTGGTATAGAGGAATGAACCGATCATGAAAAGTTGTTGGTAAAAATGCGCCCGGAAGATGTATATTTCCAGACGCATTTTTATAATCTATCGTGAGTTAAAGATTTTGTAGCTTTTTCTTAGTTACACTTTTGTTATTACACTACTCTTTTAGTTTTTTATATTTTATCCGTTTGGGGCCTTCATCGCCAAGGCGTTTTTTGCGGTTCTCTTCATATTCCGTAAATGAACCTTCAAAATAATACACATTTCCATCGCCTTCAAAAGCCAGAATGTGAGTAGCAATTCGATCAAGAAACCAGCGGTCGTGGGAAACCACAACGGCACAGCCTGCAAAATTATCCAGACCTTCTTCCAGTGCACGCAAAGTATTTACATCAATATCGTTGGTCGGTTCGTCAAGCAGCAGCACATTTCCTTCGGCTTTAAGCGCCAGTGCCAAATGCAGTCGGTTTCTTTCTCCACCGGAAAGTACACCGCATTTTTTTTCCTGGTCGGAACCTGTAAAATTGAAACGTGCAACATAGGCCCGTGAATTGACCTGCCGGGTCCCCAGCATCATGGTTTCAGTTCCACCGGAGATAACTTCAAAAACCGATTTATTTGGATCAATGGCCGCATGGGTTTGGTCAACATAGCTGATTTTGACGGTGTCGCCAATCTCAATTTTTCCGGCATCAGCTTCCAGCTGTTCCATAATCAGTTTAAACAGTGTAGTTTTCCCTGCGCCGTTGGGCCCAATTATTCCGATAATTCCTGCAGGCGGCAGTTTAAAATTCAGATCGTCAAACAAAATGCGGTCGCCATAACCTTTTTTTACGCCTTCCATTTCAATTACTTTGTCGCCCAGTCGTGGCCCGTTGGGAATAAAGATTTCAAGCTTTTCCTCTTTTTGTTTTACATCTTCATTTAACATTTTATCATAAGCACTTAAACGGGCTTTTGATTTTGCATGACGTGCCTTCGGAGCCATGCGTACCCATTCCAGTTCACGTTCCAGTGTCTTTTTTCGTTTCTGGCTGCCCTTTTCTTCCTGCTCCAAACGTTTTGATTTTTGTTCCAGCCACGAAGTATAGTTCCCTTTCCACGGAATTCCCTGTCCGCGGTCGAGTTCCAGAATCCAGCCAGCTACATTATCCAGAAAATACCGATCGTGCGTGATACAGATCACCGTTCCCGAATATTGTGCAAGATGCATTTCCAGCCACTGTATGCTTTCTGCATCGAGGTGGTTGGTAGGCTCGTCGAGTAGTAATATGTCGGGTTCTTTCAGCAACAGCCGGCACAGCGCTACCCGGCGACGTTCTCCACCGGAAAGTTCGCTTATGGGCTGATCATCCGGAGGACATTGAAGTGCATCCATTGCGCGTTCAAGTTTGCTGTCGAGGTTCCAGGCATCCGACTGGTCAATTTTTTCCTGAAGTTGCGCCTGTTCTCCCATCAACTTATCCATTTCATCCGGATTTTCATATACCTCCGGTAAGCCAAAAAGCTGGTTGATCTCTTCGTAGCGGTTGAGAACATCCACCGTTTCCTGCATTCCTTCTTTTACCACATCAATTACGGTTTTTGATTCATTTAACTGCGGCTCTTGTTCCAGCAACCCAACCGAGTACCCGGGAGCAAAAACCAGTTCACCGTTAAAAGCTTTGTCTTGTCCGGCAATAATTCGTAACAGCGTTGATTTGCCTGAACCGTTTAACCCGATGATGCCAATTTTGGCACCCAGAAAAAATGAAAGGGAGATGTTTTTTATAACAGTCTTGTTGGGCGGGTAAATTTTACTCACCTTATACATCGAAAAAATAATCTTTTTATCGTCGTTCATATTTATCTGTGCTTTTTTATTCGGTGCAAAATTAGGAAAAGGAATAATATGAATTTATAATGCAATATTAATTTCGAAACTAAAAATTTACCATCTTTTATGTTTATTTTTATGCCAAATCAGCTTCTCTAAAATCCATCAATATGAAAAATCATTTAAAAACGCCAGTCTTTTTATTTCTAATTTCTGTTTTTGTTCTGAATACTTTTAGTTCAATTGCACAAAATAAAATTACTTCGCCAGAGGAATTTTTTGGCTTTCAGATGGGAGCTGATTATAAATTGGCCCGTTGGGATAAAATCGTGAATTATTTTTACGAGCTGGAGAAACAAAGCGACAAAATAAAAGTAACGAATCTGGGGCCATCTTCAGAAGGACATCCATTTTTACTTTTGCTGATCTCTTCATCTGAAAACATGGCAAACCTCGACAGGCTGCAAACCATCAACAAAAAGATAGGCGATCCGCGAGGTGTTTCTGAGGATTCGCTGAAAGCATATATAAAAGAAGGGAAGGCTGTTATTTTTGAATCGATGAGTTTACATGCCAGCGAAGTGGGAGGGACACAAATGAGTCCTGAACTGGCTTATGATTTACTGACAAAGGATGATGAAGAAACCCAACGGATTTTAGATAATGTGTTGTTTTTTATGGTTCCCTGTTTTAACCCCGACGGACAGGTGATGATTACCGATTGGTACAATGAAACCGTGGGAACAGATTATGAGGGGCTGAGTATGCCTTATCTTTATCACAAATATTGCGGCCATGATAATAACCGCGACGGAGACTATTTAAACCTGCAGGAATCGCGGTATATGGCAAAGGCTATGTATGTCGACTGGCAACCGCAGGCCTATGTGGACCATCATCATATGGGGTCGTACGGGGCACGGTTTTATGTGCCGCCCTATTGCGATCCGATTCGTCCTTATGCCGATCCGCTGGTTTGGCGGGAATTAAGCTGGTATGGCGCACACATTGCTTATAAACTGGAAGAGGATGGTTTTCAGGGAGTGTTGAACGCTGCACAGTACGCAGGCTGGGGACATTTTGGCTGGCACTGGATAACTCCGTTTCATAATATCGCCGGAATGCTTACTGAATCGGCAACCGCAAATTATGCTACACCTGTTTATGTGCATCCTGAGCAGTTGAGAGCCAATACACGCGGATTCCCCGAATATGAAGCCCAGTCTACTTTTTCAAATCCATGGCCCGGTGGCTGGTGGCATTTGCGTGATATTGTTGCGCAACAAAAATCATCGGCCTGGTCGATTCTTGATTTAGCGGCGAGAAATAAAGAAACCGTGTTAAAAACGGCTGTTATAAAAGCGCAGAATCAAACAAAAAGAGGGGCTGAAGATAATGTCAAAACCCTGGTGATTCCGGCTGAACAACATGATTATCTGACGGCAACGAAAATGATCAACAAGTTGTTACAATCCGGTTTGGAGATAAAAAAGGCAAACAAACAATTTGTAGCCGAAAATCGTGTTTTTGGAGCGGGTTCCTATGTTATCTCACTGGCACAACCAAAGATGGGACTTATCAAAAATCTGTTAACCGAAACACATTATGCTGATAACTCATGGACACGAAGTGAAAATGGAGTTCCTTACCGGCCATACGATCTGGCCACACATACCATGTACGAATTTATGGGGGTAAATGTAGAGGGCTTGCATTCCGATTTAATATCAGATTTTCCCATTTTGCAGGAACTGGAAAATGTTCCGGGGACAGTGGAAAAAGGAAATTCCGGATACTGGATTGACGGGAAACAAAATGCGGCTTTTCTGGTAGTTAACTTATTACAAAACGAAAAAATTCAGATAAAAAGAGTAGATAAAGCATTTGAAGGATTGCATCCCGGAGATTTTATTATTGAAAAAGCACCCGCAGAAAAATTAAATGAAATAGCGGTGAAAACAGGTCTTAGCTTTTTACCGCTTAGCAAAATTGAACAGGAAAAGATACATACGGTGAAGCGGGGAAGAACAGGCTTATTTCAACGTTATTACGGCGGAAATATGGATGAAGGCTGGACCCGTTTGTGTTTTGAAAATTTTGGGTTTGATTATACAACACTGATGAGTGAAGAGATTAAAGAAGGTAGCCTGAAAAAAAAGTACGATGTAATTGTTTTGCCCAGCGACAGGGCAGAGGCCATTACCGGAGATTTGAAAGGACAAAATAAACTGGAGGCAGAGGAGTATCCCGAAAAATACAGAAGCGGAATTGGTAAAGAAGGTGTCGAGGCATTGAAGGAGTTTGTAAAAAAAGGAGGAACACTTGTTACTTTTGGGAATTCGTTTGAGTTTGCCGCTGACGCGTTTAATTTAAAAGTTGCAGATGTTACAAACGGTTTAAAATCAACAGAGTGGTTTTGCCCTGGTTCAACTTTAAAAGTAGATTTTGACAATACACAGCCTCTGGCATATGGAATGCCTGATGAAGGAGTAGTTCTTAATTTCTCAAGTCCGGCATTTGAAGTCGTTCCCGGAAGACATAATGACGATTATACTACTATTGTGCGCTATAAGGATAAAAGTTTGCTAAAAAGCGGATGGTTGATCGGGGAGAAGACCGTAGCAAAAAAACAGGCCATGCTAAGTGTCAAATACGGCGAGGGTGAAGTTGTGCTGATCGGTTTTCGTACACAACACCGAAACCAAACCGACGCTACTTTTAAATTACTGTTTAATACAATAATCCGGTAATCGGCTTAAATTGAATAAAGTTCGGAGAGTAGTTTTAAACTGTTTTCATAGCCAGTTTGTCAAATAATCTGCCCAGAATTTTTTTCGCAGGAGATAATTTTACCGGGTAGAAAAAGTCGGAGTTGAACCAGCCTTTTTGAGTATAATATTTAAAATCTTTAAAATTTTCATCCAGTTTCATTTTCATACTGGTTCTCGACATTCTGAAAATAAATAAATCAAACAACGAAGGTTGCGGTAATTCATTTTTTATTAACTGTTTGTAAAACCTGCCGGCAAGCTTTTCGATTTTCTGTTCGTTTTTTGCCACAGCTTTTTCAGAAACCGGCTCCAGGTTGGTAACACAAATGCCTTTAACTACGTTAAAACCGAGCGCCTTGCCGACAAAATTGAAATATTTTACAATTTTGTTTCCGCCGTAAACTCCTTGTGCTATAATACTCGTGCATGTTTTTCCAAAGAATTGTGGACGGTGAAAAATAAAAGCCAAACGATCGAGGAATTGTTTCATCAGCGCCGAAACATGAAAGGAATAATTAGGTGATGCAAAAACAACACCATCTGAGTTTTTTATTTTTTCCAGCAACAGGTTTCTGTCGTCTTTTATCGGGCACAATTCTTCACCTTTATCCAGGCAAAGTTTGCAGCCATTACAAACACCGAGTTTGTATTCACTCAATCTGACCATTTCGTAGTCAATATTTCCACAGGCCTGAAGTTTTTTTAGAAATCCTTCGGTGCTTTCATAAGTGTGCTTTTTTCTTACACTGCCAATAAACGCGATTACTTTCATTTTTATTTTTTTACAAATATCTCATCTGTTTCCGGATGATTTGTTTGACAAAAGTCAAAAAAAGGAGATTTGGTTTAAACAATTTGTCTTTTATACCCGGTCTGTTTGAATTAGCCGACCGCTTTTGATGGTTTCAATCAACTGGTTTAAAAATCGTGCCGCCGGTGCTCCGTCGACGATATTATGGTCGAATGAAACCGTTAGACAAAGGAATTCGCGTTCGCTGTTTTTGTCTTCCGAACATATTGTCTTTTTTACGATACTGCCAAGGGTCAACAATACCGTTGCCGTTCCGTGTGGGATAAACCAAACCGGTTCGTTGGTAAACATTCCCACCGCTGTGATGGCCACTTTTCCATATTTTTTCGCCATTGAGATATTTTTATCAGCCAGACGTACAAATGTTTTTAACAAAAAGCCGGGGATAAATCGTATCCATGTTATGTTCATCAAACTCCCGAGTTGGTTCCCTTTTTCTTTTTGAGCCAGCCTGATTTCGTCGTTTATCTGTTGGTAGCTTTTTAACTGAGCCTGATTTATTCCAAGCGGTTCAGGGACTTTTTCTCCTTCAAATTCACGTTCCGTTAAAACACTTATGGTAACATCATTCAGAATGACCTGTTTATTCCGTTTAATAAATGAATTGAAATGCGGATACTGTTTTACGGTTTGCGCCAGGCATTTTACAATATAACCCGTAAAAGACAGTTTTTCTCCGGTCTTTTGAAAATGCAATTTGATTAACCGGCGGGGTTCCGTAACATCCACTTCGGTGAAACTGTGTATGGTATTTTTTTTCCTGGTAATTGTTGCTGATGCAATTACCATTTTCCGGTTGAATGATAATGGAACAGTTGAAATTCCTTTTCGCATTGTTATTCGCTTTTTTGTTTTAGCCAGTTTTCAAAATTTAATTCAGCTTGTCCTAATATTTCATTCGTTTCTGATGGAATTTCAGGTTCTTTTACCTTTTGGAAATAGGCAAATAATTTGCAGGCTTCCTTTAACTCTTTATTTCCGGTTAGCCCGGCAATTACTTTTAAAAGCGGAATAGGGGCAACCGACACTTTTTTGATTTCCGGATAATTGTTTTGGCAGTATTTTTCCAGGATATCTTTCATTAAATAGGTTTCCGGCCCATAGACAGAAAATACCCGGTTTTGTGCTTGTTTTTTTGAATAAGCCTCCGCCACCATCCGGGCAAAATCATCAGCGGCTACCCAGTGATACGGATGGGGCTGTTCACCAATCATTGTCGCTTTCCCATTACGAATCATTAAATCAAGCGATTCAAAAAACCAGGTTGGTCTAAATATTATCCACGGGATGCCGCTGTTTTTTATCAGTTCTTCAGCATGAAATTTATTATCGATAAATTTAAACCAACGGTTCTCTTCAGAAACAGTACAACCGGAAACCATGCTGATAAGTTGAATGCCCTTTTCTTTGGCCACATTTACAATTAACCCGGCTGCTTTCTTCTCATCCAGTTTTGAAATGGAAATGTGAATCGCATCACAACCGTTGACGGCCTTATGTAGGTCGGCGGGATTAAAAATATCGCCTTGAATGATATCATAATCATTGATAAACATCGACGGATTTACTGTCCTTGAGAACAAACGGAGTTGAAATCCTTTTTCTTCAAGCTGTTGAATCACCGGTTTTGCCAACATGCCGCTGGCACCTATAACTGAAATTTTCATAATCAAAATAATTTATGGTTGAACGACTCAACAAAATTACTTTGATCCGGGTGGCAGATTGTTTGACAAAAGTCAAAAAAAAGAACTACAATTTTTTTCTAATTCTGCTTAGTGTGGCGATGTCAATGCCCAGGTAAGAGGCGATATGACGCAGGGCAACCCTTTTGATAATCTCAGGATAATTTTGGCAAAACAATTCGTATCTTTCTTTTGCCGACAGTGTTTGGAGTTGGATGGACCGATTCATCAAATCGTTGTATTTCATCTCGTCTACATCTTTTGTAATCTGACGCCAGGCGGGTACTCTCTCATATAGCTCCATCATTTCTTCGTGGTTTATTTCATAAATTTTTGAATCTTCCAAAGCGATGATGTTTTCCCGGGCCGGAACCTGATTATTAAAGCTTTTCATGGAAATAAGTACCGTTCCGGGCTGAAAAAAATGAGTTGTTATGTCATTGGCATTGTCGTCGTAGAAAAAAGAGCGAAATAAACCGCGTTCAATAAAACCAACCTGCTTGGCCACTTTCCCTTCTTCCATAAAATAGGTTTTTGCCGGAATGGCAGCCGGTTTAAAAGCATGTGCCGATGCCTCCAATTCTTTTTCCGTGAGCTTGTAGAACTTTTTTATTTTTTCAACTAAATCCACTATTATCAGTTTTTTGCGCAGGTCGCTAAAATGAAAAGTGAAAATAATAAATTTTGACGTATTTTTTCTTCGCAAAACCAATTACAATCTGTTCAGCGCTTCTTCGTAATCAAGCCGGATATCCTCATGCAGCATAGACAGCACTTTTCTGATTCGTTTTACCTGATTGATATACATATTCATAACAACACGACTCGAATTTATCCGAAGTCCGGATTTTCGTATTTTCAGGCAGAAATAAATCAGCAATTCAATTTCAACTTCCTTTGAACCTGAAAAACGAATATACTTCTTTGTAGTGCGAAGGACTTTTCGTAATGTTTTTTTAGCGAGGTAAAAGCTGCTTTGGTTAAGGTTTTTAAATTGTTCGTCAATTTCTTCTTTTACACTTTCAATATATGCTTGCTGATTAAACGCCTCAAAAAGAAGGTAGCTCAGCAATTCCTTATTTTCTTTTTTGTATTTGGCCAATCGCAGAAGAATTTCCTGCAATTGCTGAGGAGAAAGTACTTTTAGTTCCTTTTTAATTTCGCTGAGTGAAGCTGTTTCCATAAAAGCTGTTTATTTGAACTGGCATCCCAGGTATCCACAAAAGTAATCGTTTTTATTTTTCCTGATGATTTAGAAACCTAAGTAAGAAAATGTTTTACTTTTTGAGTCATTGAACTTTCCCTGAAGATGTCTTGTTTCAGTAGGTGTTGTTAAACCTGTAACCGAATTCTGAAATATAGACTTTTCAGGAACTGGTGAATGAATAAGACCACTTATGAACGTAAAATTTTTTTGCCCGCGCTGGGGTTCTGAAAGTATTCCTTTTTCAACTTTTATAAATAGGGTAATTGAGGACGAGTATAACGGAGTTGAGATTTCGTTGCCGGATTCAGCATCTGAACGAAGCGAGTATCTGGCGGTTTTAGCTGATGCCGGAATTCCCTTTATACTTCAGCATCATCAAACCGACAAAAGAACAGCGGATGAATATATACCTGAATTTATCTCACGACTGGAAGTTCTGGCAGATGCTAAACCGTTGTTTATTAATTCACAAACAGGGAAGGATTTTTTTTCATTTGAAGATAATTGCCGGATTATTGAAAAAGCCATTGAGCTTGAGACAAAATCGGGGATTCCTATATTTCATGAGACACACCGTGGAAAATTTAGTTTTGCCTGTCATGTAATGCCGGCTTACCTGGATGTTTTTCCAAATATGAAAATAACTGCTGACTTTTCGCACTGGGTAAACGTGTCAGAGTCGCTATTGGAGTACCAACAGGAAACCATTGAACGGATTATTCCACACGTGCATCATGTACACTCGCGTGTTGGTTATCCTGAAGGCCCACAAGTCAGTCATCCGGGAGCACCGGAGAACAAGCTTTTTTTGGAACGTCATCTGGAATGGTGGGATGCCATAATAAACAAAAGAAAAAAGCAAGGTAACGGGGAGTTTACTATTACTTCTGAATTTGGTCCTATTCCCTATATGCCAACGCTTCCGTTCACGGCCCAACCTGTTTCCAATCAGTGGGAAATTAATAAATACATGACGACCTTATTAAAAGAGAGGTACAACCTAAAGGATTAAAATAAATATGGAACGAACAGGAAAATTTACTAAACAGCAAATTGCAGAGTACCATAAAAACGGGTATGTGATTTTAAAAAGTTTATTGTCAGTAACGGAAGTTGACGCACTCAGGAAGCGGGCAAAAAGCGACCGCGAAATGGATAAACATGCTTTTCAGCGCGATGATGGCACAGGTGCAAAGGTGCGACTCTCGCTGTGGAACCACCCGGGTAAAGGAATTTACGGAATGGTTGCGCGTAGCCATAAACTGGTCGACTCGGTAGAGCAGTTACTGGAGGACGAGGTTTACCATTATCATTCAAAAATGATTATGAAAGAAGCTAAAGTCGGAGGTGCGTGGGCCTGGCATCAGGATTATGGATATTGGTATGAAAATGGGGTGCTTTCGCCTGATTTATGCAGTGTTTACATCGCTGTTGATGCGGCAACAAAGGAGAATGGTTGTTTGCAGGTTTTAAAGGGGTCGCACAAAATGGGCAGAGTAAATCATGTTCTAACGGGAGACCAGGCTGGTGCTGATTTGGAACGTGTGGAAGAGATTAAAAAACGTCTTGAACTCATTTATGTTGAACTGGAGAAAGGAGACGCTGTATTTTTTCACAGTAACCTGTTACACCGTTCTGACCGGAATAATTCTGAAAATCCGCGCTGGGCAATGATATGCTGCTACAACACAAAAACTAATAATCCATACAAAGAAAGTCATCATCCCAGGTATACAAAACTTGAAAAAGTGCCTGACAGCGCTATTCTGGAAACGGATTTAAATACGGTTGTTGACGAAGGTGCCTGGCTTGACCCCAATCACGACAGCAGTGCAAAAAATCTTAAAACGAAAAGCTGAATCCTAACAGGAACAAAAAATGGATTTCTGAAATTTTTAAACAGAATTAAATACCCCGGAATTATATTCGACTTATTTTCAATTGTTTGTGATTTTAACTGAAAAGTAAATAATATAAAATGTAAAAAATATTTTACATTGTGTAAAAAATATTTATCTTTGTGTCATGTATTTTTAACTAATTGTAAAATTATTCATACAAAAACAAAGAAGTCATGTCGTACAGAGAAAAAGAAAACATTATTAACATCTTTAGTGGTTTGGTAATCACTGCAATTTATGCCTGGTTTGTTTATCAACGCCACCTTGAAGGAAGAATCGATTTAGTCGATGACTTCCAGGCCTGGGGAAAACTGTTTCTGGTTTATGCTGGAATTTCTGTTGTAGCCCGTATTATTATTTACATCGTTTTTCACATTATTAATGCCATTGTAACGCATAATACAGAAGCAACCCATAACGGAGAAATCCCTCCGGAAGATGAACGGGACAAACTCATTAAATTGAAAGCTCTGCGGAATTCTCATTACTCATTTGTAGTTGGATTTATGCTCGCAATTATCGCGCTTGCAATCGGGCTGCCAACCTACTCAATTTTTATTGTATTTGTTATAAGCGGCGTTATTTCAGAACTGATTGATAACGGTTCGCAAATTTATTATTACCGGAAAGGAGTTTAAAATGCCAACCAGAAATATTCAGAACAACATAAGAAGATTACGTTTTGACGCGGATGAAATGACGCAGCAACAATTGGCAGACGAAGTTGGAGTTTCACGGCAAACCATTGTTGCTATTGAAAAAGGAAACTATTCACCTTCGCTTGAACTCGCTTTCAAAATTGCTTTGGTGTTTCATACGCCTTTACAGGATGTATTTTCATATGAACCAGTTAATGTAGCGGCAAAAAAGAAAAGAAAGTCCTGACCGTAAAATTGAAATATTTAACAATATTGTGTAAACCGGCACCGCTTTTTCTTGTTATTTCTTTATCAAAAAAATCATTATAAAAACAATTAGACAATGAGCAGAATAGTAAAATTTGGGGAAGACGTAGAGGGTTATACAATTCCTGTTTTAAACGAACGTGAAATCAGAGCAGCAGCAGGAATGCTTTTTCTTTTTATGTTTTTTGCCATTTTAACGGTAATAATGAAGGGTGATTTTACCTTGTTGAAATATGCCATTATCGTTTTTTTAACCGATATCTCCATTCGTGTTTTTATCAATCCAAAGTTTGCACCAACACTTATTTTAGGACGTTTGGTTGTGCGCAACCAAACACCGGAATACGTTGGTGCGCGGCAAAAGAAGTTTGCTTGGAAAATTGGCTTTGCGCTCGCCATAACAATGTTTACACTTGTTGTCGTTGTCAATTCATATAGTCCGGTTACAGGTCTAATATGTTTTGTTTGCCTGATTTTTTTATTCTTTGAATCGGCTTTTGGGATTTGCCTTGGTTGTAAGTTCTACCCTTTGTTTTTTAAAGATAAAGTGCAATATTGTCCCGGCGAAGTATGCGACGTAAAATCGAGACATGATATCCAGAAAACTTCATTCCCCCAGTTATTGATAATAATGGCATTTGTTGGTTTTATTGTTTTAACCGTAATTTTGTTTAACGACACATTTGTTCAACCGCCATTTGATTTGTTTGGGCTTGAGGAAACAGGTGAGGTTGTCGTACCCTAATGTATCCGGAATTTAATATGCCAGTGGCATTTTTTTAACGTACTACAGGCTTCCCGTCCACTTCAATCCAGTCGAGTCGGGAACAGGCCGCTGATTTTCCGCCTGGCATTAAATCGGTAAAACCAATTTCTTCCACATTTGAAAGGTCAGGATTTTTTGCCACGCCAACTTCTGCGATTCGTTGAGCATCCAAAATGTGCCATTCAATATCCTGTAGGTTGAATTCTTTTATTCGCCAGTCTTTCGATGGCCCGTCAAACTGATCGCTTATCAGCCAGGTACCATCGTTAAGTTTTAAGGTGATACGCAACAGTCGGAATCCAAATTGTTTTGTGCGCCAGCGAATTTTTGCAAATCCGGTTAAATCCACATTTTGAGTTTTGTGTTTTAAGGTTACCATCCAGTTTTCAAGACACAGTCCCGACCACACATAATACGGATCATCAACCGGTTGCTCATGGTTACTTTTTTTCAGACTGTCCTGCCCCGGTCCGTATAATTGCACAATCAAATCAGAATTATATACGTGCTTTTGAGAAAGCGGAATTTCAGCCGGAATTTCTTTCCAGTCTTCCCGAAAAAAGAGGCCTGGTCTGTATGAGTTCTGCGCACCAATACTTCCGGCAAAGAAGCACAGGAATAAAATGGTAAAACTATTTTTCATTCTTCTGTAATTTTTTGTTGATTTAGCAGGCTCATAAAGGTAGGAAAAAATTGAATTAAAAAAATTTGAAATCACTTTCACCTTTTAATGGCAAACCAGCCAAATAACGGGAACAAACAAAATGGTTATCCAGGATACAAGCCTGTGAACGATTTTTAACTGATAGGAAACTATTTTTTCAAAGCTTAGCAGAGCTCCGCTAATAAATGCTACAAGGAAAATAACGTCGGAAATGATAAAAAGAATAAAGCCCGTTCCGTTAAAACTGAATGTTTTTAGATGGTTGATATAAATTAACACAACAAAAACCACCAGTGCAACAATTGCAAGTTTATGAATGGTGAAAATATCCGTTTTATAAGGCTCACCATTCTTCCTTAGCCAAACTCCGCTAACAATTAACAGTAGCGTAAGTGCTCCTGAAATGATTGTTTTAGTTAGGACAGTTTCCATAAATTTTTGTTTTTGCTAAAATAAGTTTTTATGGAATTATAAATATAGAAATTTAGATTGAAGATAAGTTATACGAATCCCTTTAATCAATTTTTCCTTCATTTTGTTATCGATTAAAGAACAGTTGTTTTTGCAGATTTAAAAGACGAATTATGGAATTCCGGATCGAAAAAGATACCATGGGCGAAATTAAAGTCCCTGCCGACAAATACTGGGGAGCCCAAACTGAACGCAGCCGAAATAATTTTAGAATCGGGCCGCAGGCAAGTATGCCCATCGAAATTATTTACGCTTTTGCAGTTTTGAAAAAAGCGGCAGCACTCACCAATTACGATTTGGGTGTGCTTGAAAAAGAAAAAGCCGAATTAATTGCCACTGTTTGCGATGAGATTCTCACCGGCAGGCACGATAACCAGTTTCCGCTGGTTGTATGGCAAACCGGTAGCGGTACGCAAAGTAATATGAATATAAACGAAGTAATTGCCAACCGCGCTCAGGAGCTAAAGGGCGGAAGTTTAAAGGATGAGAAAAGATTTCTTCATCCGAATGACGATGTGAATAAAAGCCAGAGTAGTAACGATACCTTTCCCACTGCGATGCATATTGCCGCTTTTAAAGTGACGATGGAAATTACCATTCCGGGAATAACAGGTTTAAGGGATACGCTTTCCAAAAAGGCGAGTGAATTCAGGGACATTGTAAAAACTGGCCGGACTCATTTTATGGATGCTACGCCGCTAACACTTGGCCAGGAATTTAGTGCATATGTGCAACAACTTGATAAAGGAGTTTTTGCAATAGAAAATGCTTTAAGAAATGTGGGGGAAACAGCGTTGGGGGGAACAGCGGTAGGTACCGGCTTAAACAGTCCCAGGGGATATGCCAAAGCCGTTGCTCAAAAAATTGCCAAATTAAGCGGTTTTCCTTTTGTTTCAGCACCTAATAAGTTTGAAGCATTGGCAGCTCACGATGCATTGGTTGAACTTAGTGGCGCCTTTAGACGTGTGGCGGTTAGCCTGATGAAAATTGGTAACGATATTCGTATGCTGGGCAGCGGGCCCCGGTGTGGAATTGGCGAGTTGAAATTACCTGCAAACGAACCTGGTTCAAGTATTATGCCGGGTAAAGTAAATCCTACGCAAGCTGAAGCGTTGACAATGGTAGCAGCACAGGTTATGGGAAATGATGTGGCGATTGGAATAGGGGGCAGTAACGGTCAGTTTGAACTGAATGTTTTTAAACCGCTCATAGCTGCCAATATTTTGCAAAGTGCACAATTGATTGGTGACGCTTGTTTAAGTTTTAGCGTCAATTGTGTGGCAGGTATTGAACCCAATAATCAGGTAATTCAAAAGCATCTGGAAAATTCATTGATGCTGGTTACAAGCCTGAATGCACATATAGGATACAACAAAGCGGCAGAAATTGCTAAAAAAGCCTACGCCGAAAATATAACACTTAAAGAGGCCGGAGTTTCTCTCGGGTACGTGACGGCTGAAGATTTCGAAAAATGGGTAGATCCGCAAAAGATGGCGGGATTGTAATTATTTCAGAAGTTTAAATTGCGGGTAGTGTAAAATAAAAAACAGAGCCTCCGTTGAAGTTTTTTGCTGGCTCAACACCAACACTGCCCCCCAGCTTATCAATAATCCGTTTTACGATGCTCAGGCCAAGCCCTTGTCCATCAATCCTTCCTGACGAAAGACGTACGTATTTATGAAAAAGTTGAGATTGTTCTTCTTCTGTTAATCCCTTGCCATTATCTTTTATCCAGTATTTTACCATATTTTCTTCAGTTAGTTCCGAACCAACTTCAATTTTGGGTGGATGCCCACCATATTTAATTGCATTGCTGAGATAATTTACCCAAACTTCTTCCACCCAGGGGGCGTATCCACTGGAAGTTAGCCACTTGGCAGGAAATTTAATTTCAGCTTTTTCCTTTTGAATCAGTTCGTTTAGTTGTTCGGTGGCTTCAGCAAAAATCGTTTTCATATCCAGGCTGCTTTTTTCAATATCAGTTCGGCTTGAACGAGCCAGGATTAAAAGCTCCTGCGTAATTCGCATTGATTTGTCTGCTGAATTTTTTATTAAAGAGGCCAGTCTTGCAGAATGTTTTGTGTCTTTAATATTTACACTTTCTTCCAGAATTTCACTTGAAGCGACGATCGTGCCAAGAGTATTTTTTAAATCGTGGGCAACCGTATGTGCAAACGAATCCAAATCTTCAATTAGTTTCTCTCGAATCTCAATTTCAACCAATAATTTTTTGTTTGCTTCCTTTAACTCATCCTCTGCATATTTAATACTGGTAATATCATGTAACAATAAAAGACTTCCTGAGTAATCTCTTTTTCTATAATAAATGGGGGAAATTTGCACCTGATAATATCTTTTGTCAATTTCAACCTGAACTCTTTCTACTCCCTTGCTGTACAATGCTAAAGAAAGCGTTTTATAGTCGGAAAAGATGTCTTTAAAACTTTTGTTGATTATTGAAGTTTTATTGAGTGAAAAAATCTTGTAAACCGAAGAATTGCAATCTTCTATATAACCATCAGGATTAACAACAATGGCGCCGTCATCCATTGTGTCGATGAGTTTATTCCTGGCAAAAGGGACCAGGTCAAACATTTTATACCGCGCTATACCAAAAGCAACGAGCAGACCGGTAAGTACAAAAGAAACCGGAGTCCAGTCAAAGCCCGGGAAAGGATTTATACCGGTAACATACATCAGGTTCCCCAAAATTGGAATAACAGATGCCAGGAGAAGCACAGTGATTTGAGACTTGTAATATGCTGTAAACCTGTATATAGAATATGCCAAATTATAAAGTCCTGAAACAAACAGTAGCATGGCATAGCTCCAGTATATCCAAAACCAGACTCCGTGGTGATAGTGGGCCACGTTCAAAATTGCATCCTGGGTAACATCAGTCCAGACTAATTTATGGGTATCGTTGGTCAGAATTAATCCGATTGTAATAGCAGGTATTATCGATAAAAGAAAGATGTTGCGGTTGGTAATTATTTTTGTTTTTTGGCTAAAGGCTGTTGTGAATAAAAAATACAACACAGGTAGAAATGCAATGCCAAAATACGATAACTTCGACCACATAATTTTGGTTTGAAGATCGTAGGTTGCAAATTCAAAGGCATAAGTAATTGCCCATACTGCAACCAGAGTTTCAAGTAATATTATAAATTTTACCTCCTGTGATTTGCGTTTTTCCCAAAGAAATATTATTGCAATCACTGCTGCTACAGCAGTCAGGAACTCAATCAAACTGTCTATTGTAAAATGATATCCCATCACTTAAAAATAACGCACAACTTCCGTCCGACTTATTCAGTACGATGCAAATTTAGCAGAAAAATAAAAATGCTTTGTTTAATTTGTGTTAATAATTTGGAAGTTATTAACACCGATATAAGTTGATTTTTAAATATTCGTTGGCTATTACTTTCGAACCCTTAATTTTTAACGGATAAATTTCGTTTTAAATATAGAAATATTCCTGAAAAAATAACCAGTAACCCAATAGTGAAAATACCCCATAAAAAATTATCAGGGACGTAATTTGAAAGTTCCTGAGTAAAATTTTGATTTTTTGTTAAGTATAATAAAGAACGAAAATAGTTACCTTTAAAAATTATTCTTCCGAGATCATAAGTGAAAGTGAAATAAATAATTGTCGCACCTGTAATCATCAACCCTAATTCAATCCCGGTAATTTTATGCGAATTGTTTTTTAGTCTGAAATATTCAAAAATAAATGTCATTAAAATCATTGTTATCGAACAAATAACTGGTGCAAGTACAGGTCCGAGCCAGGTTATCGGGATTAAAAAAAGAATATCCCAGGTTAGCAACGATTCAGGCCAGCTGAGAAATAATTTTAACGCCACATAATAGAAAATATCCCAAATTCCAAAGATGAAAAGAAATACAGAAAGCCGTTGTAAAAAGCTCTTGCCAGCGATCCAGGCAACAGCAAAAAGCATAAAAAGGGTACTGAATTCGCGCACAATTTCAACTCCCATTAGCCATTGTGGCAAAATTTGTAAAGGAAACCTGAAACCATCCGGGTAATATAACTCCCTCAGGTAAACCACCACAATTGCCTCCAGAAACCCCATAGAAGCTGCAAAAATAAACAATGGGAAAAATTTTGTCTTTTTCTGTTCGTGCCAATTACTCATTCGTGTTTTTTTCTTTTTAAATTTCTTATTATTTCCCTTGAAATACAAATTCTGGTCATTGTTTCTTTGCTTATGTAAATAGGATTTATTTGTTTGAAAATGAGTATAATTTGGAAATATTTAGTTTTGATTTTTTTGTCTGCGCATTTGTTTGACTCTAATTTTTCCGTAACTTGAGAACAACAGAAATCTCAATAACAAACCTTATGAAAAACTACAGGATTAGTCGTCGGAAAGCTATTGTAACAGCATCTGCAGGCACGCTGGGAATGTTGTCGGCTCCATTTTCTTCTTATGGTTTTGAAAGTTCAAAAAAACTTGCGCTGTATGGCGGGGAAAAAGTAAGAAATGTTGCCTGGCCGGATTGGCCCGTGTGGGATAAAACAGCTGAGGACGGTATCGTTGAAATGTTGCGAAGCGGGCGTTGGTGGCGCGGCAGCGGCGAACATGTTGAGGACTTTGAACAAAAATATGCCCAACTGATGGGGACAAAACGTTGTTTGGCCACAGCAAGTGGGACCACATCACTTTTAGTAGCTACCCATGTTTTGGGTGTAGACGCCGGAGATGAGGTGCTTGTTTCTCCTTTTACTTTTATTGCCACGTATAATGTTATTTTTATGAATAAAGCACTTCCGGTGTTTGTTGATACCGATCCGGAAACTTTCCTGATAGATCCTTCGAAGATTGAAGAAAAGATAACCAGTCGAACTTCTGCCATTCTGCCGGTTCATATCTATGGTTTGCCGGTTGACATGGATGAAGTAAATAAAGTGGCTCAAAAAAACGATTTAAAGGTAATAGAAGACGCGTGCCAGGCCTGGCTGGGAGAGTATAAAGGAAAGAAACTGGGGACTTTGGGTGATCTGGGCTGCTTTAGTTTTCAAAATTCTAAAAATCTGCCCACCGGTGAAGGAGGTGCAATTGTTGGAAACGACGATGAAATTATGGATCGGTGTTATTCATTCCACAACTGTGGACGACCATTTGGACGAGTGGAACGTACTTCTGATTATCCGATTCGGGGTAGTAATCGCAGAATGCAGCAAATTCAGGCACTGATGTTATTGTCGCAGATGAAACGTATTGAAAGAGATGCCGACATCCGCCTGGAGAATGCAAAATATCTGGATGAGAGACTGGCTGAAATTCCCGGTATTGTTCCGTATAAACTGGTTACTGATGATGCCCGTTCTGCTTATCACCTTTATCCGTTTCGTTTTGTTTCTGAGGAATTTGGAAAAGTATCACGCGAACAATTTATTAAAGCATTACGTGCCGAGGGAGTACCTTGTTCATCGGGCTATGGCAGACAAAATTACGACGGGCTCATTGAAGAAGCACTCAATTCAAAAGGCTACAAACGCTTGTTCTCTGAACAGCGACTGAAACAGTGGCGGGAAGAAAATGTTTTGCCCGGGAATGACCAACTGGCAGATGAGGCAGTAATTTTTTCTCAGAGAATGTTGCTTGGCAATAAACACGATATGGATGATATTGTAAATGCCGTTACAAAAATTTATGAAAACAGAGAAGCGTTTCAGTAATCTGGAAGTGTATTTGTCCCGTCAAAATAGCATAATACCTTTGGTTTAACGTATATTTGAACAGTTCAAAAATTACTAAACCAAATTTCTTTGCTATGTGGCTGATTATTCTTTTGCTTTTGTCTATTGTTTTTATTATTATTTCAACCTCCGTTTTGAAATGGCACCCGTTTTTATCTTTGATTTTAGTGGCTTTTGGCTTCGGAGTTTTGTCGGGGAAAATGACATTAACAGAAGTTGTTGAAACAGTAAATGATGGTTTTGGAAGCACAATTGGCTACATTGGAATTGTTATCCTGGCCGGCTCAATTATCGGGAAATTTTTGGAAATGTCGGGGGGCGCGTTTAAGCTGGCTGGTGGCGCATTAAAATTGGTTGGAAAGAAAAAAGTTCCTTTGGCAATGAGCATTGTGGGCTATATTGTGAGTATCCCGGTTTTTTGCGATTCGGCGTTTATTGTTCTTTCTCCACTGGCAAAAGCAATTTCAAAAAAATTAAAAATATCACTTGCCATGCTTGCCATCGCCCTGAGTTTGGGCTTGTATGTTACTCACTCGTTGATTCCTCCTACACCCGGTCCGGTCGCAGCAGCCGGAATTTTACAGGCCGATTTGGGAATGGTTATTTTGTACGGTCTGCCGGTTAGTTTAATTGGGTTAGTCACAGGCTGGCTGTTTTCGTTGAAAATAGCTTCAAAACATCAAATAAAAACGGATAGCGGACAAAACGAAAAAGAACAAGTATTTGATGATAAAAACAGCCCTTCGCTGGTAAAATCATTATTGCCGGTTTTTGTCCCCATTATTTTAATTGTAATTCGGTCCGTTAGCATCTTGCCTTCAATTCCGTTTGGAGAAGGGAACTTGTTTGAAATTTTAAATTTTATTGGTCAGCCGTCTGTAGCCCTGCTCATTGGAGTAGGCTTATCTTTTTTACTTCCGGCAAAGCTTACAAAAGACATGCTATCAACAACCGGTTGGTTGGGACAGGGGATAATTGCAGCCGCAAGTATTATTATTGTTACCGGCAGTGGGGGCGCTTTTGGTAAAGTTTTGCAGGCATCAGGAATTGCTGCGGTCATTCAAAACAATCTTTCAGGAGCTCAGACTTTAGGGATTTGGTTACCGGTAATAATCGCCTTGTCGCTTAAAATAGCACAGGGGTCGAGTACCGTTGCCATTATTACAACTGCCAGTTTAATGGCGCCGCTTTTAGCTTCGCTGGGAATGGATTCTCCAACAGCAAGAGCCCTGGTTGTCACAGCAATCGGAGCCGGTTCAATTATTGCCAGTCATGCCAACGACAGTTATTTCTGGGTTGTTACTCAAATGACCGGGATGAATGTTAAGCAGGGGTACAAGCTTCAAACCCTTGGCACACTGGTCATGGGGATTATGTCTGCAACTGCGGTTTGGCTTATTAGTTTGTGGGTGCTGTAGTTTTTCATCAGTTTTTAATCAAATAATTCTCCGAGGCTTTGCCTCGGGGTTAGTCAGCTTTAAGGATTTTCTTTATTTTTTCGTTTTTTTCAAATATCCATCAAATGCTTATGGGTAAGCATCTGTTTGCCATTTTGTTAAGTAGAATATTTAAAATCTGTTAAATCGTGCTAATGTGTTTTAAAATGTTTGTTTGAGATGAAAAATGGAACAGTGCTTGTTATCTTCTTTTTAGAAAGGAGATTAAAAGATGAAAAAGTATGTTTTGATAGTTTTTTTAGCGGTTTTTTCAAATTTGGTTTTTGCTCAGGTTGAAACTGATGCGCCAACAATGACAAAAAAAGAAAAGCGTAAAGCCAAAACAGAGCAGCAGTACAAAAAGACAAAAAAATTACTTGAAAATAAAAACTTTGTTTTGGAATCGGATTTTCTGAGAAGTAGACGTGGCGTGAGTTATCCTGTAAGTTCAAATTTGAATTTTGTTAAAGTGGATTCTTCAATAGCTATTATACAAATTGGTTCGCCCTGGGGCTACGGACCAAACGGAGTTGGTGGTGTAACAGCAAAAGGCAAAATTACCAAATGGGTTTTAAAAGAAGATAAAAAGAGAAATGCTTTTTATCTGAGTATGAACGTTATGACGCCAATTGGTATTTATGACGTTAATATGACAATCGGCCCTTCAGGAGGAACTCTGGCAAGATTGACCGGATTGCGTTCCGGGCAACTAACTTTCGACGGAGACCTGGTTACTGTTGAAAATTCCAGAGTATATGAGGGAAGATCCTTATAAGAAATTTAAGATAGTGATTTGAAGATTGCTTTAAATTACTTAATTGATTGATTGAGATTTAGCGAAAAGAGTGTTGACTCTTTTCGCTTTTTTTGTATCCCTGTGAATTTTAACAGAAAATTTTTTGGTACTTACAAATCAATTTATGCCGGGGTCTGGTTCA
Source organism: Maribellus comscasis (assembly GCF_009762775.1). Lineage (GTDB taxonomy): Bacteria > Bacteroidota > Bacteroidia > Bacteroidales > Prolixibacteraceae > Draconibacterium > Draconibacterium comscasis. Next base: position 7,122,591 of record NZ_CP046401.1, on the reverse strand, counting down.
CAAATGTTTGATGACAGGCGCGAATAACGCACAAATACAGGGAAACTATAAATACCGTTTTATATAAAGTGTATTTTTCACATTAAAACATTTTGAAAATGAAAATAATCCGATATTTTTGAAAATACATTTGAACTTAACTGACTTAAAATTGGAAAATAAATTATTCATTATGAGAACTAAATCATATTTAATCCTGACTTTTTTATTTATTACTGCTCAATTAACTGCACAAACTTTGGTGAAAATTACAGTTGAAAAGCAAAAGCCTGAAATAACAGTTGCACCAAACATGTACGGCATTTTTTTCGAAGACATAAATTTTGCTGCCGACGGAGGTTTGTACGCCGAAATGATTAAAAATCGTTCGTTCGATTTCCCAAATTCACCCTTTATGGGTTGGCTTACTTATGGAAAAGTGTCTGTGCAAACCGAAGGAGCTCCTTTTCCCCGCAATCAGCATTATGCACGTTTATTGAACGACGGTTTGCTTACCGGAACAGGATTGTTAAACGAAGGTTTTCGTGGAATTGGAGTTGAAAAAAACAAGAAATATAACCTGAGTTTATACGCTAAAAATGTGAATAAGGGTGAAAATAAATTGAAAATCGAGATTATTTCAGCAGCCAATGAAATTATTGCAAGTGGCGAAATTGAAATAAATTCAGGAGACTGGGAAAAATACAAACTGGAATTGCAAGCAGAGGAGACATGCGCACACGCTAAACTACGAGTTGATTTGATTTCGCAGGGAGAACTGGATATTGAACATGTTTCACTATTTCCGGCAGAAACATGGAAGAACCGTGAAAATGGTATGCGAAAGGATTTAGCGCAGGCTTTGGCCGATTTAAAACCCGGAGTATTTCGGTTTCCGGGTGGTTGTATTATCGAAGGTAATAACCTGGAAACCCGTTACCAGTGGAAAAATTCGGTTGGCGCAGTGGAAAATCGTCCGGTGAACGAAAACCGTTGGAATTATGTATTTCAACATCGTTTTACGCCCGATTATTTTCAGTCTTACGGTTTGGGATTTTTTGAATATTTTCAGCTTTGCGAAGATTTTGGTGCCGATGCACTTCCGGTGGTGAGTTGCGGAATGGCGTGCCAGTTTATAACCGACGAATGTGTTCCGGTTGACGATCTGGAACCTTACATTCAGGATGCGTTGGATTTAGTGGAATTCGCTAACGGCCCGGTGACATCAAAATGGGGAAAAGTGAGAGTAGAAATGGGACACCCGGAATCTTTCGGATTAAAATATATCGGAATTGGAAATGAACAATGGGGCGAGGTTTTTCCAAAGCATCTTGAAGCTTTTCAAAAGGCATTTGACGAGAAATACCCGGAAATCCAAATTATTGGTTCTTCAGGGCCCTCTGCCGATGGTGAACAATTTGATTATTTATGGGGCCAAATGAAAAAGCTGGATGTTGATTTGGTGGATGAACATTACTACAAAGACCCTGACTGGTTTCTGCAAAACGCAGATCGCTATGATGATTACAGTCGTAAAGGACCAAAAGTTTTTGCCGGGGAATATGCTTGCCACGTTCAGCCCGAAAAGAAAAATTCATTCTACGCCGCGCTTTGTGAAGCTTCCTTTTTAACCGGAATTGAAAGAAATTCCGATGTGGTACGTTTGGCAACTTACGCTCCGCTTTTTGCACATGTTGATGCCTGGCAATGGAAACCCGACATGATTTGGTTTGATAATCTGCGTTCGGTAAAGTCAGCCAATTATTATGTCCAGCAGTTGTATAGCAAATACAAAGGTACAACCGTGCAAAACGTAAAAATGAATGGAGAAAATGTAGTTGGTCAGAATGGAATTTATGCCAGTGTGGTTACTGATAAAGATAATGACCAACTCATTATAAAAATTTCAAATACGGGAAAATCGGAAAAGGAAGTTGAACTTGATTTCAAATTAAAAGAACTTCCGGGTGTTTTAAAAGGAAAACAGATTACATTAAAAGCGAACCTTGATGATGAAAATACACTGGACGAGCCGTTTTTGGTAAAACCGCTTGAAAAGGAAGTTGTATTGGATTCAAAATCACCGAAAATTAGTATCGAAGCCGAATCATTTCATGTTTTTGTATTAGATTTATAGGCCTGAATTGAAAAGCTTATAAATTAAAATACAATGAACCAAATGAATGTTAAGTCAGGACAATTCGTAATTGTTCTGATGATTTTTTTTTCTGTTTTTTCGTGTACCAAACAAACAGGAGAACATTTTGATCCTGTCAAATATGTAGATCCAAATATTGGCGGAGTAGGGCATATTTTACAGCCAACCCGGCCAACTGTACAGTTGCCAAACCAGCCCATTCGTATGTATCCAAACCGGGAAGATTATTTGGATGACCAGATTACTTCATTTCCTTTGTCAATGATTTCTCACCGAAACGGACAACTTTTCAGGTTGATGCCCTTTACCGGAGAAACAGCAAATCCGGTTTCAGAATGGGGAAAACAAAACGAAACTGCAACTCCTTATTATTATTCAGTTTGGTTGATGGATTACAACACAACACTTGAGTTTGTGCCGGGAGCTAAGGCCGGTTTTTTCAGAATAAAATTCCCGGATTCAGAAATAGCAAAGATAAATTATACAATAGCCAACAATGGTACGTTCAAGGTTGAAGGTGAAAATACCATTTCTGGAGTGGAATCTTTTAAGGGAATGAATGCCTTTGTTTACGGAGAATTTGATGCTACAATAAATTCCTCTGAAATTTTGGAAGACGGCAAACAGCTTGTTCTTGCATTTTCGGAAAACAGTCAAGCTTTAAATTTTAAATATGCGATCTCCTACATCAGTTTGGAGCAGGCAAAAAAGAATCTTCAGAATGAAATTGCAGCCTGGGATTTTGACAAATTAAAAGAAAATGCTCGTTTGGCCTGGGCGGAAAGTTTAAGCCAGATAGAAGTGGAAGGCGGAACAGAAGCGCAAAAAAGAACCTTTTATACGGCTTTTTACCGCACATACGAACGTATGGTTAATATCACCGAAGACGGGAAATATTACAGCAATTACGACGGTAAAGTACATGAGGACGAGCAGCCTTTTTATATCGACGACTGGATTTGGGACACTTATCTGGCACACCATCCTTTGCGTGCTTTGCTCGACCCGGATATTGAAAATGATATGATGAGTTCGTACCTTAGAATGTATGAACAAAGTGGCTGGTTACCTCAGTTTTGTTTGTTGTGGGGAGAGAATCCCTGCATGAATGGCTTTCACTCAACAGTATCTTTTCTGGATGGTTTCCGGAAAAACGTACTGGATTTCGACCTTGAAAAGGCTTACGAAGGAATGAAAAAAAATGCCCTGGAAGGAACCATGTTACCCTGGCGAAATGGAGCGGCCTGTTCGCTGGATACATTTTATCAGGAGCACGGGTATTATCCGGCGCTGCATCCGGGCGAAGAAGAAACGGAGCCCATGGTTCATTCCTTTGAAAAACGACAGGCGGTTGCTGTTACCCTGGGGCATAGTTACGACGACTGGGCATTAGCCCAACTGGCAAAAGAATTTGGGAAGGATGATGATTATAAACTTTTCTCTGAAAAAGCCAACAATTACAAAAATCTGTATTGGGAAGAAAAAGGATTTTTTATGCCCAAAGATGCTTCAGGAAAGTGGATTGATATTGATCCCAAATGGGCAGGTGGCATGGGCGGCAGAGATTACTACGATGAAAACAATGGCTGGACCTATTTGTGGCAGGTACAACACGATGTAGACGGATTGATGAATTTAATGGGAGGAAAGGAAATATTTGAAGCTCGTCTCGATCAGCTTTTTCGGGAAGATCTGGGAAGAAGTAAATATGCCAATTGGGCAAAGTTTCCCGATTTTACCGGAATTGTAGGTCAGTTTTCCATGGGCAATGAACCTAGTTTTCATATTCCATACCTCTATAATTTTACCGATTCTCCGTGGAAAACACAGAAAAAAATTCGAATGTTGCTGGATGCATGGTATCCCGACAATATTTTCGGTATTCCCGGTGATGAAGATGGTGGCGGAATGACCGCATTTGTTGTGTTTTCTTTTATGGGATTTTACCCTGTTGTTCCGGGCTTACCCATTTACACTATTGGAAGCCCCGTTTTTGAGAAAGTAACCATACATCTCGATAATGGAAATGATTTCAAAGTTGTAACGGAAAATTATGCCGAGAACCACATTTATATTCAAAAAGCATGGTTGAACGGAAAGCCACTGGACGGTCCGTGGATTACGCATAATGAGGTTGTAAATGGCGGAGAACTTAAATTAGAAATGGGACAGAAACCAAATATGGAATGGGGAAGCGTTGAATTGTTTAATCAACTGACATCATCCTATTTAAAATAAGGATCTTGTATAAAATCATAGTTTGTTATTTTGAATTTTTTTCAATTTGTAAACCGTTAAAATCAATAGTCTTATTTATGAAGAAGTTAATCGGTTTCGTTTTCTTTTTTCTTTTTGTCATTCTGGTTGGTTCAGCAAAGGAAGGAATGTGGATTCCGACGTTGCTCGGAAAGTACAATATTGAAGAAATGCAACAAATGGGATTTAAACTCACAGCACAGGATATATACGATGTAAACAATGCCAGCATGAAAGACGCTGTGGTTATTTTTGGCGGTGGTTGTACCGGCGAATTAATCTCGGAGGAAGGTTTGTTAATTACCAATTATCACTGTGGCTACCGACAAATTCAATCACATAGTTCGGTGGAAAACGATATTTTAACTGACGGTTTTTGGGCGATGAACAGAGGCGAAGAACTGCCTAATCCAGGGTTGACTGTTCGTTTTCTGGAATATATGAAAGATGTTACTGACGAAGTATTAGAAAATACAGAAGGCCTTTCAGAAGAGGAAAAAGCCGAAGTTATTCGGCGAAATTCGGGGCGAATAGAAAGTGATGCTTCTGAAGAGAATAAATACCGTACGCAGATAAAACCTCTTTTTTACGGGAATCAATATTTTTTGTATGTATACAAAACCTACACCGATGTTCGTTTGGTAGGGGCACCACCTTCAGCTATTGGCAAGTTTGGTGGCGACACAGATAACTGGATGTGGCCAAGGCATACCGGCGATTTTTCTGTGTTCCGAATTTATGCCGACGCAAACAACGAACCAGCAGAATACTCTCCGGATAATGTTCCTTTCAAGCCTAAAAAGTTTTTGCCGATTTCGATAAAAGGAATTCAGCCCGGTGATTTTACAATGGTTTTTGGAAACCCCGGGAGTACGCAGCAATACATTCCACATCAGGAAGTTGATATTATTATGAATCAGCGGGACCCCGATCGGATAAAGTTAAGAGATATAAAACTGCAAATTGTAGGAGCCGCCATACAGAAGGATCCTAAAATTCGAATTCAATATTCGGCCAAATATCAGAGTATTGGTAATGCCTGGAAAAAATGGCAGGGAGAAATAAAAGGACTGCAACGTTTGGATGCTGTAAATGAAAAACTTGAGTTTGAGGAAGAATTTAAAAACTGGGCAGAGAAAAATTCAACGTGGCAAACGATATATCAGCCTGTTTTTAACAATTTCGAGGTGCTTTATGATCAGTATAAACGGTTTATAAAGGCGTCCGATTATTATTCTGAAATTGTCTTGCGCGGTCCCGAGATTTTTAAACTGGCAACAATGGCAAACGCTATTGTTAATAACATAGAAAGTAACCAACCTGAACGTGTTGAAAGTTTAAAATTGAATATGGAGAAGAGTCTCGATTCTTTTTTTAAAGATTTTAACCAGGCTGTTGATGAAAAATTGTTTACTGAATTACTCCCACTTTTAAAAAATGAGCTGGACCCGGAATTTCTGCCTTATGATTTTCAGGAATTGATGAATAAAAATGACAAAGAAAAATTGCTTAAAAAGGTATACCGGAAATCAAAACTTACTGAAAAGGAAACACTGGCAGAGTTACTCACCAATGGAAATGAAAAACGGGTTTTGAAACTGCGCAAAGACCCTTTGATAGCGATGGTGAGAATGCTGAATTTTTATTACAATGTCAAAATAAAACCTATTGTTAATACACTGAATGAGAACATTGACAGGAGTATGAAAATATATTTGGCCGGTATTATGGAAATGCAAAGTGGCAGTCCATTGTATCCGGATGCTAATCTGACTTTGCGAATAACCTATGGAAGAGTAGAAGGTTACGAACCTTTCGATGGTGTTAGATACAAATATTACACAACACTTTCCGGAATTATGGAAAAAGACAATCCTGCAATATATGACTATGATGTTCCGGAGAAACTGAAAGAGTTATTTAGGGAAAAGGATTTTGGTAAGTACGAAGTAAATGGCGATGTGCCCGTTTGTTTTACAGCTTCAAATCATACATCGGGCGGAAATTCAGGCAGCCCTGTTGTTAATGCAAATGGAGAGCTGATTGGTTTAAATTTCGACCGTTGTTGGGAGGGAACCATGAGTGATATTATGTACGATCCGGAAATGTGCCGCAACATTACACTTGACATTCGTTATGCACTTTTTATTATCGAAAAATTTGCCGGAGCAGGTTATCTGCTTGAAGAAATGGAAATTGCAGAATGAAGAAATTAACCGTTTGGTAGACGGTGTTTTCCGGGGCGGATTAATTAAGCTTTGAATTTTTTTTTCCGATTTTAAAAAAATGGGTGTATAATGACAAATGATTTCGCAGCCATTGCGGACTCCGTAAACGATTTGTAAAAGCCTTTCTTTCACTTTTACTATATATTGCCCTGACAGGTCGGCCGAGATAACCTTTAAATATTCTCTGGCCTATAAAAATGGCACTTCTGAGAATGTGGTAAAATGTTGCAGATTTTAGGTTCAATGTGTGTTTGCACCAAAGTAAGCAAAATGCAATATCTCTTTTTGAGGAGAATGATTGGTTTATCCCCAGAATTAAAAATGCCATTGTGAAATACGCAGTGGCTGTTTTTTTCTTTTTTATTTCTGATAAAGCAGTAGCAACAGGACATTTTTTTGAAAGCAGGAGTAAATCATAGTTTTCCCGGAGAGATAGGTTCCCGTACAAATAACCTTCGTCGGAAAGTTGACTGTGGATAAAATTATGTATGATTTTGTGGTCGTCAGAAGGTACAAAATAACCGGCTGTACTTTCCGGCTTTTTTTTCCTTTTAAATATCATCCCGGAATTAAACCAGTCTGAATATTTTTCTTCAACCGGTATGCGGTGGATTTCAATGACAGCATCAAAATCAGGGTGCAGAAGCTTGGGGTAATGTTTTAATCCTGTAATTTCCTCATATTCTGAATAATCAGTGGTTTCTTCTACAATCGAGTAGCCTGCCTCTTCCAATATTCTTGCCGCTGCCAGAAATTCTTTTTCATGAATTAAAAAATCGATATCAGCCAACATCCGTTCTCCAATATCCGTATATATGTTATCGAGCAAATTCGCTGCACCTTTTAAAAACAAAGGTTGAATTCCGTTTTCATTTAGTACCCTTGTTATTTCCTTAATTTGATGAATAATATTTTTATTTCGTAGCCTGTTTAATTTATAAATCTCAAAAAGATGATCTTTTACTTCCTCAGGTATATATTCGATTATTTTATGATTTCGAAACTTTACCCACAGTGCCGGAAGTATTAACTGGTCACTACAGAGATGTATAAATGCCTGCCAGTCGAAGTGTTCGTCGGTACATTTGTTAATAATGTAGCGCCTCGATTCCGGATTTTCGTTAAGAGATAAACATCGTCCGGCAAAATAAAACAACTCTTTATGATTCATAATCAAATAGTTGTTTTATGGTTTGCAGCGCTTTTTCATTATTATTGTAAGTAAGCTGAAAAAAAGAAGATTTTTCTACCCTGTCAAACAGTATTTCTGCATTACGAAATGTTGGAGCCACCCAGGTCTGTTCAAGCAGCAGTTTTATCGCATCCAGTGTATCCATTTTGTTCCATTCGAATTCAACTTCCTTGTCGTATTTCACAAATACAAATTCTTTTACCGGAAATATCATCGAAGTATTATTTTCCAGCGGCAGATACCTGACACTTTTTTCCTCGGTAATATAGTTGAGCTTTTTGTCTTCCAGCAAAGGGAAAAAGGGTTTTAATAAATCGGTTGATTTCTCTTTAACGGACATGGCTGAAGGAAATGGATATGCGTTGAAGGAATCCCTGTCTACTGCAACAAAATCGTCAGAAATTAACTTCAGACCTCTTGTATGCAGCAAGGCTGCTATTGTAGTTTTGCCACTGTTGGGAGGTGCTGAAAACAATATCGTTTTTTTTCCATTGGTTAAGGCTGATGCGTGAACTGTCATTAGCCAGTCAGTATCCGTTTTGTCATAAATGGTGTTTACCAAGGTCATAAAAACTTTTCCTTTTGTTAAATGACTTTCATTATCATTCCAATTTCCTTTTACTATCCCATTGTGACGGAATACAACCCGGTTGTCGAAGGTGAAAAGTTCAAAATGGTTCTGATGAGCTTCCTCTGTTTCCTCTTTTAAATGCTCAATTAGCGGATGTACATAATTTTCGAGCCAGTTGGTCTCAAAAGAAAACCGAAGCGGCTTATCTCCAATTATATAGTTGTGTGTTACGTAGGCTTTATATTTGAATCCGTTTAAATTCGGCCGCTGGGGTAAAGTATTTTCCAGCGAATTATCTTTTTGGTTGAGTTCACTAATTTTAGTCTGTACATCGTGTACAAAAGTTAAGCTTTCTTCAAAGTTTAAATCATACTGTTCTGAAAATCCGCTTGCAATTTCCCGGCCTGTAATATTTTTTACCAACCTTTCAAAAACATACCAGACCGGTTCTTCAAATTGGTAGTACAAGTTACTTTCCTTAAACCATATAAGATATGATGTCCCGATTTTCTTTTTTACAAACTGAACGTTAGTCATTGAAGGTATTCTATGTAATTACAAAAAACTGATTTATTAAATATATAAATTATTTATCAGATTCTAATTTAGGCCAAAAGCTTTTGTTAAATAAAAAGAACCACAAAGATGCAGTTTTGTTTTATTTAGATTTACCTTCGAATTTATTTGAGGAGCCTAAAATGGAATATTTGTGCATTTCAAAAGAAAATTTATTTTCCATTTTTATATTTAGAAATCTGGAGTTATTTATGGTTTGTATGGCTTGTTTAATGTTTAAGGATTTTTTCTTTGTTTTTCAGGAAGACTTGACAATGTTGAGGAGTTTTAAAAAAAGCAGAATAGCTTCATTGATATTTCAGAAGATTTCGCCCGTCAAATTTTTTAAATAGAAATACTGTCCTGTTTGTGGAATTTTTTTCTCAAATTGAGAATATGTTTAAAAAAGTCAATGTTTTATTTTTAGTTGTAAGTTGTTGTAAAACAGTTGTTTTTTGCTGTTGTGAAAGAATCTTACTTATCGATTATTGTTAAGTAGACTCTTTTTTGTTTTGTGGGAGAACTTAATTATTTGTAATTTTTCGGCATTGGAATTTTAGAATCTACTATAGTCACAATTATGTGAGTGACTAAAGGGATACCTTTACTCTCATCAATCTTAATTTCTCCTTTTTCTTTTTATAAAAGCTAACCCAATCGGTTTTTAACAACAAATTTATATTTGATATGTGCCGATATAACGTGCATTATTTTGTTGTTTCAAATGTTTTGGATTTGACTATAGCTTCTGTGAAAAAATGATTCAAAGATAGCAGAGGGTTCTCAACAATATGAAGATTTCAAAAGGCATAGTACTTATTATTATCAATTTATAAATGTTAATTTAAAAACGTAAAAATTATGAAAGAGAAAAATGAAGGTTTAGTAGAAAATGGAGGCGAACTTTTTGAGGAAAAGAAGATTTCCCGTAAAGAAGCCATCAAAAAGACGGGATTAGTTGCTGCGTCTGCAACAACAATGATGATTTTAATGAACAGTCAAAAAGCGCAGGCTTGTTCTCCTTCTGCAAAAAGCGGGCGGACAAATGATAATTACCGGCAACAGCAGTATTATAACAACAAAGATCAGAAGTCTAATGGTCCATGGAAGTCTGATAAGACGGACAATAACAACAGTCACTCCGGAAGTTCATGGAGGTCAGGCAATGATCGGTAATAGATAGTACTTAATGCTAACAAATGGCCCGAAACCAAAGAGATGGTTTCGGGCTTTTTTGTTAAAAATGCAAATTAGTTTTTTATAAATTTTAATACCGAACTATTTTGTGGAGTTGTTAGTTTATATACATATATTCCGCTTATATTCATTAGGTTTTCAATCGATACGATATGTTTTCCTGAACTGAGTTTTTTATCAATTAAAGTACAAACTTTTCGCCCCTGAATATCAAAAACGGAGAGATTAACCTTTCCGCTTGTTTGGGTTTGAAAGGACAGATGAAATTCATCTGTCAAAATTAGATTAAGATTGTTTGATGGTAAATTTTTAACTAAATCTGCTGTTGTTGCAATTCCTGCCAGCGATTTTAAATAGTTAATATATCCGATATCGATTTCCTCGTAAGTAGTACCAAAAGCTGAATAATCCATTCCCTGATTAAAGAACTTTTTAATATTTTCATATCCTCCATAGTTTTCGTATAGAAACTCAAAAAACAAGTCTCCTAAATAATAGATATCAAGTTCAAGGTTCGGATTTGTACTGATGTGTTCCAGATCAGGCTCAATATTGTATTTTTTTGCATATTCATCGAATGTCCATTCAATCATCCAAAAACGCTCACGGCGTATATCTGCCCCCAGTGCATGCCTCGCGCTAAAATCAGCGCTCCCTTCGGCCCAAAACCCACCAGGGATTTCCCACATAAAATGATTGTAATAAACATGGAAAAACTCATGAGAACTGGTATTGGCGTAATAGCGGTCATATGTTTCCTGGTCGAAATTATAATTAGGAGAAAGCTGAATGACTAAATCTCCTCCACAGCCTACGCCACCGTTAAAATAGTCGTTATAATTCAGTATATCCATCCCAATTGGTTCTGTTGGTACAATGACTACTTTGAAACGATGTTTGGGTTTAAGATTATAATTGGCAATATAAAATGAATATGCATTTTCAAAATAAGATACAACGTCAGAAAAATGACTGGAATCCGAAGTTGCACCGTAAAAGTCGAAATCAGGTGTAGCGAGCTGTAACTTTATTCTTTGATCGTCTGGATCGGTATAAAAATATTTTAGGTATATGGAAAGTTGATTATGAAGCCAAGATGAATGTATCGGACCAATGCCCAGATAACTCCCCCCTGAAAGCAAGGGCCCCTCAACACTGCTGACAATAAAATCCTTTTTAAGAGTATTACTTATACCCGAAGTATCTGTTACGAAATCAAAGTTTGTAGCAGGATTTTCATCGATGTATTTTATAATCGAGTCTCTTCGTGGACGAAATCCGGCTTCAAACAACCCAAATCCCTCTAAAAAATAAGTGGGCAGGTCAGACCAATTTTCCCTTAGAAGTTTTTTTGAAACGGCTAATTGCGAAAATTCATTGATAGCCAGACCTGTAAGGGTATTGTAATAATCCGCTTGACTTGTATTTGTTAATGGCGATAAAAAGAGCTCAAGGTTTTCGGTGTTATGAAATCCGCTTTTCCAACCGTGAGTTTCTTCTTCGGATAAGTAAATATCATTTTTTGCTGAATAATATACCTTGATTTTGTCTGATTCTTTAAAAATGTCATCAATACCGGGCCTGTTCCAAAGAGAATTTAGCTTATCATATTGTTCTTCAAGACTATCCTGGATAGTTAAATAGAAATCTTCCTCGCCTGAAATATTTGTATAAAACTCAAAATGTTCTGCTTCATCCACCAAAACAAAAGGTGCAGGAGGAATGTAACTATCAATGCTAAAATTATCGATATAAAATGCTGCCGCCTTGTCTTCAGTTGTCTGATAACGGAAAGCAAACCAGAATTTGTTTCCGGGTGTCTCAATTCCCAGCGCCTGAATATCATAGTATTCAAGCACATCAGTTCCCCATGAGATATCCTGAATTTCGTTCCATTCAGTTGTTTCTACATCGCCGGTAAAATTATAGGTATAATAAATTTGCGGGCTTAAATAATCGCCCCAACGCATATATTTGAATTTAATTTTTACATGAGAATCTGTGTCTGTATTTATTTCCGGTGTCACAAACCATGCGTCATTAACGTCGTATGGTTTTATCAGGTTTAAAGTAAAACTTGCACTATTTGAGCCTTCAAAACCTTCTTCGTTGTTCCAGTACCACTGAGTATCGGAAATAGTATTTTGTAATATCCAGCCATCAATGTCATTTTCAAAATTGTCAGAAAAAGGGAGTTCTTGAGAGGATTGAGAATGAACCGAACTAAATATCAAATAGCAGAATAGAAAGAGTAAATTTTTTTTCATTTTCGGTCTTATTTTGTGTTAACAATTATTTTCTCGGTCAACACTCCTTCAGCGGTTACCAGTTTACAAAAATATACACTACCGGCCGGTAGCGAATTTGAAACAGAAACCGAGTGTATTCCTGAATTAAGTTTCTTGTTGAGCAAGGTGGCTATTTTTTTTCCCTGTACATCAAAAATTGCCAGGTTTACTTTTCCACTGGTTTTAGTTTGGAAAGAAATGACGAATTCCCGGGAAACAGGATTTGGGTAGATACTAAACGTGTTTTGCAGATCTGATTGAAATTCATTTATTGCAGTTGGAGTTGATAATGTAATATTAAACCGCTTATTGTCGACAAACCATGTTTCATCAGTTAAAGTAAAAATAAAATAATCCGATGTGGCATATGTACTGTCGTTTATATATTTGATGACTCCGTTTTTAATATCTTTCTCGGTAAATTTTGAAATTGAGAACCCAGGATTTTTAATATTCTCGAGATGCCCGTATGTTGGTTTTGTTGTAATTTTAAAATATAATTTATCATCTGAAACCTCTTGATCCGTAGCATCCAAATTAGAGGCGTGTATTACGGAAGAGCCTCCGCGCTCAATGCTAATCCCGCCATTAACCGTCAGCAATGGTTCATTGTAGTCCCTTTGTGAATGTAAGTATTTGAGATAATCAATATAACCTTGTTCTAAATCGTCGTACGATTTTGCAAATACGGTAAAATCCAATCCATTGGCAAAAAATTCTTTAATTTTAGGAAAACCCTCTTCACGTTTTAAGTACCGAATAAATTCAAACCCAAAAAAGTAACAGTCAATTCCATATTCAAGCCCCGGTTTCCCTACGTCCGGATTTGTTATTATTTCTTCTAATGTTGGTTCCCTGTTGTAATTGTTCTGGTAATAGTCAAATACATATTCAATTTTCCATCTATCATCGAAATGTTCACCCCCTGCCACGTTGTATCCGGAGAAATTTGCCATACCCTCATGGTAGAATCCCATTGGCATTGCACAATACATCAAATCGTTAAAAACATGTCCGAATTCATGTCCCAAAAGCCAATCGTAGCCATCGTCAAATCCGCCCCAAAAGTTATGCGGTGAAATGTTAATACCGCCTGAGCCGCCATTAAAATCTCCATATCCAGTTAAATCCATTCCGGTTTTTTCGTCATAAACAATAACTAAGGGAAATCTCACATTGATGTCCATTTGGAAGGAATCGATGTAAAATGTCCGCGTGCGTTCAAGCCAGGTTTTCATGCTGTCGATAAACATTGTATCTCTCGCGGAGCAATAAATGTCGAAATTCTCACTTTCGTCATACTTTTTTATTTGAACATCATCATCGCCGGTTGTGTAAAAATAAATGAGAAAATTTTTCCACGTATCCGGCAGCGGGCCGTAGTCCCATTTGTTGCAATTGCGATAGCCTCCACACAAAAGAATCTGATATTCTATATAAGCCACAGATATATCTTTTTCCGATGTATTTGTAATACTCTTAAAAGCTGACAGTTCATTACTGCTTAACAGGTCCGGGTGGTTTTCCTTAAATGCTATAACAGAATCGCGGTTAGGGCGATACCCTCGTTCATAAAGTCCAAATCCTTCTGCAAAGTAGTCAGGTAAACTATTGCCGGAACCATCCCGATCGAGTCTTAACTGAATAGCATAACCAGCGTAAGTGTGAATTGCTAATCCTTTAAGCCCGTCATAATATTGATTGTTATCAGCAGATGAAGTCTGCATAATCGAATTGTCGAGATAAATACTTTCTGATTTATAGTCAAAAAATCCCATTTTCCAGTCTGGTGTATCTTCGTTGATGAATTTGATATTCTCCCGGGAGAACAGATAAATTTTGGATTTTGTATTCTGCGTAATAAAATCATTTAGTCCGGGAATATTCCAGTAACTGGCATATTTTTCATATTGTTCTTCAAGCTCATCTTTTATAGCGATCCAGTAATCAGTGTTTTCCGGGGTGTCGCTGTAGAATTCAAAATGGTTGGTTTCGCCGGCTTTTTCAACAACAACCGGTTCAAAAGCTTTAATCCTGAAATTGTCAATCAAAATATAGTTTGAATTTTCAATCGTGGACTGATATCTGATCGCAAATATTAAAGAATTTCCGGGGCTTTCGATTTCTATTCTGGCATCGTTCCATGACCATTCATTTTTCCAGAAATTATTGTCAAGTTCTATCCAATCAGTTGCCGAAACGTCGCCGTTAAAGGAAGTTGAATAGTAAAATTCTGGTTTAATCCCTTCTCCGTGAAATAAAAATTTGAATTGGATAGCAATGTTAGAAACATTTTCGGTATTGATAACATTTGAAACGAGCCAATCGTTATTTTCCTGCGGTGGATTGGTCATGATATAAAACCGGGCACATTTGCCACCATCAATTCCATCGTCACCACTCAAATGCCACTGGTCATCACCGGTGAGGGAGTGTGTTGTCCAGTTTTCATAGTCATTGCTAAAATCGTCAAAAAAGGGAAGATTAATTTCCTGAGCTGAGGATGAATATCGCAGCATCAGCATCAAAGACAGTAACAGCGCTAAAAAGGTTTTCATAGAAATAGTTTTTTTTGGTTAAGGATAAAATAAGTACAATAGTACTTTTTCAACAAAAGTTGTTTGTACTGTTTTATAAAACAGGACAGCATAAACCGTATTTTTTTACTTCAATCAGATTCGTTCTTATATAAATCATAATCAGAAAGAAGCCGTACATTTTCTATGTATTGAGTGGGAGTTAATCCGGTGATCTGTTTAAACGATTGATAAAATGTTGACCTTGATTTATATCCCACTTCCTCCGCAATCCCTTCAATGCTGTAATTGTTATATTCTGAAGAGCCAAGTATCCTCCGCACTTCATTTATCCTGTATTTATTTACTATGGTTTTAAAAGGCTCTTCAAAATGATGGTTAATAATTGAAGATAAATAGGAAGTATTTGTATTTAGCATTTTAGCCAGATTTATGATTGAAATGTCGGCCTGTTTGTAAATTTTGTCTTTTTCAAATAGTTCCTTTAAACGCTTATAGATTTCATCTTCATTTTTTATCCCATTTCCGTTTTTATGATGGTTGACTTTCTCCTCTGTTTTTGAAATTCGAGAGTGGAGTTTATCGAGTTCCAGGTTTTTCCGAATAAGTTCTTTGTAAGAATCCCGGAGTTGTCGATATTTTTTTCTGATATAAATAAAAAATGACAATGTTAGAACCAGCAGAGCTGTAACGGCTCCTATAAATATTTTTTGTCTGGTATTTTTTTCTTTTGTAAGTTCATTCTGAAGGCTTAGGTTATTTATCTTTTCTTCCTGAAGTTCATAATCCAAACTGGCCCGAATATTATTTAACTGTTCACTGTTTGATTCCCTGTTTGCCTTTACATATTGTTTATGAGCAAGGCTTAAATATTTTAAGGCCCTGTTTTTATCCCTTACCATATCAGCAACAACATACAAATTGTAGTAAAACCCCGGCGATGCATCTTTTTTTTCGGGAAGCGATTGCCGGTTTTCAAATGCTTTGTCGAGATAAAAAACTGAAGAGTCACGATTGGCTGTTTTGGCAAAGTACCATGCTTTTCCCCGATATGCGTTACTCAGGTAGGAATAAAAATTTTGTTTGACAGATTCACGCATAAAAAAATTTGAAATTTTCCCGACGGCTTCAACACTATCTGCAATCGTAAAACTCAATTGCAGATGTGCACAGGTGTATAAATCAGATTGCGAACCCCTTTCTTTCTCGTACGAGCGCGATAATTTGTAATATTTAATTGCTTCCTGTTGGTTTCCATCCCTGTAAAATGAAAGCCCGGTATTAAAATAAACTTCTGCTATTAACGATGAATCACCTAAAGAAAGTGCATTCCGGAGTGCTTCTTCGAGATAAAATTTGTATGATTTGTCGGTTGAAATAAAATGCGAGTTTGTATACATTGTTAAAAGGGCCCTGATTTTTCCTTTTTTGTAATTTTGTAATCCGGACAGGTGTAGTGCTTTTTCGCAATACCCAATCGAGTGATCGTATTGGTGTAAGTGCCAGTATAAATCTGCGATTTGAAGCATTACATCTGTCAGTTCAGTAGAATCGGATTTTAGGATTCCGGAATTTTCTATCTTTTTTAAAAAATGAATTTTTGTAAAGTAATCAAACCCGCGGGTTGATAGTAAAAGTCCGATTTTTAATATCTTAAGCTTGATGTTTGAATAATTGGTCTTGGATAATATTACAAAAGCTTCGTTGATACAATTATAGGCTACAGAATCGTTGTCGGTAGCTTCCGCAGCCATCGCTTTTTCAACAAAATAAAACGACTTAAGAAAAATATTTTTAGTGTTCAGAATGGATTTACTATTGTCCTCCAGCCAGTAGTAATACTCTCCTGCGGATTCAATTTTCCAATCTCCCGAGGTGACTGAATCGAGATACGTTTCATAGGTTTCGGCAGACATATTTTCTGCTCGCTGAAACTTCTGCCCAAAAATTATCTGCACACCCGGTAGGAATAAAAGAGAAATTGTAAACGCGAGAGTTAAAACTTTTAACATGGTCATTGAGATCAGCAATATTCAAACAGTAAGCACAAAGTTTATAAAACTGAATGTTTTGGTTTTTGTTATTTTACAAAACTAAAAATAATTTGGTATAATAAATATCAGATTATCAATAAACTGAATGAATCACCAGCAAGGGGAACTTAACAAAAATAAGGGGGCAGAAATAAATTTTGTAAAATATGGTTTATAGCTAATAGGTTTTAATATGAAGTTCAGAAAATTCGGCCCTTGTGTATCCTTGCGGATTATGCGAAGTAGCCGCTAATCCAATAAGCAGCTTTCGGGGCATTTTCTGTTCGTAAGATGAATATTGATACCAGTTCTCAGCATTGCTGCTGATAAAAGCTGAGAACGTATTTTTTTCCCGTTTCAGCTTTATCCATGTTTCAGGAAAATTTACGTTGAATGTTTCTCCCGCGGTTTGCTGGTCGGGATATATTGCTTTAGATTCACCTCCTCTTTTTGCCCGATACTGAAACTCGCATCCTCCGTTATTATTATTTCTTTCCTGGTTGTCGGGAAAAACAAGAAAATATACGTGTTTTGCATTGTCGCTCAAATCGTTTCGTGCCATTATTCCCGCTTTGGTGTACAAATCGCTTGGGGAGAGGTTGTGAAACCTGACGCTAACTTCAAAATCCCCTTTTATTTGTTTAAAAATAAAATATCCTTCGTCTTCTGTCCCCCAAATATCTTTTCCACTGGCAACAATTTCTGCAATTGAGTCTTCAACTGTTATTGTCCCTTTCAATGCATCTTTTCCTATGGTATATGTTTTAAATTCTGAAAGAATATTGTTTGATACATTATCTTTCTCCTCTTGTGCAATGCTTTTGGCATTTGTTTTTGAAGTACTTACTTCTGTTTTCTCAAAAAGCTTTGACCTTCCCGGTTTTTCTTTTCCCTTTAAAAACGGAGAAACACAAGAAAGGCAAAAAATTAAGAAGATATATAATATTTTATTCATTCTGACTATCCCTTATTGCTATTTAATTTAGTAGTATGCAATGTATAAAATAGATTTTAAATTTTTGGTAAATCAACTAAAAATGAAACTATTGCATTTAAAATTTATTATTTCAAACGATGACTTATGTATAATCCAAATTCAAGACCTAAATGAAAAGTGTGGCTTCCTTTTACAACAGCCAAACTGTTGTCGATGTATGGCGACCGGTATTCATGTACCTGGTTGTTTATAACGTTCGAATTTATATTTTCAGTTTTGTTATTTCCAATATCAGCAAATCCAAAATTGGTAACTACTCCTCCTTTAAAAATAACAACGGTTGAAAGGGGAACAAAAATTCCGGCTCCGGCTACTATTGATATATTACTGTTTTTTAAAGCCGCATTTGTTTCCAGGTTTTTGTCGTTGTAAAATCCCAGCTCAGGAACATTTTCCAGGGTTACTTCCCACTGCTCGTATCTGCCTTTTGTTGAATAAGTGCCGGATGAAGTGTAGCTTTCGTTTAAAAGAAAGGAGTATTTCAAACCAAGATCAGCGTAAAATCCTATTCTTTCAATGTTCGGATTTCCAAATTCAAAAATTAACGGAACAGATAAATACATTGGGTTTGTTGTTTTTTCAACATTTGTCAGGGTAAGTGTTTCGGTATAGGTATCATTGTCTATGTCGCTTAAAGTTTGCGTGGGAACATCGCCATTAGCGTTTAATGTATTATTATAACTTGATATACCAATACCGGTTTTTATTTTGAACCAAGGTCCCAGTGATTGGAAATATCCAACGTTAAATGTATACCCCAGTCCTTTTTTTGAATCCCATATTTCAGAAGATAAATTGTTGTTTTTTATATTGGTTAAGCCCGGGGAAGCTTCAAAATAGAACCCCCATGCAGGATAAATAAATCTGTTATCCAAGCTTAAATCTCCCGGCGACAGATTGGAGGAAATCTCAGTTGGTTTTTCTTTTTCTTTTTTCTCTGGCGTCGTGGAGAGTGCAACAAAATAAGCAAACAACAGCCAAATTAAAGTTATTGTTTTTTTCATATAGATATTTTTTCAGAACATGTAATCATTTAATTTCTACTATATATGTTTTCGATATTTCCACAACGGGTAAATAAATTAATGAGAAACAATGAGCTTTTTAGTATAAAAGTTACCTTGTTCTCCATACAAAATGACGGAATATATTCCCGGACTAAGTTTTTGTGTATTAATTGTTTCAATTGGGTTGTTTAAGTTAAATTCAGATACACAAATTCCGTTGCCTGAGAAAATTTTACCTTTTATTTTGGGTTCGTTTATTATCATTGACGCATTGAGCGATATATACAATTTTTCGTTTGCCGGGTTTGGATAAATGTTAAAAGCCGGATCGTTTATATGTTTAAAATTATTTGTTCCGGTAAGTATTGCGCTGCTCAAAATATCAGCATAGGAATAACTGTATTTTGCTTTACATCCATTTGATATCTCAACTTCTACTGAAAATATATTTTCATTTTTTCGTTCAGACTCAGGAACATAATAATACTGCCCCGTTGCTCCATCTATTTCGGTGTTGTTGAGGTACCACCGGTATTTAGCTACATTCTCAGGAAATATAAGTACAGCAACATTATTTTCCGGTTTCCCAATAATGGCAGAGTCCAGAATAAATGATTCGGCTGATTGTAAGACGGTTAAAGTAACGGGCGTTCTGTTTAAACTTTTACATCCGGTGTTTATATTCTCGGATTCTGCATAATAGGTTACCGACCCAAATGAATTTAACACAGGCGATTGTACTATCTGGCCCCCTGTTTCTGCATCGTACCACACTAAAATTGTATTTTCATCAACAACACTGGCTTCTGCAGTTACTTCGGTGTTTTCTTCAATACAAACCAAAACATCACCGTGGCTAATCGGAGGAATAGGAATTTCCATTGGATTGGCCGAAACTGTTGTGGTTTCACCAATACATTGGCCGACCTGCTGGTATATCGTATATTCTCCGGGTTCATTTACTATTATACTATCTTCCCGGGTGCTGTCTGCAACATTGTTGTATTGCCAGGCGAACCATGTGCCGGATGGTAAATTGTTCATTTTTATTATCGATTCTCCGCAATTGTCGTATACTTCGATCTCAGGTTCACCTTCAGTAATTTTGGGCTCTGCAACAGCTGATGCCGCATCGCTTGTACACCCGTTTAACTTTTGTGTAACTGAATATGTCCCTGGGGTAGAAACAGTCAAAACTGGGGTTGTATTTCCGGTACTCCAAAGTAATGTCGCCGATTCGTCATAGTTGGAAACTGTTAATACCGAATTATTACAGTCGTTTTCTACAGTTATAGTTGGCGGATCGGGGGCATTTGGCTCAGATAGCGTAGCATTGACACCATCGGGTGAAATGCATTCATTTATACTAATTTTAAGATTATTGTAGGTTCCGACGGTAGTTTCAACCGTCGTTTTATTACCGGATATAGTGACACCGGAGAAGCTGCCATTGTCATATAAAATATTGTAGGTTCCGTCCGGAACGCCGGTGAAAGTAAAATCGATACTTCCTTTTCCCCCACAATTTTCCGGAGA
Organism: Maribellus comscasis; assembly: GCF_009762775.1. Lineage (GTDB taxonomy): Bacteria > Bacteroidota > Bacteroidia > Bacteroidales > Prolixibacteraceae > Draconibacterium > Draconibacterium comscasis. Next base: position 7,102,057 of record NZ_CP046401.1, on the reverse strand, counting down.
AATGCCTTCGGCTACAATTGTCGGAGCGGTTTTTGGGGAGGCGGTTTTGGTTACAGAATTGCTTTCACAGCCATTTAAAACCTGAGAAAGTGAATAATTCCCCGGTTCAGTGAGGCTTATCAACTCACCTGTTTCTCCTGTGCTCCATAATAGTGTCGTGTTATTAGCAAATTCGGTTGCTGCCAATGTTGAAGTCCCGTTACAGTTGTCTGTTACTGAAAAGTCCGGAGTTTCGGGAATCGGTTTAGGTAACGCGGTAGCTGAACGCGCATCACTTGTGCATCCGCTAAGTGTTTGAACAACCGAATAAGTTCCGGCACTTTCTACTGTGATAGTTCGCGTAGTATCACCTGTGCTCCAAAGTAATGAGGCGTTTTGATTGTAAGTTGTAACGGTCAACAGTGATTCACCACATCTGTCGTCGACAACTACACCTGGAGTTTCTGGCGCATTGGGTTCTGAAAGAATGGTACTGACACCTGCAGCAGATACACAATCATCAACAGTGATGGTCAGGTTACTGTACGATCCCGCAGAAGTTTCAACAGAAGCACTATCGTCAGATATTTCAACATTTTCGAAAAAGCCTTCATCATAAGAAATGGTATAGATTCCATCGGGCACATCGGTGAAAACAAAATCAATGCTTCCAAGACTTCCGCACGCTTCCGGATTATTTTCAAACAATGTAATAGTGGGCGCCGTTTTTGGTGCTGCAGTATGAAATGCAGTATCACTTGCACATCCGTCAATCACCTGGATTAGCGAATAGCTTTTTGCTTCATTTACGGTTATAATGGTTGTCGTTTCATTTGTGCTCCATTTCAAAACAGCAGACTCATCAACGTTGATGGCTTCCAGAGTTGAAGTCCCATCGCAGTTATCGGTAACTGAAAAGTCAGGTTTGGCAGGTATTGTTTTGGGATTAGCCATTGAAGTGGCTGCATCGCTAACACATCCGTTTAATTCTTGTGTTAAAGAATATGTTTTTGATTCGTCGACGGTAATACTTTCTGTCGTTTCTCCTGTACTCCATTCCAATGTTGCGCCTTCTTCATAGTTTATTGCAGTTAACACAGATTCTCCACACTCATCCAAAACATCAATTCCCGGCGCATCCGGCGCATTGGGATCGGTAAGTGCAACATTAACACCGTTGACAGAGGTACATCCGTCAACAGTAATCCTGAAATTATTGTAACTGCCGGCACTTGCCAGGACGGTTGCCTGATTATTTAGGACTGCCACCAAGGGAAAGCTGCCGGCATCATAGCTAATTGTGTATAGTCCGTTTGGAACATTTGTAAAAGTAAAATTAATCGTTCCAACCCCGCCACATAATAATGGATTGTTTCCTGATGCCTGGAGTACAGGTACAGTTTTGGGATTTGCTGCTTCAGTTGCCGGATCACTGGTACAACCCTCCACAGTTTGCGTAAGGGTATAATCTCCGGCTGCTGTTACCGTTATACTTTCTGTTGTTTCACCTGTACTCCATTCCAGCGAACCGGTATAATTTGAAGCTGTTAAAACAGTTTGTCCGCATTCATTTACGACGTCAATTGCAGGAGCATTGGGAGGATTTGGGTCATTCAGTGTAATATTTTCATCACCGGCTGATGTACACCCGTTAACTGTGATGGTTAAATTGTTGTATGTAGCGGCACCTGCAGAAACAGACGCTGAATTTCCGGATACATTGACTCCTGAAAAACTTCCTCCGTCGTATGAAATGGTGTAGGTGCCATCAGTTACATCAGTAAAAGTAAAATCGATAGACCCAGGTCCTTCACATGAAGTTGGGTTATTTCCTGATGCTGAAAGAGTAGGGATTAATTTAGGTTCCGCAGACACTATTGCTGCGTCGCTGGTACAACCATCTACGGTTTGCGTAACTGAATAATCTCCGGCTGCTGTTACCGTTATACTTTCTGTCGTTTCTCCTGTACTCCATTCAAGCGAACCGGTATAATTTGAAGCTGTTAAAATGGATTGTCCACAATCATTTACGACATCGATAGTTGGAGCATTCGGTGGATTGGGGTCGGTAAGAGTAGTACTTTTCCCGGGAGCAGAAACACATCCGCTGACGGAAATCGTTAAATTGAGATAACTGCCGGCGCTTGCTGAAACGGAAGCTGAATTCCCGGATACATTGACTCCTGAAAAACTTCCTCCATCGTATGAAATGGTGTAAGTGCCATCGGGGACATCATTAAAAGTAAAATTAATTGAACCTTGCCCTCCGCAGCTTGCAGGATTAACCGTCGATAAAATGTTAAGGGTTGGAGTGGTAATTGGATTTGCTGCTTCAGTTGCCGGATCACTGGTGCAACCATCCACGGTTTGCGTAAGGGAATAATCTCCGGCTGTTGTTACCGTTATACTTTCTGTTGTTTCTCCCGTACTCCATTCAAGCGAACCGGTATAATTTGAAGCTGTTAAAATGGATTGTCCACAATCATTTGAAACATTGATGGTTGGTGCATCTGGCACTAACTGTTCCTCTATAACCGCCTGTGTTGCAGAAGAAACACACCCGTCACTGTTTTTTACGGTAACTTCATAAGTATCGGGAACCACCTCGCTAAAGGTTGCAGAAGACTGGTAGTCTGTTCCGTTGATACTGTATGTTAGCCCGGCTCCTGTTGGTGAAGTTATTGTAATAGTCCCTGTAGTAACATCACAAGTAGGCTGGGTAAGGTTAAGAACAGGTGTTGAAGGCGCATCCAGTGCAGCCTGAACAGTAAACGAATCAGAAGGTGTGGAAGTACATCCTCCTGTATTTGTTGCTGTCACAGTGTAAGCCTGTCCGGTTGAAAATCCGGTAATTTCTCCGCCGGCACCAACAGATGGCCCTGTGGGGTCAAAGGTATAAGTGTAGTCACTGTTGTAATTGGAAATGGTTGCAGTTCCCGGGACACCACAAGTTGCATCAACGACTGACACGGTAGGTTGCGCCGGCGCATCCAGTGCAGCCTGAACAGTAAACGAATCAGAGGGTGTGGAAGTACATCCTCCTGTATTTGTTGCTGTCACAGTGTAAGCCTGTCCGGTTGAAAATCCGGTAATTTCTCCGCCGGCACCAACAGATGGCCCTGTGGGGTCAAAGGTATAAGTGTAGTCACTGTTGTAATTGGAAATGGTTGCAGTTCCCGGGACACCACAAGTTGGATCAACGACTGACACGGTAGGTTGCGCCGGCGCATCCAGTGCAGCCTGAACAGTAAACGAATCAGAAGGTGTGGAAGTACACCCTCCTGTATTAGTTGCAGTCACAGTGTAAGCCTGTCCGGTTGAAAATCCGGTAATTTCTCCGCCGGCACCAACAGATGGCCCTGTGGGGTCAAAAGTATAAGTGTAGTCACTGTTGTAATTTGTAATGCTTGCACTTCCCGGGACATCACAAGTTGGATCAACGACTGACACGGTAGGTTGCACCGGCGCATCCAGTGCAGCCTGAACAGTAAACGAATCAGAAGGTGTGGAAGTACATCCTCCTGTATTTGTTGCAGTCACAGTGTAAGCCTGTCCGGTTGAAAATCCGGTAATTTCTCCGCCGGCACCAACAGATGGCCCTGTGGGGTCAAAAGTATAAGTGTAGTCACTGTTGTAATTGGAAATGGTTGCAGTTCCCGGTCCTTCACAAGTTGCATCAACGACTGACACGGTAGGTTGCGCCGGCGCATCCAGTGCAGCCTGAACAGTAAACGAATCAGAAGGTGTGGAAGTACATCCTCCTGTATTTGTTGCAGTCACAGTGTAAGCCTGTCCGGTTGAAAATCCGGTAATTTCTCCGCCGGCACCAACAGATGGCCCTGTGGGGTCAAAAGTATAAGTGTAGTCACTGTTGTAATTGGAAATGGTTGCAGTTCCCGGGACACCACAAGTTGCATCAACGACTGACACGGTAGGTTGCGCCGGCGCATCCAGTGCAGCCTGAACAGTAAACGAATCAGAAGGTGTGGAAGTACATCCTCCTGTATTTGTTGCTGTCACAGTGTAAGCCTGTCCGGTTGAAAATCCGGTAATTTCTCCGCCGGCACCAACAGATGGTCCTGTGGGGTCAAAGGTATAAGTGTAGTCACTGTTGTAATTGGAAATGGTTGCAGTTCCTGGGACACCACAAGTTGCATCAACGACTGACACGGTAGGTTGCGCCGGCGCATCCAGTGCAGCCTGAACAGTAAACGAATCAGAAGGTGTGGAAGTACACCCTCCTGTATTAGTTGCAGTCACAGTGTAAGCCTGTCCGGTTGAAAATCCGGTAATTTCTCCGCCGGCACCAACAGATGGCCCTGTGGGGTCAAAGGTATAAGTGTAGTCACTGTTGTAATTTGTAATGCTTGCACTTCCCGGGACACCACAAGTTGCATCAACGACTGACACGGTAGGTTGCACCGGCGCATCCAGTGCAGCCTGAACAGTAAACGAATCAGAAGGTGTGGAAGTACATCCTCCTGTATTTGTTGCTGTCACAGTGTAAGCCTGTCCGGTTGAAAATCCGGTAATTTCTCCGCCGGCACCAACAGATGGCCCTGTGGGGTCAAAGGTATAAGTGTAGTCACTGTTGTAATTGGAAATGCTTGCACTTCCCGGGACACCACAAGTTGCATCAACGACTGACACGGTAGGTTGTGCCGGAATCGGATTAACTGTAATGACAACTTCATTGCTGGCAAAATCATCACAATCGATAATTCGAATCACCCTTCTAAAAGAAGTTGTTTCAGTTAAGCTTCCTATTGAATAATCTCTAGTCTCTATACCTAAATCTGCCCATGTACCGGGTGAACTCTCATATTGCCATTGATAGCTTGTGTCTGCTGCAATAGTAACGTTGTCTGGCACAGTACCAGTAATTGTAGCATTGCCAACGCTACAAAATGTTGTAGTGGTCGTAGAGATACTATTGTTGGTTACATCTGTAGGGCAGGCTTGTACCTCAAAAAATAAATCGTTGGAATTCTTATTTTCAGGATTTTTAATATAGTTTGATGAGAAAACATTAAATCCTAAAAAGATAAAAGTGATTAATGTTAAGGTAATTTTTTGTTTCATCGTACATATAAGTTCTGTACAATGTTTGGGCAATACTAAATTACGGAGTTCTCCCCTGAAATAAAATTTCTACTATTCCCAATTTAAGACAATCTGAAATCTTTTTTGTTTTTACAATAATGATTTTTTTGTTTAGAATAAGGCCGTTAATGTCTGCAGAAATTAGCTGGTTTTTCTACTCAAATTTAAAAAATGAGTGGCTATGATATTTTTATTTTCCGAAAATGTAGACAATTGAAAGCTGTTGTTGCTGATCCAAATAATTCCAATCGACGAGATGAAATGACAAGTTAAAAGTTCCTTTTACGTGTTCCCCATTGATAAAATACCAAATAGCATCTGTTCTCCAGTAACTGTCAACCTGGTAAAAACGGTCGCCAGCTTTAAATTTGTGTCCTTCGCCAGTACTTAATACCGACTTAATTCCCAGATTCTTATACCGTGCATTGGCTTCCGCAAAAAGGCTTGCCGCATTTTGAAAGCCATCAGTAACTTTTCTTTCACGGTACATTGAACTTAAAATGCCGGCTTTAATATAACTCTGGATTTGTGAGTTTTCATTGGTTCTGATTCCTGCCTGCAATGCATATCCCAAATAATCTTTTACATGATCATCCTGAAGTTTGATTGCCGGCCCTGCATCGTGGTACATTAATAGAAAATTCTGCAGGAAGAGATTTTTATAAACAATTTCACCGGAAAATCCAACCATGAAGTTTTCGCGAATTGTGTCTGTTTGACGGCTTACCCAGTCGACGAACCCATTTTGGTATCCCCAATCCCAGCGAACTTCTCCAAACATCCCTTCAATGTTTGGACGGTAATACAATAAGGTGTCGGTGAGCATGGCCAGCGGAAAATCGATTCGTCCACGGCGTGGAAAGGCACCAAAAAGGAAATCTTTGTTTTCGTCGGAATACCCGTAATACAAGGTAAGTTTTGGTTTGTGGTAATCTAAATCACTTCCAAATTCAAGGAGTTGACTTAGTCCGCCACGAACTCGGTGTCCGTCTTTTTCAATCCCAATTTCAAATGCTCCGCGGCTGCCCAGTATACTTTGCGATTCAGCTTTGTTGCTGTTGGAGTATTCCCGGTTATCACCTATTCCTTCGAACAAAACCTGGTATTCAAAATTTTGAGTTCTGCCAATCAAAGCTGATAACACAAAAACGAAAAAGAGAGATTTTTTCATGATACTTTAGATTTCAGCAGCGAAAGTAATAAAACATCTGAAAACTGTTAACCGCAAGTACATTTAGATTTTTAGTCACATAAAATATAATTGTCTTTTCGGGGATTTATAACCAAAACAGGAAGACTTTTGGAATGCCGGATAATCCTTTTTTCGGGTAATCCTACAAGCAAATCCAAAGGTGTAATTGTTGAACTCCCCAAGATAGTGAGAAAATCGATTTCCATCGTGAGTGCCAGTTCCAAAGCTTCATCAGCTACTCCCAGACTACCTTTTTGGCCTTTAAAAAATTTATGTTGCAGGTTAAATTTTTGGTATAGCTTTTTGGTTAGTACTACATTTTTAGCCACCCTGTTTTTATTTTCCCTGATTTTATCGTTGGCCGCCACAACCACAATTACGGTGTTGTTAAATCGTCCGAAATAAGATACCCATAATGCACTGTCGCTGTTTTCGCTTCGCAGATCGATCGGAAGCACGACGCGTTTATAATCTGGAATAGTTTCTTTCTCTTCATCAACAAAAAGAAACGGAACAGGGCTTTCTGTTAGTGCCGGAGAATATTTTTTGAACTGAGATTTTGCCGCAACAATAAAAATGGCTTCCAGATCGTCAGAAAGTTTTTCAGGTATATCTTTTAAATGTTCGGAAAGAAGCAGGGTGGAAACTTTTAACCCCGGAATTTCATTTTTAATCGGGTTGGAGTATTCAATAAGTTTTGCTTTAAACTGGCTGTGATTTTTTTTTTGTTTCCCTGAATAGTTGAAACAGAGACACAACTCTTTCTTAAAAATAGTTGCAATTTTAACCCCGTTTAAGATTAGATTCTTGTCTGATGGAAGCAAGGACAGAAACACAACTATTTTTTGTTCTTTTTTTTCAGCCATTTTATTTTTTGCCAAAACTAGCGAAATATGCAGGAATATAAAAAGACATATTTTTTTCTGAGAAGGAGTAAAAAATAACAGGATGATTTGAGAACCAACGTGAAATATATCAGTGAAGATTGAATGAGAATTGTATAATTTTATGCAGACAAAAATAAGTTGTATGATAAACAGACAGCTGCTTCATCCAAAGAGTATTGCAATAGTAGGGGCTTCGAATACAATCTCGAAGCCAGGAGGGAAGATCATTAAAAACCTTGTAGATTTTGGTTTTGACGGAGAAATTTACGCCGTAAATCCAAAAGAAACTCAGGTGCAGGGAATCCCCTCGTTTTCATCGGTGGAAGAATTACCATCGGTTGATTTGGCCGTTTTGGCTATTCCTGCAAAATTTTGTTTGGAAACGGTAAGAATTTTAACGGAACAAAATGATACAAAAGCATTTATAATTATTTCAGCAGGTTTTGGTGAAACAGACGATGCAGGTAAAAAACTGGAACAGGAGATTGCTGATATTGTGAATCAAAATAATGCTTGTTTAATCGGCCCGAACTGTGTCGGAGTAATGACACCTCAACATACCAGCGTGTTTACTACGCCTGTTCCCAAATTAACTCCCGATGGATGTGACTTTATTTCCGGTTCAGGGGCCACAGCGGTTTTTATCATTGAATCAGGAATACCGAAAGGACTGCGTTTTGCCCATGTTTTTTCAGTTGGAAACAGTGCGCAAACCGGTGTTGAAGACGTGCTCCAGTATCTCGATGAAAATTATGTGGAAGGGCAAAGTTCGAAGGTGAAATTGTTATACATCGAAAATATTGATAATCCGGACAAACTGCTCATTCATGCTTCGTCGCTGATAAACAAAGGTTGCAAAATTGCAGCTATAAAAGCCGGAAGTTCATCAGCGGGAAGCCGGGCTGCTTCGTCGCATACCGGAGCGCTGACAAGTTCCGATGCAGCAGTTGAAGCGCTTTTTAGGAAAGCAGGTATTGTTCGTTGTTACGGCCGAGAAGAGTTGACAACGGTAGCCAGTGTGTTTATGTGTAAAGAATTAAAAGGACGAAAACTGGCGATTGTAACACATGCCGGCGGACCGGGTGTAATGCTTACCGATGCACTGGAAGATGGTGGGTTAAAAATCCCGCATATCGGGGAATCTTCCGCTAAAACTATTTTGAAAGAAAAATTATTTTCAGGTTCTTCAGTTGAAAATCCAATTGATTTTTTAGCTACCGGAACAGCTGCGCAGTTGGGTGAGATAATCGATACCTGCGAGAATGATTTTGATGTGGATGGAATGGCTGTAATTTTTGGGAGTCCCGGACTTTTTCCGATAGGCGATGTTTATAATTTGCTTTCGGAAAAGATGAAAACCTGCCGGAAACCAATTTATCCCATTTTGCCGTCGTTGATAAATGTAAAAGAAGATGTGGCTCACTTTCTTTCTCACGGAAATGTAAATTTCCCCGACGAGGTTTTGCTTGGCCGCGCACTTACAAAAGTGATAAATACACCCAACCCGGCGCCAAAGAAAGATACACCCGGATTTGTCAGCAGTGTTAAAATCAGAGAAATTATCGGGCAGACAGAAAATGGTTACCAGCCGCCTGAGATTATCCATCGTTTATTCGATGAAGTTGGAATTCCGCGGGTAAAAGAGATTGTAGCGAAAACAGAACCAGAGGCGGTTCTGGCTGCTTTGGAAGTTGGTTTCCCGCTGGTAATGAAAGTGGTTGGTCCAATACATAAAACCGATGTTGGCGGCGTAATCCTTAATGTCCGGAACACCAGTGAAGTGCGAAAAGAGTTTTATCATTTAAATGAAATTGAAGGCTCTGAAGGAGTTTTAATCGCACAAATGGCAAGTGGAACAGAATTGTTTTTAGGCGCAAAATATGAGCAGAATTTTGGGCACATCATTTTATGCGGTATGGGGGGAATTTTTGTTGAGGTTTTAAAGGATGTTTCCTCAGGATTGGCACCGCTTTCAAAAGAAGAAGCGCTTTCCATGATTAAAAGCCTGAAATCTTATAAAATATTAAAAGGTTACCGGAAACAACCGGGGGTTAATATTTCCGGGTTTGCCGACATTATTGTAGGTTTATCGTGGTTATTACGTTTTGCCACCGAAATAAAAGAACTGGATATCAATCCGTTTTTGGGAAATGAAAATGAAATTCTGGCGGTTGATGCCAGACTGAGGATTGAAAGGCTCCCATCCTGACTTTCCCACAAAAGGTGAAGGAGAAAGAAAAGATACATTTAGTAATACATTTCATCATGAGTACTGACCATCAGAATAAGTTTTATACATCAATTTCAAAATATTATGCTGAAATATTTCCATACAAGCCATCGCAACTGAATTTTGTTAAAAACAGGGTAGGAGATTTAAACGGGAAAAAGATGTTGGATATTGGTTGTGCCACCGGTGAACTGGCTTTCCAGCTGGCAAACAGTGAGGTAGAAGTCATGGGAATAGATTTAAACAAGGATTTGCTGGAGCAAGCCCGGTTAAAAAATTCACATCAAAACATTCAATTTAAGTCTGGAAATATGCTCGATTTGGAAAACGATTTTTATCCCGCGCAATTTGATGCTGTTTTGTGTTTTGGAAATACACTGGTCCACCTGCATGCAAACAAACGAATAGAGCAGATGTTAAAAGGAGTTTACCAAGTTTTGAAAGCCGGCGGACACTTTTTGCTTCAGATTTTAAATTACGACTATGTTCTCAACCAACAGATTTCGGAGCTGCCTGTCATTGAAACAAAGAACATAAAGTTTGTTCGTAAGTATGGCTTCGAAAAGAATTCTTCACTTGTTCATTTTCAAACCGATTTGATTCTGAAAAAAGAAAATGAAATCATTTCAAATAAAACTCCGCTTTTGGCTTTGAAAAGTGAGGAACTGCATGAATTGTTAAGTCAAACTAATTTTGCTGACATTGAATTGTTTTCCGACTTCAAAATGGAATCGTTTGGCGGAGAACATTTGCCTTTGGTAGTAAGCTGTCGGAAATAGGGATAGGCGAATTCCAATTCACCAAAGAAAGACGCGAATGAAAATCACATCACCCGATTCGTAATCACCTTTTTCTCCGGTGCAGTTTCCACCACAAATAAACTCCGCTGATTAATACAAGTAAAATACAAATTCCGGCAAGTGGGACGTACAAAATATAAAATGCTCCAACCAGGTGTTCAAAAATCCGCCCGGTATGAAATTCAAGTGCCGCATTCCAAAGCGACATAGGGGAATTCGTAATAATTTGTTCCGGCATTTCAGGAAACGTTTTCCCACTAAGTTGAAGGGCTCCCCTGTTATAATCAAACCAAAAAGCCGATTCATTTCCTTCCACAAGGCCGGCAACCATGTTGGCTGCAATGGGGCTTTGCATTCCTTCCGGTGCAACATAGGGCTGTTGTGTGAAAAAGTTGGCCACAGCACCGGTTTGTATATTCCACAAAAACATCCCGTTAAACGACCCCACCAGGTAAATCTTTTCCTCTAACGGTTTTAATACATTACAACCCATAACACTGACAGGTGGCTGCGAAAAGGCTGGTTGCAGCGGTTTTGAAAACGATTCACCGGCAAAATAGAAACCTTCGGAAGTAGAAAAAATGTATTGGTGCAAATCAATGTTCCAGTGAACACGACGGAGTTTGTCAAACCAGGGATTTGGATTATCTATATGTGTCCCCGGAATAATTCCAACCTTTTTGCTGGCGATGGCTATTAAAAGCGGAGGCCGTAAATGCATTCCTGCAAAAGTGTTAATTATCAGGAATAGCGCAAAAATATACCCTACAACATTGTGCCAGTGCAGGTTTTTCTTTTTTACTGTAACGAAGGAGCCAACCTGCTTTTGTTTCTTTTTTCGTTTTCTAATGATTTTAGGAAAAAAGAAATGCAAAAGGCCGGTAACAGAAAGGAAAACGGTAATTAACCCCAGTAAATCTACAATTAATTTCCCCGGTAATCCAAGCAGCTCGCCACTGTGCAGTTGCCAGAATGTATCGAATAACCCGGTTTTTCGTTCATACCCAAGAGGGGCCGGGAGTTGAATCGTTTCAAAGTTTTTGCCGTCGCTACTTTTTAACAGATAATTTCGGGTTAACACAAGCAGAGTATCTCCTTTTAAATTCAGGTCAGCAATTCGGTTTTCCCGAACCGGTACATCGACTTTTTCCCATCTGTTTTTTTCCGGATTTTGCGAAAATAATCCCATGTGGGTACCTGCAAAAAGCTGGTTTTTGAACTGTACAACTGAATAAATTTTACGGTTGTCAATTCCTTTGGGAAAACCCTGGTTATAATCTGTGAACTCACCAAAATTTCCATCGGTTTTCCATATCCCGATGTTTCCAAAAACAAGAATTTTATTTTCACTGGTTTGCATCGAACCCCTTACTGCCGCTAAATTCCAATTTTTGTATGTATAATTCGCCGGTAGTAATTTTCTTGAAACATCAACCGAAGAAAATGTTCCGCGATGGTTCATTACAATTCCGGATACAGCAAATAGAATGGCAAAAAAACTGATGGTTATTGCAGGCCATTTATGCAGTTTCCGGAATATTTTGATAATTCTTTTTCGACTCATATTTGCAAAAATCCTGCACAATATAGTATTATTAATAAGAAGTAAATTGTATCAATTGTTACAAAAATGCAATAAGGATTTGCTTCAAGTTTTTAGTTTTGCTTTACACTTCTTAATGTAATTTTAAAATCTGATAGGGAAATTTTTTCAAACATCTCCTTAACTTGTAGTTGTGATATTAAAAACAATGCGGTATGAAACAGCTAAGAGGTACAATGATGCAGTATTTTCATTGGTATACATCCAATGAAGGAACATTTTGGGTTGATTTGGAGGAAGCGGCAAAAGCAATTAGCGATGCCGGATTTACTGCAGTTTGGTTACCACCAGCCTACAAAGGAATGGGTGGAATCAACGATGTAGGATATGGAGTTTATGATTTGTTTGACATTGGTGAATTCGACCAAAAGGGCACGGTTCGGACGAAATACGGAACAAAAAAAGAGTATGAAGCGGCGCTTTCAAGTGCACACGACAACGGTTTGCAGGTATATGCAGATGTAGTTTTAAATCATAAAATGGGGGCAGATGATAAACAGAATGTGCTGGTATCAGTTGTTGACCCCCAAAACCGGAACAGGAATTTAAGTGACTTGTTTGAAAAGGAATTGTGGACTGCGTTCAGTTTTCCCGGAAGGGGTGATAAATATTCAAGCATGAAGTGGCAGTGGTGGCATTTTGATGCCACAAAAGAGTTTGGTAATATTTATAAAATGAAAGATAAACATTTTGAAACCCATGTAGATAAGGAAAATGATAATTATGATTTTTTAATGGGTTGCGATTTGGATTTCGATGTAGATCAGGTTCGCGGGGAAGTACACTACTGGGGTAAATGGTATCTTGACACTTTTAAAGTAGATGGCTTTCGTATCGACGCGATTAAACATATCCGGTCTTTCTTTTTTAAATACTGGCTCGATGATATGCGCAACCATACAAATCGTAATTTGTTTGCCGTTGGAGAATACTGGTCGCCCGATATATCGCAATTAAAAAATTATATTGCAGAAACCGAAGGCCGGATGCATCTCTTCGATGCACCGCTGCACTATAATTTTCATTACGCTTCAAAGTCGGGTTCGAATTATGATATGGGTGCAATTTTAAATAATACACTTGTAAAAGAAATACCGTATTTAGCAGTTACACTGGTTGAAAATCATGATACACAGCCCTTGCAAAGTCTTGAATCGTTGGTGGAGGCCTGGTTTAAACCACTGGCATATGCCATTATTTTACTTCGTAATGAAGGTTACCCCTGTGTTTTTTGCGCCGATTATTTTGGGGCAAATTATAGTGACCGGAAAGATGGAATCGATTACGAAATCTGGATGTCTTCGCACAAATGGATAATTGATCTGTTTTTGGAAGCACGTCAAAACTGCACATTTGGGAAGAGACATGATTATTTTGATCACCGGCATGTGATCGGCTGGACCTTTGAAGGGGATAATGAACATAAAAGTATGGCTGTGATTATGACTAACTTTCATGACGAAAGCAAATGGATGGAGACAGGAAAACCATTTACCCGGTATCGTGATATTACAAGCCATTTTAAAGAGGAAATTCAAACCAATGAATGGGGGTGGGGGCCATTTAAAACAAAAGGTGGCAGTGTTTCAGTTTGGGTCGAAGTGTAACTTTTTGTGCTTGTAATAATTTCTGAACAACGTTTGGCGCGGGTTAGCCCCAAAATTTGGCTTAACTACATCTTAATTTAAAATCGAAATAAATAAGCAAACTATGTTATTGAACTATAGTTCTGAGATTTAAAGAAGAGGCTTTTGTATTAATTTTATGGCTCAATATTGAAGCTACAGACAATTCTTTCTATAAAACCAAATTTCAATTTCTAACCATGAAAAGGATAATTTTTTTATTGCTTCTTTGTTTATCTGCAAATGTTTATTCCCAGGGTTTTTTATCTTCCAAAAACATTAAAGTTGACCTTTCGGGTTTTGTTCGAAATGATTTCATTTTTGATTCCAGAAGAAATGTAGATGCCTGTGATCATTTACTCGATCTTTTTCCTCAAATGCCTGAATATGATGTCAACGGAGACGATATTAATGCACAACCCAGCGCCCAGTTTTTGAATACATTTACAAGGTTTGGTACCCGGTTTTCGGGGCTCGAAATCGGGAAAACACAAATTGGTGCCTATGTTGAAGTCGATTTTACCGGTGGTGCCTCCACCAACAGTTTGCGTTTCAGACATGCTTACACGCAGTTTGTATGGCCAAAAACCAAACTTTTGTTTGGCCGCACCTGGCATCCTACATTTATTGAAAAAGTGTATCCAGGTACTTTGAACGAAAACACAGGTCTTCCTTTTCAGGTTTTTAACCGAAGCCCTCAACTTCGTTTAACACACCAGTTAAACGGTCATCTGGACTTAATAGCTGCTGCCGTGTACCAGTTTAAATATTCCAATACCGGGCCCGACGGAAAAACCTATCAGTATCAACGCGATGCCGTTGTTCCGAATTTACATGCCCAACTTCAGTATTATAATGAAAATTGGGTTTTGGGTACAGCAATCGATTGGAAAATGATTCAACCCAGAACTTCCGCAACAGGTACAAGCGGAACTTTTAAAACTTCGGAAAAATTGAGCACAATGGCTGCAATGGCGTACTTGAAATACACAAAAGAAAAATTTGAATTTAAAGCCAAAACCATGTATGGTCAGAATGTTTGCGAAAGTTTACTGCCCAGCGGTTATGCAGTTGCTTCATTAAACAGTACAACAGGTGCAGAAACATATACTCCCTTCAATCATATTTACAATTGGATGAATGTGATTTATGGCGACGATTGGAAATTTGGTTTCTTTGCAGGATACCTCAAAAATATGGGAACTTCGAAAAATCCTATCGGACCGATATACGGATTTGCAACCAATGCTGATATAATGTATAAACTTTCGCCGCAACTGATATACAACTACAAAAATTTTATGTTTGGTATTGAAATAAGTTTAACTACCGTTGCTTATGGCGAGAATGATTACAATGACAAAGCAAAAGTTAAAAACACTGAAAATGTAACAAATTTCAGAAATATGATTTCTGTTGCTTATAAATTCTAATAATACTTTTTAATTTTACAGGAATTAAAGTTCATTAAGGCTGTCGGAAATATAGAAAAAGACAGCCTTTTTGTGTGAAAAAAATCAAAAAATGGCATACGAAATATCTGTTTTTCTTGAAAATAAGATTACTCATTTTGAGAAAATAACCAATATCCTTAAAGAGGAAAAAATTAATATTCGGTCGGTTTCGATGAACAGTATTTTGCATGGCTGGGGAGTTTTGCACTTGCTGGTTAACAAACCGGAGAAAGCTTATAAATTGCTTTCGGAAAGAGGACACTCTGTAGTTTTGCGCGAAGTCATCGCTTTGGAAATGAAAGATCAAACAGGGGGCCTGGATGAATTACTGATAAAAATCTCTCGCTCAGGGATTCACATTGAAAGTGCCGATAGCAGGTTGATTTCGGAAACGGGAATGGCTGTTTTAATTCTGGAAGTGCCCGATGTGCTGGAGGCAAAACGAAGACTCGAAATTAACAGTGTTCATTTGCTCGATGACGATATTGTATATGGAAAATAAATACTTCCGGACTCTGAAGTAAAATCAATAATATTAATACTAACCTTTTTATATTTTTTTGAATGATTTGGAACAAAAAAATTGAATGTGCTTCGCGGGACGAAATGGCTGCCATTCAATCAGAAAGACTTTTATCTACCGTAAAACGAATTTATCACAACATACCCAGTTACAGGGCAAAAATGCAGGAAAAAGGGATTCTGCCGGGCGACATAAAAAGTGTAGAGAACTTAAAAGACCTGCCGTTTACCAATAAAACAGATTTACGCGACAACTATCCCTTTGGAATGTTTACGGTTCCGATGAGTGAAATTGTGCGTTTGCATGCCAGTTCAGGTACAACAGGAAAACCAACTGTTGTTGGTTATACCAGAAACGATTTGCAAATGTGGGCCGAAGTAGTTACCCGTTCACTTTGTATGGCTGGTGTTCATAAAAACGATATTGTACAGGTAGCCTACGGTTATGGCTTGTTTACCGGCGGACTGGGCTTGCACTACGGAACTGAAAACCTGGGGGCTACAGTTATTCCGATTTCGGGAGGAAATACAAAAAAACAAATTCAGCTGATGCAGGATTTTGGATCTTCGGTAATTGCATGTACACCCTCTTATGCTCTATTTTTATCGGAAGCACTGCAGGAAATGGGAATAGACCCCGAAAGTTTAAACCTTAGAGTTGGCATTTTTGGCGCCGAACCCTGGAGCGAAAATATGCGGAAAGAAATTGAGGCGAAACTTAAAATAAAAGCTATTGATATTTACGGATTGAGTGAAATTGTTGGGCCCGGAGTCTCGTGCGAATGTACACATCAGGCAGGAATGCACGTTAACGAAGATCATTTTATACCTGAAATTATTGACCCGGAAAATTTGCAGCCTGTTCAACCTGGCGAAATAGGTGAATTGGTGTTTAGTACGGTATCCAAAGAAGGTATTCCGATTTTACGATACCGAACCCGTGATTTAACCCGTTTAATTTACGATAAATGTGAATGTGGCCGTACCCTGGTTCGAATGGAAAAATGTATGGGACGCAGTGACGATATGCTTATCATTCGTGGTGTGAATGTTTTTCCATCTCAGATCGAAAGTGTGTTGCTTGAAATGAGCGAAACAGAGCCACATTATTTGTTGATTGTTGAACGCCAGGGAACGCTTGATATACTCAAAATAATGGTTGAAGTGCAGGAACAGTTCTTTTCCGATGAAGTGAGAGAACTGGAAGCGCTTCGCAAAAAAATCAGGAATAATATTCAAAGTACTCTCGGTATTTCGGTTGATGTAAAACTGGTTGAACCAAAAACAATTGAAAGAACTGCCGGAAAGGCCAAACGTGTAATTGATAACCGCAAAATCTGAAAAAATGATAACAAAACAAGTATCTGTTTTTCTCGAAAATAAATCGGGAAGATTAAATGAAGTTACCCAAATATTAAGCGATGCCGAAATTAATATTTCAGCATTTACAATTGCCGATACATCTGATTTTGGAATTTTGCGATTAATTGTGTCCGATCCCGAAAAGGCATGTGAAGTGTTAAAACAAAACCAGTTTTCGGTAAAAACTACCGAAGTCGTTCTTGCGAAAACACCAAATCAGCCGGGAAGCCTTTCAAAGTTGCTAAAAGTATTGAGCGAGGGTGGTTCGTTTATTGAATACATGTATGCATTTTCAATGGAACAGGATTCGGCTACAATTGTAATTCGCCCGGCCAGTATTAAAAAATGTATGGAGATTCTCCAAAGCAATAAAGACAATTTTCTTTTTCAGGAGGGTGAATTTTTACTCTAATATTAACCGGAAAGAAAGTAAAACTATTGAATTCTGTAATCTTATTTCAGAATTTGTATCTTTGGATTCGTTAAAAATTAATGAATGAAACAAATCGCCGTACAAGGTATTGCCGGGTCTTTTCACGAGGATGCGGCTTTAAAATATTTCAACGAAGAAATTGAGGTTGTTGAATGTAAATCGTTTACAAGTGTTTGTGAATTGATTGATGCAGATAAAGTTGATTATGCAGTAATGGCCATCGAAAATTCGATTGCAGGCAGTTTGCTAAAAAATTACCAGTTGATTCGCGATTTTCACCTTCGTATTATTGGGGAAATTTATCTTCATATTCAGATGAATTTAATGGTTGCGCCGGGAGTAAAAAAACAGGATATAACCGATATTTATTCGCATCCTGTTGCTTTGCAGCAAAGTATGGAGTTTATCGAAAAATATTTTCCAAATGCTAAATTACATGAAGGTTTGGATACGGCTGCAGCGGCCAGGTTAATCTGTGACGAAAAACCGAAAAACGCTGCTGCAATTGCCAATCTGAGGGCAGCGGAAATGTATAATCTGGAGATTTTAGAAACAGGTATAGAAAGTAATAAAAAGAATTATACACGTTTTTTAATTCTCTCCAAGCATGGTAATCCTACCGAGGGGACAAATAAAGCATCTATCTGTTTTGAGGTGGGGCATTTTTATGGTGCGCTGGCAAAAGTGTTAAATATTTTTGCGGAAAACAGAATTAACCTCAACAAAATTCAATCTGTTCCGATTTTGGGGAAACCAAACGAATATACCATTCATGTTGACATTGAATGGGAAAAAACAAAAAATTATGACAAAGCGATTCACCAGGTGTTGAAAAATGCTACAAGTCTTTCAATTTTAGGTGAATACACAAAAGGAGATGTTTATTTACACGATTAAAAAAATAAAATTATAAAACCAAACGATATGAGTAAAATTGCAATTTTCTTTGGACCGTTAAAAGGTGCCGTAAACAGGGTAGCTGATAAAGTTAAAGACGCTATTGGAGAAGAAAAAGTGGAAATGGTTCCGGTGAAAGATGCCACTGTTGCCGATTTGGAAAAATATGATAAAATTATTTTTGGAATTTCCACTGTCGGCAAGGAGACCTGGCATGCAACTTATAATAATGTCGATTGGGCAAAATTTTTACCGGAAATAGGAAAAACAAATTACGAGGGGAAAAAACTCGCAATTTTTGGATTGGGGGACCACGTTACTTATGCCGCTACTTTTGTGGATCACATTGGATTACTGGCCAAAGAACTTATGGCAAACGGCGGAACTCTTGCGGGGAAAGTTCCTGCTGATGATTATGAATTTGACGAATCGGAAGCTGTTGAGGATGGTAAATTTTTAGGTTTACCGGTCGACGAAGATTTTGAACCCGAACTGACAGATGAAAGAGTAAAAAACTGGATTGAGCAGATTCGTCCGGAGTTTGGATTCTAACCATACCTGTAATAAAATCAGATACTGACAGAGCAGATTTCTGATTTGTCGGAGTTTTTATTTTCCCTTCAAATACATGTTAATTTTAAATACATGAAATATGTCCGGTTCACCGATAGATAAAACAATTGTTGATCAAAAAATAAAAGAACTTCGTATCCCTGAAGTTGGAAAAGCATCAATTCGGGAAATTGTTGCGCTGGTAAATTTAGTTGAAGAAGAAACCGGGGAGAAATATATTCGGATGGAAATGGGGGTTCCCGGTCTTCCGCCGGCAAAAGTGGGAACCGAAGCCGAAATAGACGCACTAAAAAGAGGCGTTGGATCGATTTACCCGATGGTTGACGGAATAAAACCGCTCAAGGAAGAGGCCGCAAAGTTTGTCAGGAATTTTATGAATATCGATGTTCATCCCAAAGGTTGTATTCCAACTGTCGGCTCAATGCAGGGAACTTACGTAGCATTCCTGGCCGCAAATAACATTGATGAAAAAAAGGATACGGCTCTTTTTATTGATCCTGGTTTTCCGGTGCAAAAACAACAGATGCTGGTGCTCGGTCAGAAATATGCAACATTTGACGTGTTCAGTTACCGTGGAGAAAAGTTGAGAATTAAGTTGGAAGAGTTTCTTTCAAAAGGGAACATTCATTCCATTATTTATTCTAATCCAAATAATCCGAGCTGGATTTGTTTTACCGAAGACGAATTGAAAATAATTGGTGAACTGGCCAATAAATACGATGTTATCGTAATGGAAGATTTGGCTTATTTTGGTATGGATTTCCGCCGCGATTTATCAGAACCCGGCAAACCTCCTTTCCAGCCAACTGTAGCAAAATACACCAATAATTTTATTCTTTTTATTTCCAGCTCAAAAATATTTTCGTATGCTGGTCAGCGAATCGGGGTAATGGTGATTCCTGAGTCGTTATTCGACCGCGATTATCCTGTTCTTCAAAAACGTTTTCATAGTACAACTTTTGGAAGTACAATTACATTACGATTGCTTTATTCTATTTCATCAGGAACAAGTCACTCAGCACAATGGGCACTTACCGCCATGCTGAAAGCTGTAAACGAAGGTTCATTTAATTTTGTTGACGATGTAAAAGAATACGGTGAAAAAGCCAAAGTGATGAAACGGCTTTTTCTTGAAAATGGTTTTGATATTGTTTACAAAAAAGACATTGACCAACCCATAGCAGATGGTTTTTATTTTACGATTTCCTATCCCGGGATGACAGGAAATGAGTTGGTGGCTAACCTGATTTATTTTGGAATAAGTGCCATTGCTCTTGACAATACAGGCAGTCTGGAGGAAGGAATCCGTGCCTGTGTTTCATTTGTAAAACGCGATCAGTTCGAGGAGCTTGAAAAACGGCTAAAAGCATTTAACCAAACCTTTTCAGAAAAATAGGAAAAGTTCAAAGAATGGATAAAAACAAAGTAATATCCCGTTACAATTTAACTCTTGAACTTATCTCGAAACTCGATTTGAAAAATGAACCGGTGTCACTAAAAAAAGGAGATTGTTTTATTGATTACGGGGAGCAAACAAATAAAATAGGAATTTTAATAAGCGGACTGCTTTACGCTACTTATGTTGCAGAAAGCGGTATTGAATGGATTTCGCGGTTTTTCTTTCCTCCAAACAATTTTATTGTAAGTAACCACCGTGGTTTTTATACCGGTAAAGACTCAACCGAGTCGATAAAAGCCTACGAAGACTCCGAACTTTTGTATTTTGATAAGGGTGAATTTAAAACGTTGCTCGATTCCGACAGAATGTTTGAAAGAACGGTTCGAATACTGGCAGAAGAAAGTTACATCCAGGCGATGGACAGAATTCATTCTTTTCAGTCATTAAATGCCGAGGAACGTATTCGTAAGTTTTTTAATGAAAACCCTGAACTTGGCGCAAAACTGCAGCGGCAACATATTGCATCTTATCTCGGAATTCACCGCAACATTTTAACGCGTTTCCTTTATAAAATCTAAAATTCGCAACATTAGTTGCATTCTTTTTGCTTGAATAAAAATAGTTTTGTTTAGAAAAATCAAACTCGAATTATTTGTTGTGATATTTTAATAATCTGACAGGAAACTATTCATTTCTTTTAAAGATTTTCACCACACAAAAATATTTGGGTATAACCTGATTTTTATGGGTTTTTTTAAACAGAAAGCTTTTTAAATTTATCAGAAAAATCAACAAAATGGCAAAAGTTAAAGGAGCAGTTGTGGTTGACAAGGAGGGATGTAAAGGATGCGGTGTTTGTGTAAATGAATGTCCGCATGAAGTTTTGGCTTTACATAAAGAAGTGAACAGCCGCGGTTATCATTATTCGTATATGGAAAATCCTGAAAATTGTATAGGTTGTTCCAATTGTGGTGTTGTTTGCCCTGATACCTGTTTAACGATTTACAGGGTGAAGGTATAGGTACAAAATTAATTTGATTCAGCATACCTGTCTTTGATTCGTTCCGATTTTGTCCCCTTCGGGTAAGGAAGTTTTAATAGAGCGACAGGAGTTAAAATTGAAACCGAAATAAATATCAGATATAAAATGGGAGAATTAAGATTAATGAAAGGAAATGAGGTGCTGGCCGAAGCCGCCATCCGCTGTGGATGCGACGGATATTTCGGTTATCCCATTACACCTCAGTCAGAAGTTATGGAGACACTTATGGCGCGTCAGCCCTGGAACGAAACAGGAATGACGGTTTTACAGGCCGAAAGCGAAGTGGCTTCTATTAACATGGTTTACGGAGCTGCAGGTTCCGGGAAAAAAGTAATGACTTCCTCTTCCAGTCCGGGAATTAGTTTAATGGCTGAAGGAATCTCATACATTGCCGGAGCCGAGTTACCCTGTTTAATAATTAATGTACAGCGCGGTGGACCTGGCCTTGGAACTATCCAGCCCTCGCAGGCCGATTATTTCCAATCGGTAAAAGGAGGTGGCCATGGTGATTATAAGATGATTGTTTTGGCGCCTGCGTCGGTTCAGGAGATGAATGATTTTGTTGATCTGGGGTTTGAACTGGCTTTTAAATACCGTAATCCGGCAATGATCTTAACCGATGGTGCTATCGGTCAAATGATGGAGAGAGTGGAACTGGCTGATTTTAAGCCCCGTTGGACGGATGAGGAAGTCAAAACAAAGTCGGGTGCCTGGGCAACCGTGGGGAAAACTACAGACAGAGAGCGAAATGTTGTGACTTCGCTGGAAATGGATTCTGCAAAAATGGAAGCCAATAATCTGCGTTTTCAGCAGAAATACAAACAGATGGAAGAAGAGGATTGCCGGTATGAAGAGATTAGGTGTGACGATGCTGAATATATTTTGGTGGCATTTGGAACTTCCTCGCGGGTGTGTCAGAAATCAGTTGAAATTGCGCGTGCAAAAGGTTTGAAAGTCGGTTTGCTTCGCCCGATAACACTTTTTCCTTTTCCTAAAAAGGCGATAAATAGACTGGCTGAAAAAGCAAAAGGATTTTTATCGGTTGAGATGAGTGCGGGGCAAATGATTGAAGACATCAAATTAGCAGTATATGAAGCCGGGAAAAATACCCGGGTTGAGCATTTTGGCCGGATGGGGGGAATTATTCCTGCACCGGGTGAAGTTGTTGAAGCGTTGGAAGAAAAATTTTCATGGGAGATTAGTTATGGAGTTAAAAGATATTATTAAACCGGAAAATCTGGTCTACGACAAATCACAGGTTCAGACCGATACAATAATGCACTATTGTCCGGGGTGCTCTCACGGAGTTGTTCATAAAGTAATTGCTGAATTAATAGGCGAACTGGGCATTCAGGAAAGAACAGTTGGAATAGCACCTGTAGGTTGTGCGGTGTTTGCTTACAATTACATTGATGTGGACTGGCAGGAAGCTGCTCATGGAAGGGCCCCGGCAGTTGCAACAGGAGTGGCCCGCTTAAATCCTGATAAGTTTGTGTTTACCTACCAGGGCGATGGAGACCTGGCGTCGATTGGGTCAGGAGAAATTATGCATGCCTGTAACCGTGGCGAGAATATACTTGTTGTTTTTATCAACAACGGAATTTACGGAATGACCGGTGGTCAAATGGCCCCAACAACATTAGACGGAATGGTGACTTCAACAACGCCTTTCGGAAGAAATGCCGATTTGAACGGATACCCGATGAAAATTACTGAGTTGATTGCTCAACTTCCCGGAACTTCATATGTTACGCGTCAGGCAGTTCACAATGCTGCCTCAGTTCGCAAATGTAAACGTGCCATAAAAAAAGGTATTCAAAATGTGCTGGCAAAAAAAGGTACCTCTTTTATTGAAGTAGTCTCAACCTGCAACTCCGGTTGGAAAATGACACCGGTTGCAGCAAACAAATGGATGGAAGACAATATGTTTCCGTTTTATCCGCTGGGAGATTTAAAAGATGGTGTGAAAGGAGAACCTGTTTCAAAAAATTAAAAGCAAAAATTATGACAGAAGAAATTATAATTGCGGGATTTGGAGGACAGGGTGTACTTTCGATGGGAAAAATTCTTGCTTATTCGGGAATTATGGAAGACAAGGAAGTTACCTGGTTTCCTTCTTACGGGCCGGAAATGCGTGGCGGAACTGCCAACGTAACTGTAATTGTGAGCGATACAAGAATTAGTTCACCTATTTTGCAGGAATTCGACACTGCCATTATTCTGAATCAGCAGAGTATGGATAAATTTGAAAAAGCAGTAAAACCCGGTGGTACGCTGTTGTACGATCCTAACGGCGTTATTCATCCGCCAACCCGAACTGATATAAATATCTATAAGGTAGAGGGGACTAAAACGGCGGTTGATATGGGAAATCCAAAGGTTTTTAATATGATAGTTTTTGGAAGTTACCTCAAAGTAAGGCCAATTCTTTCTTTGGATAATGTTGAAAAAGGTCTTCAAAAGTCTCTGCCGGAAAGGTATCATAAGTTGATTCCCCTTAATCTGGAAGCTATAAAAAAAGGTCAGGATATTGTTGAAACAGTACAGGCTGTTTGAATTTCTTAAAGTGATTGGGAAAAGAGGTTGTCCAAAAAGTTATTTCATAATGGGATTAACTTACAATTCGTAAGTAACCGCTTTGTTTCTTACCCTAAATCCCCTGTAGGGGACTTTAAGCCTCCCACTTTAGGGGAGGTTTGGAGGGATAAAACGAAAGCCGGTTATAAAATGAAAGTTTCATTTTAATTTATTTTACTTTTGGGACAGCCTCTTTTTTATATGTTTTTCACCTCAAAATCTAAAAAAGCGCAACGAAATATGATGGATAAAAGCAAAGTTGGCCCTTTTTAATACAGGAAAATTTCTTACTTTGCACCAAAATTACTGTTGTGACTTTGCCAAAACGGTCTACCTTAAATTTTTATGCAAAATAAAGTTGTTGTTATAACCGGTGCGTCATCGGGAATTGGAAAAGCATTGGCTCAAAAGTATGCAGCCGAAGGATGGGATCTTGTGCTTGCTGCAAGAAGGATTGAAAGGTTACATGCACTGGAAAAAGAATTAAAAAATACGAATATACTTTCTGTAAAAACCGATGTTTCATTGGTTGATGATTGTAAAAATCTGATTGATAAAGCAATAGAGAGATTTGGTAAAATTGACGTTCTGATCAATAATGCCGGGATTTCGATGCGCGCTATTTTTGAAAATGTTGAGCTTTCAGTATTACATAAAACCATGGATGTTAACTATTGGGGAACAGTGTATTGTACAAAATTTGCTTTGCCTCATTTGCTGGAAAGTAAAGGTTCTTTGGTGGGTGTTATTTCGGTAGGTGGTTATGTCGGTTTACCGGGGAGAACAGGTTATTCAGCATCAAAATTTGCCGTACGTGGTTTTTTAGATACAGTTCGGGTCGAAAACCGGCGTTCGGGATTACACGTACTTGTTGCTGCTCCGGGCTTTACTTCTTCCGAAATACGCAAATCGGCGTTGGTAGCCGATGGCCGGCAGCAGGGAGAAACACCCCGGGATGAAAATAAAATGATGTCGGCAGAGGAATGTGCTGGTCACATATACAGGGCGGTAAAAAGAAGAAGACGGAAAATTATCCTGACTGTAGTGGAAGGGAAGCTTACCGTTTTTATGGCTAAAATGTGGGCTGATTTGGTCGATGGTGTGATGTACAGAATGTTTGCCAGCGAACCCGATTCTCCACTCCGTTGATGTTCCTTTCTTCAGATTCCGATATTACGGATTAGTACAATTGTCAGAGAAACCAGAACAACGATAACAATTGCCGCTCCGGCTATTTTGTTAAACCAAAAATAAATTTTTGTATTGATCCTGTTCTTTAACAAGCTAACAAATCCGGTTAAAATAAACCACCAGAAAACTGCGCCAACAAAAAAGCCCGCAAGAATAAAAATGGCCTGATTGAGACGTGCAACATGCAAAATAACTCCAAAAGCGGTAAATATCCCAATGTGTAAAAAAACAACGAGCGGATTTGTAAAAGTGAGCAGGAATGTTGTGAAGATATTTTTTACTAAAGTATTGGGTTTACTATTCAATTTCTCAATTCTTTTTTCAGGATGGTTAAAGAAAATAACTATTCCCAGAAGAATTAAAACCATTGAACCCCCTATTTTTAAATAGATCTCGTTTACACGGATAAAATCAATTATGATTGAGAGGCTAAAACCAGCTACTGTGGCATAAACAGTATCGGAAGTGGCAGCTCCGATTCCCGAATAAAAACCGGAGTTTCTACTGTTTCCAATTGTTCTTTGAATGATTAAAATGCTTATCGGGCCTACAGGAAGAGACGAAAGAAATCCTATTATTATTCCTTTAACAATAAATTCAAAAATCATGTTATAAAAGTAAAATTTTTGTGAACGAATCAGATATTTGAATAGTAATTTATCAGTTGAAATAAATATTTTTACATTTAAATTATCAAACAAAAACATTATGGAAGAATTAACAGTGGGAACCCGGGTAGATCATCCGCGTTACGGGGAAGGAATAGTAAGTAAAAATAACTTAACAGCATACGAAATTTTTTTTGAACGCGGTGGCAAAATTGAAATTACAAAGCGGAATACTGATTTAAAGGTTATTCAGAAAAATGAAGAGGTTTCTGCTAAAACCGGGCTCACAATTGCTGAAATTGAAAAGGTAATGAGTTATGTTTTAGATCAATATGGCGCGTTGAACGAAGTGGTTCCATTGGGTGAAAAATGGAAAGGCGGAACCATGCTTTTGCAACCGGCAAATAAAGAATTAAAACCAAAAGAAATCCCGGCTGAAGCCTTTTTTCACAAAATTGTAATGTTGCGTGATCGTTTGCGGGTTTTAGAACAAAACATAAACAGCCACAGTGTTTTAACCGATGAGGAAAAAGTTAATATTCAACAATATATTACCCGGATTTATGGCTCGTTAACCACTTTTAATATTTTATTCTCAGAAAAAGAACATTACTTTGTAGGATCAAAATCGAAATAATTATGATTAAAAAAATAACGCTCATTTTGCTGGTGATAATAAATGTAAACTCGTTTGCACAGGATAAAACCCTTAAAGTATGGCCCAACGGTGCCCCAAATGATAATGGAATGAAAGAGCCGGAGGAAAAATATGACGGTGTTCGGGTGAGAAATGTTTCTGAAGCAGAAATGTATGTCTATCTCCCTGAAAAAGAAAATAACACAGGTGCTGCTGTAGTTATTTGTCCCGGCGGTGGTTATGTCATAGAGGCAATGGATCATGAGGGATACGATATGGCAAAATGGCTGGCTTCAAAAGGTGTGGCCGGAATCGTTTTGAAATACCGATTGCCATATGGGAATCACGAAGTTCCGTCGACTGATGCAAAACGTGCTGTGCGTATTGTTAGAAAAAATGCAGCAGAGTGGGGGATAAATCCCGAGAAGATTGGAATTGCAGGTTCTTCCGCCGGAGGTCATTTAGCTTCTACTGTAGGTACCCATTTTGATTATGGAAATAAAAAAAGCAATGATGCAATTGAACAAATAAGCTGCCGGCCTGATTTTATGTTGTTGTTGTATCCTGTGATAACACTTAGGGAAGCATTTGGACATATGGGATCGAGGGTGAATCTTATTGGTGAAGGACACGATTGGAAAATGATTTCCGAATATTCAAACGAAATGCAGGTTACACCGGAGACACCTCCTACATTTTTTATATTGGCTGACGACGATGGTGCTGTTCCTCCAAGAAATTCTATAGAGTTTTATTTGGCGATGAAAGAAAATGGTGTACCTGCGGAATTGCATATTTTTAAAGATGGGGGACATGGTTTTGGCATGTACAAACAAGATTTACCCGTTAATCAGTGGCCGGAATTGTTTTATTCATGGCTAAAAGCTCAGAAAATAATCGACTGATGCGAGATACCCATCCTCTAAAGGTAATGCGTTTTTGTCCAAAGTGCGGTTCTTCTGATTTTAAAGTGGCCGGAGAAAGGTCGTTAAAGTGTAAAACTTGCGGTTTTCATTATTTTGCAAATTCTTCTGCAGCAGTTGCTGCATTGGTTGTGAACGATGAAGGAAAGCTAATGTTAACCAAACGAGGCATTGACCCTGGTTATGGAAAGCTTGATTTGCCGGGAGGTTTTGTCGACCCGGGGGAAACTGTTGAAAATGCATTAAAAAGAGAGTTATATGAAGAACTGGGATTAAAGGTTCAGTCATTTCATTATCTTGGTTCTGCACCCAACGAGTATATTTTTTCAGACTTTAGTGTTTTTACCATCGATCTGGCATTTAAAGTTATTCCCGAAACAACCCAAGGTCTTCGTGCAATGGATGATATCCTTGATTATAAATTTTATAGTGAGCAGGAAATAGATTACAACGATATTCCCGCCCCTTCAATAAAACATTTTGTACAACAATATTTTCAAAATGAACGAAATTAGAATGAGAGTTAAGGCGCTGCGCCTGGAAATGTTAAAACAAAATCTGGATGCATATTATATTTCGGGAACCGACCCACATTCCAGCGAATATTTACCAAACAGGTGGAAAACCCGTGAGTTTATTACCGGGTTTACCGGTTCTTTCGGAGTAGTTGTAGTTACGCAGGAAGAAGCAGGTTTGTGGACAGATACACGCTATTTTTTGCAGGCAGAAGAACAATTAAAAGGCTCGGGAATAAAGATGTTTAAGCTACGGGTTCCGAACGCTGTTTCGCCTGAAAGCTGGCTTGCTAAAAAATTGCCGGAAGGAAGTAAAGTGGGGATTGATGCCCAGTCGGTTACGATAAACGGTTTCCGCGATTTTGAAAATGTATTGGTTGAAAAGGGCATAAATCTGGTAAAAACAACCGACCTTTTGGATAAAATTTGGGAGGAAAGGCCTGAAATTCCGGCTGATGGTATTTTTGAACTCGAAATTAAATATGCAGGTTTGTCGAGGAAAGAGAAAAAGGATACAATCGTTGCTGAGCTAAAAAAATACAATGCAGATTACCATATTGTGTCCATGCTCGATGAACTGGCGTGGTTGTTTAATCTGCGTGGCTCTGATGTAAATTATAATCCGGTATTTACGGGGTATGCAGCCGTGGGCAAAACAGATATGATTCTTTTTGTTGATAAAAATAAAATGTCTGTTGAGCTTCAGCAACAATTGGAAAAAGAAAGGATTACAGTAAATAATTATGACGACTTTTTTCCCTGGCTTTCAGAATTTCGAAAAAAGAGTGTGTTTATTGATCCGTCAACTGCAAATTATTCAATTTATGAAACACTTGAAAAAGGTGGAAATGTGTTGTCGGAAGGAACTTCGATTACTGCACTTTTAAAAGCCCGGAAGAATAAAGTTGAGCTCAAAGGATTTCGCCAGGCAATGATAAAAGATGGTGTTGCTTTGGTCGAATTTCTTTTTTGGCTAAAGCAGAATATCGGAAAAGAGAAGATTACAGAATATTCTGTTGGTAGAAAACTAGCCGAGTTCAGGGCAAAACAGGAGGATTTTAAAGGAGAAAGTTTTCCTCCAATTGTTGGATATAAAAGTCATGGCGCAATTGTACATTTAAACGTAGGTCCGGATGATGCACTGCCGCTTGAACAGGATGGGGTTTTGCTCTTCGATTCAGGAGGCCAGTATCTGCAGGGAACGACTGATATTACCAGAACTGTTGCACTGGGTGAAATAACAGAACGCCAAAAGAAGGATTTTACCCTGGTATTAAAGGGAATGATTGGCCTGACCCTGGCTGTTTTTCCTGTTGGAACAAAAGGATGCCATCTTGATATTCTGGCCCGAAAAGCGCTTTGGGAAAGCGGTATTAATTACGGGCACGGTACAGGGCATGGAGTAGGGCATTTTTTAAATGTTCATGAAGGACCGATGGCAATCAGACAAGAGTTTAATGTAAATACAATCGATGCCGGAATGGTGCTTTCGAACGAGCCGGCAATGTACCGGGAAGGACAATATGGTATACGAACCGAGAATATGATTGTTTGCGTTGAAAAGGAAGAAACTGAATTTGGTAAATTTTTGGGATTCGACACACTTACGCTTTGCCCGATTGATACCGGTTTAGTAGATATCAGTTTACTAACGCCCGAAGAAATTGATTGGATAAACGAGTATCATCAGCGGGTAAGAAAAGAATTATTGCCTTTTATGGATGAATTTATACAACCGTTTTTGCTGGAAATTACCAAGCCCGTTTAGTTTGTTCTAGGAAGAGTAATAAAAAAATTGCTCCCTGTCCCGGGGGCACTTTCCACAAAAATCTCACCCCCGTTTTTTGTGATAAATTCTTTGCAAAGAAAGAGCCCGAGTCCGGTTCCCTCTTCGTTGGCAGTACCAAAACGTTGGGTTTTTTCTTTAATGTCAAAAAGTTTTGAAAGAGTTTCTGCGTCTATTCCAATTCCAGAGTCAGAGATGCTGAATTGCCAGAATTTTCCATTTTCAGAGGCGTTTATTTCAATTCTGCCTTTTTGGTTGGTAAATTTTATTGCATTGGATACTAAATTTCTAAAAACGGTAGAAATCATATTTCTATCTCCATGGCAAACAATTTCTGCCGGAACATTATTAATCACTTCTATTTGTTTGCTGTCCGAATGTTTTGCCAGCAAGCTGATATTTTCAAAAATTACTTTATGGGGACTAAATTCTGTTTGATTGACAACAATTCTCCCGGTTTGCGCACGCGACCACTCAAGAAGATTTTGAATCAGTGCATATGTATTTTTTGACGTTGAATTTAATTCCCTTATAAATTCTATTTTGTTTTCGTCGTCAAAAATTTCCCAGTTTTGAACCAGTGCATCAGTAAGTCCCAATAAAGCATTAAAAGGTGTTTTCAAATCGTGGGCAATAATTGAGAAGAACTTGTCCTTGGAAGCGTTGGCGATGCTAAGTTCCTGTGTTCTTAGTTTTACCTTTTCTTCCAGTGAAGAATTTAGTTTTTTTAATTCCTCATTTTGTTTTCTGATTTGGAGCTCTTGGAAAAAGCTTTTAATGGCTTCTCTTACTGTTAACACCAGATCATCTTTATCCCATGGTTTTGCTATAAAACGGTAAAGCTGGGCGTTATTTATTGCGTTGCCAATTCCCTCAATACTTGCCTGCCCTGTCAACAAAATTTTCAGCGAACTGGGAGAAAGCTTATGGATTTCCTTTAATAATTCATCGCCTTTCATTCCTGGCATAATATAATCCGAAATTACTACCGGCACGTGTATGTTTTCTTCCTGAAGTTCCCTGAAAAATTCAAGCGCATCTTCACCACTGTCTGAGGTTTCTATATCGTATTCGGTACCAAAAAAGTTATTTAGTTGCTCTTCAAGTGCATCAAGAATAATTTCTTCATCATCAATACACAAAATAACTTGTTTCCCCATATTTTTATATTTCGTTAATTTCAGAAATTCCTTTTCTAATAATTTTTTCCAATTGCTCCTGCGTCCAGGGTTTAGTTATGTAGGCATATAGCTCTGCATTTTGTCTTGCATTTTCTATTGCTTTGTTATCCGCTTGTCCGGTAAGCATTACTTTAATAATCGACGGAAATTTTTTATGCACCTCAATTAGAAATTCGTCTCCTTTTTTGCCTGGCATCAACCAATCGGATACGATAACCATCACCTTGATTCCTTCTTCGGTAAGTTCTTCCAGTAAATCCATTCCGTCTTCTGCATTTTCAGCATATTCATAAATAAATTCATCGCCAAAAATATTCTCGATCTGCTCCCCCAAACTGTCCAGAATAATATTCTCATCATCCACACAAACTATTGCTTTGTTCATTTTCTTTTTTATTTAATCAACCGGAAGTGTTACGATAAAAGTAGCACCTTTTCCAACCTCACTTTCCAGATTCAATTCAGCATTATGTTTTTCAACTATTCTTTGCACTATGTCAAGGCCAATTCCTGTGCCTTCGCCCGATTTTTTTGTGGTAAAAAACGGTTCAAATATTTTTTCTCTTATTTCTTCAGGAATACCTTTCCCCGTATCTCTGATACTAACTTGCACATGTGTTTTAAGGTTTTTTACGGAAATGGTTAAAGTTCCATGATTTTCCATCGCATGTATAGCATTGGAGATAAAATTAATCCAAACCTGCACGAGTTCATCAGGATAACAGTTTATTAAAGGAATGTCATCAAATTTCTTAATTACTTCAATTCCCTGTTTTAGTTGGTTATGCTGCAATGTAAGAACCGTTTCAATATTTTCAATTAAATCGGCCTTTTCCTTTTTATCTGAATAATCTTTATGAACAAACCGTTTCAGTGCAAAAACTACTTTCGATGCTTTGTCAACAGCCAGTTTAATGTTTTCTGCGTTCTTCCGGACAGAATAAATATCTTTTATCGATTTCAGAATAAATTCCGGATCTTCAACATCGAGCAGTGGAATAATTTTATCAACCTCTTCATAGAGATTTAAATATATGAGTATATCGGTAACAGTGTGCGGGTTTTCAATATTTGCCTTATCCAGTTTATTCTGAATTTCTTTTTTGTATTGCCTTTTTAGTTTGGATGTGAGTGCAGGTTTGCTTTTTTCTATCAATGCCGTAATTCGCAGGAAAATAAGAAGTTCCTTTTTTGTGAGTTTTGTAAACAGCTTGT
This sequence comes from Maribellus comscasis, assembly GCF_009762775.1. GTDB lineage: Bacteria > Bacteroidota > Bacteroidia > Bacteroidales > Prolixibacteraceae > Draconibacterium > Draconibacterium comscasis. The sequence goes on along the minus strand of NZ_CP046401.1, from coordinate 7,070,323 downwards.
ATAGGTTCTGCATCGAATTGTCCAGCGAATTTGAAATGTTACTTACAGATGCGTTGATAGCACCAATTGGCGTATTTATTTCGTGTGCAATGCCTGCAATTAGGTTACCCAGCGCCCCCATTTTTTCTGATTGTACAAGCTGTGACTGGGTTTCCTTTAAATTTTCCAGGGTTCTCTCCAGCTCTTCTTTTGTTGCAGTTATTTCTTTTATATTTTCTTTGAGCTCATCCTGGTGCGTTTTTAATTCCCTGTTTAGTTTTTTAAGCTCTGTTTCTTTTTTTCTTATCTGCGTTATGTCAACCTGTACACCAAGAACGCCTGCCGTATCAAGATAATCAATTTTAAACGGCTTTATTCTTGTATTTACAATAAGGCCATCTTCCTTATTGAAATCGCCTTCTTCATATGAAATTCCCTTGCCACTATTAATAATTTCCTTTTCTCTTTTATACTTTTTTTCAGCTTCCTTTTGGGGATAAAAATCGAAATCTGTTTTGCCAATTAGTTCTGTTGGCGTTAGTCCATAATTTTTTGCGACAAGCGTATTTGCGATAACAAATCGTCCATTCCTGTCTTTTAAAAATATTTTTTCAGGAATTTCGTTGATAATGTTTAACAATAATTGTTCTCTTTTCTCAATCTCTTTTTTTAGGCTTTTATTGTATTCATTTATCTTGGTTAGTTCGTCCAGATTTTGTCTTAACTCTTCTTCCTGTTTTTGTAAATTAATATTTTGCTTTTTTATTGTCTCTTCCTGCTTTGAGCGCTCGGTAACGTCGTGGGCAACGCCTTCAATCGATTCAATTTCACCGTTTTTATTATAAAGAGGTGATTCAGTTATTTCAATAATTTTAACTTGCTTGTCTTTGGTAAATAATTCAAATTCAAAGGTTTTTTGTTTTTCTCCACCGGCACTCTTTTTTAGTGTTTCGATAGTTTTTTTATTACGTTCACTGTTGGTCATGTGTTTAACAATTCCACCATACGCTTCTTCAACTGAATAACCGAGAACCTTTTCAACAGAAGGGCTTATATAAAGATATTTACCTTCTAAATTGTGGGAGTAGAAAAAGTATTCGTTTTCGAGGCTTTCTATCAGTCTTTTGTATTTTTCCGAATTTTCCATAAATCAAGTTTAATTCTAATTTATTACTTAGAATTTTTTATGGCAGCTAGTTCCTTTAAGTTTGTTAATATGGGTTGAATATATAAAAAAAAAGAAGATTCAACAGGTTCATTCTGATTTTGAAAAGGATTTACTTCCTCTGCTTTTTTGTTGTCGTTGAAAACAAGATGATTGTACTTATCAGAAAGGAAAAAATAATTATTATGTTCCCTGTAAGATCATTAAAATAAGTATTGACGATCTTCCCGGTTAATGCGATTGTCCCGCCGGAAACAATAGCGGGAATTATTTGCCTGTTATCCACCTTAATTCTTAATAACCCGAATAAAGTTGGAACAGTAAAAGCCCCGGAAAACAATGTTAGCGCAAAAAGTAACGACTGGATGACTGAGTTTACAAACAACGCGATTAGGATGCTTGTAACTCCCAATATGACAACTAAAAATCGGGTGAGTTTTATGGACGATTTCCCGCTTAGATCTCCGCTTGCAAGTTCTCCCAAAATAATCGAAGAGGTGAGCAAAGTAGTATCGGCTGAAGACATAACAGCAGATAATAAAGCAGCAAGAAATAATCCATACATCCAACCGGGTAAAAGATGTTCTGCAAAATCGATAATACCGGCCGATTCAACTGTGTTGGAATAAATTCCCAGGTAAGTGAGTGCAAATGACAAGGGAATAAGAATAAGCGCTACCGTAAGCACACTTTTTGAAGCCGTTTTTTCATCTTTTGCACAAAATAACCTGGAATAAATATCGGGGCCAACAACAAATGTTACGGAATAGGTAAGAAGAAGTATTAAAAGATCAAACGGTTTAAAATTGTTATTAAAAAGTAAAGTAGGGGAGAAATGCTCTACCTCACCGGAAGTCGGGTGTTCAACCGCATAAAAAGTAATGAGAATTATTCCGGCTATTATCAAAACCGATTGAATTGTATCAGTTTTGATGATGCTGTGCTGGCCACCAATTAAGGTATACACAATAAATACTACACCGGAAACGATGGCGGCCGGGTAGTAGCTCACAATATGCAGTCCGCTTAAAATTTTTGCAGCAGCTATAATTTGTGCAGCCACTATTCCAAGCCAGGCAACAGGAATAACAGCCGAAGCAATAATTTCAGCTCTTTTTCCATAAAATTTACCCAGAAGTTCAGGGAGAGTAAAATTTCCAAATCGTTTTACATATTTTGAAAGTGGAACGAGAAACAGTAAACCGGAAGCTGCTGAAAACAGCAACCAAAGTGCAGCCCATCCGATTTGCTGCCCAAGCTCAATAGTTCCCAAAATTGCTGACCCTCCGAGAAGAGTTGCAAGCAAACTTCCACTAACCGGAATAAATCCGGCTTTTTTCCCTGCAACATAATAATCGCCAGGGGTTTTTATCTTAAAAAAAGAAAATACCCCGATAACAATTAAAGCCAGAAAGTAAACTGCTATAATAATTTGTATCTGCATAATTTCAGATGGACAAATATCGGAATTTATGTTCCAATATCGTATTTTAGCCCTTCAAATTAAAACAATGCGCTATGAAAACTTTAATTTTTCCACTTTCACTGGTATTCTTATTTTTGTGGGCTTGTAATACAAAAGAAAAGATAATGCCACCTGTTGCCGATAAAAACCCAACAGAGTTAACCAACCACGGAGAAAGCCGAACTGATAATTACTTTTGGATGAATGACCGGGAAGATCCAAAGGTGATTGAGTACCTGGAAGCTGAAAATGCTTATACTGATGCGGTTATGGAACACACCAAACCCATACAGGGAAAGCTGTATGAAGAGATCAAATCGAAAATAAAACAGGAGGACGAATCGGTGCCGTATAAAAAAAACGGTTATTATTATTATCAAAGAACGGTTCCTGAAAAAGAATACTATTTGTATTGCCGCAAAAAGGGCTCATTAGATACTGACGAGGAAGTGGTGTTGGACGTAAACAAAATGGCCGAAGGTTATGATTTTTACCAGTTGGGAGGAGCCTCGGTTAGTCCCGATAATAAAATTGTTGCTTTTGGTGTTGATACCGTGAGCCGAAGGAAATATACCATTCATTTTAAAATTCTGGAAACAGGCGAAATATTTGATGATGCTATCCCTTTAACAACCGGGAGTTCCGTATGGGCAAACGACAATAAAACAGTGTATTATGTTTTAAAAGATGATGTGACACTGCGTTCCGAAAAAATAATGAAACACATTCTGGGAACACCGGTTGAAAATGATGTGGAAGTATTTTATGAAGAAGATGAAACATTTTCAACTTTTATTTATAAAACAAAATCGAATAAATATTTGATTATCGGGAGCGAGAGTACACTTACCTCGGAATATCGTTTTCTGGATGCGAACAATCCACGGGGAGAATTCAAAATCATCCAGCCACGAACAAGGGGATTGGAATACGCGGTCGATCATTTTGGCGACTATTTTTACATCCGTACAAATTTGAATGCTTTAAATTTTAAATTGGTAAGAACACCTGTAAGCGAAACAGAAAAGGAAAACTGGGAAGAAGTTATTCCGCATCGTAAAGATGTATATTTTTCCGATTTTGATATTTTTAAGGACGATCTTGTCGTTTCTGAACGAAAAGAAGGAATCACACAATTACGGGTCATGCCCTGGAATGGTGACGAGTATTATATCGATTTTGATGAAGAAGTTTACACTGTAGGTTCAGATATAAACTATGATTTTGATACCGATATTTTTAGGTTTAGCTATAGTTCTTTAACGACACCCCATTCGGTTTTCGATTTCAATATGAAAAATAAAGAAAGGAAGCTGTTGAAACAAACCGAGGTTTTGGGTGGATTTAACAAAGATGATTATGAGACCCGGCGTATTTATGCGACGGCAATGGACGGAACAAAGATTCCGATATCGCTGGTGTATAAAAAAGGATTGGAAAAAGATGGAACCAATCCGGCATTGATTTATGGTTACGGTTCGTATGGATATACAATTGATCCAACTTTCCGGCTTTCCATTTTACCCTTGCTTGACCGGGGATTTGTGTACGCCATAGCTCATATTCGCGGCGGACAAATTAACGGGCGTGCATGGTACGAAGACGGGAAGCTTTTAAACAAAATGAATACATTCACCGATTTTAATGATTGTGCTCAATTTCTGATCGACGAAGGTTATACAAACCCCGATAAATTGTTTGCCAACGGCGGCAGTGCAGGAGGCCTTTTGATGGGAGCTGTTGTGAATCTTCGCCCTGATTTATACAAAGGTGTAATTGCCGATGTTCCTTTTGTTGACGTAGTAACAACCATGCTTGATGAAAGTATCCCGCTTACCACCAGTGAGTTTGATGAATGGGGAAATCCCAAAATTGAAAAGTATTATTATTACATGATGTCGTATTCACCCTATGATAATGTGGCAAAAAAAGATTATCCGGCGATGATGGTAACCACCGGATTACACGATTCGCAGGTTCAATATTGGGAGCCGACAAAATGGGTGGCTAAATTACGCGATCTAAAAACCGACGATAATTTGTTAATTTTTCATGTGAACATGGATTATGGCCACGGAGGGGCGTCGGGGCGTTTTCAATGGATAGAAAATATCGCTTTGGAATACGCCTTTATTTTTGATCAGTTGGGGATGAACGAGTAAGAAAAGTTCCTCTTTGGGAGGGATTATTTATGGACGAAGACAGAGAAAAATATAATTTAAAAGAGAGTCAAAGTGTACTGTTGGAGCATATATTTCGGCAAATGTATGCTCCCCTTTTTTTTTATGCGCTCAAATTTGTGGAAAGTGAAGAGGTCGCTAAAGATCTGGTGCAAGATGCTTTCCTCAACATATTGAAACAAAAGGAAAAAAAAATAGACAATCTAAAAGCTTTTTTATATCGTTCTGTAAGAAATAACTGTTTAAACTATCTGGAACATTTACGTGTTGAACGTGAGTTTAAAGCGGCTGAAATTGAACGTTCTGCCCGTGAAATTCAGTTTTACGATACGCATCAGACATTGGTGGAGAAAGAGTGGCATCAAGACTTAAAGAAAGCGGTAGATGAACTTCCTGATAAATATCGTATTCCTTTTAAAATGAGTCGTTTTGAGGAGTTGAAGAATAAAGAAATAGCAGAGAAACTTCAGCTGCCTGTTCGCACAGTTGAAACCCAAATCTACAGAGCGATGGTTATTCTTCGCGAAAAATTCAAAAACAAAGTTTTAACTCTTTTTCTGGGATTTTTTTCAAAAAAATAAAAAATCGCTTCATTTTGACGTAGTTTTATGCAATCGATTGTCATAATATAAACAACTACCGGAATGAAAATAGATGATTTGTACATAAGTCTGATTGTCAGGAGACTAAAAAATGATATTTCGGAGCATGAACAGGTAAAGCTTTTTAAGTGGGTTTATTCTGACCACGAAAATGAAAAGCTTTATTATCATTTAAAAGATATTTGGGAAACCGCGCAATACGACACCAAAATAAAAAATGCAAACATCGATTCGGAGTGGGAAAAATTTGCATTGCTGGCGATAGAAGAAGAATCAAAACATTTTAAAGAAAGGAAAATTTTAACCCAAAATCTGAAAACGGTATTGCAAATAGCAGCTCTTGTGATTATTACCTTTGGAGTAGGTTTTTTTGTCCGGAAAATTATTCCCGAAAAAGCATCATATTCAAGTGTTACGGTTCCTTACGGAGCAAGATCTGAAGTATTGCTTCCTGATGGAAGCAAAGTTTGGGTGAATTCAGGATCTCAAATAAAATATCCTGCGGATTTTAAAGGAAAAGAGGTAAATCTTTTTTTGGAGGGCGAAGCATATTTTGATATTATGAAGAATCCAAAGCGGAAACTGAATGTAAAAACTTCATCTATAAATATTCAGGTTTTGGGTACTAAATTCAATGTCAAATCATACAATGATGAAGATGTTGTTGAAACTACTTTGGTTAATGGTTCAATTTCTATCACCGGCAAAATAGGCGAAAAGTTAATAAAGGAACCCATATATCTGAAGCCAAAGGAACAGGCTGTGTTAATTAAAAGCCAAAATGCGGTTGAGATCTTAGACCCGGAAAAAAAATCGAATAACCAGACCGACTTGGAAGATGAGAAAGAATCAGAAGAGTTGGAAAAGGCCAAATTGCAGCCAATCATGAAAATTAACGGAGAGGTGGACGTAGAACCTTTTGTTTCCTGGAAGGATAATAAACTGGTTTTTAGAGGTGAAAGATTTGATGAGTTAGCAGTAAAAATGGAACGTTGGTATAACGTGCAGATAATTATCAAAGATGAGGAACTAAAAAGCGCAAGATATACCGGAATATTTGAAAAAGAAACCATCGAACAGGCTATTGATGCTTTAAGTATTTCGTTGCCTTTTACTTATGAAATGGAGAAAAACCGAATTGAAATTGAGAAACTTAAAAACTAAGCAAACAGAATTTATAAACAGATAAAAAATAAAACTCATGAAAAATAAAACTTAGTTTCCCTGCAAAAATCGGGAAATGCGTCAACATTCCCCGATTTGGAATTCATCCGTTTTTCAACGGAAAAAATTACATAATTATTTAATTAAAGGAAATCAAAACTATGAAAAAAAAGTTTGAAACTGATGGCTTTTGCCTAAAAAAGAGCCTATTGAAAATTTTATTAACTATGAAATTTACATTTCTTTTCTTGCTGCTTACAACAGTACAGGTTTTTGGAACTGCCTATTCGCAGGAGACAAAACTTTCTGTTAACTTGCATAATGTAACTTTGGTTGATGTTTTCGAGGAAATTGAAAATCAAAGTGAATTTAAATTTCTGTACAATAACGATTTATTAGAAAATAGAAAACATGAGACAGTAAATGTCAAAAATAAAACGGTGGAACAAATTCTGGATAATTTGTTGGAAGGAACCGGTAGCAAATATTCTATACTTGCAAATAATCTTATTGTAATTTCTCCAAATAAAACAGTTGTTCCACAAAATGCAATTAGAGGTAAAATAAACTCTGAAAGCGGAGAGCCTCTTGTCGGGGCAACAGTAGTTGTAAAAGGCACTACTATCGGGACAGTAACTGATTTGGATGGGAACTTTGTTATCCCCGATGTTCCTGAAGGAGATGTGGTCCTTGTTGCTTCTTTCATCGGTTATATATCAAAAGAAGTAACTCCGGGCACTCAAACAATGGTTAACATCACTTTAAAAGAAGATGTAGTAGGCCTTGAAGAGGTTGTAGTAATTGGATATGGTGCGGTTAAGAAAAGTGATCTAACCGGCTCTGTTTCAACAGTAGGAACAGAGGAGATTTCTGCTTTCCCATCTCTTAATGTAGCGCAGGCGTTACAAGGTCGTGCTGCCGGTGTACAAATTACTGCAAATAACGGAGAGCCGGGTGCTTCTTACAAAATTCGTATTCGTGGAGGTACCTCTATTAATTCTTCGAGTGATCCATTATACGTAGTAGACGGTTTCCCTGGAGGAACACTGCCACCAGCAGAGGATATTGAATCAATCGAAATTTTGAAAGATGCATCTGCTACTGCAATTTACGGGTCAAGAGGAGCCAATGGTGTTATTATGGTTACAACAAAAAAAGGGAAAAGTGGTGAAACCAAAATTGAATTAAACACTTCATATTCACTACAAAAGGAAATCAACAGGCTTGACTTACTGGGTGCTCAGGATTTTGTAGATTATGTAAACGATGCAAATCCGGGAACACTGCCGGCTACTCCTGAAGCTGATACAGACTGGCAGGATATGATTTTTCAAAATGGCGCCGTTCAGAATTACCAGTTGTCATTCTCCGGCGGGAAAGAAGATGTAAGGTACTATGTTTCGGGAATAGTTTACGACCATAAAGGAATTGTAATTGAGTCGAAATATAAACGTTACTCAATTACCAGTAACGTCGATTTCAATTTGTCGGATAAAATAAAATTAGGGGCCAACTTATTTGCACAGCGTACTGATCGTGACGGCTCACATACCCAGGAAGGTAGTGGAGGTACAACAAACACCGGAATTATTGCTTCTGCTTTTACTATGGCTCCCAGTATACCGATTACCGACGAAGATGGTAGTTATACTCTTTCTCCGGTTGGTGACCCGAGAGATAATCCTTATGCAATTGCCAAAGAGCGTAAAAACAATGTGGTGGCAGACTTGTTGCAGGCTAATGTGTATGGTGAACTGGAGCTTCTTCCTTCCCTTAAACTAAGGGCTACATTGGGTGCAAAAACATACAATGACCGGGATGGATTGTATATTTCAACAAAGCTGAATGCCGGAAGGAATGTTGGTGGATCAGCCAGGATTAATGCCCATAAAAATACAGATGTAATAAGTGAAAGTTATTTAACCTATTCAAAAATATTTAACAATGTACATGATTTCTCGGCGATGGGGGGTATCTCATACCAGTCTTATACCGGCGAGTATTGGAATGCAAACAGTACAGGTTTTGTAACTGATAATTTTAAATGGTGGAATATTGGAGGTGGTTCAATAAACGACAACGCATCAAGCTACAATGAATCGGAGCTAATGTCTTATTATGGAAGGGTCAATTATAAATTTAACAATAAATATTTGATTACCCTGAATGGACGTTACGACGGTTCTTCCCGTTTTGCCAAAAACAATAAGTGGGCATTTTTTCCTTCTGGAGCTTTAGCCTGGAATGTTGCCGAAGAAAATTTTATGAAAGAACAGGAGAAAGTTAGCATGCTCAAACTTCGTGCAAGTTACGGTATTACAGGTAACCAGGCCATTAGTGCTTACCAGTCGCTGGCGAAGTTTGGTACAGTTTATACAATTATAAACGGAACTTCGGTAAATGCCGTTCGTCCTACTTCTGTTGCCAATGATAATCTTACCTGGGAAAGTACAAAACAGCTTGATTTTGGTGTTGACCTTGGGTTGTTTGACCAACGGGTTTATTTGGTCGCTGATTACTATCATCAGAAAACAACAGATCTTCTCTTTAGTGTTCCACTTCCTGAATATTCAGGTTTCCCGAGTATGATGGACAATATTGGAAGTGTTGAAAATAAAGGTTTTGAATTCTCATTGTCAACAGTAAATATTCAGAAAACACTGACCTGGAATACAACCTTTAACATTTCGATCAATAGAAATAAAGTTCTTGAATTACCCGAAGGAAATGATATCTTCTATTCTGCTAATCCCGGACATATGGTTGGGTTTGGAGACACTCATGTGTTAAGAGAAGGAGAGCCTGTAGGGGTGTTTTATGGCTATATATATGATGGTGTTTATCAGGAAGGAGACGATTTTCTTCCAGGCTCAGGATTTGAACAGGAAGCAGGAGGTGAAAAATACAGAGACATTAGCGAAGATGGTTCTTTGGACAGCGAAGATCGCACGATCATTGGAAACCCGCATCCTGACTTTATTTGGGGTATGAACAATACTTTTTCATATAAAAATTTTGATTTAGACTTTTTTATTCAGGGTTCGCAAGGGAATGATATTTATAGCTTTACTCTGATGGAACTCGAATTAATGGGAGGTGTTGCAAATTCAACGACAAAAGCACTCGACAGATGGACTCCAACAAATACCAATACTGATGTTCCAAAAGCTAATTCCGGGCGTTCAAGGATTTCTTCGACACGATGGATTATGGATGGAAGTTATGTGCGGATGAAAAATATATCATTGGGATATAATCTACCCAAAAATGTGGTACAACAGATTGGTTTAAGTAATGTGCGCTTATATGTTAGTGGACAAAATCTGTTTACTATAACCGGATATAGGGGCTACGATCCTGAAGTAAATTATAATACCGGCGGAAATACAAACTCCAATCGTAACCTTGGTTTGGATTATGGAAGTTATCCGAATGCTAAATCATATACCGTTGGATTGAAGGTTATTTTTTAAAAATTAAAATGAAACTGCGATGAAAAAAATAAACTATATAACAATTGTTTTACTTTCTCTATTTATTTTTAGCTGTACAGAGCTCGATGAAATACCTGTAACAGATATTTCTCCGGAAGGGTATTTTAAAGATGTAGCTACAGTTGAAGCGGCTGTGTTGGGAACCTACGGGTATATTGCCTCAGAGGGATATTGGGGACGAAAATATACACTAACAATTATGTTGCGGGCTGATATGACTGATATCGGTGAAAGAGGTACTCCCGCCCGTCGCCAACAGATAAACGATTTTGGAGTAGATGCAACAAATGGAATGATTACCGCAATTTGGCCGCGTTCTTATGAAATAATAAGTGCCGCAAATTATGCAATAGCGGGTGCGGAGTCGCTAACTGATGCCGATGCAGACCAAACGGCTTTGATGCAACTTACTGCAGAGGCCCGTCTTGTACGCGCATTTATTTATTTTAACCTTGTTCGTATGTTTGGCGACATTCCATACATTGATTATGCAATAAGCGACCCGGCATCAGTTGCTGATATTTCAAAGACATCTGAAGATCAGGTTTATGAAGGTATTATTGCCGACCTGGAATTTGCAACTGAAAATCTTCCAGTGACACCTCCGGATAATTCGCGCTCCCGTCCTTCAAAAGGGACTGCTTATACAATACTTGCCGACGTCTATTTAACCCTGGGGAACTTTCAGGAAGCGTATAATCATGCGAAATGGGTGATAGATAATGAGGCCGAACTCGATTATGATTTGGAATCCGACTATCAGGATTTATTCGACGCAACTAAACAAGACGCAACAAAAGAACATATCTTTTCTTTCGACTTTCTGGGCTCACAGAGTGGCTCTGGTTCTACGAACGACGATTTAACCGGTGCGCTCACCGGAGTTCGTGGGGCAGATGTTCAGGGTTGGAGTGTTGCTGTTCCTTCATTGGATGTATACAATACATGGGATGACCGAGATTACAGAAAAAAAGTGGCGTTTGCTGATTCTACATTGATTAACGGAGTGCTTCAGCCTTATACTGTTTATTCAACGGTAAAAAGACCACACATTGCCAAGTATTTTGAGAAACCGGGAAATTCAAATGGAGAAGCACGTTATTCCGATCATAATTATGCGGCATACCGATATGGCGAAGTATTGCTCACTGCAGCAGAAGCTCTTAATGAAGTAAGTGGTCCAACTGACGAAGCTCTTGGATATGTAAACAGGATACGTGAAAGAGCAAGAAACTGGGCCGGAACTACAGTGGATTTTCCGGCTGATGTTCAAACAGGAATTTCTAAAGACGAATTTAGAAACCTGGTATTGGAAGAAAGAAGGTTGGAGCTGTCGTTTGAATTCAAACGCTGGTATGATATTCAACGTCGTGATTTGGGAGAAGAGGCTTTTACCGGTACTAACTCTCTGGAGCCTCATTCAAATTTTGATTCTAGCAGAGACTATCTGCTTCCAATACCTCAGGACGAACTGGATCGAAATCCCAATTTATTGCCTCAAAATTCTGGATATTAGATTACTTTATTTTTTATAAATAAAAACTTCCTATTTTTTAGGAAGTTTTTTTGTTTTATAGGGTTTAAGGGAATACCGGTAATAAAACGCAAATAATTATTTTTAGTTTAGTCTTATATTAAAGGGTAATTATTACATTTGTTATGAAGGTTTTTCGACCAGCATTTTTGAACCGTAAATAAGAAGGAATAAATAGATTCTTATTCAGCAGCCTAATTTTATTATAACTAAACCTAAAACTAATGAGTAAAAATTCTGTTTTAATTGTTGTTGGAATACTATTTTTTATTTATCAACCTGCTGCGGGACAGTTTGGTCTAAATCCGCCTGAAAAAGTAAAACTTCACGATATGCACTGGCGGGATAACTGCATCCTCGCCGACAAAGCATCCGGCTATTATTATATGGTCGGGCCGGGCGGAAAATCTGTTTTGTCGTACCAAAGTAAAGATTTAATCAACTGGGAAAACCCAACAAAAATATTTACTATTCCTGAAGGATTTTGGGATGGCAAACCTATAAACAGCATTTGGGCGCCTGAACTGCATTTTTATAAAGGAAAATACTATCTGTTTCTAACTATTGATACCCGCGATATGTTTGAGGAACAATGGCCCAACTGGCGGCCACGTGTAACAAGGGGATCTCAAATTCTGGTCAGTGATTCTCCAACAGGTCCGTTTAAAGCCTTTCAGGATCATTCTACACTTCCGGTCGATATGATGACTCTTGATGCAACCTTGTGGGAAGAAGATGGCGTACCTTACATTGTGTATGCTCACGAATGGGTTCAGATTTCAAACGGAACAATTGAATACATGCAACTCAAAGACGATCTTTCAGAAACCATTGGTGAACCACAGTTGCTCTTTCGCGGAAGTGACGGCCCCTGGGCAACAATTTCGGAAACAGAAGGATGTTTTGTTACCGATGGCCCGTACCTGAAAATAAACAAAACCGGAAAACTAATGATGGTTTGGACCAGTTTTGGTAAAGGCGGTTATACCATGGGAGTTGCTTTTTCCGAGTCCGGAAAGCTGGCAGGCCCCTGGATTCAACAGGAAGAACCGGTTTACGACAAAGATGGCGGTCATGGGATGCTGTTTGAAACGTTCGACGGAAAATTAATGTGCGTGCTTCATTCTCCAAATAACAGAGATTCGCGGCCACATATTTTTGAAATGGAAGATACAGGCGAAAAGCTTTTGATTAAAAGAGAGTTGTAGGTTTAAATGAAATCAACCAATTAAAACAAGCGGAGAAATGAATACACTTAAATTAATAGTCGGTTTGTTAATGTTTGTTCTGTCTTTTGACGGGAAACAAACCAATAACGATAAAAAATGGGAGCAAATCTACTCCGTGATCAAAAATATGGAGGAACCTTCATTTGCCAACAAAGAATTTGATATTATTGATTTTGGTGCAGTTGCCGATGGTAAAACATTAAGCACAGAAGCGATTAATAAAACCATAGAAACCTGCAATAAACAGGGCGGTGGAAAAGTGATTGTTACAGGAGGCGTTTTTCTTACCGGTGCAGTTCATCTAAAAAGTAATGTAAACCTGGTGGTTGAAAAAGGTGCAACGCTTAAATTTTCCACAAATCCAAAAGACTATTTACCATTGGTGCAAACTCGATGGGAAGGAAATGATTGCTACAACTATTCACCGCTGATTTATGCGAATAATCAAACCAATATCGCGATAACCGGTGAAGGTACAATCGACGGACAAGCTGACGCGGAACACTGGTGGCCATGGAAAGGATTTAGAAGAAGAGGCGACACAGTTGAACCTAAACCAAGTCAGTTGGATCCGGAAGGTCGCCCGTTGCTCACCAAATGGGACAATACAAACACTCCGCTTTTGGAAAGGAAAATGGGAGAGGGGCATTATCTCAGGCCACAATTGATAAATTTTATTTTCTGCAAAAATGTAAAAATTGAAAATGTAACTCTTTTGAATTCTCCATTTTGGGTTATTCATCCGCTATTGTCTGAAAATATTATTGTACGCGGAGTTACCATAAATAGTCATGGCCCCAATTCTGACGGATGCGATCCGGAATCGTGTAAAAATGTATTGATTGAAGACTGTGTTTTTGATACCGGCGATGATTGTATCGCGCTTAAATCGGGACGTAACTTTGATGGACGCCGGGCAAATGTACCCATCGAAAATGTTTTAATTCGGAATTGTATAATGAAAGACGGACACGGAGGAGTTGTAATGGGAAGCGAGATTTCCGCTGGTTGCAAAAATATTTTTGCTGAAAATTGTGAAATGAGCAGTCCTAACCTGGAGCGCGCCATCAGAATAAAAACCAACAATCATCGCGGTGGTGTTACCGACGGAGTTTACATTCGAAATCTTAAAGTAGGACAAGTGCGGGAAGCAGTAGCTAAAATCAACTGTTCTTACGATCCGCGTGAAGGACAAGGGGAATTCCCACCAATGGTTAAGAATGTCTATGTTTCCAATGTTACTTCCCAAAAGTCAGAATATGGATTGAGTTTAATGGGAATAAAAGGTGAAAATTGTGTGGAGAATATTTGGATTAGTGATAGCAGGTTTTCAGGCGTTGAGAGCGGAAACAAAATTGACTTTGTGAAAAAATTGAATCTGAACAACTTATATATCAATGGTGAAAAAACAACTTATTAAAAAAGCGGTAATGCAAACAAAATATCTATTTACAGGCCTATTTATTTTTCTCATTTTTTCGTTACAAGCACAGGAGACTTCTTTTAATGGATTGTACAACGTAAAAAATTATGGTGCTTCCGGCAACGGAAGCCAGGTTGAAACTGAGTTTATAAATGCAGCAATTAATGATGCAGCTGAAAATGGTGGTGGAACGGTGTATTTCCCGGCCGGAAAATACCTGTGTTTTTCCATTCGCTTAAAAAGTAATATTCAATTACATATTGGCCAGGGAGCAACAATTATAGCTGCAAACATGGATGATGTTGAAGGAGAATATGATGCACCCGAACCCAATATATGGGGTGATTCATTAAAATACCAGGATTTTGGGCACAGTCATTTTCACAACAGCCTGATTTGGGGTGAAAACCTTGAAAATATTTCAATTGTCGGGCCCGGATTAATTTGGGGGAAAGGTTTACAAAAATGGGGTAATCCAAAACCTGGACTTGGAAATAAATCCATAAGTTTAAAGTTATGCAGGAATGTAATTTTAAGGGATTTTTCGATATTACATGGAGGCCATTTTGGAATTTTGGCAACCGGAGTTGATAATCTTACCATCGACAATCTCAAAATTGATACAAACCGCGATGCCATTGATGTAGATTGCTGCAGGCATGTTCGAATATCAAATTGCTCGTTAAATACTCCCAACGATGATGCGCTGGTGCTAAAAAGCTCATTTGCACTTGGCTATGCGGCACCTACTGAAAATATTACCATAACCAATTGCGCCGTTTTTGGTTTCGATGAAGGAACATTCCTTGATGGAACCTATCAACAAACGCAAAAGCAGGCACCCGATCGGGGTTCTGTAACCGGGAGAATCAAATTTGGCACGGAATCAAACGGAGCTTTTAGAAACATTACCATTTCAAACTGTACGTTTGAACATTGCCGCGGTTTAGCGCTGGAAACTGTTGATGGCGCGGTTTTAGAGGACATAACGGTTTCTAATATTGTTATGAAGGACATTCTGAACGCACCTTTCTTTTTAAGGCTGGGAAGACGGATGCGCGGCCCGGATGAGCTTGAGGTAGGTACCTTTAGACGAATTCTGGTTGATAATGTAATCGTACACAGTTCCAGTCCACGATATGGCTCAATGTTGATGGGAATACCGGGTCATGATATTGAAGATGTTGTATTTTCAAATATCTGGATTCGAATAGATGGCGGAGCACCTGAAAGTCAGGCATTAATTGAGGTTCCTGAATTGGAAGACGGTTATCCTGATCCTAGAAATTTTGGTGAAATTCCTGCTTATGGATTTTTTATTCGCCATGTGCAAAACATTCAAATGAATAATATTACTCTTGAATTTGAAAACACAGACATGCGTCCTGTTTTTATTTTGGATGACGTAAAAGGGGCTGATTTTCAAAATGTAAAAGCTGAATCAGCGGAAGGAGTTCCGGTTTTTAGGCTAAAAAACGTAACGGATTTTTCTATCCATAGTGTAAATAAAATCAAAGATCAGCATTTCACCAAAGTGAAAGATTTAGCGTTATAACAAATTAGTTAAGCTTATTTAAAAAAAGAGAAATTTATTTGAATGATTTTAAAAATGTATATTTGACGTTTAAAGAAAGTTATACAAAAAACCGAATGTAGTAACCTAAGCGAATGAAAAAATAGCCGATGAATAACCAAGCCAACTTTATACGTATATTGATTCTCCTGATAGCATTTAGTTTTGGGACTACAGCATTTGGCCAGAAAAAAGCTGATAAGCCACTTTTTCGCGATCCGGTGTACGATGGCGCAGCCGATCCGGTAGTTATTTTTAATAAAGCAGAAAACAAGTGGTTTATGTTTTACACCAATCGACGGGCAAAAGGTAATATTTCCGGTGGTGTAAAATGGGTGCATGGAACTCGCATCGGAATAGCTGAATCATCCGACGGTGGCGCAACATGGACATATAGGGATACCTGCAATATAAATTACAGGCCAACAGCCGAATACTCGCATTGGGCACCCGAAGTTATCAAATACGATGGAGTATATCACATGTACCTCACCTATGTACCCGGTATTTTTGAGGACTGGAACCACGACCGTTATATTATTCATCTGACCAGCAAAAACCTGCTCGACTGGGATTTTGAATCCAAACTTGATTTGGCATCCGACCGCTGTATTGATGCTTGTGTTTACCAGCTTCCCAATGGAAACTGGCGGTTATTCTACAACAATGAGCGTGATGGAAAATCGATGTACTATGCCGATAGCCCTGATTTATATCAATGGAAAGACAGTGGTAAAAAAGTAGTTGGAGATGAAGGTGGAGAGGGGCCTAAAGTTTTTGAATGGAAAGGGAAATACTGGATGGTGGTTGATAACTGGCACGGTTTGGGAGTTTATTTTTCCGGCGATTTGGAGACTTGGACACGCCAGCCCGGTAATATTCTTGAACAACCGGGAAAAGGTGAAGACGATAAAGATATGGGAAGACATCCTGATGTAGTTGTAAATAATAACAAAGCGTATATTTTTTATTTTACCCATCCGGGAAGGGGAGAAGATAGTAAAGATAGATCTCCTCACCAAATGCGAAGAAGTTCCATTCAGGTGGCAGAGTTGGAATATATAAATAGAAAATTAGCATGCGATCGCGACAAACCGGTTTTTATTGACTTAAAGCCTTCCAATTAATTTTAGAAAAGCTAAAACAAAATCCATGAGAAAGATATTTTTTTTATTCATTTTGTTTGCAAGTGGTTTTCAATTGCTTGCACAACAGCCCGATTGGCCGGAAACAACAAACGTAACACAACCCTGGACGCGTTGGTGGTGGCACGGAAGTACAGTTAATCCGGGTGGTCTTACCGCTAACATGGAACAATTGCAGGAAATTGGATTGGGTGGTGTTGAAATCACTCCGATTTATGATGTAAAAGGATACGAAAATGAAGCCATTTCATTCTTGTCGGATCAGTGGATGGAGATGCTGGAATATACATTAAAAGAGGGCGATCGGCTCAATTTAGGAGTCGATTTAGCAAACGCTTCGGGCTGGCCTTTTGGAGGCCCGTGGATTGGCGCTGAAGATGCTTGTAAAAATTTACACTTTAAACAGTTTACTCTAAATGGTGGGGAGCAGCTAAAAGAAAAAGTTGAATTTATTCAGGAGCCTATGGTGCGTGCCATCGGGCATCGGCTTGATATTTCAGAAATAAAGTTTCCCATCAGTAGTAATCCAAACTTGCAGGAATTGGCTTTAGAGCAGGTTCGTTTTGAAAAGCCGCTTCCTTTACAGGCATTAATGGCTTATAACAAGACAGGAGAAGTTATAGATCTAACGGAAAAAGTTTCAACCGGCGGGACATTAAACTGGACTGCGCCTGAAGGAACCTGGAATTTGTATGCTGTTTTTCAGGGTTGGCACGGAAAAATGGTGGAGCGGGCAGGTACCGGCGGCGAAGGAAATGTGATTGACCATTTTTCGGAAGCAGCAGCTGATAAATTTCTCAAAATATTTGACGAGGCTGCTAAAGATGCTGACGTAAATTCAATAAGAACATTTTTTAATGACTCGTATGAAGTAGATGATGCCAGTGGAGAATCGGACTGGACACCACTGCTTTTTGAAGAGTTTAAAAACAGACGGGGATATGATTTAAAAAACCATTTACCGGCATTGTTTGGAAACGATTCAGAAGAGATGAACAACCGTGTATTGTGTGACTATCGCGAAACCATTTCCGATTTGTTGCTTGACAGATTTACAAAAGTGTGGGCCGATTGGGCCAAAAAATATGATGCCGGTATTCGTAACCAGGCACACGGCTCGCCTGCTAATATTCTCGATTTGTATGCTGCCAGCGATATTCCCGAAACAGAAGGAACTAATCCGATGCGCATAAAAATGGCTACTTCGGCAGCACATGTGTCAGGCAAACCATTGGTTTCCTGCGAAGCATCTACTTGGCTCGATGAACATTTTCTGGCAAACCTGGGAACAGTGAAACAAAATCTCGATCGTTATTTTGCCAATGGCGTCAACCATATTTTTTACCACGGAACACCCTATTCTCCGGTAGATGAAAAATGGCCGGGATGGATGTTTTATGCTGCGGTTCATTTTGCTCCAACAAATTCGTGGTGGCCCGATTTTAAAGCCATCAACGAATATGTTACCCGTAGCCAGTCTTTTTTACAGATCGCAACACCCGATAACGATATTTTAATGTATTTCCCAATTTATGATACTTGGTCGGAGCAGGGAAGAAGCAGATTGCCGCATTTTGGCGGATCTTTCGAGCCGCTTACAAAAGAGCTCAGTGAATACTTATTGCAAAGAGGATATACATTCGATTATATTTCTGATAAACAGATTCAGGAATTAGAAATAACAAATGGCGAAATTAAAGCTCCGGGAGCCAATTATAAAACCATTGTTGTTCCGAAGTGCAATCATATTCCACTGGCCACTATGCAAAAATTAGTTGATTTAGTGAATACCGGAGCAACCATTATTTTTCAGGAGAATTTACCAAAGGATGTACCAGGATTTTACGATGTTGAAGAACGACAAATGGCTTTTCAAAAAATAAAAGAATCCATTCATTTTGAAAGTTTAGGTGGAGTACTTGTGGATGAAATGGGTAGCGGAAAGTGCTTAACCGGCGAAAACATTGACGCCTTGCTTTCCAACGCAGGTGTTTTTCCCGAAGAAATGGCCCAGGTAGGGCTATGGTTCAATCGGGTAAAAAGAGACGATGGAACATGTTATTTTATCAGTAACTGGAGTGATAAAAAGGTTGACCAATGGATAACAGTCCAGTCAGCTGGTGATGAAGCAGCATTGTTTAATCCAATGAATCAGGAGATTGGAAAAGCGAAAATTCAAAAAATGAACGAAAAACAATCTCGCGTATATCTTCAGCTTGAACCCGGTGAAACAGTTGTTTTACAATGGTATTCAGATGAAATTGATATTGAAGATTATCCGCTTTGGAATATTCCTGTTGAAAAGACAGTTTTGAAAGGCGAATGGACTGTTTCATTTCTAAAGGGTGGTCCCACACTTCCGGATTCCTATACAACTACCAGTTTAAATTCGTGGACAGAGCATTCTGAAGAACATGAAAAATTCTCGGGAACGGGTGTTTACGAGTTATCGTTTAAAAGACCCGATGAATCAGCAACGGCATTTTTGCTCGATTTGGGAAAAGTTTGTGAATCGGCTACAATCGTTTTAAATGGAGAAAAAATGGGAACAGTAGTTGGTCCGGAATATCAGTTGGTTATTGATGCATCAAAATTAGAGGATGTAAACAAGCTGGAAGTACAGGTTTCAAATCTGATGGCGAATCGTATTATCGATCTGGATAAACGTGGTGTAAATTATAAGAAATTTTACAATGTCAACTTTGCAGCGCGAAAACGTGAAAACGTGGGTAAAGACGGTTTGTTTACAGCAGCTAACTGGGAACCACTGGAATCAGGCCTTATCGGACCGGTAACGTTAACTCCTGTCACAAAAAAGATGGTGGAGATAGAATAGTCTGTCGGAAATAATGAAATGAGAATAAGAATGTTCAAAAAAAATATTTGATTCCAAAATGAAAATACAATCAGTCAGAATAAATGGATTAATCGCAATTTTGCTATTTACCGTGTTTTGTCCATCACTTGCTCAAACAACACAAAAGGAAAAATTGTTTCTGTCCGGAACCGACAATCAAAACACAGTAACTTGGGATTTTTTTTGCACATCGGGGCGAAAAAGCGGCGAATGGACAACTATCGAAGTTCCTTCGCATTGGGAACAACAGGGATTTGGAGAATACGATTATGGCCGCGACTATCGTACGTATGGGAAGAAGCACATTTATGCGGATGAAACCGGTATTTACAAACACAATTTTGTTGTTCCGAATAGTTGGGAAAATAAAGAAATATTTATCGTTTTTGAAGGTTCCATGACTGACACAGAAGTGAAAATTAACGGACAGTCTGCCGGACCAACTCACCAGGGATCATTTTATCGTTTCAGGTACAATATTTCCGATAAGGTAAATTTTAGTAAGGAAAATGAACTGGAGGTTACTGTTCATAAAGTTTCAGCCAATGCATCAGTAAATTATGCCGAGAGGAATGCCGATTACTGGATTTTTGGTGGCATTTTTCGTCCGGTTTATCTTGAAGCTGTGCCGGAAGAATTTATCGATCGTGTTGCTGTTTCTGCTGATGCCGGCGGGAATTTTTCAGTGGATGTGTTTCCTGTTAACCTGAAAAAGAAACAAACTTTAAGAGCTGAGATTTTTGACGCTAATGGAAAATCAGTACAAACATCTCAGGAACAGGCCGGTGGTAAAGATTCGCTTGTGACAATAAGTTGTAAAGTTGATAATCCGCTTTTATGGACATCAGAAACGCCAAATTTATATTCTGTAAAAGTTTCGTTGGTTGATGGTTCAAAAATTAAATACGAACTCACAGAAAAATTTGGTTTTCGCACCGTTGAAATTCGGGAAAGCGATGGCGTTTATGTGAATGGTACAAAGGTAAAATTCAAAGGAATAAACCGCCATGTTTTCTGGCCCGAAACCGGACGTTGTGTAAATCCTTCCATCGATTTACTGGATGTTCAGCTTATGAAAGAAATGAATATGAATGCGGTTCGTTGTGCTCATTACCCACCCAATAAATCATTTTTGGAATACTGCGATTCGCTTGGTTTGTATGTTTTGGATGAACTGGCGGGCTGGCAAAATGCGTATGATACTGAAGTGGGCAGCAAACTGGTTCGCGAAATGGTTATACGCGATGTAAATCATCCTTCAATTGTTTTTTGGAGCAACGGGAATGAAGGGGGAACCAACAAAGAACTGGACGACGATTTTGCTATTTATGATCCCTCAGACCGGCCGGTAATTCATGCTCATCATCGCCCGGGGAATGATTATAACGGGATTGATTGTAACCACTATGAGAACTACTATAGTTCAAAAAAGCTTTTGGAAGGGCCGCTGATTTACATGCCCACCGAGTTTCTGCATGGACAGGACGATGGTGGAATGGCTGCCGGATTGGGCGACTTTTGGGAACTGTTTTGGAATTCAGAACTCTCGGCAGGCGGCTTTTTGTGGGTGTTTTCCGATGAAGGTTTGGTTCGTACAGATTTAAATGGTTTTGTGGATGTGAACCGGGTAAACGCACCTGATGGAGTTGTGGGGCCACATCGCGAAAAAGAAGCCAGTTTTTATGCGATGCGTGAAATTTTTAGTCCGGTAAAAGTCGAACTTGAAAAACTTTCTAAAGATTTTGATGGTGTAATTACTGTTGAAAACCGTTTTCATTTTACCAATTTAAAAGATTGTAATTTCGAGTGGCAACTGGTAAATTTTAATACTCCACATAACAGAGGGGCCGGACATCAAATAATGAAATCCGGGCAAATTGAAAGTCCTGACATTGAGCCTGAGAAAAAAGGCAATCTGCAATTGCAACTTCCTGCAGATATTAACAATTACGATGCATTGTATTTAAATGCTTTAGATCCTTTTGGAAAAGAAATATTTTCCTGGAGCTGGAAAATTAACGGCAATACAAAACCGGTTGAACAGTTGGTGGTAACTGATTTGTCGGCAGAAGAAAAACAACGCCGCGATGAACTAAGAGCTGCCGGAATTGAAGAAGACAATATTTTGCCAATTGAACAGCAAAAAGGCGATGTTTCAGAAGAATCATCACAGGTTGAATTTCATGAAAACGATGATGTGATAGTGTTAAAAGCATCCGGAATTTCAGTGGCTTTTAGCAAAAAAGATGGTACCATCCAAGGTGTGGGAAATGACATGGGATTACCCATTCCGTTTAATAACGGACCGGTTTTGGTTAGTGGTGAAGCGCAGTTAACAGGTATAAAACATTTTCCCTCAACCAAATCGCATGTGGTTGAAATGAGCTATGCAGGCGATTTAAAAAAAGTAACCTGGACAATGTATCAAAGTGGCTGGCTGGAAATGAATTATGAATACCAGGTGGAAGGCGAACAATATTTTACAGGTATTAGCTTTAATTTCCCGGAATCGGATATAATAGGGGCAAAATGGCTGGGAAATGGCCCGCGACATGTTTGGAAAAACCGTTTGCAGGGAGGAAAACTTGACGTATATGAACGGTTTTACAACAATGAACTTCCGGCCGACAACTCGTGGCAGTACCCTGAATTTAAAGGTTATTTCTCCGATGTCTCATGGATTGAATTTAATACCGATTATGGGAGATTTACAGTCTTTGCCAACGAAGAAGATTTGTTTGTTCGTTTGTTCAGTTTTTACGGAATATCAGGACCGGAAAACTATCCTGTACAACCTGTTGGCGACCTATCATTTCTCGACGGAATTCCGCCGATAGGAACGAAACTGGCTATGGGAATCAGCAACGACACCTGGAACCTGGGGCCTGGCGGTGAATTAAACAATATGGAAAAACCGGTGAAAAGAACTTTATTTTTTTATTTTGGTTTGTTGAATTAAAAAAATGATTACTCGTAAATACATAATTTAAATGTTTATTAAAAGTTATTCATTTTTATTCAAAATTAGGTGGTAGAACAATGTTTGTTATTATATTGAGAATAAGAAATATAGTGGGTGTTTAATAATATATTGTTGAATAAAATTTTAAACCTTTTTTAAATATAGTTATCAGAATAGAACAAAATTAGATAGTTTTGAAACTTATTAAAGCACAATGTTGTTTTTCAAAAACAAATCTTGATTCTCAAGGTTTATTTTAGTTGGTTAGTTAGTTTTGAAAGGCCGCTTGTTGAAGCGGTCTTTCTCTTTTATCCCCTTTATAATCAGTGAAAATAGCTCCCCGAATAAAATTTTGTATCAAAATTCTACTACTTAATATCTGCGATAAATAATTTAAAATCAGAGGGAAAGTTTACATCTGATGATAGTATTTTTACATCAGGGGCAAAGTTGTGTTATGCAACATCTGTTTCCGCATAAAAAATTACTTAAATTTGTATTTTTCGTGTTCGTACACGGAATTAACTTAAACCAACTTCATAATTCAAAAAAGTATTAAAATGAAAAGTAAAAATTTCTTTCTGTCTGTTCTCTTGATATTGGCCTCAGGAATGACCTTTGCGCAGAATGACAACTGGACTTATTTGTTTAACGGAAAAGATCTTACAGGGTGGAAACAGCTTAACGGAGAAGCCAGGTACGAAGTTGTTGACGGTGTAATTGTTGGAACAACTGTTTTGAATACTCCAAACTCGTTTTTATGTACAGAGAAAGATTATTCTGATTTTGTTTTTGAAGTTGATTTGCTGGTTGAGGAAAACATGAATTCCGGAATCCAGTTTCGCAGTGAAAGTAAACCAGAGTACAATAACGGTCGGGTACATGGTTATCAATGCGAAGTAGATCCATCGGACCGGGCCTGGAGTGCGGGTATCTATGACGAAGCACGAAGGGGCTGGCTTTATCCGCTCGATTTGAATCCGGAAGCAAAACCAGCTTTGAAAATGGGAGAATGGAACCATTACAGAATAGAATGTATAGGAAATTCTATTAAAACATGGTTGAATGGAGTAGCCTGTGCACACGTAATCGACCATATGACTCCAAAAGGATTTATCGCGCTTCAGGTTCATGGAATTGGAAATAACGAAGAGAAAGTAGGACACCAAATAAGATGGAAGAATGTCAGAATTAAAACGCAAAACCTGAAACCTTCTCCTGCAGAAGGTATTTATGTTGTTAATTTGTTGGCTAACAATTTAAGTGATTCAGAAAAAGAACAAGGATTCAAATTGTTGTTTGATGGAAAATCAACACAAAATTTTAAAAGTACCGACAGCGATAATTTTCCTGAGCACGGATGGGAAGTAAAGGATGGTACGCTTTCTGTTCTTGATAAATCAGTTTCGCCTGAAAGAGGAGGCAGCATAATTACCAGAGAGGAATATGGTCCGTTTGAGTTTAAATTCGATTTTAGTTTTACGAAAGGTGCAAACAGTGGTATAAAATATGGAATAGGCAACAATGGTTCGGGAATAGGCTTGGAATACCAGATTCTTGATGATGAGCAACACCCGGATGCCAAAAATGGAGTGGTAGGAAACAGAACACTTGCTTCGTTATACGATTTAATACCCGCTGACAAAACCGGCAGATTTATTAATGGACCCGGAGGATGGAACCGCGGACGTATTGTTGTGTTTCCTGACGGAAAAGTTCAACATTGGTTAAATGGACGGAAAGTGGTTGAATATACTCGTGGAAATAATATCTACAATGCACTGGTTGCACGAAGTAAATATGCAAAATACGAAGGTTTTGGATTGGCTCCGAAAGGACCAATTTTGCTTCAGGATCACCAAAATACTGTACATTTCAGAAGTCTAAAAATAAGAGAATTAAAATGACACACAGACGAAATTTTTTGAAAGCAGCAGGAATCGGGCTGGCTGTAGCCTCAGTTCCAAAATTAGCAGGAGCCTCTGTATCCAGTTCGGTTTCTTCTAAAAGTGATTTTAATTTTAATCTTGGCGTTGCCTCTTATTCGCTTCGCAATTTTTCACAGGAGGAAGCCTTGGATATGACCCTGCGTTGCGGAATCAACCGGATTACATTTAAAAGTATGCATCTGCCGTTGGATTCTGACAGCGAAACAATAAAAAAAGCAGTTACACTCTGTCAGAAGAAAGGCGTTACGCTTTATGGCGGTGGTGTTATTTATATGAAAAACAACAAAGAAGTTGATCAGGCATTTGAATATGCGAAAACTGCCGGGATGGAAATGATAATAGGAGTTCCAAATCACGAGTTGCTTGATTATGTGGAGGGAAAAGTAAAAGATTATGACATAAAGCTGGCGATTCATAATCACGGCCCAGGAGACAAGTTATATCCAAGTGCCGAAAGTGCTTACGATAAGATAAAAGATCGGGATAAAAGGATGGGATTGTGTATTGATATTGGTCACACCAAGCGTATAAACAGAGATCCGGAGCAGGATTTAAAAGATTTTTTTGATCGTGTTTTTGACATACATATCAAAGATGTGACAAAAGCTGCAAGTGATGGAAAAACGTGCATCATCGGACGTGGTGTAATTGATTTTCCCTCTTTTTTAGAAGCTGTGGATAAGTCGGGTTATAAAGGAACTTTGGCACTTGAATACGAAGCGGATGGTGATGATCCGCTACCCGGAATGATGGAATCATTTGGGTATATTAAAGGTGTTATGAAAATGATGTAATTAAAAAATATATATTAAATGAATTCGGATAGAAGAGAATTTCTGAAAAAAGTAACAGCTGGTGCTGCAGGAGTTGCTGTTGGTGGAACAGCCATGGGAATGTCGGCAAAAAGTTACAGTAAAATAATTGGAGCTAATGATAGAATTAATGTTGCAATTATTGGTCTGGGACGCAGATTGGGAGCCTATTATGAACCTGTTTCCAAAAAGGAAAACAACGTTGAATTGGTTTATTTGTGTGATGTTATGAAAAGCCAGCGTGAAAGAGCAGCGGCTAATTTTGCTAAACGAATCGATTATAAACCAAAACTGGAAAATGATGTTCGTAAAGTGTTTGCGGATCAGAATGTTGACGGAGTTTTTGTTGCAACACCCGACCATTGGCATACACCAGGTGCAATAATGGCAATGCAAGGTGGTAAACATGTTTATGTTGAAAAACCTTGTAGCCATAATATGTTTGAAAATGAAATGATTGTTGCAGCCATGAAAAAATACAACAAGGTTGTTCAAATGGGAAATCAACAACGTTCATCAGACCACACACAAGAGATTATTTCTGAAATTCATAATGGTGCAATTGGTGTGCCTTACCGGGCGGTGGCCTTTTATGTGAATAGCAGGGGAGAAGTTCCGGTTCAGAAAAAAGCGCCGGTTCCTGAAGGTTTGGATTGGGATTTATTCCAGGGACCTGCTCCGAGACGCGGATACACGGAAGAAACCTGGGATTATAACTGGCACTGGTATGGTTGGGACTACGGAACTGCCGAAACAGGAAATAATGCAACCCATGAGCTTGATGTAGCACGTTGGGCATTGCAGGTAGATTTTCCCATGCGTGTGGATGTTGAAGCTGGAAAAAGACACTTTTTTGATGATGGCTGGGAAATGTACGACACGATGGAAGCAACTTTCCGGTTTGCAGACAACAAAGTTATCAATTGGGACGGAAGAAGTCGCAATGGTTTTGATACTTACGGACAGGGTGGACGTGGAACTATAATTTACGGAAGCGAAGGAACAGTTTTTGTCGATCGGGGAAAATACATTCTTTACGACAGAAGAGGAAAAGTTGTTAAAGACAGCAAGTCGGCTTCGAACGAGGCAGGTACTGCACTTGGTGGCGGAGGTGATATGACAACAGGGCACGTTGAAAATTGGTTTGGTGTTATTCGTGGTGAACAAAAGAAATTAAATGCCGATATCGCCGATGCAACTATCAGCCAGGCAATGGTGCATTATTCCAATGTTGCTTATCGTATCGGAAGAGGATATGATATTGACGAAGTTTCCGGAAAAATGTATGATCGCGATGCCATGAAACTATGGAGCCGTGAGTACGAGCCCGGATGGGAACCAAAAATATAAAACTTACGAAAGAAGTTCAGGAAACCTTTTTCCTGAACTTTTTTTTAATAGTATTTTTTGTGAATATCCGTATTGTGTTATATCTCTTTTGTTCGTCATGCTGAACTGGTTTCAGCATCTAATCCTTTTTGATAATCAATGTATTATCAATGAGACCCTGAAACAAGTTCAGGGTGACGTTCTATTTATGATGCATTATGGACATTCAAATACTTTTTAACTATTAACCAATAAAAAATTAAGCCTTTAAATTATGAATTCAAGAAGAAAATTTATTAAAAGAACAGCAGGAGCTTTAGGCGCTTTCACTGTTGTTCCGGGGCATGTATTATTTGCCAAACCTGAAATACGAAACGCCGCCGGTGAATTGGTAAAACCACGGGTTATTGCTCCTAGCGATAAAATTAATATGGCGTTTTGCGGAATTGGTAACCGCGGAGGACAAATTCTTCAGGCACATAACAGCACCGGGATGATAAATACAACTGTTTTGTGCGACGTGGATATGGGAGCTAAGCATACGGTTAAAAGTATTGAAGACCATCCCAAAGCAAAACAATATCAGGATTTCAGAGAGATGTTTGAAAAGTCGGCCAGGGAATTTGATGCTGTTTGTGTTGGAACACCCGATTTTTCTCACTTCCCAATTACCATTCTGGCCATGTCGCAGGGGAAACATGTGTATGTTGAAAAACCACTTACACGGACTTTTTATGAATCGGAGTTGCTGATTGAAGCAGCTAAAAAGTACGGAGTTGTAACCCAAATGGGAAACCAGGGGCATTCTGAAGGAAACTATTACCAGTTTAAGTCGTGGGTTGAAAACGGAATTATAAAAGATGTTACAAGAATTACGGCCCACATGAACGGGCGTCGCCGTTGGCACGACTGGGATGTTAATATAAAAAAATACCCGGTTAATCCGGTAATTCCCGAAACCTTAGACTGGGATACCTGGCTGATGACAGCGGAAGAACATGGGTATCACGAGGACTTTGTGAACGGGCAGTGGAGGTGTTGGTATGAACATGGAATGGGGGCTCTGGGTGACTGGGGAGCTCATATTATTGACACTGCACATCAATTTCTGGAGTTGGGATTACCCTTCGAAGTTGATCCGATAAAAATTAAAGGGCACAACAAATTGTTTTTTCCAATGGAATCAACGCTGGCTTTTAAATTTCCCAAAAGAAAAAATATGCCGGCCTGCACAATAACATGGTACGATGGTATGGAAAATATTCCTCAGGTTCCGGAAGGATTTGGTGAAATAGAAGTTGACCCTAACATTCCGCCAGCAAGTAACGGTGTAATGCAACCGGCAAAATTAGGTGCCGGTAAAGAGATCTATGGGAAAGACTTAACTTTTAAAGGAGGTTCTCACGGTAGTACACTTTCAATTATTCCTCCCGAAGCTGCAAAAGATATGGAGTCAAAACTACCTGAAGTTCCGGAAAGTCCGTCAAACCATTTTGAAAACTTCCACCGGGCAATTCAGGGAACAGAGAAAACAAATTCACCTTTTGAAATTTCAGGTCCTTTAAGTCAGGTATTTTGCCTGGGAACTATCGCACAACGTTTAAATACAAAAATTGAGTTTGACAGAAAAGAGAAGCAGATAACAAACAATAAGCTTGCAAATGAACTGTTAAAAGGAACACCGCCTCGTAAAGGCTGGGAAGAATTTTATAAACTATAAAAGTGTTCAATTGTTTTTTTTAAAACTCTCTGGATATGAATGTCGGAGAGTTTTTTTATTTTTATATAAAGCTATCAAAAAATAATACTTATGAATCGTTTACAAATACTCATTTTATTTATTCTGGTTGCATTTGTAACTAACCTGAATGCGCAGCCAAGAAAAGAATTCATCCAGGTACTGGTTTCACCTGATAAATCAGACTGGACTTACGAAACAGGCGAGCGCGCTGAATTTACCATTTCTGTTTTGAAAAACAGTGTCCCCCTTGACAATATAGAAGTGCAATACAGAATTCAACCTGAAAAGGTGGACGTTTGGGAAGAAGGAACCATTAAACTGAAAGACGGTAAAGCAACTTTAAAAGCTAAAAAGTTTAAAGATCCGGGATTTTTGCGTTGCCATGCTTCGGTTGAAATCGACGGCAAAACCTATTCTTCTTATTCTACAGCCGGGTTTTCGCCTGAGGAAATTCAGCCAACAACCACATTGCCTGATGATTTTGAAAAATTTTGGAACGGCGGCAAGGAGGAACTCGCCAAAATTCCGGTAAATCCTGTAATGACCTTAATTCCCGAACGGTGCACCGATAAAGTTGATGTATACCACGTGAGCATGAATAATATCAGTGGAAAAATTTACGGTATTCTTTGTAAACCCAAAGCGGAAGGAAAATATCCGGCCATTTTGCATGTTCCGGGTGCGGGAATTCGACCTTATTACGGAGATATTTACGGGGCCGAAAATGGCTTTGTTACGCTTCAGATTGGAATCCACGGTATTCCGGTGAATCTTGACCCTGTTGTATATAACGATTTGCGATATGGGGCACTTGATAACTATTGGGTTACAAACATGGATGACAAAGACAATTATTATTACAAAAGAGTGTATTTGGGCTGTGTCCGTGCTGTTGATTTTATCGAAAGCCTCGATTGTTTTGACGGCGAAACCATCGGTGTTACAGGTGGTAGCCAGGGCGGAGCACTCTCCATTATAACTGCCGGGCTCGATGATAGAATCGATTATCTGGCGGCATTTTATCCTGCACTGGCCGATTTAACGGGCTATCTGCACGGACGGGCAGGAGGGTGGCCTCACATGTTCAGGAACGATTTTACCAATAAACCGGAAAAAGTGGAAACATCAAAATATTTTGATGTCGTTAACTTCGCACGTTTTGTGAAAGTACCCGGGTGGTACAGTTGGGGATACAATGATAATGTTTGTCCGCCAACATCGACATATGCTGCTTATAATGTAATTACAGTATCAAAAGAGTTACATATTTTTCAGGAAACGCAACATTGGACATTTCCCGAACAGCAGGAGTTAAAGAATGAGTGGCTGTTTAAACAACTAAAAAAAAATGACAGATAATCAGATATTTAACGACACTTTTTTTGCCATGGGAACACGGTGCGATATCGTTTTCACCGAGCTTGAAGCCGAATTTGCTGAACAGATGTTTCAACTGGTAAAAAATGAAGTCGTTTATCTGGAGAAGATTTTTAGCCGTTTTATTCCCACTTCTGCTGTTGCCGAAATAAACAACGCCGACAAAAATAAATGGCTAACGGTTCCCGAAGATTTGTGGAATGCCATAGCACTCTGTTTTGATTTTTATCAGATGAGCAACGGAGCATTTGATATCACAGCCGGGCCAATTATTAATTTGTGGAAAGAGAAAGCAGATGAATTGGATAAGGTTTCTAAAAAAGAAATTAGAAAAGCATTGGAGAAGAGCGGGTTCCATAAAGTTGATTTGGATTTTGAAAAGAAAAGACTTCGCTACACAACTGACAATATGGAGCTCGATTTTGGAGCAATTGGAAAAGGGATTGCAATTGACAGAATAAAGCCACTTTTGGAAATAAATGGCGTCAAAAACGGAATTGTCAGTTTTGGAGAAAGTTCTATTCTTGCGCTTGGAAAACATCCAAATGGAGAAAGCTGGCCTTTAGGGATCAGAAATTCTTTTCAGCCCAACCAATACGTCCATGTTTTTTCTGCAAATAATGAATGTGTTACAACGTCGGGTATTGTCGTAAACAACGATGATGGCCGGATAAAATGGCGAAATCACATTATTAGCCCGGTTTACGGCTATCCGGTTTACGAAAATAAACTGGTTTCGGTAAAGTCTCAATCTGCCTCTTTCGGTGAATTTATTTCTACTACCTGGTTGATTTTGCCCGAAGAGGATAAAAATATTTTGGCGGAACAATTAAAAGATATAGAGATTCTGGAAGCAGAATACACAGAAGAAAAAGAATTTAAAACCAAACTAACCGTGATCTAGAATTGAACTCAAAAACTTTACAATGGAAATTACAAAAAGGAATCGGAGGGAGTTTTTAAAGGAGATGAGTATCTATGCAGGTTCAACTGCATTTCTTGCTTCTATCCCATGGATAAATGCTTTTGCACAGGAAAACGGGAAAAACATTGCTCCCTCAGACAGAGTGCGGCTGGGAATAGTGGGAGTTGGTAGCCGGGGCCACGGCTTGTTGTTAAATTTGCTTGCCATTGAAAATGTGGATGTAGTTGCGGTTTGCGACAATTATCAGCCCATGTACGAAAGAGCGATTAAAACCACCAACGGAAAAGCAAAGGCTTTTTATGATTACCGGAAGATGCTTGATGAATTTAGCGATTTGGATGGAGTTATTATTGCAACACCACTTCACGAGCATGCACATATTACAATTGATTTTTTGAATGCCGGGATTCATGTATTTTGTGAGAAATCGATGGCCAGAACGATTGAAGACGCCAAACAAATGGTTGATACCTCGGTACAAACCGGCAGGATTTTGCAGATAGGTCAGCAGCGGCTTTTTAACCCGGTTTACCTCGATGCCCTGGAACGGATTCGCCAGGGAGAAATAGGTCAGCTTACACAGGTTCGGGCGTTCTGGCATAGGAATAACGACTGGCGAAGACCGATTCCCGGGCCTGAGTTGGAACGAAAAATAAACTGGAGAATGTACCGCGAATATTCCGGAGGGTTAATGACTGAGCTGGCTACACACCAAATTCAGGTGGCCAACTGGTTTATAGATCAGGTTCCAACGCAGGTTGTGGGAAGCGGGAGCATTTGTTTTTGGAAAGATGGCCGTGAAGTATACGATCAGGTTGCACTGGTATATGATTACCCCAATGGAGTAAAATGTATATACGATTCAATGATTGCCAACAAACATTATGGTTTGGAAGAACAAATTATGGGAAACCTGGGAACCATTGAACCGGAAGCTAACCGGATTTATTCTGAAAATCCGCCCTCTGCACCCGGAATTCGTCAGCTGGTTTACAACATTGAATCGGGTATTTTTGATGTTATCCCTATTGGCGGAGCTACCTGGCTTCCTGAAGTTGCCGGTACCGACCCGGGTAAAATGATTAAATCGTACGACAATAACGATACTTATTTGCAGCTCGTGGGATTTACCAAAGCAATTAGAACAGGAAAACCTTATCCCAATCTTTTAAGGGAAGGTTTTCATGCCACAGTGGCTGCGCTTCTTGGCTTGCAGGCAATGGATACAAATGCTGTAGTTACCTGGCCGGCGGAATACGTAATGAAGAAGGAATAAACAGCTCATATAATTTGTAAAAAATTGACGATGAAAAATATAACTATTACAGCAGCAAGGTTGAAGAAAGAAGCAATTATTCTTTTGGTTTGTTTTTTCGCAGCAGTAGGATTAAATATTTACGCTATTTCAAAATATAAAACCGATTGGAGCGAACTAATAAGTCAGCTTCCCGTTGTACTCGGAATAACTTTTCTTATTTACTTTTTGGTATTATTGTTTCGTTTGGTATTTTTAGCCATTACCAAACTAATTCAAAAAAACTAAAATGAAAGTGACTTATGGACTACTCTTTATTTTAATAATCGGGCACCCGGGATTCTCCCAGGTTAAAATGAAAAAGGCCGAAGGGGGTTTTTTGTTTACTGAAAATCAAAAAGAAGTGCTTTTTTTTCAAACAGAACCCAAAAATAAAGAAGGACAGTATGAACGTTGTAATTACATCCATCCGCTTTGGGGACTAAAAGGGAATGTACTAACAGAAGATTTTCCGGCAGATCATTTACATCAGCGTGGAGTGTTCTGGGCGTGGCATCAGATTTGGATTGGTGATAAACGTATCGGCGACGGTTGGGAACTAAAAGATTTTGAACAACAGCTTAATGAAGTGGAGTATGTCTCCGACAGAGATGGCTCAGCCGTTTTTAAAACCGAAATGGCATGGAAATCGGACAAATGGAAAAGATTGGGAGAAAAAATTTCTTATCTGAAAGAGAATACAACGATTACAATTCATCCCGAAAAAAGTAATTACAGGAAAATTGATTTTGAAATTCACCTTTTGGCTTTGGCCGAGAATCTTTCAATTGGTGGCTCTGAAGATGAGAAAGGCTACAGTGGTTTTTCGGTGCGAATGCTCCTCCCGGACGATGTTACTTTTTCTGGTCCCGGCGGAGAAATAAAACCGGAAGTGACTCAGGTTGAATCAAAAGGTTATGTGAATATTTCAGGCTCAGTTGGTGCCAATAATACAAAAGGAGGGATTGTTATTGTTGATAATCCCGATAACCCCGGTTATCCTCAAAAATGGATTCTGCGAGATAGAAACAGCATGCAAAATGCCGCTTTTCCCGGAAACAAAACAATACCCGTTTCTACCACCGAATCGTTGGTTTTAAAGTACTCCTTAATTGTTTATTCAGGTAAGATGAATGACAGAAAAATTCAAAAGATTGTTTCAGAACCATAATTGATACCAAACCGAATTATAATTTTTTATTCTGATGAATAATATAACCTAAACCTGGTTTTTCATAAAGCAAATTATCCAATGAAAAGATTAAGTGTTTTTCTTATTTTGTTTTTGATGATAACGTATTTTTCTTCGGCTCAGAAACGGCCCAATATTCTTTTTGCCATTGCCGACGACCAGTCGTTTTCGCATACCGGATTTGCCGGATGCAATTTTGTTAAAACACCGGCTTTTGACAAAGTGGCTGCCGAAGGGATCTATTTCACAAACTGTTATGCCGGTTCACCCGGTTGTGCACCTTCGCGGAGTACAATTGTAACCGGACGGTATCACTGGCAAAATGAACAATCGGGTCAGCATGCTTCTTCATGGTTAAAAAAATATGTTCCTTTTGTTGATATGCTGGAGAAAAACGGCTATTACACAGGCCGGACAGGCAAGGGAGTTGGCCCTTTTCAATATGCGCGTAATGAAGGCGATTCGCTCTGGAGAAAAGAAGATGCAGCGGGAGTTGCCCGTTCAAATATCCGCTATACGAAAGAAAATGATGAACGAACGGCGGGAGGAATTCATACAACAAATTATTTTGAAAACTTTAAATATTTTATCGAACATCAGCCTGAAAATGAACCTTTCTTTTTTTGGTACGGATGTTACGAGCCTCACAGGGCGTATGAAGAGGATTCCTGGAAAAGAACAACTAAAAAGATAAAAGACGCAAAAGTGCCTCTGTTTCTGCCGGATGACAAAATTATACGAGGAGATTTGCTCGATTATGCAGTTGAAATTGAGTGGTTTGATTTGCATTTGCAACGTATGCTGGATTATCTGGAAGAAATCGGAGAACTTGAAAATACGATTGTAATTGTTACTGCCGACAACGGAATGCCTTTCCCCCGTGCAAAAGCAAATGGTTTTGAGTATGGGGTTCATGTGCCATTGGCTGTTCGGTATCCGAAAGAATTTCCTTCCGGAAAAGTTGTTGACAGCCCGGTTTCATTTGTTGATTTTGCACCTACAATTCTGGAGCTGACAGAAAGCTCCCCACAGGGAATGAAACCGATTTTTGGAAAAAGTATGAAACCTATTCTCGAAAACCCGGACAATCCGGATGCTGCAAGAGCGTATGTTTTTGCAGGAAGGGAGCGTCATTCATCGTCGCGTTATAAAAATTGGGGCTACCCGCAACGGGTCGTCAGAAGTAAAGATTTTCTTTTCATTTGGAATATGAAACCGGAACGGTGGCCGGCAGGAGCACCTCAACGAATAAATCCTGAAAATCCGGATGAACTTCTTCCTATGTATGGTATCGATGAAAATGGAGTTCATCATTCCGACTGGGCATATACTGACATCGATGCTTGCCCAACCAAATCGTTTATTGTTGAAAATCGCAATGACAAAAATATTTACAAATATTTTGAATGGTCGGTGGGGAAGAGGCCGGAATTTGAACTTTATGATATCAAAAAAGATCCGGAATGTCTGGATAACCTAGCGGGGAATCAAAAATATCAGGCGCTTGAAAAACAACTAAAAAGTGCCCTGCTTAACAAATTGAAGGAAACGGGTGATCCACGCGTAACAGGTCCAAATCCGGAAGTATTTGACTCTTATTTACGTTACAGTCCAATGCGGCAATTTCCCCAACCGGAACAATAAAAAGAGGTTGTCCAAAAAGTCATTTCATAATAGGATTAACTTACAATTCGTAAGTAACCGCTTTGTTTCTTACCCTAAATCCCCTGTAGGAAACTTTAAGCCTCCCTTTTTAGGGGAGGTTTGGAGGGGTAAAACGAAAGCCGGTTATAAAATGAAAGTTTCATTTCAATTTATTTTACTTTTTGGACAACCTCTTAAAATTAGTTGTTGTTTTGTTAATCTTCGGGGTAAAAAACAGAATTGAAAAATGCCTTCATTTCTGCACAGTAATATACTCCGTATTTTTTAAAAGTATCTTTTGTCCTTTCATCCGGTTTCCAGTCAAAAAATGCATGACCGGCACCGCCTGCCTGCACATACTGAACTCGTTGCCCCGCCTGAACCAATGCATCAACATAAACTTTAACAGCTTCATCTTTTATTAACATGTCTTTGGTCCCACGGCTTAAATAGTGTGGAATTTCCCTTTCAGAAGCATTTGGAATATTACTGAGAGGGGCAATTCCTTCTTTCCAGGTTTCATCCGCTTTGGGATCTCCGGAATAATGGTTTAAAAGGTTGCCTCCAAAAACACCGTAGCTCGGAGCTGCAGCCTGAATGGCTTTCATCATTTCATTTCTTACTTGTTCAGGAGTCTTGTTTTCGGGAAGGTAGGAAGGCATAAATTCAAATACGCCCGGTGTTTTCCCAAATCCACCGTCTCCGATTTTGTTTGGCATTGTACCGGCCACAGCAGAAAGATGCCCGCCTGCACTGTCGCCGGTTACTGCTATTCGGGTCGGATCGCCGCCATATTCTTTGGCATGTTCCATAATGTGGGCGATGGCACCAAAAACATCTTCAATAATGTCTGCCATTATATTTCCTTCTTCATCGCCATCCAGTTTGCCCTGCCAGCGGTAATCAATACTGAATACTACATATTGTCCTCCTTTTGTTAGTTCACGGGCCATTCCACGCATAATATCTTCATTGTTTGACGCCCAGCCGCCACCATGGATTATCACAATACAGGGAAGGTTTTTGGCTTCTTTGGGCGAGTAAACATCATATTTTAATGTTTTAACACCCGGTTTTGCATATACTACATTTTGAGTGACATTTATGTGGTTTACTTCAGATGCCTTTATAAAAGAAGCTCCAACATGTTTATCCTGATTGATAAGCACTTCAAAAGGCGATGCCATAGTTTCGTGATACATGGCCCCCCACATGCCTTTTACAGAATAGTAACCGGCATCCAGAACATAGCCTTCATCCGGTGTTGCCCTGATTTTAAGAATAGTTCCTTCCGGTAATTTTCCGTCAGAAGGAATTTTAGGCACAATTTCGATACTTCCGTTTTTTGTTTCATCAACAACGACCTGGTAAGTCTTTTGTGCATTAATAACTGCTGAACCGATCATAATAATAAGAAAGCTTAGGAAAACAGGTTTTAGATTCATTTTTTATTGTTTTAGTTTACAGTAACAATGTTTCAAAAGTAACATTTGATCTTGTAAAGCAGAGACATTCAGGGAATAAACATGTAACACATTTTGAAACTTTTTTTAAACTACCCGGTACAATAAACAGGTAACCTGATTCTCTTGAGCTGTTAAGTCAGTATTTGTTCGTGATTCTTTATGTATTTAAAACCATTTAAAATGCCAGCAAAAAAACTAAAAGCTTTTCTTGATGAGAAGGACATAAAATATGTGGTAATAAAACATTCAAGTGCTTTTACTGCACAGGAAATTGCTGCGTCGACACATGTTTCAGGAAAAGAATTTGCAAAAACTGTGATGATTAAAATTGATGGAAAAATGGCAATGGCAGTTTTACCTGCTTCCTTTCAGGTAGATTTTAATCTTTTACAGGAGATTTTTGGAACCCGAAAGGTTTCACTGGCCAGTGAAGCTGAGTTTAAATATTTCTTCCCTGACTGTGAATTGGGAGCCATGCCACCGTTTGGAAATTTATATGATTTGGGAGTATATGTTTCGGAAACGATGGCTGAGGACAAAATGATCGCATTTAATGCAGGTACACATACCGAAATGATAAAATTGGAGTATAAAGATTTTGAGCGACTGGTTCAGCCACGAGTTTTTAAATTTTCATGGAAAACGGTTTCCATTCCCGGAGATCCCAGTGAGAGATGGGAACTTGACTATTAGCTGTTTTTTTGGTTCCAACTATAGTTGTAAAACTTTAGCCCCTCTTATTTTTCGATTTTTTATATCCATAATTGCTTTGTTTGCCTGCTCAAACGGATAAATTTCTATGTGAGGTTTAAAGGGCATTTCAGCGGCAATTTTGATAAACTCCTTTACATCGTAGCTGGTCACGTTGGCTACACTTTTTATCTCTTTTTCCATCCATAAGTGACGCTGGTAATCGAGTTTTGTTAAAAAATCCTGATCTGTCGATTCTTTTCTGATGGCGTAAATAACCAATCTTCCACCTGGTTTTAGAAACTCCAAAGCAGAAATTGCTGTTTTCCAAACCGGTGTTGTGTCAATAATACTTTGTAATAATTCTGGAGGTTTCTCTGTTGAGTTACCCGTCCATTTAGCACCAAGTTCAAGAGCAAATTCTCTTTCTTTTGGGTTCCGGGCAAAAATATAAACCGCTGTTTTGGGGTAACGGTACTTTAAAAGTTTTAATACAAGGTGAGCAGATGCCCCAAAACCTGTTAATCCGATTGGTTCGCCGTTTTTTAAGTTGCACAAGGCAACCGAGCGATAACCGATTGCACCGGCGCAAAGCAGGGGAGCGGCTTCAGCATCAGAAAAAATCTCAGGAATCGGATAGGCATATTTTTCAGGCACAACCATATATTCAGCATATCCTCCGTTTGTATCCCGTCCTGTGGCCCGAAAATCGGGACACAAATTTTCTTGCCCCGACAGGCAGTATTCACACGTTCCACAGGCTGAGAAAATCCATGCTACTCCAACCCGATCTCCAACATTGAAAGTTGTTTTTTTGCTTTTTGATTCTTCAACGGTTCCGATAACCTGATGCCCCGGAATTACCGGATATTTTGGCGGAGGAGTGCGGCCTTCAATTTCATCAATCTCTGTGTGGCAAACGCCGCAAGCCCGAATACGGATTAGTAATTCTCCGGTTTTTGCAGTCGGTTTGCGAAGCTCTTTGAATTGTAAAGGTTTGTCCTCTTTTGTCAGATCCGAAATCTTGTTAATTACCCAGGCTTTCATAAGCGTAAAATTAGAGGATGTTTTCAGAAAAACAAAAGAAGGACTATAAATGAAAAAACCTTCAAAGCACAAAGGCCCCGAAGGTTTTTAGAATATATCAAAGTACGTGTTTTACATCAAAAAGCTTAGCAAAATACCTGCACCTACAGCCGAACCGATCACACCGGAAACGTTTGGAGCCATGGCATGCATAAGCAGGTGATTGGTCGGGTCTTCTTTTAATCCCATCGTCTGTACAACCCTTGCACTGTCGGGAACCGCAGAAACACCTGCTGCACCAATCATCGGATTTATTTTATTTTCCTTTTTCATAAAAAGATTCATAATTTTTGCACCGGTAACTCCACCTGCAGTAGCGACAACAAATGAGGCTGCCCCCAAAGCAAAAATTTTAATCGATGAAGGAGTAAGGAAAACATCAGCTTGTGTTGAAGCACCAACTGTAATCCCAAGTAAAATGGTGATAATATCAATTAAGGTATTACTTGCAGTATTGGCCAATCGTTTGGTTACTCCCGATTCTTTTAGCAAATTACCAAAGAAAAGCATTCCGAGCAACGGAAGTGCAGACGGAGCGATGTACGCTGTTAAAATCAATCCAACAATAGGAAAGAGAATTTTTTCCAGCTTTGAAACCGCACGCGGAGGCTTCATTTTTATTTTTCTCTCCCGTTTGCTTGTCATTAAACGAATAACAGGTGGCTGAATAACAGGGACCAGAGCCATATAGGAATATGCGGCAATCGCTATTGGCCCGATAAGGTTTTTCACCGTAGTGCCGTCGGCCAGGACATTAAGCCCGTTGGCCAGTTTTGAAGAAATAAAAATAGCTGTTGGCCCGTCGGCACCTCCAATAATTCCGATAGCACCTGCTTCCGGTGGTGCAAAGCCCAAATAAAGCGCTCCCAAAAAAGTAAGAAAAATACCGATTTGTGCCGCTGCACCAAGTAACATTAGTTTTGGATTCGAAATCAGTGACGAAAAGTCTGTCATGGCACCAATACCAAGGAAAATAAGTGGCGGGTACCAACCCTGCACAACTCCCTGGTAGAGGATATTAAGTACTGAACCCGGTTCATAAATCCCCAGTTTCAGGTTAAAATCAGTAACCTGAAACATTGGAATATTACCAATTAGAATTCCAAAACCAATCGGAATCAGAAGCAAGGGTTCAAAGTCATATCGAATGGCCAGGAAGATAAAAACAAAACCAACGAGCATCATTACCAGGTGACGCCAGGAAACGTTTGCAAATCCTGAGAATTCGTAAAAATTGAATAAACCTGAAACAGCTCCGCTGTAGTTTTTGTACACTAAACCATCACCGGCCAGGTGTCCGTTGTCATCAAGATATAAAGCACGGTCGGGTAAAGTAACAATTTCATCTTTTGTAACATAGCCGCCCTGGTTATTGGGGTCGGTATTTTTGTGAAGATGAGTGACTTTTACCGGGTTAAAACTAAGAAGCACTTTTCCGTCTTCAAAGCTGTAGTGACCGGTGTAACGAACCTTGGCCGAGTCAAGAATAAAGGTTTTGTCTTCTTCAAAACCGTAGGTTTTAAATCGTCTTTTTGTTGTTACATTTTCGTCGTCACCGTCCTCGATGTGGTAAGTTGGATTTGGAACATAACCATCACTATAGTTTACCCATTTCCCTTTCGTAAGAACATTACCTATTTCTTTTGATTGTTCACCGCCAAAAACAGCCGGCGAACAAAGAAATAAAAGTAGTAGTAATTGAAGTATTTTTTTCATGTTAAAAATCGTAAGGTTATCCAATTTCAATCAAAACATCATCCTGCAACACGGTATCACCCACGTTTACTTTAATAGAAAGAATTTCTCCACCTTTATCCGTCTGAACCTGGTTTTCCATTTTCATGGCTTCCATAATCATCAGGGTTTGTCCTTCCGTTACAACATCGCCTACTGATACATTAATTTTTAATATAGTACCTGGCAGTGGTGCTCCAATGGTATGTTTTCCTGTTGTTTCTTTCTTTTTAATTTGTCCTTCGCCCGGAAGTTGCTCAACCGGTTTACGGATTAATTTAGGTGTTTTTGAAGTTTTGACTTCTCCTTTGATTTTTACCTCGTAAATGGTACCGTTTACATCCACCTCTGCAATATCTTCTTCAATATCCCTTATGTGAACATCGTAATCGTTACCTCTGATTATGAATTTATATTTTTTCATGTTGTTTATTGTTTTGGCCAATTTTGTGTTACACTGTAAATTTTTGAACTCCAGGGAGAATATGCTTTTCTAACTCTTTTTATGGTTACAATGTTACTCTCTTCATCATGCATTTCGTCGAAATACAAATGAAGCGCCATGCTGATTGCTGCAGTAACATTTCCTTCCACAATATAATCGTCTTCTTTCTCCTCTTTATGAGTTTCTTCTTCTCCTTTTTTGCGAAACATCTTTTTCAGATTAATATTCACAATTTTAGGCAGGCGAAGAAACACGACCACCAAAAGTGTCAGTGCAAAAAACACAATTGAAAATCCAACTATCGTAACTGTATAACCGAATTCTACCGAACTAACCAATAGTGTAAATAAAAGATTCATGGGTTTTCAGTTTTAAAGTGGAATGTTTGAATGTTTTTTCGGTGGATTTATCAGTTTTTTTGTTGCCAAACTTTGTAATCCGCGAATAATTCTGAAACGTGTATTTCTTGGCTCAATCACATCGTCGATATAACCAAAAGAAGCAGCCTGATACGGGTTGGCAAACTTTTCTGTGTATTCCTCTTCGTGTTTTGCAATAAATTTTGCTCTTTCTTCCGGGTCTTCAATGTCCTTTAATTTTCTGCCGTGTAATACTTCAACGGCACCGGAAGCACCCATCACTGCAATTTCGGCTGTTGGCCATGCATAATTCAGGTCGCCTCGTAATTGTTTACACGACATTACATCGTGTGCACCACCATACGATTTACGCAAGGTTACTGTTATTTTCGGAACCGTAGCTTCACCGTATGCAAACATTAGTTTTGCACCGTGTGTAATAATACCGCCGTATTCCTGTTTACTTCCCGGCAAAAATCCCGGAACATCAACCAGCGTAATAATCGGGATATTAAAACTATCGCAGAACCGAACAAAACGGGCTGCTTTTCTTGATGCTTCAATATCGAGTACTCCTGCCAGGTAATTAGGCTGGTTGGCAACAATACCTACCGGCTGACCGTCAAATTTTGCAAATCCGACAACGATATTTCGTGCATAATTTCTGTGAATTTCCAGAAACTCGGAATAATCAACAATGGTATGAATAACATCTGTTACATCATATGGCTGATTGGGATTTTCCGGAATAATTTCGTTTAATAGATCGTCCAAACGATCAATAGGATCGTTACACTCCGTAACTACAGGATCTTCCAGGTTATTTTGAGGAAGATAACTTATCAGTTTCCGAAGGATCATTAGTCCCTCTTTTTCATTTTCAACCAAAAACTGGGCGACACCCGATTTTGAGGCATGGATTTTACCACCTCCCAAATCTTCAACGCTGATATTTTCACCGGTAACGGTTTTAACAACTTTAGGACCGGTAACAAACATGTAGGAATTTTGCTCGGTCATCATTATAAAGTCGGTAAGGGCAGGGGAGTAGACAGCACCACCTGCACAGGGGCCAAAAATGGCAGAGATTTGCGGAATAACTCCTGAGGCCAGGATATTACGCTCAAAAATTTCGGCATAGCCGGCCAGCGATGTAACACCTTCCTGAATACGCGCACCACCTGAGTCATTAATACCAATTACGGGCGCTCCGGCTTTCATAGCCATGTCCATCACTTTGCAGATTTTTTGCGCAAAGGTTTCAGAAAGTGAACCTCCGAACACGGTAAAATCCTGTGAGAAAACATAAACCACTCTTCCGTCGATGGTTCCGTGTCCGGTTACTACACCGTCTCCTAAAAATTTTGTTTTTTCCAAACCAAAGTTTGTACAACGATGTGTAACAAACATGTCAAACTCCTCAAAACTTCCTTCATCAAGCAACAACTCAATCCTTTCACGGGCGGTAAATTTACCTTTTCTGTGTTGCGATTCAATACGATTGATTCCTCCACCAAGTTTTGCCTCAGCACGTAAATCAATTAATTTTTTTATTTTATCCTGGGTACTCATTATATAAAATCGGTTGTTATATTAACTTATTCTTTTCCGCAAATTTCGGTAAGCACACCCATTGTTGATTTTGGATGAAGAAAACCGATATTTAGTCCTTCTGCTCCTTTTCTGGCCGATTTATCGATTAGCCGGACTTCTTTTTCTTCCAGTTCGGCTAACGATTGATTTACATCGTCAACTGCAAACGCAAGATGGTGAATTCCCTGGCCTTTTTTCTCGATGAATTTTCCGATTGGTCCTTCCGGATCTGTTGATTCCAGCAATTCGATTTTGGTTTGACCAACCATAAAAAAAGCTGTTTTTACTTTCTGGTCTGTAACTTCTTCAACCGAATAACATTTCAGACCTAGTTTTTCTTCATAAAATGGAATTGCCTCCTCCAAACTGTTAACTGCAATTCCAATGTGTTCAATATGCGATATGTTCATCTTATTTAGAATTATTTTAAAGTGTTTATTGTCAGAATTTTAAAGCTGCAAAGTTACTTTTCTGTTTATTCCTTAAGTTCAAAACGAAAAAACATTTCATTTTTGAATATGAATTTCAGAATTAATTAATATTGACATTTTGATAGCCTCAATAAATGTTTGAAACAAAAAAAAGGCAGAACCCAGTCTGCCTTGTTATCCTAATTTTTTACTGTTCGTCCCAAACAAAATGGAAATGAGGCCCAAACCGTTCAAATGCTGCTTTATCCAATTCTTCCTGATGTTCAGGATGAGCTATGGATATAATCAGTTTTGCGCGGTCCTGCAATGTTCTTCCATATAAATTTACTGCACCATGTTCTGTAACCAGCCAGTGAATGTTTGCACGTGTACTTACTACACCTGCACCGGGCGTCAGAATAGGTGCTATTTTGCTAATCCCTTTATTGGTAACTGACGGCATGGCAATGATTGGTTTTCCTCCTTTACTTAATGAAGCTCCCCTCAGAAAGTCGATTTGTCCGCCAACACCTGAATAGAATTTTGTTCCGATAGAGTCGGCACAAACCTGTCCGGTAATATCAATTTGTAATGCCGAGTTAATTGCAGTTACTTTTGGGTTTTTGGCAATTACATTAACACGGTTGCTGTAACGAACATCATTCATTAAAACTCCCGGATTGTCGTCAACAAAATCATACAATTTTTTTGACCCCATCAGGAAGGTAGCGACCATTTTACCTTTGTCAATTTTTTTGTTTTTTCCGTTAACCACGCCTTTGTCAACAAGAGGCAGAATACCATCAGCAAACATTTCAGAGTGAACTCCAAGATCTTTGTGGTTTCCAAGCATTGTTAAAACAGCATTTGGAATGGCTCCGATTCCCATTTGCAGGGTAGCGCCGTCTTCAACCAGTTCGGCTACGTAACCACCAATTTTGCGGTCGGTTTCGCTAATTGGGCCGGGTTCGGCAGTTACCAGTTCGCTGTCGTCTTCACAGAAAAGGTCAATTTCGTTGATGTGAATCATTGCATCACCA
Source organism: Maribellus comscasis (assembly GCF_009762775.1). Lineage (GTDB taxonomy): Bacteria > Bacteroidota > Bacteroidia > Bacteroidales > Prolixibacteraceae > Draconibacterium > Draconibacterium comscasis. The sequence continues at coordinate 7,026,465 of NZ_CP046401.1, read as the reverse complement.
AATGCACGCGGTACATTCGGGTTTACAATTGCAATCACAGTATCAGCTTTTTCTACCGCCGCCAGTGTAGCATCAACCGATGTCCCGAGAGAAACATAACCAAACTTGTCAGGAACAGAAACCTGAATCATGGCTACGTTTACTTTTAAATAACCTTCGCGGATTAAACGTTGTGTTTCCTGAAGAAAAACAGGAATATAATCAGCGTAACCTGCCTGAGTTTGTTTTCTTACGTTGTGAGCCACAAAAAATGATTCCAACTGAAAGATTCCCTCGAATTCAGGATTTGCATAATCAACTGTTCCTTCCGTATGGATATGCTGGATTCTTACGTTTCTGAACTCTTTGTTTCTTCCTCTTTCGCACAGTGCTTTAATCAGTGGGTGTGGTGTCACAGCAACACTGTGCATGTGCACACGATCATTTGATTTTACTACTTTTACCGCCTCTTGTGGCGTTATAAATTTTATATTTTTCATGGTTTCCGGACTATAAATCAGGTTTTCGAATTAAGGGCGCAAATATAAAAAAACAATCTGCTTTTTTAACTTTCGAATATCAGAAATACTTGTTCAAAAGCTTTTGTAAAGTATATGTTAACTTTACACTTTTTGCCATAATGTAAATAGTTAAAGACGTCATTTTGTTCAAATTATTTTTTCGAACAACTTTTATTTGGTGACTTTTTTTTGATTTCAGGATGGAAGATTCCTGCTGGCGGAATATGAAGTAATACATTGTGTTACAATATCAGACAAACAACCCGAGGATTTATATAAATGAAATACTATCTTTAACAAGCTGAATTAAACCGGTAAAATTATCATGAGGAGATACCTTTATTTTGTAACTTTTGTAGCGGCCCTTGGGGGGCTGATGTTTGGTTTTGAAACCGCGGTTATCAACGGTGCCATTTATTATGTTGCAGAACATTTTCAGCTAAGCGAGTTTATGAAAGGATTTGTAGTAAGCACGGCACTGGCCGGATGTGTGATTGGTGCCTTGTTTATCGGGAAGCCCGGAGATAAATATGGCAGGCGTTATATGTTGAAAATAATGGCTGCGCTTTTTTTGTTTTCGATGCTGGGAGCTGGTTTGGCCGCAAATATCTGGATGTTTGTGATTGCCCGCTTTTTGGGGGGTATTGCCGTTGGAGGTGCGTCAGTGCTTACACCCATGTATATTTCTGAAGTTTCTCCTCCGAAAATTCGCGGGAAGCTGGTTGCAACCAATCAGCTGGCTATAGTTACCGGTATTTTGGTTGCTTTTTTTTCCGACTATATGATTGACAGTTTGCTGCATGGAAGCTGGCGCTGGATGTTTTTGGCCGGTGTGGTTCCGTCGGCAGTCTTGTGGGTGCTGTTGTTTTTTATTTCGCGCAGCCCCCGTTGGCTGGTGAAAATCGGGAAAAACGAAGAGGCCCGTGAAGTGATAAAAAGGGTGAATCCGGAAGAAGATGCAGATTTACTTATGACTTCCATAAAAGATTCCTTAAAAGAAGAGGCCGCAAATAAAAGAGTGTCGCTAATGAAAAAGCCTTATTTACGGCTTGCAATAATTGGTATTGCTGTAGGAATGTTTAACCAGCTGGCAGGAATCAATGTCATTATGTATTATTCAACCGATATTTTCCGGCAGGCAGGGTTTTCAGGCGAAGCAGCTTTATTTCAGTCTGTACTGATTGGTTTGACCAATTTGATATTTACCATTGTTGCCATGTCAATTATCGATCGCTTCGGACGTAAATTTTTGCTTTATGTCGGAGCTTCGGGAATGTCAGTTTTTTTGGGTTTATTCAGTTGGGCATTTATAACCGATACTAAATCGGGATTTATTCTTTTATCGTTGTTAATCGGATACATTGCTTTTTTTGCTTTTTCGCAGGGAGCGGTTATCTGGGTTATTCTTTCAGAGATGTTTCCAAACAGTGTCCGCGCAAAAGGAACTGCAATGGGCTCATTCTCGCACTGGATATTTAACTTTGCAATTGCCTTGTTGTTTCCGGTTGTTTCTTCCATGATTGGAGTTGGCTACGTATTTGTTTTCTTTACTGTTGCTACATTGTTGAGCCTTCTGTTTTACCGCTTTGCATTAATCGAAACCAAAGGTAAATCACTGGAGGAAATTGAAAAGTTGATATTAAAAAAGTAGATTTGCCTTATTAACAGAACTTATTCCCAATGAGTATAAATTTTAGCTAAAACAATCGTTATGAAAAGATATATTTTATTTACTGTATTTATTGCAGGATTTATTGTCGCACAGGCACAGCAGTCAGAAGAGTCAAACCTTTGTATGGGGCATTATTTTACCCAGCCGGAAGGCAAAACGTTTATTGACCAGTTGAAAAAGCAGTACACCACAAAAGAAGAGTGGTTAAAACGGGCTGAAGTAATCCGTCAGGGAATTCTGGAGGGAGCAGATTTGAGCCCTTTACCGGAGAAAACACCCCTGAAACCCCGGTATTCAAAAGAAAGAAAATACAATGGTTATACGGTTCGGAATGTAGCCATCGAAAGTTTGCCCGGTGTTTTTGTTACCGGTAGTTTATATCTCCCCGAGAAAATGGATGGAAAAACAGCGGGTATTCTTTCTCCGCACGGACATTTTGGCGATCGGATGCAGTCGGCGCGGGTTAGCTCCGATATTCAAAACCGCTGTATTTCTTTTGCAAAAATGGGTGCTGTTGTTTTTGTTTACGATATGGTTGGTTATGGAGAAATGGCTGCCTACGGTTGGGAACACAATCATTCCAAAGCATTAAAACAACAAATATGGAACAGCATTCGTGCGCTCGATTTTTTATTGTCGCTGGATAATATCGACCCCGAACGAATTGCGGTGACAGGCGCATCCGGCGGAGGTACGCAAACATTTATGTTAACAGCTGTTGATAAGCGTGTAAAAGTTTCGGCGCCGGTGGTTCAGGTATCAGCGCATTTTTTTGGTGGGTGTGTGTGCGAAAGCGGAATGCCTGTACATAAAAGCGACCATCACCAGACCAACAATGTGGAAATAGCTGCACTTACTGCCCCGCGGCCTTTATTGCTCGTATCAGATGGTGGCGACTGGACATTAAATACGCCTAAAGTTGAGTTTCCGCATATTCAGTACATATTTAAACTGATGGACGTTGAAGAACGGGTAGAGAATGTTCATTTTCCGGATGAAGGACATGGTTACCAGTTCTCAAAACGTAAAGCCGTTTATCCCTTTTTAGCAAAATATTTAAACCTTAACCTAAATGCTGTTCTCGACGATAAGGGGGAAATAACCGAAGAGGGAAATGTCATTGAACCCTATGAAACATTAAAAATATTTACCGCTTCCAATCCGCTGCCCGACTATGCTGTGCGTACAAACGACGATGTGGTTTGGTAGCGTTTGAAGAGAGGTTTTATTCAGACACTTTGAGGTCTGGCCGACGCTCAAAGGTCGCGGATATATTTTCTTAACCTTTTTGTTTAATGGTTATTCTTCTGGTTTTTATCGTGTTATTTGCTTAACCCGATAGATATATCTTTTTTGCCCCTCCCCGTTTGGAAGGAGTTTGAGGGCTTTAGGCATCAGACACTTTGAGGTCTGACAGACGCTCAAAGGTCGCGCAAGTTTGTATTTTCAACCTTTCTGTTGGGTGTTTATTCTTCTATGTTTTTTCGTGTTATTTGCTAAACTGCCGGATATATTCTCTTTTTACTCCCCTCCTTTGGAGGGGCCGGGGGAGGCTCCCCCTACAAATAAAAACTCCCACCGAAGCGGGAGTATAGGAATTTTTTCCTTCGGCATATAGCCTTATTGTGATAAGATATAAAATTGAGTTCTATGTTATTGAACAGAAGTTTAACACTTTACAGCGCTAATATAAGAAAATAACCATTGAAGTTTTTATATTTAACAACATATTACAAAAATCTTTAACCTTTAAATGCCCAAAATCATGGCAAAAATTTTAGGACTCGACCTCGGAACCAACAGCATTGGATGGGCTGTGGTTACAAAAGATGATGGAAAGTATTCCTTGTTGAACAAAGGTGTGAGAATCTTTCAGGAAGGCGTAAAAATAGAAAAAGGTATAGAAAGCTCAAAGGCGGCGGAGCGGACGGAGCATCGCAGTGCCAGACGTATTAAATACCGCAGAAAACTACGTAAAATAGAAACGCTTAAAGTATTGTCGGAATATGGATACTGTCCGAAGCTAACGAAGGAAGAGTTAGATTTATGGCGTTACAAGAAGATTTATCCTAGGAATGTTAGTTTTCTCAATTGGTGGCTTACCGATGAAAATAACAACAAACATCCTTATTACTTCAGGTATATTGCAATAACTCAACCGTTAAATTTAGAAGACGAAGCAGATAGACATAAGCTGGGACGCGCATTTTATCATATGGCGCAACGCCGTGGTTTTCTGAGTAATCGTTTAGATTCAACACCAGAGAATGAAACCGGAAAAGTAAAACGTAGTATTAAGGAATTACAAGAAAAAAAAGGTGATAAAACTTTAGGTCAATATTTTTATGAAGATTGTTATCTGAACGGTGAAAAAATACGGGACCAATATACCCATCGCGAGGATGATTATCTGGATGAATTTAACCGAATATGTGCATTTCAAAATATTCCCGATGAAGTGCGAGGTAAATTATATAAAGCCATTTTTTATCAACGCCCTTTAAAATCGCAAAAAGGATTGATTGGTAAATGCGTTTTCGAACCCAGCAAGCCCCGCTGTGCAGTATCTCGGCCGGAGTTTGAAGAGTACAGGATGCTTTGTTTTATCAATAATATAAAGATAAAGACCCCGGATGACGAGAAGTTGAGACCGCTAAAAGCCGATGAGCGAAGTAAGATAAAACCTCGGTTTTTCTTGCAGCGAGAACATTTCGACTTTGAAGATTTAGCCAAGCAATTAGCCCCTAAAAAACAATACAAATATTTTAAAGACCGGGATAAAAATCCGGAAGATTATTTATTAAACTATTCAATGAGAGCGACCGTGAGTGGTTGCCCTGTTTCTGCTCGTTTTAAGGAGTTATTTGGCTCTGAGTTTATTGATGATGACTTTTTTTATGTGAATGATGATAATGACAAGACACCCAAGAAATTTTCGGATGCCTGGCATGTACTTTATACCTTCGATTCTGACAAAAAGCTAAAAGAATATGCAGGAAAGCATTTCGATTTTACTGAAGAGCAAACGATTTTATTTTCTGAGAAGATTCGCTTAAAACAAGATTTTGCATCATTAAGCCTGAAAGCTATAAACAAGATTCTGCCTTATTTGCGTGAAGGTTTAATATACTCGCATGCTGTTTTTTTAGCGAATATGCAAGAAATAGTGCCTGCTCATATTTGGAAAGATAATGAAAACAAGAAAATTATAAGAAATGTCATCAGGGAGCTAATTGAAAACCATACTGATGATACGACCATTGTAAACCTGGTTAATGGACTTATAACAAATGCCCGGCGAGAGAATGAAATATGGAGTGAAGAAGCAAAACCATATTATTTCAAAGAGTTGGATAAGAAAATAAAAGCAGCTTTTGGTACAAAAGAATATGACGGTTTCCCGGAAGAAAAAAGGAACCTGCTCACAAAAAAAGCCCAACAATTAATTGTTGAGTATATGCCGAAAGACCTTGGAAAAGGTGAACACATAAAAGCAGAGAGAATTGATGAAGCTGTAATATCCTTTTTAAAAGATAATTTCGGGGAAGAAATTATTAACAGCAAAAAGCTTTATCATCCTTCGGCAATAGAGACATACAAACCAGCCAAAAGGGGAGAAAATGGCAAGCTTTATCTCGGAAGTCCCATAACATCGTCGGTACGCAATCCAATGGCAATGCGTGCTCTGCATCAACTTAGGTCGCTAACGAACGAACTTATACGAGATGGGATAATAGACACGAATACGAAAGTGAATATAGAGATGTCGCGAGGTTTGCTAAATGCAAATGAAAGGGCCGGGCTGAAAAGCTGGCAAGACGCCAGAAAGAAGAAGCGAAGGGAATATGCAGCGAAAATAAAAGAACATTTTTCAGCAGATTATGAGCCATTGGAAGATGAAATATTGAAATACCAATTGTGGGAAGAACAAAACCATATATGTTTATATACTGGCAATACAATTGGGCTTGAAGATTTTCTGGGTGCGGACCCTAAATTTGACATAGAACACACTATCCCCCGGAGCCAGTCTTACGATAATTCGCGAGAGAATAAAACGCTCTGCGAGAATAAATTTAACCGAAGCATAAAGAAAAATAAAATTCCGTCTGAGTTGTCGAATCATTCAGAAATATTAGCCCGCATAGAACATTGGGAAAATGAGATTGAGCAACTCAACAAAGAAATTGAAAAAGCGGTTCGCCAGTCGAAAGGAGCTACAGACAAGGCACAAAAAGACCGAGCCATACAGAACAGGCATCGGCTTACCAATGAACGTAATTACTGGCGGAATAAATACAAACGTTTTACAATGGAAGAAGTGTCCGTTGGGTTTAAAAATAGTCAAATGGTAGATATTGGTATTATTACCAAGTATTCTCGGCTTTATCTAAAAACCGTTTTTCCCAAAGTTTATACAGTGAAAGGGAATACTGTTGCCGATTTTCGTAAAATGTGGGGGCTACAGGATAATTATAATAAAAAATCTCGGGTTAATCATGTTCACCACTGTATTGATGCCATTACAATAGCTTGTATGGATAAGAGCAACTACGAGATTTTGGCTAATTTTTATCATGATAGTGAAAATGCATTCGAACGAGGTTCTGAGGCTAAACCCAAAGTGGATAAACCGTGGTCAACATTTGCAGTAGATGTAAAAGATATCGAAAAAGAAATACTGGTTTCGCATCATACGCCTGATAATTTACCAAAGCTTAGTAAAAAGAAACTTCGTAAACGGGGCAAAATTCAATACAATAAAAGTGGAGCACCTATTTATTTGCGAGGCGATAGTGTACGCGGTAGTCTTCATAAAGACACTTTTTATGGTGCTATAGAAAGGGAAGCGTTAAATAAAAAAGGTGAAGTTGAAAAGCAAATAAAATATGTTGTAAGAAAATCGCTTGATGGTTTAGAGGATGCTGCAATTAAAAATATTGTTGACGACAAAGTTCGCAAAATTGTAAGCGATGCCCGAATGCAGGAAAAAGATTTGCAAAAACAAATTGAAGCCCTCTTAAAACAACGTAAAAATGCAGAAGAAAGTGAAGAGGCTAAAATCGATGATAAAATAGAAGAGATAAAACTGCAGGTTGCTGAATTGTACTGTTTGCCTAATAAAAATGGAGCACCAGTACCGATAAAGAAAGTACGTATATATCAACCATCGGTAACAAATCCATTGACCGATTTTAAAAAGCACCGCGATTTATCTGAAAAAGAGTATAAGCAACAGTATAACGTGGTAAACGATGGAAATCATACAATGGCTGTTTACGAAGGATTTGACCGTAATGATAATATAAAAAGAAGCATTTTAATTCTAAATAATCTGGAGGCGGGTAAGTTTTATAACGGGAAATTAGAAGAAAGCCCTTTTCCTGACAGGCACCCCAAAAATGGGTTATATCTCAAGTATTTGCTGAAAACAGGAACAGTGGTGATGTTTTGGGAGAAATCTCCTGAAGAATTAAGGAGCAAAGCTGTTGATAAAATTAAACGACTTTATAAGGTTACTAAGATGAGTAAAAACGGTCAGGTTACATTTAAGTATCATCAAGAGGCTAGAAATGATGAAAACCTAAAACTTGATTACGAAAAAGAACATGGGCAAAAGCCCCCTAAGTCGTTAACAAACGGGGAATCATTTATTGATTTTATTAACCCGTTTCCAAAATTACTTTTGAGTCCTCCTAAATTTAATTTTGTTGTTGAGGATTACGATTTTAGAATAAAACTTACAGGCGAATTAATATGGTTAGATGACTAGGTTAAAATATTCAATCCCTAAAGGTTTTTAAAACCTTTAGGGATTATTAATGAACCTGCTTTTAAAACTACCGCGCAGAGAAAATCTACCGGAGGTTCAATAAGAAAACCGATAAAAGCAGAAAAGAACAACCGTTAAACAGTATAAGATGTTAAAAACCAAAGCGAAACACCCAGGACGAATGCGGGAAGCAAATGTCCGGTTGCGGAAAACAAAATCCGGGTACGGAATGCCATTGTACCACCTCGAAACGGGATTGTACCACGAAGAAATGTTACTGTACGGCAGCGGAACGCTAAATTCTCCTGCGAAAAGATACAGTACCTTGTACATTGGTATTTCGCAGCGGTACGGAGCAATCCGCTATGGTTTTACATAAAATATTTAATTTTTTCATTTAATCTGTTGATGATTAACGACCCTGAACAACAGACATCAAAAAACTCCGGAGTTTTTCCGATTTTTTTTTATGTCTTTCCTGTTCGCCCTTACACTGCCATCAGCGCAGAATGTTTACACCTGTTTTTCTAAATTTTTAAAACTATTTTTATGAACGCTTCAAAAATGTCAGTTGATGAAATTTTGTATCAGTCGGGACTGCGAATCAACAACAGCCTGAACGATACCGAAATCCGGGATGCCGTATCTTCTATGGGGTATCCTGAAACAAAACTAGAAGAAGGAGCCGCTCTGTTGAGCGAGGCAAACACGCTGGTTGAAAACCAGAAAAAAGAGTATGGTGAGGTTGATGAAGCTCAGGCCAGCTTCGAAGAAGATCGCCAGTCGGCGCATAAGACCTACATGGAAATGATTCAGATTTCCCGTATAGCTTTAAAAAATGATGTAAAAGCTATATCAACTCTTGATTTAAACGGACGCCGCGCCCGCACACTTAGTGGCTGGTTAAAACAGACACTGGGTTTTTATCGTGCCATTTTGGCCAGCGAAGAATGGAAAAAGGCATTGGCCGGTTATGGGCAAACCGAAGAAAAACTAAATGCTCAGCTTGCAGCCATTGAGCAGGTTTCCGCTGCTTCAGAGACAGTTAAAAAAGAGAGGGGTGATGCACAGAATGCCACCCAGGAACGCGACGAGAAACTGGAAGAGTTGGTAGACTGGATTTCAGACTATGAAGTGATTGCCCGTATTGCTTTGGCCGACAAACCTCAGTTGCTCGAAAAATTGGGAATTGTGGTAAAAGGATAATTTAAATTTAATCAGACCTTCAAGGTTTCAAAAACCTTGAAGGTCTGTAAACCATAAAAGATGAAAACCATCCCACTCGAATACGGAAGATTTTATCATCTGTACAATAGAGGAATAAACGGCTGTAACCTTTTTTGTGAGCATGAAAATTATGAATATTTCCTGTATTTGTATGATAAATACATCTCTGCAGTTGCCGATACATTTGCCTGGGTATTAATGCGAAATCATTTTCATTTGCTGGTACGGATAAAAAAGGAAGGGGAAATTAACTCATTTTTTGAAAACCTTGAAGGTTTCCGAAACCTTCAAGGTTTAAAGACTCGGAATAGGGTTAATCAGCAATTTGCAAATTTATTTAATGCCTACACCAAAGCCGTCAATAAACGCTTTCATCGCACAGGCAGCTTGTTTGAACATCCCTTTCGCCGTATTCCGGTAATTTCCAACGATCATTTAAAATACCTGGTATATTACATTCATCATAACCCTGTACATCATGGCTTTTGTGAACACTTTTTAGATTATCCCTGGAGTTCGTATTTAACTATGCTGTCGCCCAAAAGAACAAAATTGAGCCGTGCGGAAGTATTACGTTGGTTTGATGATAAAAAGAACCTGATTCAATACCACTCAACAGAACAGGTTGAAAAATATAACGAACTGAAAATTGACCAATTAAACGATTCCTAAAATAGAGACCTTGAAGGTTTTCAAAACCTTCAAGGTCTGGAAAAATAGAAACCATGCTAAAACGAACCTTATACATTTCGAATCCTTACCACCTTTCTATTAAAAACAAACAGTTGGTGGTTTCCGAAAAAAACGGGATGCCTCTTAAAACTGCCCCGGTTGAAGACCTCGGTTTTATTGTGCTCGACCATCCGCAAATTTCGTTTACAATGAAACTGGTGGAAGAATTGAACGAAGTGAATGTGGCCACCGTTTTTTGCGACAGTAAGCATCTGCCTTCATCGATGCTTTTACCACTGGACGCCAATCACATTCAAAACGAGATTTTCAGAGCGCAAATCAGTGCTACTGAACCCCTAAAAAAGAATTTATGGAAACAGACCATTGAGGCCAAAATAAAAAATCAGGCCCGTTTGCTTTCGAAACTGGGGAAAAACAGTATCCCGTTAAAGGCTGTCGGCAGAACCGTAAAAAGCGGCGATAGTGATAACCGGGAGGGATTTGCCGCCCGCCTGTACTGGATGGAATTACTGGGCCGGAATTTTATTCGCGACCGATATGGCGATCCTCCCAATCCTTTTTTAAACTACGGGTACATCCTGTTGCGTTCGGCAGTGGCCAGGGCATTGGCAGGATCGGGACTGCTGGCAACGCTGGGTATTCATCACCGGAACCGCTACAATGCCTTTTGCCTGGCCGATGATGTAATGGAACCCTACCGTCCTTATGTAGATGAAATTGTGTTTGAAATGAAAAAGAGCTGGCCAGATGTATTTATGCTCGGCAAAGAACATAAAGCAGAGCTATTACAATTGATGACTGCTGACGTAAAAATAGGGGAGACCAAACGTCCGCTAATGATCGCCTTATCGCAAACCACTGCCTCATTGGCAAAATGTTTTAATGGCGAACAACGAAAAATTGTATATCCTGAATTTGACTGATATTTTATAAACACTGAAGGTTTTGGAAATCTTCAGGGTCTTGAAATTGGAAATTATGGCACAAACCCGGCTAAATGCCTATCATATTATGTGGTTATTTGTTTTTTTTGATCTGCCAGTTACCACCAAAAAGGAACGGCGGCAGGCTACCCGTTTTCGCAAGGATTTGTTAAATGATGGTTTTTCAATGATGCAGTTTTCAGTGTATAACCGGCATTGCGCCAGTAAAGAAAGTGCCGAAGTCCATATGAAACGGGTAAAAGATTTTGTGCCTGAAAAAGGGCAGGTGAGTATCCTTACGGTAACCGACAAACAATACGGCAACATATGTAATTTTTGGGGTAAAAAATCAGATCCTTTGCCCGAAGGGCCAAAACAACTGGAAATGTTCTGATTCGCTTATTGTTCTTTGGACTTTCAAGGTTTTTAAAACCTTGAAAGTCTGCCTGAATAAACGAAAATTTATCTACTTTTATAAGGTTCTTTGAAATCCTGAAACAAAATTCAATTTTAAATTTAGAATAGAAAAAATGTACGCATTAAACCACTTCTTTGTGGTGTAAGAGGAAAAAATTGAATGTAACTCCGGTGAAAATACCAGTGTTTACAGGTCTTTCCTTCCCCTTGGTTGTGGTTTGATATAAAATTGAAAAGAGATCCAACCCGGGGTGGAAGCGGATGTACAACGGCGAAGTTGTGGTTTGATATAAAATTGAAAAGAGATCCAACAATATTGAATTGTTAAGCGATGCGCTTGAGTTGTGGTTTGATATAAAATTGAAAAGAGATCCAACATTTTTCAGTTTATGGTTAGAGGGTGACAAGTTGTGGTTTGATATAAAATTGAAAAGAGATCCAACCCGCAGCAGTCGGAGCGGTCGAAATAGTCAGTTGTGGTTTGATATAAAATTGAAAAGAGATCCAACGGCCTGTTTGCTCTTTGTAAACTATATCGGGTTGTGGTTTGATATAAAATTGAAAAGAGATCCAACAGATATGGCAGGAAGGGTATGTTGGCGTTAGTTGTGGTTTGATATAAAATTGAAAAGAGATCCAACTTCAGAAACCGTTTATGCAAACGATGATAGGTTGTGGTTTGATATAAAATTGAAAAGAGATCCAACACCAAAAAAAAGTCTCATGCATACCGCCGGGTTGTGGTTTGATATAAAATTGAAAAGAGATCCAACTAGCCTCTGTGTTGAGTTTCAGGCCCTTTGGTTGTGGTTTGATATAAAATTGAAAAGAGATCCAACCAAGCTGTTAGACATGGCAGACATGGAAAGGTTGTGGTTTGATATAAAATTGAAAAGAGATCCAACATACCGAAATTGGTTGAGGCGGCACTAAAGTTGTGGTTTGATATAAAATTGAAAAGAGATCCAACGATAAGCGTAAACTGATGCAAAGTGTTGCTGTTGTGGTTTGATATAAAATTGAAAAGAGATCCAACACACATGCCCGGAAACAACCACTTAAAATGGTTGTGGTTTGATATAAAATTGAAAAGAGATCCAACCGGAACGCTTGTCGTAACTGATAAGCGACTGTTGTGGTTTGATATAAAATTGAAAAGAGATCCAACTTTATGGAAATTTTGTTGCTCCGGCGAATAGTTGTGGTTTGATATAAAATTGAAAAGAGATCCAACCTGTGCGACTATTACAGCAATCATCCAACCGTTGTGGTTTGATATAAAATTGAAAAGAGATCCAACAAGCGGTCAAAACATAGCTTTTCCGTTATAGTTGTGGTTTGATATAAAATTGAAAAGAGATCCAACAGCGAACGTAATTGAGCCTGAACGAGATTGGTTGTGGTTTGATATAAAATTGAAAAGAGATCCAACAACAAGCTTGGTGTGTTGCTTACGAATTTAGTTGTGGTTTGATATAAAATTGAAAAGAGATCCAACAGCTTTGTATTGCTTTCAAACGATAAATCAGTTGTGGTTTGATATAAAATTGAAAAGAGATCCAACTATCATAAATATCAACCGGCCCGTCGCTGAGTTGTGGTTTGATATAAAATTGAAAAGAGATCCAACAAATGAGTGAGGAAGAACATGGATTAATAGTTGTGGTTTGATATAAAATTGAAAAGAGATCCAACCTTACTTTGTAATCATCAGATACAACTCTGGTTGTGGTTTGATATAAAATTGAAAAGAGATCCAACCAATTAAACCTTTTCGGCTTAGCTTACCAGGTTGTGGTTTGATATAAAATTGAAAAGAGATCCAACATACCGAAATTGGTTGAGGCGGCACTAAAGTTGTGGTTTGATATAAAATTGAAAAGAGATCCAACGATAAGCGTAAACTGATGCAAAGTGTTGCTGTTGTGGTTTGATATAAAATTGAAAAGAGATCCAACACACATGCCCGGAAACAACCACTTAAAATGGTTGTGGTTTGATATAAAATTGAAAAGAGATCCAACTGCCCTGAATTCGCCTGTTGGTTTTAGCAGTTGTGGTTTGATATAAAATTGAAAAGAGATCCAACAGCTATACGCCTGTTACACCGGAAGCGAAAGTTGTGGTTTGATATAAAATTGAAAAGAGATCCAACCAGCTGGAGCCAAATTACGCGCATCAATTAGTTGTGGTTTGATATAAAATTGAAAAGAGATCCAACTGAAGGAGGTTGGTATATTTCTGTGTTTCTGTTGTGGTTTGATATAAAATTGAAAAGAGATCCAACAAATTTGAAACACAGTGCAGACCATTATCAGTTGTGGTTTGATATAAAATTGAAAAGAGATCCAACCCTTGCTTTCTCTGCCTGATCGAAATGATAGTTGTGGTTTGATATAAAATTGAAAAGAGATCCAACAATTTCATCTTTTTTGCAGGATAGTACTAAGTTGTGGTTTGATATAAAATTGAAAAGAGATCCAACCGTACGTTTGTGCGCCCGGCTGGCGTAGCAGTTGTGGTTTGATATAAAATTGAAAAGAGATCCAACCAAACTGATGAAACATATAAACGAGTTATGTTGTGGTTTGATATAAAATTGAAAAGAGATCCAACATTTTTTCTGTTCTGTTTTTGTTCCTTTCAGTTGTGGTTTGATATAAAATTGAAAAGAGATCCAACGTTTTTACAGTTGAAATGCCGCAAGCTAATGTTGTGGTTTGATATAAAATTGAAAAGAGATCCAACCTTACCGACATTGCTGTTGTCGATAGTATTGTTGTGGTTTGATATAAAATTGAAAAGAGATCCAACTTCTGTATTTTTATAAGTATCTCAACATCCGTTGTGGTTTGATATAAAATTGAAAAGAGATCCAACGTTACACAAGGCGAAGCCGGTTTGAATGGCGTTGTGGTTTGATATAAAATTGAAAAGAGATCCAACAAAACGAAAAAGAATGAAAAATCTGATCTTGTTGTGGTTTGATATAAAATTGAAAAGAGATCCAACTCAGTATGGTGTTGTGTTTGTTCAGTATGGGTTGTGGTTTGATATAAAATTGAAAAGAGATCCAACATCGAGGGAAACGAATACAACACCGAAGAAGTTGTGGTTTGATGTAAAATTGAAAAGAGATCCAACAAAACAGAAGAACTTGCAGGTACCTGTGTATGCATGTGAATAGGAATCTCAACTTACTTTTAAGCTTTGCGGTTAAAAAAGGATCGCACCATGTTGATGTCCCATTTATTACTATTTTCACGACGCAAAAAAGGAGTTGTCCTTTTGCCAAAAATTACAAAATCAATTTATAACCTTTACATGATGAAATTAGCTTTTGTTATTCTCATACCGTTTTTATTTTTTGTTTCCTGCTCGCAGCAAACTTCAGTTCCGGAACCTGATTACACAAAATATGTCGATCCGTTTATCGGTGCAGCGGAGTACGGTCACTGTTTTCCGGGGGCCTGTGTTCCTTTCGGATTAATTCAGGTGGGCTCTGAAACCGGAAATGGCGGATGGGAATACTGTAGCGGTTATCAGTCAACCGACTCAACCATTAACGGATTTACACAAGACAGGCTAAACGGAACCGGTTGCCCCGATTTGGGCGACTTGTTGATGTTGCCGTTTACAGGAGAAAAACCGGAGGTATTCAAAAGTACGATCAACAAAAAAACCGAAACTGCCAGCCCCGGATACTATGCTGTTCAGTTAACCGATTTTAATATTGATGCTGAAATGACTGCGACTCCCCACGTTGCGCTGCATCGTTATAAATATCCGGCTGGTGAGAAGACCAGCCTGCTTGTCGACTTCCAGAGTTCGCAGTGTTCAAGTCAGAATCAATTGCATGCACATGTGCAGGACGCAGAAGTAAATTTCGAAGGAGATAAAATGATTACGGGTTACTCCAACACCAGCGTGTGGTTAAACCGTACTTATTACTATGTTATTGAATTCAATAAACCAATCATAAAAAAGGAGTTGCTTCCCAACCGTTCTGAAAATGAAAAAGCACCTCGTTATGTGCTTGAGTTTGATTTAGGTTCGGATGAGGAACTGATGATAAAAGTGGCTTTATCGTCAACCGGAGTGGAAGGAGCAAAAGCAAATCTGGCAAAAGAAAAAAGCGACTGGAATTTTGAAACAACGATAGAAAAAGCGAAACAAAGCTGGAACGAGTTGCTGGCCAGAGTAGATGTTCAGGGCGACAACGATAAAAAAACAATGTTTTATACGTCGATGTATCGTTTGTTTATTCAGCCCAATAATATTGCTGATGTTGACAAAGCTCCTTTTTATTCCACACTTTCGTTGTGGGATACCTATCGTGCAGCACATCCTTTGTATACGATTTTGGCTCCTGAAAAAGTAGATGATTTTGTGCATTCCATGTTGCATCAATACGATAATCAGGGATTTTTACCCATCTGGGCACTTTGGGGAAAAGAAACATTTTGTATGATTGGAAATCACGCTGTGCCCGTAATTGTTGATGCGTATCTGAAAGGATTTAAAGGTTTTGATGCAGAACGGGCGTTCGAAGCGGTAAAAACTTCATTAACAAGCGATCATCAAAAATCTTCATGGGCAGTGTACGATAAATATGGCTATTATCCATTTGATGTGGTTAAGGAAGAATCGGTTTCACGCACAATGGAGTCGGCTTACGACGATTATTGCGCCGCTCAGTTTGCCAAAGTCCTGGGAAAAGAAGATGATTATATGTTTTTTTTAGAACGTTCAAATTACTGGAAAAATCTTATTGATCCGGAAACAAAACTCGCAAGAGGAAAAAATTCTGATGGGAACTGGCGCACACCCTTTAACAGTTTTTCATTGTCGCATGCCGGAACGTCGGGCGGTGATTACACCGAAGGAAACGCCTGGCAATACACCTGGCATGTGCAACACGATGTTGATGGTTTGATTGATTTATTGGGAGGAAAAGAAAACTTCACCACAAAACTGGATTCTCTTTTTGAGATGGAAGAATCGAGTGAAGGAACCGGTTTTGTTTTGGATGTTACAGGTTTAATTGGCCAGTATGCACATGGGAACGAACCCAGTCACCATGTGGCCTATTTATACGCTTTGGCCGGCAAACCATGGCGTACACAGGAATTGTTGCATGAAATTGTAAAAACAAAATACATCAATAAAATTGACGGGCTGTGTGGCAACGACGACTGCGGTCAGATGTCGGCCTGGTATATTTTTACCAATCTCGGTTTTTATCCGGTAAATCCTTGTGGCGGCGAATATATTTTGGGTGCTCCTCAATTACCCAAAGCAATTGTGAATTTACCCAACGGGAAAACTTTTACAGTGGAAGCAAAGAATTTCTCAGACGAAAATATATATGTGAAATCTGTAGAATTAAACGACAAACCCTACAACAAACTGTCCATTTCTCACGAGGAGGTGATGAATGGCGGAACATTGATGTTTGAAATGGGAAATGTGAAATAAAATTTTGACCGACTCCTGTTCATTAGAGATTTCTTTTACAGGTATTTTGGGCTGAAAATCAGACTCCGCACAGAATGAAATTGTGATTATTAATGGAATTAAAATCCGCCAAATAATCCATTCTTTTGCATCTGCTTGTCAACTTTTAAATTGATAATTTCAGCTATTTGCCGCTGTCCTTCAGGAGTTAAATGAATCCCGTCGGAAGTAATATTTTTGAAAGTGTCTTTTATTTCAGAATAGATATCTATAAAAATACAATTTTCTTTGCGGGCAGTTTTTTTGAATTTCTTCTGTAAATACTTAATTCTTTTGGCGCCACCTTTATATTTTGCTATCAGCATTTCGGGCGGGCCGAACGGCGGAGGTGAAACGATAAAAATTTGGGGTTGGTATTGCCTGTAAACACCGTGTTGTTTTATTTTTAAAATCAGTCTTTCCATGTTTAGAGGAACTTGTTTTAAACTATCGGCAAATATCGCTTTGCAATCGTTGGTCCCAAGCATTATTAAAATAACATCCATTCCAGCTAATTCAGTATCTCCTTTGTTCAGGTAGGAATTTACATTCCGAAGGGTATTTAATTCCTTTCTGTTCAAATTATCAAATCCAGTTGTATTCCCCGAAATGGCTGTGTTTACAATCCTGTCGCTTAAACGGATTTTTTGTAACTGAGCCACCCAGCCAAAATCAAATTCACCGTTGGAATCGCCGATGGCAAGTATTTTTAACTGAGAATTTTGAGCAATAGTAAATGCTCCCCAAAAAACAAGAATACAAACGGTGAATACTTTTTTCATGCTTAAAAGTGTTGATTCAGAAAGATAAAAGTAGTAAACATTGGCGGGCAAACCTTGATTTTCGTGAAATTGCTTTAAATTTAATCCATTCATTTATGAAGGACGTTGAGGCAAATATTGTTAATGATCATGCTCCTGTTATCCGATCTTCCAAATTTCGGTTTTACGAGGAACTCAATGATTTTTTGCCCAAAGAGCGGAAGAAAGTAAGCTTTGTTTTTTCATTTACAGGAACACCTTCTGTAAAAAATGTTGTGGAAGCGATTGGTGTTCCGCATGCTGAAATTGATTTGATTCTGGTGAATGGAGAATCGGTTCCATTTGAATTTTTGTTAAAAGGCAATGAAAAAGTTTCGGTTTACCCGGTTTTTGAAACATTTGATATTTTTTCTGTGATTCGACTCCGGCCGGAGCCGCTTCGAAAAACACAATTTGTTATAGATGTGAACCTTGGTAAGCTCGCAAAAAAGTTACGACTACTTGGTTTCGATTCTTTATTCAGAAATAATTTGGAAGATGATGAAATAGTTGAGATTGCTGTAAATGAGAAACGAATTATTTTAACTCGCGACAAAGGAGTGCTGAAACACAGTAAAGTTACTCATGGGTATTGGCTACGAAGCGACAATCCTAAAATTCAGCTAAAAGAAATAATCGAAAGGTTTCAACTTCAAAGTCAGTTTCGCCCTTTTTCGCGTTGTTCCAATTGCAACGGTAGTTTGCGGGCGATTCAAAAAGCTGAAGCTACAGGCAGAGTTCCTCAGGATACACTTCAAATATTCGATTCCTTCTGGGAGTGCACAGGATGTGGTAATGTTTACTGGGAAGGTTCACATTTCGAACGTATAAACAAATGGCTGGAAAGATTAAAAGCAAAATAGTTTTTTATTTAGCGTTTTATTTTTTCAAAAAATACAATGGTAAGTTTTTCATTTTCTTTGTGCCTTTTAAATTCTCTGTACCCCAGTTTGTGGTATAAATTCAGATTTTTTACGCTTTTAAAACCGGTAAAAAGTTCATAACGGTAACAATCAGAAAATACTGCTTCAATTGCTTTCATCATTTTTCTGCCAATTCCTCTATTTTGAAAATCCTCTTTTACAATTAAGCGGCCAATAAAACAGGTTCCGTTTTCCCGGAATGCACGGACCGATGCCACTAGTTTTCCTCCCAATTCGGCTTTTAAAATGGTTTGCCTGTTAAAGTCTTCTTCAAGTGATTTCAAACTTTGGGTGAGGGGAGGAATGTCAAAATTGTCATAAATTTTTGCTTCGCTTTGGTAACAGTCTTTTTGTAGCTGCAAAATTTGTTTTAGATCGTTTAGTAATGCCGGTTGAATTTGGATTTCCATAACGAGGCAAAAAAAGTTTTTTGCAAAGGTATTAAAGTTGTTTATTTCGTAGTTACGGATACTCAACTTCGCTAATCTTTCCGTTAACTTCAAACTTAATTTTTGTATAGTGTTTTTCGCCCCGTTGGTTTGTTGGGAACCATATACGATTATTTAATCCCAGTATTAATAGTCCGTTGTCGTCGCCAATAACAGCAAAATCTTCCCTGGGTTTTTGTTTCTGAAAATAGTCCAGATTATATTCATTTATAATTTTTTGCCCTTCAGTATGAACATCGTCAACATTAATACCAATCTCACTGACGGATTGAATGTCGGTGTTTTTAAAAGGGTGATTAATCTGGTTGTCCAAATCAAAACGTGCAATACATTCAAGAATATTGTTGTTGTTATCATAAAAATAGAAAGATTTTGCATTCCAATTGGCGAACTCAAAAATTCTTGTTCCGTCTTCAACTGAGGAGATAACACCAATGGAATTATCAATGATTTTGAAAGCTTCCTCATATTTGTTATTCGGAATGTTAAATGTAAAATGGTAAACAGGATTGTCGTAATCCGTTTTTTTGAAAATTAATTTTGTACTTCCTGCTTTAAACGACACTTCGTTTGTGTTTTTATCTGCAATTTCAAAATTTAACAGCTTATGATAAAAATGTGTTGTTTCTGAAATATTGTTGGTTAAAAGGGTGAGTTCTGTAATACGCATTGTTCTGATTTTAAATTAAATATTTTTGATTTTGAACGTTTTGATTTAAAAATCGTAACGAACTCCCTGAGGTAAAGCTTCAGTGGCAATTTTTCTCCATTCTCCTTCAATTTTTATAACAACAATGTTATTGTCCTTATCATAAAAAATTGTTCCGTCTTCGCTGTTTTTTAGCGCTTTATAATTTACATGTCTTGCACTTTCTTCTGAATTTTTTTCGTCATCACCTTCGGGGGCTTCCGCTTTAATGTTATCATGGCCTATTCTTCCCAGTGTTAAAGCATTTGAGAGTTTGAGCGAACCGTAAAAAATTGCTTTGTCGCGACTAAACAAAAAAGAGTGTTGTTTGACATCAGAGCCAATTCGAAGCCAGTTGTATGCACTTTCTGAATGGTTGTATACCGTTCCGTAATAATACATTTCTGCAACCGGCTTGTCAATTTCAACATGTTTATTAACAAGCATCGTAATTCTCGATTTATCATCCCTGGCGTATCCTTCAAAAACATGATATCCCCACCGCTTTTTGCCCCATTCGTTTTCGTTTCCTCTAACCTGAACCATGTAGTTTGTACTTAATATTCCTTTTACATTGGTATACATTGGTGTTATATTTTTGTCGAAGCCAAAGTTGTATCCACTATTGTTCCATTTATTCCAGGTGGTATCAATGTCTGAACTCAACTCTATTCTGTACTTACCTGAATTTTCAGAACCCTCAAAAAGTTGATAATATTTGTTCTTTGCTGCTCCGCTTTCTCCGCTTTGTGCGAACGCTTCAATACCAATGAAGACAGTAATGATTACGGAAAAAATTTTGTTTTTCATAAATTGAAATCTCAGTGTTGTAAATTTGGATGATTGGTTTATTTTATTTTCGTTTATTCCGGGGGATGACAAATTTTAGCCCCGACCATATTTCGCTAACTGCACATACTTTTATATCAACGAATCCGTTTTTAATTCCGGTTTCACGAACAATGTTCCCGTCAAGGTCGCTTCCGGTTTTTGCCGATTTTTTAGGCCACGAAATCCAAAGCATTCCGTTTTGTGCCAACTCTTTTTTTAATTGGGCGATGCTACTTTCTAACTCCAACTGACTGCGAACAAAAAAATGGATAAAATTTTTTTTAATTTCTGTATCGTTTATTTCTTTGATATCGGTTGGCAGATCAGCAAACAATGAGAAATAATTGTTTGGCGCACTAACAATTTTTATTTTGAATCCGTTTTTGATGCCCAGCTTTTTAGCCAGTGGTGTTCCTGAGTAGCCTGCAGTTTTCATAAAAGCCCTTTGTTTTTATTCGTTTATTCTGGGTGCTGTTGTAACAAGCAACAAATTATACGAAGGGTTTGTTTTAAATGTATACAAGTTGAAAATAATTTGTTTTGATACTTAGTTTCGTTTTCAAAATGTTGATTATTAAATGGTTGTGCTGCGAGGTTACACCAAGTTATAAAATACGGATTCAATAATTTTTGAGCAAAGTCCAGCGGCCGCTTAATTTATGGTTTCTGATTAGCAGCAATTCACCAAATTGCAGAAAAACAAATTCGCTTTGCTGAGGGCGTAAAAATACAAAGTCATCAACCTCTAAAATGCTTGTCTCTGATGCATTTATCATCGTTTGGTTTGACGACGCACCAAAAATTTTATTTTGACGAATTTTTGCAGGATAGTAAAAGTCAGCTTTCCAATAGCCTCCGTAAATAAAAAACGACTGTCGCTTGCCGGGATATACAAAATTTAGCAGTGGTTTAAATTTTTCCAAACCAGGTAAATTGGTTCCGCTAAACTTTTTGAGTACAGGTGTGGCTATAAAACAAACTGGTTTGTATGCTTTTAATGATGGGATATCAAATGTAGTTGGCATCACCAAACATGAACCTGCAGCAATATCGTTTAGAGGTGAAACTGTTTTGCTGTGAAAATTGAATGTTGGACTTCCTGCTCCGTTGAATGTTAAAGTTTTGTTCCAAAGTTCCGGAAACTCTTCTTCTACGATTGATTTACACTGCTTATAAAATTTAATGCTTATTTCCAGTGATTTTTTCTTTGAGCGAATAAATGAAGGTATTTTAACAATGTGAGGGTCGTAACCCATAAAACCACTAAACTCTACTTTTTCGGTATGGATTTTTAATAACTCCAATCCTCGTCTTAATTGTTTGAAATCGCTGAAACCTCCTCTGTGAAGACCAACATCGATTTCAAGGTTTAAACGAAGGCGTTTGCCCAGTTTTTCAGCCAAGGCAATATACTGCACAATTCGCGATTCAGTGTCTGCCAACCATTGGATTTGTCTGTAAGGATCAAAATTTTTCAATTGTTTGGGGAGATTATCATAATAATATTGCACTGTTTTTACAGGCATGGGTTTTCCCCACAGGATATCCGCTTTTTTATCCAGTTTCAGAGATAAGTCGGTTAAAAATGGTTGATGAAAGACCATGAGCTTATGGGTATTCATTTTCTTCATCACATAAGAAATCAGTTCAAAGGAAGGTAGCGATTTAACCACTACCCGAAATGTTGTATCGGGGTTTAAGTCTGATTTTAATATTTTTATGTTTTTATCCAGCTTGTCAAGATCAACCAGCAAGCATGGAATCGCTCTTTGGTGATTTTTTAAAGCCGAGTTTATGGTTTTGAAATATTTTTCAGTGTTAGTCATTATCAAAGCTGATTTAAACAATTAAGATTTTCTCAACCTAAAATTTTCTTTAGGTAAGCATTCGTAAATATTCCGTCCGGATCCTGTTCTTTGCGAATTTTATTAAACCTGGAAAATTCAGGGTAAATATTTTCAGCTGTTTTAGCGTCCAAACGATTTACCTTTCCCCAATGTGGCCGGCCACCATAAGATTTGAAGACAGATTCTATCGCTTCAAAATATTTGGTATGGTCCTTTTTATGGTAAACATGACAGGCGATGTAAGCAGAATCACGTTTGTAGGCCGGGCTCATAAAAATATCATCTGCTTTGACCCAACGGCTCTCAATTGGAAAATGAATCGGGAAATTTTCGGAATTTACCTTTTTTATTATTTCCTTCATTACATCCCCATAGGCATCGGCCGGAATACTGTATTCCATTTCAGTAAATTTTACCAGTCTCATAGTGGTATAAACCCTGTGACTATAGTTCAATTTATTGAGTGTTGGAACAGACTGGGCTGCGATTTTAGATACAATTTTATTTTGTGAAGGAAAATATCTGGCTAACTCACAAAGCGCTTTAAAAGAATAATTTTCTATCAATAGTTCTAAAAGATAATTGATAAGATTATCCTTGTCCGGTTCTCCATCTTGCGCAATATTGGAGGATTTTGTCCAGGTTGTATTTGTGTATGGAAACCAATAATACTCGAAATTACGATTCTCACTTTTTCGTTCTTCTATTGTGGATAATACATCGTTAAGCGATTCTTTCCGGTTTTGAAGCAAAAGTTTGTATGCCGGTACACATTGTAATGTCACTTCGGTAATGACTCCCAAAGCGCCAAGTGAAACCTGTGCAGCCCTGAACAGTTCAGTGTTTTGTGTTGAAGAACAGTTTACAATTTCACCTTTTCCGTTGATAAATTTTAGTGCAATGACCTGGGTACTTATGGTACCAAAAGAAATTCCTGTGCCATGGGTTCCGGTGCTAATTGTCCCTGCAATGGATTGCTCGTCAATATCACCCAGGTTTTGCATAGCAAGCCCTTCCTTAAACAGAAGCTCTCCCAGTAACTTTAGTTTGGTTCCTGCTTTCACCGTTGCCTTATAGCTGTTTTTATCCACAGAAATCAAACCCTGGTATTTGTCAAGGCTTAATAAAAAATGCGCTGTTTGGCATAATTCTGTAAATGAATGTCCGGAACCGATTACCCGGATTTTTTTTCTTGTATTTGCAGCTTTTAATACCAATTTTTGAATATCCGTTTCTGTTTCAGGATATTCAATTGAATTTGGTGTTACAATTACATTACCAGCCCAGTTTTTGATTTTCATTATTTTACAAGTTGATTTATTCTGCTCTATCTGATTAATGTTTAGTCTTACTCCCCTGAAATGCCTTTTTTTCCTGTGGGGAGTAAGTTTGTTCCCATTCTTTGACTTACTAATACTATCCCGTTTTCAGGGGGATTAGTTAAAAAATTAAGTAGCATTTCAGGTTTATAACATTTCAGAATGCATTAACGTTCTGCAAAATGGAATAAAAATTAGCATGTCCATATAAATTACAAAAAGATACCTGACCTAAGTCAGCCGGATAAAAAATAAACACACAAATTTATTCCCAGAAGAAATTAGCTTATTTTTGAAAAAATTGAACTGCAATGAAAAATTTAAAACGTTATTATATCCTGAAAGCGGAGCCTAAGGATGTGTATAATGCGCTTACCAATCAAAGGATGTTGGAAATATGGACAGGCGAAGAAGCTCAAATGGAGCCTGTACCTAACAGTGAGTTTTCTCTTTGGGAAGGAAGCATTTCGGGATTAAACCTTGAGTTTGAAGAAAATAAAAAAATCGTTCAACAGTGGTATTTTGAAGGACAGGAAGATAAATCGATTGTAACCATTAAATTACATCCTGACAAAAAAGGGACAAGTGCGCAACTGGAACATACAAATATTCCGGATGAGGCATTTGAGAATATTTCTGAAGGCTGGGACGAAGACTATTTTGGTGCTTTAAATGAATTGTTTATCTGATTCTGTTCCAATTTTGAAGTAAAATGAAATATACAGCCCATTATTTTATAAATAAATTACAATTGCTAAAGCACCCTGAAGGTGGATGGTTTAGAGAAATTTACCGCTCAGAGGAAGTGGCTGAAAAAGTATCTTTACCTGATAATTTTGCTGGTGAACGAAACTTTTCCACATCCATCTATTATTTGCTTGAAGGGAATGATTTTTCAGCTTTTCACCGCATTAAATCTGACGAGATTTGGCATTTTTACGCCGGGACTTCGGCTGTTGAAATCCGGATGCTCAAAGATGGTAAACTCATTAAACAAAGTGTCGGGAACCAACTTGAAGCGGGGGACGTGTTTCAGTTTGTTGTTCCCAAAAATACATGGTTTGCAGCCCGGTTATTGAGTGCGAAAGGATTTGCCCTTGTGGGGTGTACGGTTTCCCCTGGTTTCTACTTTGGAGATTTTGAAATGGCTGATGAAAAACTGGTAACAGAATTCTCTGATCTGGCTGAAGAAATCAGGTTTTTGATCAAAAAATAAAAAGAGGATAATGAGTGGCCTGATTACAAATTTAAGCCACTCATTATCTTTTTTTTATCTGCTTAGTTCCTGTTGTGGTAACCCAATTGTATTATTTCTCTCCGGCTTCTTCTTTTGCAGCGTTAATCATATCCTCATTTGCAGTAATGGTAAACTCCACTCTCCGGTTTTGCGCCTTTCCTTCTTTTGTATCGTTTGACGCCCTTGGCTCCGATTCACCCATTCCGACAGATCTTAGGCGAGAATTGGCTATACCGTTTGATGTTAAAAAGCTAAGAACCGAAGCCGCTCTTTTTTCCGACAATGTTTGATTATAAGTTTCACTTCCATCGCTGTCGGTATGCCCGATTACCAAAATGTCGGTGTCCGGATATTTGTTGAAAACATCAACCAGTTTGTCGAGGTTGGTCTGAGCTGCACTTGTTAAATCAGAGCTGTTAAATTCAAAACGAACATCGGCATTTTCATCTAATATTAATTGGATTCCTTCCTCGCTGCGCACAACTTCTGCTCCCGGCATAACGGTTTCGATTTCTTCTGCCTGTTTATCCATTTGACGGCCGATTACCGCTCCGGCTCCACCGCCAACTGCGGCGCCAATCAGTGCGCCTGCCGCCCTGTTGTCTTTTCCTCCTATTAATGCTCCCAGCGCAGCACCTGCAGCAACTCCTATCCCAGCTCCTTTCTGTGAACTGTTTGCATTTTGTATGGTTTTACAACTATTCAAAAAAATGCCTGAAATAAAAAGACTGAGAACCAAAATTGTTATATTTTTCATTCGCATATATTTTAATTTTTTTTAATTCCTGTTAATCCTTTAAGATAAAATTTTTTTATCACCGATATCATTCCGGTGTTATACGTCTAATATTGGCCTTTGACAAATTGATAATAAATTGTCATCATGTTTCCTTCAAATGAAGCATCCTGTGCCAGAACAAATTCTGTCTCTGATTCAGAGAGCAATTTCAGTTTATAACCTGCGGTTACATTTTTAGGTTTCACGCCTTCCGGAATAAATTTCCAGAGAAAGAAAACTCCATCACCATTTTCTTCCATAAACCATTTGATTGAATGCGTTGAGTTGTCGCAATTTGCTCCCTCAAAGTTATAAGTTCCGGAATTGTTATTGCTAACAAAACTCCAGCTACTGCCTTCAAAACAATCAGGAGATGCTTGATTAAACAAAGTTTTAATAGAAACAATATTGCCCTGGTCGGTAGTGACTGAAGACAAAGTCCAGTCTCCTTTAAGTCCTTTCTGTGCTGTTCTTACTTGTTTTGTTGTACTACACGCCACAAATAAAAGAGAAAGACATAGAAAAAATAAGTTTCGTTTCATTCTGTAAATATCTTGATTATTAAATTTTTGCTTTGGTTATTTCGTTAACAAACGGAAGCTACATTGAAATAGCCAAAATACATTTCTGATGACAAAGATATCCGAAATTTATATATGCAGGTAGATAAATTTATTAAAGCATATGATAATTTGAACTTTCTCTCAAAACTGTAAGCGGTCACTATTCATGATTTAATTCTTCTTTCAAAATATCACTTACAGCCAGAAAATTTTCTTCCAGCAGTAACATATTTTCTATAAAAAAATTAAAAATATCGGGCCACTGGTTTTGACGGTGCAAATCAACATTTTCCTGCAGGACATATATACGGCAAATCTCCTGCCCGCTATCTTCCCGCTGATGGTAAAATTCCCAAACCAATCCTTTTTCAAAACCATTTTCAATGATGGTCTTGTAGCGTTCTAAAATTTCGTAAGCCTGTAAACGTTTGTCTTCGCTACGATGGCCCAGTTCAAGTATAACTTTGGCATCTTTCCGGCCGATTTCAAAACGTAAAACAACACCCTTTATTTTTGTGCGGTGTAACAACCATTTTTTTCGCTTCCCTTTTAAAAGCGGGTGAATCTCACAACGTTTTCCAAATTTTTCCCAGAAATCGAGTCGTAATTTTTTTGCCTCTTCAATCGAATACATATTCAAAATAAATTAAAAAAAACGGATGGAAGCCAAACTGATTTAAGAATCCTGTTGATTTTAACCTGAAATTTTGTTTCCTTCGAAAAAAATCGTTTGATATGCAAAAAATAACCTTTCTTTTTTTGTTCAATATTTTGGTTTATTTTTCAGTTGCCCAGCCTGTTGAGGTAAGAGCTGATTACAACGCTGTTGGAGATGTTGATTTTGCTGCGTATAACAACACAAAAGCACCTCTTTTTGTACACCTTATTTTAGGTGATTTGGAAAATACCTATTACCGCGAAACTTTGCCGATTGTAAAAGAGGTTGAGCCTGGATTTAATGCCCTTTTTACACTTGAACGAAATTTGGGTGGCGAAGGAAGCATTCGGTTTCATCACGAAATTAAATATTTTCGATCAAATCCTGTGGCTGATGTTCAGCTTGATTTTCCTTACTTAATTCCCTTTGAGCCAGGTAAAAAGGTGCAGTCTGTTTTGGTTGCTGATATCAATGGTTTTATGGGGATGAAAGTTCCAAAATCGTGGACTGCAACTGGTTTTAAGGCCAAGTCAGGCGATAAGGTTTTTGCCGCCAGGAACGGAATTATTACTGAAATTTCAGGCGCATCGCGCAATGCTGATGCTGCCGTAAATTATAACGGATGGAAATATGCGGTTACCGTTTTGCAAAACGATGGAACACTGGCCTGTTACCGAAATGTTGCCGTTCCTGAAAAGAAATGGAAAGTAGGTGATAAGATTTTTGCAGGTCAATTGCTTGGACAAGTTTCCCCGGGGGCGAAAGAACTGATATTTCTGATTTATCACGAAAAGCTACAATCAAACGGCTTAACTTTTATCGTTCCCCAATTTGTTCTTTCCGAAAACAAGACCGATTTAATTCTTTCTGAAAGTGAGTTCATCGTTATTCACCCGATTGAAATCAGGGGCATTGAAATGGATAAAAAGGAAAAAAGAAAGTTTCTGAAGTAAGTTTTGCCGGAATTCAACTATTTTTGGATTTAATATAAACCTGAAGATTAAACCATGTGTAAACTGAGCCAACTAATTATAATTTTTTTTATTTCGCTTTTTCTGATCAGCAATGTACTGTTTGCCGGTAATTCCAATCCGGAAAGATTACCCAATATTGTTTTTATTTTGGCCGATGATTTGGGTTGGGCTGATTTGCCTTGTTATGGAAATACATTTAATGAAGCTCCGAATATCGACAAACTTGCTGAGGCGGGAATGCGCTTTACCAACGCATATGCAGCTTGTCCGGTTTGTTCTCCAACGCGAGCAAGTATTCAAAGCGGGCAATACCCTGCCAGAGTAGGAGTAATTGATTTTATTACCGGTCACTGGCGCCCATACGAAGAGGTTATTGTTCCCAAAAACCGAACACAGTTTTTGCCTCCCGATATTGTTACGTTGGCTGAATCGGTGCAAAAAGCAGGGTATAAAACCGGATATTTTGGCAAGTGGCATCTGGGATATGAAGAAGAACAGCTTCCCGGAGCACAAGGGTACGAAGAATATCATGTATATACAGGAGGAGGCTTTTATTCGCCCGGGTTTATTCCGCCTTTACAATCAAAAAATGAAAAACGTTTAAGCGAAGTTTTGACAGATTTGGGTGTTGATTTTATTGAACAAAATCAGCAAAATCCGTTCTTTTTATTTCTGGCGCATTACGATGTTCACGTTCAATTGGATGCGGATAAAGATTTGATTGAGAAATACCTGCAAAAGGATAAAACGGACACTTACCCGGGAAATGCGGTTTATGCTTCGATGATTGAGCATGTGGACAGAAGTGTGGGACGTGTTACACAAAAGTTGTCAGAGTTGGGTTTGGATGACAATACCATTGTAATTTTTTATTCTGATAACGGAGGATTAATTGGCCGTTTTGATCGTATTCCCTTACTTGCAGAGGGAAGTCTTGAAACATATACAAATAGCCCCTTGAAATATGTTGCTACTTCAAATGCACCACTTCGGGCAGAAAAAGGTACGGTTTACGAAGGTGGTATAAGGGAACCGTTGATTGTGAAATGGCCCGGAAAAATTGAATCAGGCGTTGTAAGTGAAGCCATTGTTTCAAGCGTCGATTTTTATCCCACATTTTTGGAATTGGCTGGAATTGAAAAGCCTGAACAAAAGTTGGATGGGGTTTCCCTGCTTTCAGCCTTGCTCAAAAATAAGTTTGATCCTGAACGTGCTGTTTTTTGGCATTACCCCGTTTATCACCATGACGAGCCTGCCGGAGCTGTGCGAAAAGGAGACTGGAAGCTGGTGCAGAATTTTGTGTCAGGGAAGCTGAGTTTATACAATTTAAAAGCCAATATTAGCGAGTCGATGGATTTATCCGAATTATATCCGGAGAAAACCCAGGAGTTGAAAGCTCTTCTGGAGAATTGGCAAGAGACAGTGCATGCTGAATTTCCTGTTTCAAATCCAAACTTCGATAAAGAAAAAAGGTTTGAATGGGGTATTCATCCCGACAGGCAATAAAAAAGCTGCGTAAATAAAAATTCAGCAGCTTCTTTATTTATTTAAAAAAATCTTTTGTTACCAGAGATCTTCCCCATATTCCCAACCAGACCTCACGGGTTCTTTGATATAAACGTCGAGTTCAGGATGATTGGTTACTTTTATGTTTTCAGCGTCGTATTCTATTCGTGTGTTAAATCGTTGCGCCAGAACGCCAATCAATGCCATTTCTGTTAATTCCGGGGCGTAATCAAAGTTGGAGCCGGGCATTGGGCCGTTTCCTTTTATGGCATCCAGGAATTCTTTCTGCGGTCCGCCATCGATTCTAGGTATTGTGGGTTCAGGCATCTCGTTTGTCTTCCAGTCTTCCCATTCATCTTTCGACATCATTAGCTGAGCATTGTTGGGTCTTCCGCCTGTCATAATATTTTGTTTTTCACCCAGCATAAACATTCCCGAATCAGGAAGTTCACTCAGGTTCCATTCCGGCCTGATTTCCGGTTTTAGCCCACCTTCGTACCATGTTAAAGTAACCGGCGGTTTACTTCCACGGGCAGGAAACTCAAATTTTATAATTGATTTATCTGGCAGAAAACCTTGTGGTGCCCCACTGTTAAAGATAGCTTCAGTTGCAGTTGGCATTCCCAGATTAAGCGACCAGAAAGGTGCGTCGAGTGTATGACACGCCCAATCGCCCAGTTCGCCATTTCCAAAATCATAAAATCCTCTCCAGGTTTTTGGAGCATAAACATGGTTGTACGGTCTTTTTTCTGCACCTCCAATCCAAAGATCCCAATGTAAGCCTTCCGGAATTGGTTCCTCAAGCGGTGGAAATTGAGAAGGTTTGTTAAAATATTTGTCTTCGCCAAACTCAGGTCCGTTGAACCATGCGAGTATTTCAGTTACATCACCGGTTATACCAGCATCGACCCATTCTTTCACTCTTCTTATACCATCAGTTGCATGCCCCTGGTTTCCCATTTGGGTTATCACATTGTATTCATGGGCTGCTTTTTTTAGTGTACGCAACTGCCACACATTGTGCGCCAGAGGCTTTTCGACATAAACATGCTTTCCCAGCTGCATGGCTGCCATCGCCGCTGCAAAGTGCATGTGATCCGGAGTTGAAACCAGTACAGCGTCTATTTCAGATGCCATTTCGTCAAACATCTTTCTAAAGTCGTTGTACCGTTTTGCATTTGGAAAGGTATTGAACCCTTCGGCTGCGCGGTTTTCGTCCACATCACACAAAGCAACAACATTTTCATTCATACATTCGCTCCAGTTGGCTTTTCCCCGGCCTCCAACGCCAATTACTGCGATATTAAGTTTTTGAGAAGGAGAACAGCTGATCATGTTTGGAATAAAAACTGCACCTGTTGTTACTACTGAAGTCGTTTTTAAAAAGCTTCTTCTTGAAAAATTCTTCATAATATATAAGTTGGTTTGTTATTGCTGCTAATTTATAAATGATTCCCCGGATATTGCAGTATTTTTTTTGAAAATATATTTTTGAAACTATTTTGATTTCCAGGCTTCAATTCCTTTGAAGGCATTTCCTTCCCGATCAAACAAACTGCGTCCAAGGTAAGGAGACTTAGATTCAGGGATGTCCATTCCGTCCGGCTTCCAGTAATAAACCGTTTTCATTTTAGGGTATTTCTTTAAAATTTCGAGCAGTTTTACCATAAAATCATATTGTCCCTGTTCTGTTGGAGGGAAAGGTTGGACGTCCAAAACCCATTCTGCAGGTTCGGGGTAAAATCCATTTGA
Organism: Maribellus comscasis; assembly: GCF_009762775.1. Lineage (GTDB taxonomy): Bacteria > Bacteroidota > Bacteroidia > Bacteroidales > Prolixibacteraceae > Draconibacterium > Draconibacterium comscasis. Next base: position 6,995,439 of record NZ_CP046401.1, on the reverse strand, counting down.
ATAATACGCTGTTTCCACTAAAACCAAATCTTGTTTGTAATTGGCAGATAAAAATTTGAGGTTCTCTTCAAGTTGTTCAAATGTTCCATGCCACCAGGGATAGTAACTTAATCCAATAAATTCAAATTCAACTCCCCTCTGGATAATATTTTTGTAAAAAGTATCTGACTCTTTAAGGCTTCCTCCGGTTGCTGCATGAATAAGTATTGGAATATTTTTTCCGTTTTTTGCTTCCTTCGCCCCATTAATACCTGCTTTTAAGAGTTGTGTAAGAGCATCCCAATTTGGTGTGTTTTTATCATTCCCTAATTTTCCTGCCGGCCACATCATTCCATTGTTTATTTCATTTCCTATCTGAATCATATCGGGTAAAACACCCTCCTGATCCATCGTTTCAACTACCATTTTTGTATAACTGTAAACACTGTCAGACAATGTTTGGAGGTTAAGATCTTTCCAGATAGCAGGTACAATCTGATGGCTGGGGTCAGCCCAGGTATCCGAGTAATGAAAATTCAACAAAATCTTAAAGCCATAATTTTTTGCCTTTTGTGCCAGTTGTATTGTGTATTTTAAATCATTACAAACTGGTCCCCGATGGTTGGGAGTATGAAACAAACGAAGACGAGCCCAGGTGTAACCATTTTCGCGAAAAATTTGGAATCCTTCTTTTATTTTCCCATTTACTTTGTATGCACCACCATAATCTTCCATTTTTTTCATAATTGAAAAATCTCCACCGATTTCGGGTGTTTGTTTCTTTCTGTCAGGTGAAAAATTTGACGTGCTACATGAAGCAATAAAAAAGACGGTCAAAAAGATGAGTTGAGTCGTTTTCATGCGGAATTTTTTCCGAAATATAAAAAAAAGACCGGTTTTTTCCGGTCTTTATATTCATCTCTTATTTTCTAAAAGTGTCGTGTGAGTGCAGAGCGCCACCAACTGTAGTATTTTGATTCCAGCTCTTTAACCGCTGGAAAAGGAAAATAAAGGTATCGTTCTTTTTCCCCTACAAAAAATCCGCTTTTTATGGTTCTGTAGTTCAGATCTCCCTGCATAAAACGTAATACGGTTTTTGTTAATTTGCTTTTGGTTTCATTTAGTTTTACCAAACATTCACGAAGATGATCCGGATTTGGATAGGGTAGATTATCCAACGATGCGTGAGGATCAATAGCTAATTCATTTAAAAGCAATTCAACAAAAAATACTTTGGGAGTAGAAACAGGTTTGTTTGTGTCGGTGAGGAAACCAATAAACTCATTTGGGAGGAGTTTGCTGGCTACTCTTGTTGTTATCGGATTAAATTGCTGATAAAGATGAATTTCATCCGATTCAATTTCTTCATAATCTGATGAATAAAGCTCTAGTACTTTGCCGTCGTCGGTCGAGAGGTAGAGATTTTTTAACGCTGCGAGCGGAGTTCTTTCCAATGCCCTGTATATACTTGCAAACACTGAACGTTTAGGCTCTCCGTTTGGGTATGGAATTAACTGTTTGTTGAGGTAGTCAAATGGCAAATCCTTCATTTTTTCAGGATTTACTTCAAAGAAAATGTTTTGACCGTGAATACGTTTTTGTGTTCCAACTGATAAGTAATTTCCAAAATCAAACGGTGCAAGATGCGATGCAATCAATGATTCAGGGGTTAAAACTAAATAGTAATATTTTTCCATGGCTGCTATTTTTATATTAAAGTTACTGAAAAAAAGGACGTTAGTCAATGGGGCTTTGTGGAGAGTTCGGTGATTGATATTCATTTTTTACTTCACAAACTATTTGTTACCACTACTACCGGTAATAGTTCTGTGTTAGCCATTTTACGTTCATTTGCACGGGCCATACTAATGACTGGTTTTGCCGCACTATTATCTGGCGCGGGAATCCGAATGAAATTGTGATTCAATTTTTGTATCTTTAAAACCGATCAGGAAAACTTAAAAAATGAACCGAACGGTATTTTTGCTTGGAACTCTCATTTCCATTGCTTTGGTTTCGTGCAAAACAAAAGTTGTGACACTCGAATCGCTACTTGATGAAATGACGGACAAAACTGTTTTAACCCGCTTCCCTGAAGAAAAATATGCGCTAAAACAGTTTAGTAGTTATGACCGGAAATCAGTATCTCCCGATGATAATAACTGGTGGGCTAATGCTGATTATACTCAGTTTCTACGCGAAGAGGAAAATAATGGACGCCGTGAGTTTGTTCTGTTTGATGCAGAAGGACCGGGGGCTGTTGTCCGGTATTGGATGACTTTTGCCGGCGACGGAGCAAGCGACGGAACACTTAGATTATATATTGATGGTAGCGAGATGCCCGAAGTAGAAGGCAATGTTCTCGAAATTCTAAGTGGAATGCAACTCGCGCCCAAACCTTTGGCTGCCTCAGTTTCGCCGGAAACAGAATATGAACGTCGCGGGCATAATTTATATCTGCCAATTCCTTACGCAAAACATTGCAAAATTACTTACGAGTGTGATGCTGTGAAGTTTGAGAATAACCGCTGGAGACCAAGTATCTACTACAACATTTGTTACAGAATATATGCTCAGGATGTTAAAGTAGAAAGTTTTTCAAAGAAAGTGCTGACGAGGGCAAAAAATAAAATTGAGGGTGCTGCACAAAAATTATTAAATCAGGATGATATTGAAGGCGAATTGATTAATGAAACAAAAATCCTCCGGCCAGGCGAGGAGTTTTTGCTTGGAGTCAGCGAGGGTAGAAAGGCAATTTCAAAGATGACGCTGAAATTGAAGGCGGAAGACCTTAATCAGGCTTTACGTTCAACTGTACTCTCAATGTCGTTTGACGGAATACAAAGTGTTTGGACTCCGGTGGGCGATTTTTGGGGAACGGGTTACCAGGTTTATTCTTCAAAAACATGGTATTCCCAGGTAGAAGCTAACGGAGGAATGGTGTCGTTTTGGGTAATGCCTTTTCAGGAAAATGCAGAAGTAAGATTTGTGAATTATGGAGAACAGTCGGTAGAAGTTGAGGCCGGAATTACAATTTCAGACTATTGTTGGACTCGTGAAAGCATGTATTTCGGCGCATCGTGGCACGAATTTAACCGGATTCATACGGCAAAAGATTCAACACTTGAAAATCACGAATGGCATTTTGACGTTAATTACATAGATATAAACGGCCAAGGTATTTATGCCGGAGACGCACTTACAATTTTTAATACTGCAGAAGCTTGGTGGGGTGAGGGGGACGAAAAGATTTTTGTTGATGGAGAAAGTTTTCCCTCCTTTATAGGAACAGGAACAGAGGATTATTATGGCTATGCATGGTGCCGGCCGGAAAAATTTACACATCCGTTTATTGCCCAGCCAACCGGAGCAGGCAATTTTCACACCGGAATGACAGTGAACATGCGATACCGCGCTTTGGATGCTATCCCTTTTAATGAGAAAATAAGCTCAAATATAGAATTGTGGCATTGGGTAAAAACAAGGATTAATTATGCTATGACGGCATATTGGTACGCCAAACCCGGATTTACAATTAATGTTAAGCCTGATATTGAAAGCGTGAAATTACCTGTTGCCTTGAAACGTTCGGATATATATAAACCTATTGTTGATTCGGAAGGAAAGATTGAAGGTGAGAATCTGGAAATTGTTAATGCCACTTCGGGGCAGGCAGGTGTTCAATCAGGTGATTATGGATGGAGTGGAAACAGCCAGCTTTGGTGGAGAAACGCGGAAAATGGAGCTGAACTAACAACAAAATTTATTGTCAGTGAAACGGCAAAGTATAAAGTAAAAATACAGCTTACAAAAGCCGTTGATTACGGAATTATTCAACTTTATTTAAACGGGGTTGTTTTACACGATAAAATAAATGCTTTTAACCGGGATAAAGTTATTCCTATTGAAATTGATTTGGGAATGCATGTTTTAAGCGAAGGAGAAAATATTTTTTCGGTAAAGATTTTAGGGGCTGACAAAAATGCAAAACCGGGAAATATGGCAGGAATAGATTTTATCCGTTTTCAAAAAATATGATTCTTAATTTTAAAAAAGTATAATATGAAAAAGATTGTCTTTTATTTTTTTGCAGCATCTTTCCTTTTGCTGGCAGGGGCACCGCAACTTTGGGCAAACGAAGATGCAAAAAGTTCCAAAACAGGAACAGTCGTTTCCGAAATGGCAGAGGTTAATGAAATGGTTGACCGGCTAAACGAAATCAAAGAAATGAATTTTAAAGAGATGACTTCTATTGAAAAAAAAGAATTAAGAAAAGAGGTGCGTTCCATTCGTCGTGACTTGAAAGCGATTGCAAAAAGCGATTCAGCTTCTGAGGCGCAAAGCGCCGCTGAAGCCGCAGCCGCTGAAAGAGGAGGGTTTTATATTTCAACGGGGGCTGCCATAATAATTGTATTGTTGCTTATTTTACTTTTATAATTCTGAAAGAAATCATTTGGTAAGGCATGGATGGACTGTATAATCGGATTTCCATGCTTTAATCCTTAAAAAAGGGAAATAATTCGCGAATTTCATTATCAGATGGTCTTCTGCCGTACTCGCATATTTCAAATGCTTCAGCCTGTTTTATAGAACTGCTTTTATCTTCGCCATACCATTTAACAAGGCCTTTTCTTATATTGTCTTTAACATGTGGATTTCTCCATTTAGCCAACCAGTTTAGCCTATCTTTTTTGTTTTCAGGAACCTGCTCAAGTGTTCCGTTTGTCCAGGGGAGCCACTCAAAAAACTGCGATTCGTGGGCAGACATAGCATATATTTTTTGATCGAAAACTTCTGTAATATCAATTACAATATCAGGCTCAAACGGATATGGTTTTTGAAAGTTGTCCTCTGTGTATAAAAACACAGGATTCTTTTTTAGAGGAGGAGTATCAGGTGCAACATTTGGTACGATTACCATATAAGCAGCATCCTGAATTAAGATTGCAGTATTTCTGTGATCCGGGTGATAATCGTTTGGACGGGGGCCAATCACAACATCAGCATTCCATTCTCTTATTAACCGTATAAGATTTAAACGTACAGGGAGTGTTGGCATCAATTCTCCATCATGATTATCAAGGACTATATATTCCACTCCAAATCTTTTCCCGGCTTCTTTTGCTTCAGCTCTCCTGATTTTGGCGAGCGCTCCGCCTCCCTTTTCGTGATGTCCTGCGTCGCCATTTGTAACAGATATAAAAAGTACATTATGTCCGGCTTTGGCAAATTTTATCGCTGTCCCTCCTGCATCAATATCGCAGTCGTCAGGATGTGCTCCAATAACCACAACGTTAACTTTCTCTCCCGAAAAAGAGTAAAATGAAAACATACAAAGAAGGAAAATGTGGATGAAAAGTTTTTTCATAGAAGAATCGAATTTAATTTCTAACATAAATTTAAGAATTCAGTTCGAAATTTAAAAAATAGTTAAAATATTATCTAAGTTATAACTACATTTTATTCTTTTAGGACTATCTGGTATTTTATTTTAACTTTCTGGAAATAAGACGTTTTTAAAGTTGTTTTTTTATTGGTGTGACTAAAATCACATAATTGTGGCAACGGACGTTTATTTTTGCAAACTTTTAAAGAGTTAGGCGAATTATTGTGTTAAATAGTCGAATAATTGTGAAAAAATGTTAATTGCTCGATTTTTTTAATATTTTCGTACAGTGAATTTATTGTCTGTTTTAGTTAATTTTAATTATTAAAAATTTATCTATGAAAAAAATTGCGCTAATGCTGTTTGGTATTGCCATGTTTGGCGTACTAGTAGTTGAAGCTCAGGTAAAGAGTATTTCCGGAACAGTAACAAGTTCAGAGGACGGTACCGGGATACCTGGAGTTTCAATTGTTGTGAAAGGTACCACTATCGGTACAACTACCAACATGGACGGAGAATATCAGTTAAGTGTACCCAATGATGCACAAACATTGGTTTTCTCATTCGTTGGAATGAAAAGTGTTGAAGCACCGATTACCGGAACAACTGTTAATGTTTCGATGGAATCTGACTATATTGGTGTTGATGAAGTTATCGTAATGGGTTACGGTAGCCAGGGGAAAAGTGAAATAACCGGCTCAACGGTTCAGGTTGGTGGAGAGCAACTGGAAAATATGCCGGTTGCATCACTTGATCAGGCTTTGCAAGGGAAAGTTGCAGGTGTCTCAATAACTGCTTCTTCTGGTACTCCGGGATCAGTACAGGATATTCGTATCAGGGGTAGAAGTTCTATTACTGCCGGTAACGACCCGTTGTATGTAATTGATGGTGTTCCAATGGTAAACACCAACGTTTCCGCTACAACTTCAGGCTCTAACATGTCCTCACTGGCAAGTTTAAACAGTAATGATATTGAGAGTATTACAGTACTTAAAGACGCTTCAGCGACTGCTGCTTACGGTGCACGTGGTGCAAATGGTGTAATCGTTATTACTACAAAGAGTGGTAAATCAGGCGAGGCAAAAATTAATTTTAGTGCCACTTACGGGTTTTCAAATGACGCAACAAAAGGACCTAAAGTATTAACTGGCGCCCAACGCGAGGAATTGTTTTACGAAGCTCTCTATAATACTTACGGAGAGTCTTATGATTTAGCAAGCCCGGAAGCAGCGGGACAATGGTACGCTGAAACGGGTTGGTTTGGTACCGATTATACCGATTGGCATGATGCAGGAGCGCCGGAAACTGACTGGCAGGATGTTATCACCAATAAAAATGCACCAATGCAGGAATACAACCTTTCAGCAAGTGGTGGAACCGACCAATTAAGTTATTATACTTCTTTTGGGTATTTTGATCAGGAAGCTACCGTAATTGGTTCTGATTTTCAGCGTTTGTCAGGTGCATTAAATTTGACTGCTGAAATTAAGCCAAAACTTACATTTTCAACAAGAAATACTGCGTCTCATTCCTATCAGGACGGATTGTTGGAAACAAGTGCATATTTCTCTAACCCACGTACGGCAAAATATTTTATGCCTCCGATTGAGCAGCCATATCTGGAAGACGGATCTATTAATATTTACGGCACTTCTATGCCTAACCCATTGTGGATTGCCCAGGAAGACATTGATGATTCAAAACTAACCCGAATTCTGTCGAACAACTCAGTTACTTGGGAAACACCGGTTGAGGATTTAGTGTTTACCAGCAGGGTAAATATTGATTACCATGTATATAATTACAAGCGTTACCGTAACCCGGTTAGAGGAGATGGTGACAATTCTAATGGTTATGGATGGGTGGCAAATCGCAATAGAGCAAATTATGTTTTTCAAAACTCACTGGATTATTCTTTTGAAGTTGACGGAGGACATAATTTTGATGTAAAAGTCCTTCAGGAATTCCAGAAAAACCGGTTGTTATATATGGAAACCGACGGAGATAATTTCTCAGATGTTGGTTTGACCAATCTGAATTCAGCTGGTAATCCAACTCTGGCAAACTCATGGTTTTCTGATTGGGCAATTGCCTCATACTTAGGTATGGTTCATTATTCTTTTAACGGAAAATACATTGCTGATGCGACAATCCGTCAGGAAGGTAGTTCTCGTTTCAGCGATGATAATCGTTGGGGAACTTTCTGGTCTGTTGGTGGAGCCTGGAATATTCACAGAGAAAATTTCTTGTCTGATTCGGGAGTGATCAACAGCTTGAAATTAAGAGCTTCTTATGGTGTTACAGGTAATGCCAATATTGATTTAAATCAATATCAGGAGTTACTTAATTTTGATTCGGACTACGCTGGTGAAGGAGCTTCATATCCGGGAAACTTTGGAAATCCTGACTTAACTTGGGAAACTTCTCACACTGTAGATGTGGGTATTGACTTTGGTATTTTGAAAAACAGGATTACGGGTTCTGTAGGGTACTTCAGAAGAGAGTCAAAAGACCTGTTACTTGATGTTCCACTTTCTTTAACCTCTGGTTTTGAGGAACAAACCTTAAATATCGGTAGAATGGAGAATAAAGGTTTTGAAGCAGAATTGATGGTTGACGTTGTACGTATGAATGATTTTAATTTGTCAATCGGCGGAAACATTGGAACAGTGAACAATGAGGTACTGGAATTGGCAAAAGATATTAATGGTGATGAAATCAACATTACCGATCAAACTCAACGTGTTGAAACAGGTCATCCTGTATACGGATGGTATATGCCAACATGGGCTGGAGTAGATGCGCAAACAGGAGATGAATTGTGGTACGTTGATGGTGAGGGAAGCGAAACAACTTCTAACTTCAATGATGCCAACCAGGTTTGGCAAGGGGGAAGTGCAATTCCAACATTAACCGCAGGATTAAATCTTCATATTGACTTTAAAGGCGTCTTCCTGGATGCTAACGGATATTTTGCCGGCGGTCATAAAGTATATGAAGAATGGCACCGCTATACCAATGGTACTGATGTTTATTCAGTATTGTATTATCAAGGTGTAGCTGCATTGATGGACAGATGGCAGCAACCGGGTGATGAAGGCACCAGATACGGTAAATTTGAATATACAGGAAGACCATGGCAACGTCACTCCAAATTTCTTTACGACGGAGATTATTTCCGTTTAAAAGATGTAACTCTTGGTTATGATTTACCGCAAAGTGTTACCAGTATGATAAATGTTGATGGTTTGAGGGTATTTGTGAGGGGAACAAATATGTTGACATGGGTTAAAGATGAAAATCTTAAATACGACCCAGAAGTGGATGTATCGGGTTATACCGAATTGACTCAACCACCGATTAAATCAGTTATTTTTGGACTTAATTTAAATTTTTAAGAAATCATGAAAATAGTAAATATATTAGCAAGGATAACAATGGTGTTTGCGCTTTTGGTTTCCATTAATGCATGCACCACAGATGACCTCGATCCTTCCCTGGAACAAAATAAGCTTATTCAGGGAGGAATTACCTCTGTAGACAACCTCTACGCAATATTAAAAGGTTCATTAAGCAGAATGACGGAATCAGCCTACTACGGCAGAGATATAATTGTTAATAATGAAGTTCGAACTGATAATTGTTTTTCAAATGGTAATTCGGGTCGTTTTATAACTCAGGCATCTTTTAATTACAATGCCAATACCGGTTATTTCTGGGATGAAGCATATGAGGCTATCGCTGGTTTAAATATTATAATAAACGGAGTGGATTTGAATGAACTCGAAGGTGACCTTGATTATGGTAGCCACTTGCAGGGACAAGCTTATGCATTAAGAGCCCTTGTTCATTTTGACCTATTAAAACAATATGGCCAGCAACACGTTGGAGGAACACTTGGAGTACCTTATGTAACTGAATTTAAAGGTGAAGATCTCTTGCCTGCCCGTAAAACAGTTGAAGAGACCAAACAATTAATCTTAGGTGATTTGGAAACAGCATTTAATATGATGAGTGATGATTATTATGACTCTTCAAAAGAGTTTCCATCAAAATATGTTGCCAAAGCAATTGAATCGAATGTAGCTACTTATTTTGGAATGTGGGACAGAGCGATAAGTGCTTCTGAAGAAGTTATCAATTCAGGCGCTTATAACATTATTCCGGCTGCAGATTTTTTGACTCAATGGGAAAACGACGGTTCTTCCAACTCGATATTTGAACTTGCATTTAATGAAACTGACAACCAGGGAATTAACGGTTTAGCATATATTTACAGAGGTAGCAGTTACGGTGATGTTCAGGTTATCGATGGAGTTGAAGATATTTATGAAGTAGGTGACGTTAGGGCAGGCATCCTTGGTTATGAAGATGATATGTTAAGAAATATGGGTAAATATCCGGATAATCAAGGCTATGATAACGTTCCTGTTATCAGATACGAAGAAATTATCCTGAACTATGCAGAAGCACTTTTGGAAACCGGAGGTGATGCATTGACTCAGATTAACAAAATTACTTCAAACAGAGGAGCTACTGCTTACGAAACGGTTACGAAAGATGATGTAATTAACGAAAGAAGAAAAGAATTTCTCTTTGAAGGAAAACGCTACGATGATTTGTTAAGAACCGGAAGTGATATCGAAAAAATATCGATACAACAGAATTTTGCAGCGACGATTCCTTACGGAGACCACAGATTGGCATGGCCAGTTCCAAAGGCTGAGATTGATGCCAACTCCAATATGGTTCAGAACGAAGGTTATTAAAAATAACTCAGCTTTATACAAAAAGGTTTGCCAAACAAAGGCAAACCTTTTTTTGTTTTTGATCAATGCAGCAGGCTACTGACTTTCTTCCCATTTCTTTTTTAGTTCCTCCATCTCTTTTTTGTGTTTTTCTATTAATTCCTGCCACTCTTTTTGCTGTTCTTCATTTTTAAAACGAGGCATTTCAAAACCCTCAGGCGCAAAATTTCTCAAGTGTTCGTTTAATTGCTTTTCAAATTCCTCAAAACCCGGAAAATTTAATCCTGGTGGCAGGTTTCCGGGCTCGTTAAAATAAAAATATTGCGTCGATGAGTCCGTGTCAAAAGGAGTAGTTCCCATCATCATTGAATCGGGAAAATGCCCATGGAACTGTTTGAAAAACTCTTCATCACCGAATGGCATTTGCCCAAAACCATCAGAAAAACCAAAGCCTCCGATGGCAGAATCCCCCATAAAATTTTTAAAGAATTCATCGATATCCGGAAAATCATTTCCTGCAAAAAAATCGTTATCGGGAAATGAAAATTGAAAAGTGCTGTCGGATGACCATTGATGAACATAGGTAGAATCAAATTGAATCAGGTTTCCGTTTTTATCATACTTTTTGTTTACAATTATCTGTTCATCCGGATTTTTTTTGTCCGAATTATCCTGCGCAAAAAGTTGCCAGGATAACAATACAAATCCAATTGTTATTATTCCTAATTTTTTCATGGCAATTTTTTTTTACAAAATTAAATCACGAAATGGTAAATAAATTTTAAAAAGTTTTAAAAGGCGTTAATGAAAACCAAGACGATTAACCTACCAAATTATAACAAAAAAAGGGGCTAAGTTTTTAGCCCCCCCTTGAAATATCAATACACATAATCAGTCAAACATATGGTCGTCCGGATCAGGGCCGCAATTACAGTCCTGATGTAATCCTTTTTCATATTGCTGCAATGCGCGTAAACTCATCCCCATATTTGAGAATCCGCCATCGTTAAATAGATTCTGCATAGTAACTTTTTTGGTAAGATCTGAAAATAGGGTAATACAGTAATCAGCACATTCTTCGGCGGTTGCATTTCCCAGTGGAGACATCCGTTCGGCAAAGTCGAGCAAGCGGTCAAAACCTTTTACTCCGCTACCGGCCGTTGTAATCGTTGGAGATTGCGACACAGTGTTGATTCTGACATTGCGTTCACGGCCATAGATGTAGCCAAAACTACGCGCTATCGACTCCAGCAGCGCTTTTGCATCTGCCATGTCGTTATATCCGTAAAATGTTCGTTGTGCGGCAACATACGACAGTGCAACAACCGAACCCCATTCATTTATCGCATCAAGTTTCCGGGCTGTTTGCAATACTTTGTGAAATGATACCGCTGAAACATCCAATGTTTTATCAAGGTAATTATAATCCAAATCACTGTAGTGTCTTTCTTTTCGTACATTCGGAGACATTCCGATGGAATGGAGAACAAAGTCGATTTTTCCTCCCAATACTTCCATCGATTGAGTAAAAAGGTTATTCAGGTCATCAACATTGGTTGCATCAGCACCAATAACTTCTGTGTTCAGTTTTTCAGCAAGTTTTTTTGTTTCTCCCATTCTCAGGGCAACCGGTGTGTTTGTCAACGTCACTGTCGCACCTTCTTCAAAAGCACGCTCTGCAACTTTCCAGGCAATAGAATCGGGATTTAAAGCACCAAAAATTATCCCTCTTTTTCCTTTAAGTAAATTAAAACTCATAATATGTTTTTATGAAATATTTGATGTGCAAAGTTAATTGAGTTTAAATAAAACTAAAATCATCGTATAGATTTCAATTGAAAACTTCGCAATTTTAACCTTTGAAATCGAATATTGTTCATAAAAGGTTTAAAAGTTAAAAACATAAATTCATTACAGGGATCTAAATTTATAAAACAAAACTTGGAACATAATATTCATAAAACAAGGTGAAAAGAAATGCTGTATCCCTGATAACGTTTTATTAAGAAACTTTTAATCGTTTTCAAAAAGAACCTGATAAGAGCTTACTTACAATAAATTAGTTTGTACATTCATTGTATAAACTAAAAATTATGAACCGGATATTTACGTTGCTTTTTGCTTTTGGTTTGTTATTTCAGGGAAATGCGCAGACAAGTGAAGATAAAGTTATTCAATCAATTTTTGATGAAGCACTTACGGATTACACTTCGTACCGAAATTTGGAGTATTTATGTAAAAACTACCCCGGGCGAATCACAGGGTCGGAAGAAGTGGCCGGAGCAGTAGAATATACCTTTAAACTGATGAAAGCCATGCAACTCGATACGGTTTTTAAACAAGAGGTACAAGTGCCGCATTGGATAAGAGGCGATGCGGAAAAAGCTTTTATTCTCTCAAAAAGAAACGGGAAAAAAGAGGTTCCTGTAATTTCTTTGGGAATGTCGGTTGGAACGGGAAAAAAGGGATTAACCGCTTCGATTGTTGAAGTTCATAGTTTTGAAGAATTGGAAAAACTGGGCGTTGAGAAAGTAAAGGGGAAGATAGTCTTTTTTAATCGACCAATGGATCCGACAATGATAAATACTTTTGGGGCTTATGGAGGAGCTGGAAATCAACGCACACAAGGTGCTGCCGAAGCAGCGAAATACGGTGCTGTTGGGGCGCTTGTTCGTTCATTAACCAATTCGCTTGACGATTTTCCACATACGGGAGTTATGCGATACGATGAAGGCGGTCGGAAAATTCCTGCTGTTGCCATTAGTACCAACGGAGCAGAGCTGTTAAGTTCGTGGCTGAAAAAGGAACCCGATTTAAAGTTCCATTTTGAAAACTATTGTGAAACACTTCCCGAAACAATTTCATATAATGTGATTGGGGAGATCAGTGGTTCTGAATACCCGGACGAGATAATAACTGTCGGAGGCCATATCGATGCCTGGGAACCCGGAGAGGGAGCTCACGATGATGGAGCAGGTTGTATGCAAAGTATCGAAATGTTGCGGATAATGAAGGAATTAAATATTCGCCCCAAAAGAACAATCCGGGCTGTAATGTTTATGGATGAGGAAATTGCACAACGTGGAGGACAAGAATATGCCCGGCAGGCAGAATTAAAAAATGAGAATCACTATTTCGCGCTGGAAGCTGATCGCGGAGCATTTCAGCCACTTGGTTTTGGTGTTTCTGCGCCGGCTGAACGACTTGAAAAAATACTGGAGCTAAAAGAATATTTTGCACCTTACGGAATTACCCGCTTTACACAGGGCGGGGGAGGAGTGGATATTAGTCCGCTCGGGCAGTTCGGAACGCCACTCTCTTCTTATATTCCCGAAATGCAACGGTACTTCGATATGCACCATTGTGGAAACGACACCTTTGAACAGGTTAATTTCAGGGAGTTCCAGATGGGAAGTGCAGCAATCGCTTCTTTTATCTATTTAATAGACAAATTTGATTTGTAAACAAAAGAAAAGCCGCCGTTGGAATCGGCAGCTTCTCTTAAAAATTCAAATCTGCTATTTTGTCTTGTCGGCAGTGAACGGCATTTTTCCCCCTGACGAGTTGGCATTTCCGCTCATTTTTGTTCCCTTTATTTCGGCCTTAATTTCAACGAGTTCATAATCTACATATAAACTACAGGTAAATGTATTTTCCTCAAAATTTACCTTTTTTAAATCCATTTTGTAACCATCGGCAAATTTTATTTCACCGGCAAGATTTCCGTCTTTTTCCGAAATGATTATGGAACCTTTGTCGTAGCCATAAGGCGCGCTCGGACTATTAAATTTCCACTCACCAACAATGGTTTTATTACTTTTTGCGCCAATTGTTTGAGCCGTTCCGAACATAAAAATGGCTACCAGTGTAAGAATAATTAGTTTTTTCATTATTTGAAATTTTTAATTGAACATGTTCAAATTTGAGTTGAAAAAGAGAGAGTACAAAAAAAATGGGCTATTTCGGCGTATTTGGGGTTAAAGATCTATTTTTCCGGGAGATATTCAGAAAAATGTGGGATAAATTTTCCGGATACGGGGATGATTTTTTCGATATGTGCGAGTTTTACAGATAGTTTTTTCCCTTCGTTTTGAATCATTTCAATTTTTTCCCGGTTTATCATAAACGATCGGTGGCATCTGACTATCGTAGAATCTTCAAACATATTTTCAAGGTTTTTTAAGGTATTTCTTAAAAGCTTCCGTTGGACTTTGTTTTCAGCAGAATAATAAACTGAAACATAATTGTCGGTTGATTCTATGTATAATACATCCGACTGCCTGACAGAAAATTTTACCTTGTTCCGCTCGTCTTTAAAACCAAGTAATTGCGAATTTGAAGGACGGGATATTTTTTGTTGAAGCGTTTTTATTTCTGTGCGGTGTTTTTGGTAATAGATGATCAGAATTGAAAATGAGTACGGAAGACAAATACCAAGTACAGTATACTTTAGCGAAAAAATAAAGTCGTTGATAAAATTTCCCAGGGGATTGCCATAAAGAAAAATATAAACCAGGCTTATTATTACGATTTCAATCACAAACCACAGTATAAAACTTTTGATTTGAAACGTGTTTTGCCGGAAAATTTTACGAAGAGGAAACTGGGTGAAAAGATAAACAAGAGCCACCACAACACCATAACTCGAAAGACGCAGGAAGCTGATAATCCGGGAGTCGGAATACCAGCGGTTTATGTTAAAAGGTTCAAAAATATTCAGAAACAGAATGCTAAATATGAGGATGGTTACAATAAGAAAATACCTGTCATATTTTTTATCGAGAAGCGTAAATTCTTTATTTAACAGCGTTTGCAGTTTCACGTTTTACAGTCAATTTTTTCAAAAGTAATGTATAAATTATTTTTCGCCATAAATATCAATGATATAAATTAAGCAGGAAGATCTAGAACTAAAGCAACTTTGCTTTGGTACGCTATCTTCGTTTGCAGAATCTTCTTTGGCTACGGTTATAATTTTCAATTGAAATGGTTAAAATTATTTTACCTGGAGCAACTTATTCAAACACCCCCTAATTTTAAAATTGGGACTTATAGAGCAGGCTAATTATCCATATATTAATTCTATCTAAACTGATTCTAAATAAATTTGGTGTTTCAAAAAATCGATTTATATTTGCCTCAAACAAATCGACAGGAAAATGAATATGATGTTAGAAAATAACAATTTCGTTAAAACTTTGAAGAGAGGTTTTTGCGGATTCATTATGTCGTCGTTTTCTATGTGTATGCGCTAGCCTTCATTCGGTGGCAGAACAGAACATTGACTGAAGGCATATTTATTCTGAGCGTTTTAAATCAATTATTAATTTTTTAAAATTTTTATCATGTCGAATCGCGTTATTCGGTTGGGTGGTAGTAATATAGGTGATATACAATCTGTAAATAACTTGTCTGCTTATCTTGGTCGTTCAGGAGGAGTAAAACTGGTTGTTGTTTCTGCAATTCCTGAGTTACTGCAGTTTGTGAGAGGAAACATTGAAAGTGTTTTTACCCGGGAGTTGGATACCTCCGGCATAATCACTTATCTAAATCAGGTATATTCTTCGCGTCTGAATTCAGAACCGTCTGCCGGATATAAAAACCTTTCGGAGCAATTGCTTAGTCTTTTGAAAGGGATTGCTTTGATTGGCGACTACTCAAGAGCGTTAAAAGATCAGGTAATTAGTTATGCAGAAAAATTGTCGGTGGAGATTCTCCAAAACCAATGGAAAGAAGTTAAAGTCGTTTATCCCGAAGAAATAGCGTTGTTAACTTCACCTGATTTTGGAAATGCAACTTTTATTTCTGTCGATAGACCATTCTTTCTTAATTTGCAGGATGGAGTATATGTAATTCCCGGTTCTTACGGAATAACTGAAAATGGTAAAACTGCAAGAACAGGCAAAACTGCCGCAGATTACACAGCAGCATTTTTAACTGCCTATTTGGGTGTTGAAAAGCTGGAGTTATGGAGTTTGGACAATGATTTTCAGAAAGCCGATCCGAATATTGTGCCGAACCCGCCTAAAATTGGCCGGTTGACATACTCTGAAGCCAGTGAACTGGCTTATTTTCAACATTATTCTTTTCATCCGCGTACTGTTGAACCGTTGGAAGATTTGCGTATTCCCATTTATGTCTTGAATTCTTCTTCCGACGAAGCTTGGGTGGAAACAAAAATTAATACAGAAACCTTTGTTGATGATAAAATAGTAAAGAGTGTGGCTTGTACCGATGATATTTCTCTGCTAAAACTTGATGGTCCCGGTGTAGGATTAAAACCCGGGATTCTGGCAAAAGTTACCACCTGCCTGAATGAAGCAGGTATTAATATCAAATCGGTGATTACCTCTCAAATTTCAATCAATTTAATACTGGAAAGAAAAACCGGGGAAAAAGCCCTTTCGCTGATTGAACATCTTGGTTTTAATTCTGTTCAGGAAACTACCCTGGTAAAAGATGTTTCATTGATTGGGATAATAGGGCACGGCATGCAGCAGAATTACGGAGTTTCAGCCCGGATTTTTAATGCGGTGGCTCAACATAAAATAAATGTGGTTTTAAGCGGATCGGGTGCTTCCGATTTGGTAAGCTACCTGGTAGTAAAAAGCTCAGACAAAGAAAAAAGTGTGCGTGAGATTTATAACGCATTTTTTACAAAATAAGTTTCTTCAACTCAAAAAAAACGATAAATTATGACAGCAAAAAAATTTAATTTTGAAACCCTGCAACTTCATGCAGGTCACGAACCAGACCAGACAACAAATTCGCGGGCGGTTCCTATTTACCAAACATCGTCGTATGTTTTTAACGATGCCGATCATGCAGCCAACTTATTTGCGCTAAAAGAATTCGGGAACATTTACACCCGGATTATGAATCCAACTTCTGATGTATTTGAACAGCGTATAGCTGCTTTGGAAGGAGGAGCAGCAGCTCTGGCGGTGGCATCCGGTCACGCAGCACAGTTTTTGGCGCTTTCAACTATTTTAAACATTGGCGATAATATTGTCTCATCACCTTATTTATATGGCGGGTCGTACAACCAGTTTAATGTTTCGCTTCGGCGTCTCGGAATCGATGCGCGATTTGCTGAGGATTTGAATGTTGAATCTTTTGAAAGATTAATCGATGAAAAAACAAAAGTCATTTATCTTGAATCGATTGGAAATCCTGGATTTAATATTCCCGATTTTGAAGCTTTCGGCGCGTTGGCAAAAAAATACGATATTCCGTTTATCGTGGATAATACATTTGCAGGCGCGGGATATTTGGTAAAACCGATTGAGTATGGGGCGAATATCGTGGTGGAGTCGGCTACAAAATGGATTGGAGGCCATGGAACCAGCATTGGCGGAGTAATCGTTGACGCCGGGACCTACAACTGGGGAAATGGCAAATTTCCCGGATTTACAGAACCCTCAGCAAGTTATCATGGTTTAAAGTTTTGGGATATTTTTAATTTCGATGGCCCGTTTGGAAATATCGCTTTTGCGATTAAAGCCCGCGTTGAAGGGTTACGCGATTTTGGCCCGGCCATTAGTCCGTTTAATTCTTTCCTGTTGCTACAGGGCCTGGAAACACTGTCGTTACGCATGGATCGCCATGTTGAAAATACTTTGGCGCTGGCCAAATGGTTGCAAAGTCATCCGAAAGTGGAAAGTGTAAATTATCCGGGACTGGAAGGAAATCATTCATATGATAATGCAAAAAAATATCTTCCCAAAGGCGCAGGTGGTGTGTTGTCGTTTAATGTAAAAGGCGACAAGGAAACAGCCAATCAGGTAGTGAATAATTTGGAATTGGTGAGTCACCTCGCAAATGTTGGCGATGCCAAAACTTTAATTATTCAGCCGGCTGCAACAACACACCAGCAGCTGCCTGAAGATGCACAAATAGCAGCAGGAGTTTATCCAACTCAGTTGCGTGTAAGCGTTGGTTTGGAACATATTGATGATATAATTGCCGATTTTGAACAGGCATTGAACAAAGTGGGCTAGAGATCCCCTCCAACCTCCCCGAATGGGAGGAATTATAACAGACCGAGTTATTTGTTGGATATTTTAGATCTTAATAATTTTAATCGCTTTCTTTAATTTCTCCCCCTTTGGGGGGAGATTTAGAGGGAGCTAAATTTTAAATAAAATGCCATTAAACATTCCGGATAGATTACCGGCCGTAAAAATTTTAGAAGAGGAAAATATTTTTGTGATGGATGAATCGCGTGCGTCGCATCAGGATATTCGTCCGCTGCGAATTATTATTCTTAATTTGATGCCTTTAAAAATTACAACCGAAACCGATTTGTTAAGACTATTGTCAAATTCTCCTCTGCAAATTGAAATCGATTTTTTGAAGATAAAAGGACATCGACCTAAAAATACGCCTTCTTCTCACATGGAAGCGTTTTACAAAAATTTTGATGCGTTAAATGGCAACAAATATGATGGAATGATCATTACCGGTGCTCCAGTAGAACAGCTTCCGTTTGAAGAAGTTACCTATTGGGACGAGATGAAACAGATTCTGGATTGGGCGGAACATAATGTAACGTCCACTTTGTTTATATGCTGGGCTGCTCAGGCGGGGTTGTACCACTATTACGGAGTTCCCAAATACCCTCTTGATAAAAAGATGTTTGGCGTATTTAAACATCGCCATGTTGACGATAAATTGCCCATTTTTAGAGGATTTGATGATGTTTTTTCGATTCCGCATTCCCGTCATACAGAAATTCGCGCGGAGGACATAAAAAAAGTGGATGAATTGCAGGTTGTCGCCTACTCAGAGGAAGCAGGTGTAACCATTGTGAAAGCAAAAAATGGCCGGCAGCTTTTTATCACAGGACACGCAGAATATTCGCGCCACACTCTGGATGGAGAATATCACAGGGATAAAGCCAAAAATCTTCCGATTGAAATTCCGAAAAATTATTACCCCAATAACAATCCCGATGAAAAACCTATCATGAGTTGGCAATCTACCGCAAACCTGTTTTTTTCCAATTGGCTGAATTATTACGTATACCAGGAAACACCGTATAACCTGGAGGAAATTCAATAAAAATTAATACAGTTGTATCCGGCTATTTTTTAATAATTCGCTATTTAAGCTTAATTTTGGATAAGAAATAAAAGTAATCGGATATGAAGAAAATAGCAGTAGTTTTAGCCGGAAACGGTGTTTTTGACGGAGCAGAAATTCACGAAGCAACATTAACTTTACTGGCCATTGCAAAAAGTGGTGCTGCATATCAGTGTTTTGCACCCGATATCAAGCAGGCACATGTTGTAAATCACATCACCGGAGAAGAAATGCCTGAGATTAGAAATGTGATGGTTGAGGCAGCACGTATTGCGCGTGGAAATATAAAATCCCTGACAGAATACAATGCTGCAGAATATGACGCTATTGTGTTTCCAGGAGGATTTGGAGCAGCAAAAAATCTTTGCACTTTTGCTTTCGACGGAACAGACCTTACGGTAATTCCGGAAGCTGAAAAGGCTATTAAAGATACGGTTGCTGCCGGTAAACCAATTGGTGCGCTTTGTATAGCGCCTGTTCTGGTAACCAAGGTACTGGGTGATGTTAAAGTTACCATTGGAGAAGATGAGGGGACTTTTAAAGCAATCGAACAAATTGGAGGCACGCATGTAAAAACCACACACGGTGAAATTGTTGTTGATGAGAGATATAAAGTTGTAACAACACCATGTTATATGCTTGATGCATCTATCGTCCAGATTGCCGAAGGTGCGGAAAATGTAGTGAAACAAATAATGAAGATGTTATAGATTTATTTTGAAAATATAATGAATCCGATACCTTATGTTGATATTCACACACATTTGTTCAGGCCTGAAAAAGAAACAATAACAGTTCAGAATATTTTTCCGGGCGAGGGATTTGCTGCTTTTTCAGGAAGAAATTTTTATTCAGTCGGACTTCACCCGTGGCACATAAAAACTCCGGAAGAAAATAATCAACTGCTTGTGCAGGTTGAGGAGGCGCTTGAATTTGATCACGTCATTTTTGTTGGTGAAACAGGATTGGATAGAAGATCAGAAACAAATTTTGAAGAGCAAAAAAGGGTTTTTGAAGCACAGGCTTTTATGGCCGAAGAATATCAAAAGCCGCTGATTATTCATTGTGTAAAAGCATATAATGAAGTTTTGGAGATTCATAAAAAGATGGAACCCGGGATGACATGGATTTTTCATGGTTATAACGGAAGCGTCCAAATGACTCAGCAACTGGCAAAACAGAATTTCTTTTTTTCATTTGGTGAATTTCTTTTTTTGCCGGGAACAAAGGCCATTGAATCTTTTAGAATTCTTCCGTTAAACAAAATATTTTTTGAAACCGATGAGTATGACGGAGAGGTCGAATATATGTACAAACAAGGCGCCAGATTAAAAAAAATTCCTGAAGAAGAAATTACGATGGCCGTTTGGGATAATTTTAACCGAATTGAAAATAAATTAATGAGCCGGTTTTAGTTTAACATTTTATGGATTGGTTGGAAAGAACAGAGTTACTTTTTGGCAAGGAGAAGCTTCATGTGTTGAAGAATTCAAATGTTTTGGTTGTGGGATTGGGAGGAGTAGGAGCCTATGCAGCAGAAGAGCTTTGCAGAGCAGGGATAGGTAAAATGACTATTGTTGACGGAGATGTGGTTGAGGCGTCAAACAGAAACAGACAATTGCCTGCTTTAATAAGTACAACGGGCCTGCCTAAAGCTGAAATACTTGCGGAGCGTTTTAGAGATATAAATCCGGATATTAAATTAAAAGTGGTAAACGATTTTATCCGGGAGGAAAAAACCACTGAGCTTCTAAAAAGTGAATCCTTTGACTATGTTGTTGATGCAATTGATACACTTTCTCCTAAAGTTTTTCTGATTTATAATGCTATTCAACTTGGGTTGAATGTTGTTAGTTCCATGGGAGCGGGGGGGAAAACTGACCCGCAAAAAGTACAGGTTGCTGACATTTCAAAATCATACAACTGTAAATTAGCGCGTATGCTCCGAAAACGGCTTTCAAAACTTGGAATAAAAAAAGGAGTGAAGGTTGTATTCTCTCCTGAAGATATTTCTGAGAAAGCAGTGAGATTGGAAGACGGGCAAAATAAAAAATCAACAGTTGGAACAATTTCATATATGCCGCCGGTATTTGGTTGTTTTATCAGTAGTGTTGTTATTCTGGATTTAATCAAATAATTACCAGGGCTTTCCGCAGGTTTTTCCTTATGACATCCGCTTAATTTAGGGGAGATGCCACACAATTGTATGACAGAGGAGGAAGAATAAAAACTTTTTAGTTGATTTCAATTCGTTCTATTGTCCACATATCGGGTAACTCATAATCATCCGCCGGATATTTCCTGATTATCCATAATTCTTCGCCGTTGGGAGAAGGAAACAACTTTAAAGTCTCAACCCACCACGTATTTCCCGCAGGATAAAAGTCGGGTGGAGCAGGAGATGCCTCATAGGTTTTTTGTATTGTGTAGTTTTGGTCGTTGAGTTGTTTAATATATGTTGTACTTCTGTAATACCCTTCCTCATACGCGATAAATAGTTTTCCGGCAGAACTTTGATGAACCATATCATTTATTTTCAATCCATCTCCAATATTAAATTCCCCTGCAACAGGCGGGGAGTTCATTATCCATGCCTGACCGGGGACATACTCCGGAATCTGATAAACGTTCTGACTTCCTGTAAATAGACGTTCTCCGTTTTCTGACAGCCAGAAACCATTCAGGCTCGACCAGTATTCATTTAATGAATCTACTGCTTCATTTGTGATATCAAACACAAATAATCCGTCAGGACTCCAACCTTTTCGTGTTGAAAGTATTAAATCCTTTCCCGGAACTTTTTTTAGCGTTGAAAGTCCGTTGTTTGAACCGATGGATCTTTTTGTTAAGCCATTTTGGAGGTTGAGGGTGTAAAGAAATGTTGTATAGTCGGTCCAGGCCAAAAAGTAAAGACTGTTTTCAGAGCCAAATTCAATTTGGTTTGGCACGGCGTTTAGAGAGTAATTCATTAGCAATGTGTGACTTTGGGTTTCAAATGTAGAAACGGAAGCATCGGAAAATCCCACCGCCACTGTTTGTTCGTCTTCCGATAAAGCCAGACATCTGGGAATCTTATTCAATTTGACAGTATCTGCATCCGAAGAGTCGGCTTTGAAAAAAAGTAAATTATTAGGCTCGCGGGTTAAAACGATAACCTGATTGAGACTTTTACTAAACCCGGCATCTAAATATTCCCCGCTTAAGTAACCTCCGTAATATCCTGTTTCCTGGATTGTAAAGTTAAAATTGATGGTAAAATTTTGTTCGCTCGCATTACTTTGTATTTCAACTTGTCCGGAATATTCGCCGGGGTCAAAGCCCGAGGGATCAATTGAATAATCCCATATCCCGTATTCGTGCGAGTTTAGCACTCCTTCTGTAACATCGAGTTGCAGGCACTCGGGTTTGTTAACCACCTGCCAAATTAAAATTCCATGCCCGCTGTTAACTAGCTGGTATTGTCCTTTAAATGTATAATCGGCAGTTATTTCTGAGGGAGTATCGTTTATTTCAGGTTCGCCAACATTGGCTAGTACAACAGTATTTTCAACAAGGCCAACATTCTCCACATCAAATATCAACGGAAAAGTATATAAACCCAGATCGACATACATTTCCTGTTTGTTTACCGTAAAATGAAAATTTACTCTGGAATTACCGTTTAGCACACCCTCTTTTGGTGAGATATCCAACCAAATGGGAAACTGAAACAATTTCCATTCACCCGGGCCCGCAGATTGCATGTCAAATTCGTATTCAAATGAACCGATATCGCTCATTACAACAATCGAATCACCTTCAATATAATTTGAGGGCATTTGAGTATCCAAAAAGTCGTTGCTGCAGGAAACAACCGCAAACGATAAAACTGAAAAAAGAACAAGATTCCTTAATGCAGATATATTTTTTTTTGCGTAAAATGTTTTCATAGTTCAAGTTCTTATACCTATAAATAGAATTTTAGTCCCACTCCCAGATCAATTCTGGAAAGGCCTTCTCTTTGTTCTTTTTCAAGGTCATATTCGTTTGTGCTGTGGCCGTTATCAACTTTTATTCTGGAAACCGTTGATTGGAAGAAGCCTGCATTTACTGCAACAGCAACATTTCTTTTTAGAAAATATTCAAAACCTACTTCTGTATTTCCTCCAAATGCTTTGCCTGTTATTAAGCTTGGCGAGTAAAGGGTTATGTTTTCCTGTCTGAAAAAGGTAATTCCCATTGAAACCTGATAATATATTTTATATCTGGGATTCAACCATTCCTGATAATACAAAGACAAACCTGTATAGTTGGTATAAACATCGTCGTTTAAATCGCCGTAAAGAAGCGTGTAGCTATCATGAGGATTAAAAGTACCGGTAATTTTCCCTGACGAGTGATGAATCTGGTAGTCGATTCCGAGACCAAACTTTTCCCAGAACATATAATGAATCTGTCCGGATGCTTTTAAACCTGTTTTAATTTGACGAAAATAGGAATCTACTTCATTCGAAGGAAGTCCTTGATCTTCATAGTTTTGTTTTGATTCTTTTGTGCTTGCAATTCGGTGTCCGACACCACCTTCAATCGAAAAACGCCATTTACCATTTTGGTATTCATTTATGATTTGATTTGATTCCGGCGCTTGGGTTTCACGAATCGTCCAGGTTTTTATTTCACTTTTCTGGATTCTTTTCCCTGAGCTTAGACCATTGGTGTTTTCAGCATAAAAAATAGCCTTTGCGGTAACACGGGTTATTTTACAATTGATTGTGTCATTCGAATTTGTGATGATTTTATCCTGTGCTTTTGCCCCTCTCAGGGTAAAGAAAACGCATAAAAGAGTTAGTGTAACTATCCTGGTTTTTGACATTGAATTGTTTTTTTTGACTAGCGTGTAAACGTAGCAAATTAATTGGTTTGAAAATGAGAGGTACCAGGGAAAAATAGATAATCTACAACATATTTAAATTCTGTTTTAATGATGTGTTTTCGACTGAATTTAAAGATTTTTTGACATTCAGTTTGTAAAATGCTTTTTTAAGTTACCTTTGTAATGTTACTTTTAAGATGATTTTAATTGTTAGTTTAATTTAATTATCTAAAATTTAGCAAGTTGGTCTTTTTTTTATTGATTTTTAAACAATCTGGACACAGTATTCCTCTCTTGTTTTCTCCACGGCTTTTATTCGTAATTTATAATTTCTCCAATTTTATTTTCCGGTAAATCCAAGTAGTAAAAATGTTAGTTTGACTTACTGTGTGCACGAAATAGAAAAAAGAAATTATTAATTTTTTAAAAAATAACAAATGAACATTTATGTTGGAAATCTTCCGTTTAATTTGGGTGAGGAAGATTTGAGAAAAATTTTTGAAGAGTATGGCGAGGTTTCTTCTGCAAAAATTATCACTGATAAATTTACAGGAAGAGGTAAAGGTTTTGGTTTTGTTGAAATGGATAGCGATGACGAAGCCAATACAGCCATAGAAGAATTAAACAACGCTGAGGTAGGTGGAAGAAACATTAAAGTTAATGAATCTAAACCACGTCCTAGCTATGGTAACGACCGCAGAGGCGGCGGTGGCGGTGGATACAACCGCAGCAGAAACCGTTACTAATTTGTATGACTGGTACTGTAAAGTGGTACGATTCCACTAAAGGCTTCGGTTTTATCCAATCCGAAGATAATAAGGATTACTTTGTACATCGTACAGGGATTTTGGATAGCTTTCTAAGTCTTGAACCTGATATGAAAGTTGAGTTTGAGATTAAAGAAAGTGATCGTGGGCCGGTGGCCTTCAATGTTAAAGAAATTTAGGTAAAAGCTATAAGAAAAGGGATTCTGATTTGTCAGAATCCCTTTTTTATAAATAGTCATTATACTAATTTTCCAGCAACTCACTCATTTTTATTGCACATTGTTTCCCAAAATCAATATACCCCTCGGTATTATAATGCCATTTATCGGAGTAACCATAATTGTCGGTTGAGACCACCAATGCAGCATTTGAATCCTGGTTTACAAACCTGGCTTGCTGCCAGCGAAGAATATTTCCATAATCCCAAACCTTCCCATCCGTATCATTTCCCGAGTCAGAAATTCTCCCGATAACAACGGGGAGATCATCCTTTAGAAAGGCTGCCCGCATTAAGTCGATAAGCCTTTTTAAATTGGCCTGGTAGTTTTCTGCAATTTTTTTTTCATGGGCGTCACTTTCTCCCTGCATCCATACTATTCCGGCCGGGATAAGTTCGTCACGCTCTCCGTCTCCGTCAATATCATCTACTGAATATGCGTTTAAAACTGTTGCCAGAAAATGGTCGAATTGATTTATCCCGTTTGTCTTTGTATAATCAGGATCCCAGCAGCCAAAGTCTTCTGCAGCATCAATATGTATCGATGTCCCTCCTTTGCTGTATTTAATTAAGGCGATGTTTTCTCCGGGGAGCATTTTTTTTAATTCGCTTGCAAAGGTAAGTTCAATTCCAAACCGTTCAGAGAGTTGGTTTCCGTGAAAATCTGATTTGTGACCAACACCGTGTCCGGGTTTTAAAATTTCCCAAACACCTCTGCCGTCCACTATGTCTCCGTCACTTGCCGTATTTCCATGAAAAATGTATACGCCTTCAACGGGTTTGTTTAACTCACCGGGCAATTCATTTACATACCCGTAACCATCCATGTTTGATTGCCCACCGAGATAGAAAACTTTGTACTTTTTGGCTTGAAGCGTGCCAAGACCAAAAAGAATAAACAGAATTGTTAATTTGTTTTTCATAATTTTTTAGTCTATTTATTATGGTTTCTGTAATTGATGCCAAGTTTATCCAGCCTTTTATATTCGCTGTTTAGTCGGTCTTCAAAATTTTCAAAGTCCTTTAGTTCTTTTTTTGTCCATGCTACTTCGGCCTGTGCTTCCAAACGGGGGAGTAACATATATTCTGCAAGTTTCGTGCTTGGAATATACTCCGTCCAAAGGTTGGTTTGAACGCCTAAAATAAATTTAGCCTCTTCAGCAGATAATTCTTCCGGAATCGGTTCATAGCTATATACTTTTTCAACCGGAAGAAATCCGCCTATTGCTAAAGGTTCGTTTTTCTTGTCTTCTGATTGATAATAGTCAATGTACATATGGGTTGTCGGGCTCATTACTACCTCATGATGTTGTTTTGCTGCTTCAATTCCTCCTTTTATTCCACGCCAGCTCATCACAGTTGCCTGAGGCGCAAGACCACCTTCCAGAATTTCATCCCAACCAATTAACCTGCGACCTTTGGATGTAAGATAATGATCCATTTGTGTTATAAACCAACTTTGAAGTTCATGTTCATTTTCCAGACCTTCATCTTTTATTCTTTTTTGGCAATCAGGACATTTTTCCCAGGCCTCTTTAGGACACTCATCGCCTCCTATGTGAATGAATTCCGACGGGAAAATATCTAAGATTTCGTCGAGAACATCTTTTAAAAAAGCAAATGTTTCGTCTTTCCCGGCACAATAAACATCTTTATGTACGCCCCATGTCCCCTGTACTTTGTATGGTCCTCCGGTGCATCCAAGATTTGGATATGCTGCCAGGGCTGCGCTGGAGTGTCCCGGCATTTCAATTTCCGGAACAACGGTTATATATCTTTCCGCTGCATATCTTACAATTTCTCTGGCCTGATCCTGGGTGTAAAATCCGCCATATCCCACTCCGTCGTATTTATTGGAGCGGCCAGCATGACCAATAATGGTTGAATCGCGCCAATGAGAAATTTCAGTTAATAGCGGATACTTTTTTATTTCAATTCGCCATCCCTGGTCTTCAGTTAAATGCCAATGAAAGGTGTTGATTTTATACATCGCCAGAATATCAATGTATTTTTTTAAGAAACTCACCGGGAAAAAATGTCTCCCCACATCCAGCATATTCCCGCGCCAGGCAAACCGCGGCTGGTCTTTTATGTCAACCGAAGGAATTGTAAGTTGGCCTTTTTTAGCCTCAAGTGGAAGCATTTGTTTTAGTGTTTGCAAACCGTAAAAAAGCCCGTTTGGAGCCGATGCAGTAATGATAACAGAACTGGAGTTTACTTTTAAAAGGTATCCTTCTTTGCCCAGTTGTAGCTGGCTGATAATTTTGAACTGAACCGGTCTTTCTGTTGAATTTTCATCAAGCTTAAAACCATACATAGTGTGGAGATAATCATTAAAGAAGCCTGCAATTGCTGTCATCTCAGAGTTGTTTTTATCGTACCGAAGACCGACATTACTGTCCAAAATAAAGCTACCCTCCCTTATTGATACTTCTGCAGGTTTGGGAATTACAGAAATATTCTGGGCTGAAATGTTCATAACAAAGAATAAAATTGATATGAACAAACAATGTTTTCTTTTCATTTTGTATAGTTTTGATGAATTTTGAAAAGCTAAATTAATATCTTCTGATAAAAAAATAAAAAGCTGAAAAATGGTTTTAAATAATTTTTAATTTGATTTGGTTCGAAGATGAAGGAGATTAGCATTTCGCCGGAGTTGAGAGAAAAAGTTACCGGTATCCGGCTTTCCTGTATAGAATGTGACGTGCAAGTCGGGGAAAAGAACAGAATTCTCTGGGAGAAGATTGAAAATAAAATAGTAGAATTAGCTAGCTTGCTGGAGCTTGAAAACATCAGCAAAATTGAGGCAATAGCTGATTCCAGAAAAGCCTACAAAATGTGTGGGAAAGATCCGGCTCGTTACCGGCTTTCAGCAGAAGCTCTGTTACGCCGGGTTGTAAAACGAAAAGAGTTGTATCAGATAAACAATGTTGTTGATTTGTTAAACCTTGTTTCTATTTCAACTGGTTTTTCCATTGGTGGATACGATGCTGAAAAGATTAACGGGGGCGCTATGTTTGGAATTGGAAAGAGGGATGAACCCTATGAAGGAATCGGGCGTGGTGAATTAAATATCGAATTTATGCCGGTTTTCAGAGATGATACCGGTGCTTTTGGCACACCCACAAGTGATTCGGTGAGAACTTCTGTGTCGTTAAATACAAAACGATTCTTAATGATTGTTATCGACTATGGAGCTTCTGAAAAATTGGATGAAGCTACAAAAATGGCTGTTGAGCTTCTTAAAACTTTTGCCGGGGCAGCCCGATTTGAAATAAAAACCATTGTTTGATGCTAAAAAGAATCTGTAAAATCTTAATGCGCATCGGTGGCTGGAAAGGAAAAAACTTTGTTCCACCTCAAAAAAAATGCATTATCGTAGGAGCGCCGCATACCAGTGCCTGGGATTTTGTTTGGGCGTGGATTTACTATACATCAATAGGGGGGAAGATAAGCTTTCTGATAAAAAAGGAATTTTTCTTTTGGCCTGTTGGTTTTTTTGTTCGAAAAATGGGAGGAATCCCAATTGACAGATCAAAGGGAGCGAATGTTATAAGGCAGTCTGTTAAATTGTTTGAAGAGCGCGGGAATTTACATTTGGCTATCACTCCCGAAGGGACGAGAAAAAGAACGAAAAACTGGAAAGCTGGTTTTTATGCGATTGCAAAACAGGCGAATGTCCCTGTTTATCTTTCGAGTTTTGATTGGGGACGAAAATACATGACACCGGGCGATTTGTTTGAACTGAGTGATGATTACCGGGAAGATATAAAAAGAATGAAGGACTATTACCAAAAAAAAGGTATCAAAGGAAAATATCCTGATCAATTTACTACTGATTATTAATACATTTTGATCGGTATTTTTGAATATAACCATAGGCAAAAAACGGATTATAACGACCCCCGGCATATATTTTTTGTTTTTTTAATGTTATTATATATTCTTTGACGATATTTGGTTTGTGGTGCGGAATTGTTATGGATAAGATTAAATTTGTTTTCGCTTTCGTTTTAACTTCCCTTTTTTATAACATTGTTTTTGGTCAGAATTTGCCGGAAAATATTGAAAGGCAAACGGATGGAATGTCTGTTCTCGAAAAAGTTCAGTATTTAGGTGATTTGTGCTGGGAGTTAAATGAGAAGTCAAATGACGAAGCAATTCGTTATGGACAGTACGCTCTTCATATTGCGGATAGCCTTCATTTCTACAATGAAGTTGCCAGAATTAGCAATTATCTCGGTGTTGCTATGTTGTACTATCAATACGATATAAAAAAAGCATGGATATATTTTCGGCAGGCGCTGGATTACGGAATTATGTCGAATGATTCAAGTACAACAGCATATGCCTATGACAATATAGGTTATATGTATTATTTACACCGAAACCTTTCAAGCGCAATGGAATATGCACGGGAAGCTTTAGGGATTTTCGAATCCCTCGGGGAGCAAAGAGGTATGGCATATGTTAATACGACTGTTGGTTTGATTTTAAATGAACAGGGAAAGCATCAGGAGGCGCTTGACTATTTTGATATTGCACTTAAAAAGCATCTGGCTACGGAAAACCTCGCCGGGCAGGCAGCCGTTTATTTTTGCAGTGGAAATGCATATCTCGATTTAAATAATTATGAAGCTGCTCAGAAAGAGTTTGAAACACAGATTAAAGTAGCAACAAAGGCTGAAAATGATAAATATATAGCTGAAGGTTTAAAAGGCGTTGCCGATGTATTCTTTTATAAGCAAAGTTACCCGGAAGCGCTTGAAAAACTCAATGCCGCATTGGATTTAAACAAGGAAAAGAATGATTATTTTGGTTTAATTGAAAGCCGGATACAAAAAGCACTTGTTTTAGGAAAACTCGGAAAAATGGAGGAAGGAGAAAAACAATTAAATCTGGCATATGATGTTGCGAGAGAATTGGGCTTACCTCCCAAAATATTTGATATTTATAATGCCTGTTCAGAGTTTTACAGTTATCCTGGCTATTCAGGAAGTCCTAAAGATATATACGAGAACCTTTTTGTTGTTTACGATTCACTTTATGGAGAATATGAGCGCGAAAAGTTGTTAAATGATGAACAACGAATAGAAATAGCCCGCGACCTTGAACAAGTCAAAACTGAATTGAACCTTCAGCAGAGAGAAAGAATATTCTTTTACGTTGTTATGTTTTTATTGGCCTGTGTCGGCTTTATTCTGTATTGGAGATATCATACAACCAAAAAGCTAACCTACAAGCTTGAAAGATCAAATAGCAAACTAAACAAAGAAATCAGGAAAAAGAATGAAGCTTTAGTTGCATTAAAAATATCTGAAAAGGGCTTGTTGGAAAGTAACCAAACCAAATCACGTTTTTTTTCCATAATTGCTCATGATTTAAGGGGACCTTTTAATTCAATTCTTGGGTTTGTCGATCTTTTAAAAAAAGAGCTTCATTCTGCCGATGAAGGAGTGAGGGAAGAATATGTTAAGTATTTGGATGAGAGTACTCGACAGGTATACAGTTTATTAGAGAATCTTTTGTTCTGGGCTGGTACACAGACTCAAAAAATTAAATTTTCTCCTGAAAGAATTTTAGTGGAAAAAGTAGTCAATGAGAGTATTTCATTGTATAAGGAATCAGCTAAAGAGAAAGAAATTGAGATTACAATAAATGTCGATTCAAATAAAAAGATTTATGCTGATTTAAATATGTTTAAAACAGTAGTCCGAAATTTAATTTCTAATGCCATAAAATATACCCGACAAAATGGCCGGATTACGATAGCTACCTTTTTTGAAAAGAGGGAAAACAGGAACGTATTTCTATTTTCAATTATCGACGACGGGCTTGGTATTTCTCCTGGAAGGCTTCGAAAACTATTTAGTTATGAGTTAGTTAAGTCTATTGCCGGCACAAAAGAAGAAAAGGGTACCGGACTTGGTTTAATGCTATGTAAAGATCTGATCAAAATACATGGCGGGGAAATATGGGCTGAAAGTGAATTAAACAAAGGAAGTCGTTTTACTTTTTTTATTCCTGTTGAATTTTAATCAAATAATTCTCCGAGGCTTTGCCTCGGGCTTACCTTATATTCTCCCCTGAAATCAGGGGAGATGTCATCCGCCATCTGGTGGATGACAGAGGGGTGAAAAAAAGAAAATCTGACTTTTCAGCATTGTTGCTGAAAATAAAGTTGGCGAAATACTCCTTGGCTCTGCCACGGGGATAGTAAACTTTAAGGATTTTCTTTATTCAGACCTGTATTTTTTAAGTTACTATTTTGCACTTGCTTTTAGCTCCGCCTCCCTGGCCTGGTAATTATCCCTTAATTGGTTTACCTTTTCCGGTAATGATCCGGCAAGATCATTCATCTCTGTTGGATCTTGTTTTATATTGTATAATTCCCAGTCGTTACCATTCAATTTTACAATTTTCCAATCCTTTTCACGATACATTTTAAAACGGTCAGTCCATCCGGAGATATAAAAATCCGGTTCTGCTTTTTCTTTTCCGGAAAGAATGGGGATAAGCGATGTTCCGTGAAAAGGTTGCGGACTTATCTCGCCTAACTTATCCGGGAAACTAATACCCGCTGCGTCAAGTAAAGTTGGTGCAACATCTACAATATGGCCGGTTTGATGCGTAATGGTCCCTGCTTTAATATTTTTTGGCCAGCGCATAATAAAGTGAGTATGCGCGCCGCCTTCATGCCCATATTGTTTGAAATACTTAAAAGGCGTATTTCCGGCATTTGCCCAAGCGGCACAAAGCGTACGAAATCCTTCGGCAACTCCGGGAGGGTAATCAAAATCCCGATTGCTGTCGTATGGACAGGAGCCATTGTCGGAGAGATAAATAACAATGGTATTTTCAGCTATTCCTTTTTCATCGAGGTAGCTTAAAACACGCCCGATATTTTGATCCATCCTGTCAACCATAGCTGCAAAAACAGCCATCTCTAAATCCAGTTCATCTTTTTCTTTATCGTTCAATGAATCCCATGGGCGGTACATTGGAATTTTAGCCCTTCGTTCTTCATCTCCGGACGGATGACCTCTGAACTTGTTGATATTGGAACTGGGTGGACTAAGTCTGGTATTTTCAGAAATCAAGCCTGCTTTTTTTAAACTTTCAAATCTTTCCAGCCTTACTTTATCCCATCCTGATTTGTACGTGCCTCGGTATTTTGAAATATCTTCTGGTCTCGCCTGAAGCGGGTAGTGGGCGGCACCGTAACCTAAAAACAGAAAAAATGGTTTTTCTTCAGTTACCGGTTTTTCTAACCATCGAAGGGCGTTATCCGTTAAAACATCTGTTTTAAAAAATGGTTTTTTTTCATAGTAAATCTGGTCGTAAGTTACCGTATCTCCGTTCAAAATAAACGGATTCACAAAATCTCCTGAAGGAGGGACAAAAAATTCACTCATAGCCCGGAAAGTTAACGACTGATCAAAAACATTTTTTGCAAAAACGTGTTCCGGCGCCCAGTTCATCCAGTGTTCTTTTCCCGAATGAATAACATAATATCCCTCATTTTTCAGAATCTGAGCAAAGTTTACGGAGTTTTTTCCTCCTTCATATAATCCGGAAAACAAGGAAGAACGCGAAGGTTCACATTTCGACATATTGTAAAAATTTGCAAAACGGATTCCTTCACTAGCCAGTCGATCGAGATTTGGCGTTTTTATTTCGGAACCAAAGGGGCCAATGTCAGAGTAGCCGATATCATCGCCCAATATGAGAATGATATTTGGTTGTGAATTCAAAAGCTTTTCGTCATTTGTTTTTATTTTCAGGGAAGAAGCTAAAAAGAAAATGCCGGCAATAGCGACGGCAATTATTACAACGTAAATCCAGGTTTTTTTCATTAGATATAATTTATCTTATAAAAATACGAAATCATTTATTTTCAGATGGAAAATCAGCGATCAATTGAAGAATTATTGTTGAACATTTTAAACTTTGACATTGTTTCAACAACAAATTCGATAATAAACATTGGTTTTTTGGGAATGACAAATAATGTCCAGAACTAAATCCGGTTAAAATAAAAAAAAATGAGACAAGTACTATTGTTGCTGTTTAGCCTGTTGGCGATGAATTCCTTTGCTCAAAATGCGAGTATATCGGGAAAGATTGTTGATGAGATTGACCAACAGCCCCTGGAATATGCAAGTGTTGCAATTTATAATGTCAGCGATTCTTCGCTGGTTAACGGAGGAATTACCAGTCAGGACGGAAATTTTAAAATTGAAAATTTAAGTTCCGGCCGGTATTATATCCAGGCTCATTTTTTAGGATACGAAAGTGCTGTAATTGATTCATTCAATCTGCAGGTAAACGAAAATTTGTTGTTGGGTACAATAAGACTTGCACCATCGCGTCAGTTGGTTGATGAGATAAATGTGACAGGGAATCGTATAAATGCAATGAACAGAGTTGACAAGCAAACTTACCGGGCAGCGCAATTTGAATCAGCTAAGGGAGGTTCAGCGGTTGACGTTTTAAAGAATATGCCATCAATTGCTGTGAACGGTCAGGGAGAAATTTCAGTTAGAGGTTCAAGCGGATTTTTAGTATTAATCGATGGCAAACCGGTTCTTTCTGATGCGCAAACAGCCCTCGGACAGTTGCCCGCAAATGCTGTCGATAATATTGAATTGATAACCTCTCCATCAGCAAAATACGATCCGGACGGCAAAGCCGGGATTATAAATATTACCACAAAAAAAGGAACAACCAACGGTTCGGGCTTAATTGTAAATGCACACTATGGTTTACCAAGCACAACAGATTTTGGGAACAAGCGAACTTCAGAACGTTTTGGAGGGGATATAACTTATAATTATCAAAACAATAAATGGGATATTTCAATTGGAGGAAATTATACGCGAAACGATTTAAATGGATACCGGGTAGGAAGCGTCTGGATTGAGAATATTGAAAACAATACTATAAATTATTTTCCATCGGAAGGAGAACGAAGCTTTAACAGATACAATTATGCCGGACGCGCAAATATTCAGTTTTCCGCTAATAACAGGAATATTTTTACGTTGGGAGTTTTTGCCGGGAAAAGGTACCAGGAGCGTGACGCAGATTTATTTTACAATAACTCGCAAAGGCTCATTGCCCAGAATACCCAAACCTATGCAGTTCAGTATTACAATGCAAACAAACAAATAAAACAAGGAACTTTTACCTTGGGAAACTTTGATTATACTCACATTTTTGGAAATAACTCATCAGTAACAGCTTCTTTTTTATACGAATACGATGATCTGTACGGAACGACACACAACCGGAACTTTACCGGGCCGGGAGGTGAAAATATTCAATATGTCCAGAATCCTTACGAAAAACCGATAGAAGGATACCGGGCAAAACTGGATTACTCTGTTGAAATTGGAAACGGAAAATTGGAAACCGGTTACCAGTATAGAAATGATTCTCAGGATGGTGTATTTGATTATATAGTCACTCCGGAAGATATTAACCAGCCTGATTTGGACCGCTTTCGCGGAACCGCTATTTCGGAAAATTTGATTCATTCAGGTTATGGGCAGTTTTCAGCAAATACAGAAAAGGTTGAATATATTGTTGGATTGCGGTATGAATATTCAAAAAGAACAGTTGACTTGTCGGTTGACCCTAATGTTCATGTATTGGAGCTTTCAAATTTTTTCCCTTCGGCAAATCTGCTGTACAAAATTACGCCTGATTTTCAGTTAAAGGCTGGGGTTAACAGACGTATTCAACGTTCTACCAATAACCAGTTAAATCCGATTCCGGAGCGCGAACATTCTGAAACGCTTGAGATGGGAGATCCGGACTTGCAGCCTGAATTTATTTATTTGGGCGAAATTGGTATAACCAAATTGTTTGAGGGGGGCAGTTCTGTTTTTTTTACTGTTTATATACAGGATAGTAAAAATCCGGTTCAGCGGGTAAACAGCGTTTATGCCGATACCATATTAAACCGGGTTTATACCAACATTGAAAACGGCCGGTCTGTTGGAGGGGAACTGGGGGCTGATTTACATATTACAAAATGGTGGGATTTTTATGTCGGCGGTAATCTTTATTATCAGTCATATAAGGGGAGCCTGGTAATTTTGGGAGCCTCACCAATTGATATCGACAACTCCGGTTGGGTTCATTCTGTAAACGGAAATACTACGTTTCGTTTTGCACCAACATGGAGTTTACAGGCTAATGTAAATTATTTGTCGAAACGCCCGACTGCGCAGGGTGAGGATTCTCGTTATCTGATTCCCAATATGTCACTCAAAAAAGCATTTCTTGATAATCGTTTAACGGCTACTGTCCAGTGGCAAAATATTGATTTGGGAATGGAACAGTCTCACCGGCAACGTATTTCAACATGGGGAAAGGATTTTTATACGACAACAAATTATATTTATGAAACTGATTTTGTGGTATTAAATCTGAGTTACAACTTCAACTGGAAAAATGGTAAACTAAAACTTCCTTCCAGCGAGTTTGGCGAAAAAGAGTTTTAGTTTGTAAACAGAACCAGAAAGCTCAAAGGTGAATTCTAATTTTAAACAACTTCAGGCTTACTGGTCCGGAATTTAAGTTATGACTCATTATACCAGTTGATTTTCCTGGTAAAAAACATCGTTAGTCCAAGCACTGCAAACAAACCGATGCTTCCAACCAGAAGTGCATAAGTTTCCAATTGCATCAGAACAAAAATGAATCCAAAAGAGAAAGTCAGAATTAGGGTTTGTATCAGCGAATTCATCCAGGTTTTTAGGAAGGTTCTGGAATAAAATAATACCATGATTATTACTGCAACTGCTGAAATCAGGTAAGCCAGGTTAAATCCGAGCTGTTCTGAAATGGACAGTAACAAAAGATAAAAAATTAAAACAGCAAATCCCACAAGAATATACTGAAACGGATGTATTTTTTGTTTGGCAATAATTTCACTCAGAAAGAATGAGAGAAACACAAATAAAATAACCATTATGGCGTATTTTGCTGATCGTGAGCTTTTCTGATAATGGTCGGCAACAGTAACCAGTTTAACTCCAAAGTCGGCGTCGGTAACACGGTACTCGTCATTTTTCCACTGCTGTGGAAAGTTCCGGTTGAAATTCAGAATTTTCCAGCGTGCTGTAAAACCATTGTTGTCAATGTTGTGGACAGCCGGAAGAAAAGTGCCTTCAAATCCGGGATCATTCCATTTGGACAATAAAGCCACTTCGGTTGTTTCGCCCAGGGGAGCAAAATTGAGCGATTCAGAACCTTTTAGGCGAAGTGTAAATTGAAATTTCCCAGGGAGATCTTTATAAGAGAAATGGGAGAGTGGCAGCGAAATTCCATTGCTTCCAATCAAACGGTTTTCCATTCCGGGCAGAAAAGAAAAAGTGGAATCGTTCCAGTTAAAAGAAATTTTGTCGCTAATGCCTCTTAAATCGCTAATGGCAACCAGAATTTTTGCTTTTTCCCATAATACATCGTCAGCTGGGATATTTAGCTGGTCAAAATCTGTGGCATCAAAATAGCCGCCAATTTTTATTCCCGACTCGTATACAACCGTTTCATAAATACTTCTTTTTCTTTTTTCCGGGAAAATTTCGCCTCCTATATTTAGTATTTTGGGCAAAATATAACACTCGCGGATTTCGTCCCTGGTTTCTTTTCCCTCGCTGTCGAAACTTCTTTCAATATAGGGAATGGAAAGAACAGGACCTCTCACCGTTTGAGCGAGCGACCACTTTTGCATTACCTCTTTGTTTGTTACTTCGGCAGTCGTTTGGCGCTCCTGGATAAGCCCCAGAATCATAAATTTTGGTACAAGTAAAGCAATGGCAATTATTCCGATAATAAATACCTTCAATGTAATTTGCCAATTAATTGACTTTTGTTTGTCCTGAAAAAAATCTTTTGTTTCCATGTTTTTTGATAATTAATTTTTGCAAAGAACTTTGTTTTTCAAAGTACATATTTAAAAAAAATTAGAGTTGTTTTAGTATTTCTTCCAAAGCCTGTAAATGTTGTGCAAATGCATTACTTCCTGTAGTTGTTATTTTGTAGGTAGTGTTGGGTTTTCTGTTTTTGAATGTTTTGTTAACCGTGATATATCCTGTGTTTTCAAGCGACTTAAGATGGCTGGCAAGATTACCATCGGTAACCTCAAGCACTTCTTTTAAATGGTTAAACGATGCGCGCGAATTTACCGACAGGACTGACATTATGCCAAGCCGGATCTTGTTATCAAAGGCTTTATTTAAATTTTGAAAACTGTTTTTCACAATTTTAGGCTTTTGTTTGATGTTCGTATCTGAAATACATAACTGCCCCATAAATCACATGGATAATTCCAAAACCAAGTGCCCATAGTAACAGTGCAAACATAGGGAAGAGCGCCGCAAGAATCCCCAGAAATACCTGGATTAAACCAATATAAAATATTTCCTGACGTGTGAATTTGGCCGCGTTAACCAAGGCCAGGCCGTAAAAAATAAGACACGCTGGTGAAATGATTTCATAGATTCCCCGAAATACAAATATAAAAATCAGAATACCTCCGCTAATCAGGGGTATTGCAAGGTTTAACAACATGAGTCGAGAACCGGGGTTCCATATTTTTTTACCTGATTTTTTTGCCCTTTTGTATGTGAGGAAAACAACGGTAACCAAAGAAATAGCCAATACAGTTAAAGCGATAAAAATTAACTTCGGTATAAGATTACTGCTGTATATATCAAAACTTTGGGAGGTGTAAATTAATTGATATGCGACGAAAGCACCAAGCAATGCATAAATACCAATCAGAATACCGGATAAGCCGCTTAATGAAAGAAAACGACTTGATTCTTCCATCATTTTTCTGATTTCTTTTATTTCAGCCAGATAATTTTCTGTAGTTTTCATTTTAAAGTACTTTGAAATTCAAAGTAAGTGATTTCATATAAAATTTCAAAATTTATTTTTTCATTTTTGAAGATTGTATATTCAAAAAGAATCTTGAAATTTACCTGTAATAAAGGCAAAATAGCCTTTTACGCACTTTTTAAAGCGTGCAAGAATCCATATAAACCAGATAAATTTGTTTATAATTTTTTATGGTCGTTGTTTGGTAAATTTACACACCGTTGAAGTGTTCTTATTCTTTATCTCTGTGATATAAATCCCCGGTGTTAACGAGGTAATGTCTACCTGCCTTGTCGAAATATTTGTTTTGCTCAATTGAAGTTGGCCGGTCAAAT
This sequence comes from Maribellus comscasis, assembly GCF_009762775.1. Classification (GTDB taxonomy): domain Bacteria; phylum Bacteroidota; class Bacteroidia; order Bacteroidales; family Prolixibacteraceae; genus Draconibacterium; species Draconibacterium comscasis. The sequence continues at coordinate 6,957,174 of NZ_CP046401.1, read as the reverse complement.
TATAGATGTTTATGTCAAAAGGAACAGGAACCCCCGTAACATTAATTTTATTTAAGGCTGGAGTTGGATAGATTGTTACATCACTTATTTTTAAATCAGGAGAATTATGGACGGTGATAATATTAATCGTTTTACTGGTTGTGTCACAGGCCAGGTTTTCGTTACAAACAGTCAGGCTCACGGTATATTCGCCGTCCATTTCGTAACTATGTTCTGTTTGTACCTCCGTACTTGTATTCCCGTCACCAAAATCCCAAAAAACTGAATGGTCAGAAGTTGATTTATTGCTGGCAATAAGAGTTCTTCCATTTATCTCATAATCAAAGTCAACAGCCGGGCAAATCTGGTCGAACAAAAAATCTGTCATTTTGTGTTGAATGGTATCCCAGTATTCATTCGGTCCTTCCGGTGGAAATTCGCCGGTATCGACGCCGTAAAATTCGTGATTTTTACCTTTTACGAAATAAGTTTCATGCACAACTCCACGGTTATTCAGGGCAGTGTCTACGCAAAAACTTCCGTATGTTTCTGACATGTTAAAACTCGCTATCGGATTTTCGGGGATATTTCCTTCCAGTGGGATTCCTTTTCGAAACGGAACAATTTCATCATCTTTGCCATGGATTAAAAGCAGCGGCGTATTATTGTCCTCAATCACTTTGGTATCCAACACAGCTCCCCATAAGGAAACTGCCGCTGCAGGCATTGAGTTACTGCCTTCAATGCCAACCATGTCTAATCCTCCAAGCGAGGGGGAGGCAAACACACCTTCAGGTATTTCACTCTCGCTGTTGATATATAACGTGGATAAAGTTTGAATGCCACCGGCACTGCTCCCAATCATAAAAATTTTTGAAGAATCAATTCCAAATTCATTTGCATTATATTTCAAAAAACGGATAGCCGCCCTGCTATCCTGTACACTTCGGTAAGCAGCTCTGTATGCGTTTTCTTCGTCAACACTTAAACTTACGATTAAACCTAAAATTCTTGAAACTGTGGCTCCCATTCCAAGCCGGTAATCGATCGTTGCCGTAACAAAGCCTTTACGGGCGAATGAATCGCACATCGCAATCATATCGTCGTTGTATCTTGATCCAATTAAAAATGCCCCGCTATGCGAAAATATAATTGCCGGGCGTTTGGTAAGCGTGTCGGTTTTGGGCATAAAAATGTCCATATACAATGGTCGGGTTTCTGTTATATTTTCGCCATCATGGATGTTGTAAACAGAAAGAAAAGAAATTGGATTATTTAGCCATTCAGCGCTTGCGTATTCCACTTCTTTTAGTGTATCCACTTCTTCAAATATGGTTTTAGTATATCGGAAAGGTTGTGAAAAAGCACTAAAATACAGAAATGTGAAAAAGGAAATTAAAATAAGAATTTTGCTATTTCCAATGTATTTTTTCATCTGCGTGTTTCAAAAAGAACGAATGTAAAAAATATTTTAATTTAATCCGGTAATTTTTTGTTTCTCAAGAATAAAATTTTCCAGGTTTGCGAGTGCTTCTTTCATATTCGTTCGCGCAAATCCAATTCTGAAATAGTTTCCGGGGAACTTGTAAACAGAGGAGGGTAGAAGCATTACACTTTTTTGTTCTAGCAAATCGACACAAAACTGTTGAACGCTTAACTCGGTTTTTAGTCCGGGAAAAGCAATTGGCCCCGCTTTGGGCGGACACCATTCAAACATGGTTTTATATTTTTTGAAAAATGAATTTAATGTCTCCAGATTTTCTGCAATAATTTTGAGATTTTTTTTGAAAATTTTATCTTTATTCCGTAAAGCAATGATGGAGAGAATTTCCCCCGGGGCATTATTACAAATGGTTGTATAATCTTTAAACGATGCAATTTCTTGCATTAGTTTTTTATTTTTTGATGTAAGCCATCCGATTCGTAATCCGGGCAGAGCAAAACTTTTTGAAAGTCCGAAAAGAGAAATCGCATTTTTGTATAAATCAGAAGCGGAAGGAAGCTGGTCTTTTTGATTGTATTCCAGAAAACGGTACATCTCGTCGGAAAAAAGAAGGATGTTATTTTGTTTGCAAAGACTAATGATTTCGAGCAAATCTTCTTTTGAAATGGTTGCGCCGGTTGGATTATGCGGAAAATTGATGACAATTAACTTTGTGTTTTTCTGAATCAGCGACGCCAGCTTGGCGATGCTGAACTGCCAACCGTTTTGGTATTCGGGTGTCCACTTTGAAACTTCACAGCCAATTGAATTTGCTATTTCAAATAACGATTGGTAACCGGGGAAAGTGGAAATAACATGGTCGCCTTTTTCCAGCATACAATTCATCGCCACAAAAATTCCTTCTTCAGGAACCATCACATTAATTTCATCGGCTGAAATACTGTGATACAATTTTACGATTTCAGCCTTTAACTTAGGGTGACCGCTGGATTCGGTGTAAGCCAATTTTAAATTTTCCCACAAATAATGGGTTTCTGCATCAGCCATTTGCAGCAGTTCATGCAATGACAATGATTCGCAGTCGGAACTGCTTAATAAATATTTTGAAGTGAATTCATATTTTGCAAAATATCGTTCGAGTTCGAATGGGTTGATTTTCATTGTATTAACTATTTTTAAATCAGAAACTGAAATAAATCCTGCTTTTCATTTAAATATTCGTAGATAAAACCATTTTCTTCCATACGTTGAATCAGGCCCAAATAATCTTCTTTTTTCTGTACTTCAACTCCGATAACCGCAGGTCCTTTTTCTCGATTGGTCTTTTTTGAATATTCAAAATGGGTAACATCGTCGGTGGGGCCCAGAACCACATCAACAAAAGTTCGCAAAGCACCTGCACGTTGTGGGAAACGGACAATAAAATAATGTTTTAGTCCTTCGTGAAGCAGCGAGCGCTCTTTGATTTCTTCCGTTCGGGTAATATCATTATTGCTGCCGCTGACAATACAAACCACATTTTTTCCTTTTATTTCTTCGCGGTAAAAATCAAGCGCAGCAATGGAAAGCGCCCCGGCAGGTTCAACAACTATGGCATCGCGGTTGTACAGCTCCAGAATTTTAGTACAAATCCGTCCTTCGGGAACAGCTACCAAGTCGTCGATTACTTTTTGGCAAATTTCAAATGTATGTTCTCCAACGCGCTGAACTGCAGCTCCGTCAACAAATTTGTCGATGTTTTCCAGCTCGGTGACTTTTCCTGCGTCAAAAGAATGTTTCATTGACGGTGCACCTGCTGGTTCAACGCCAATAATTTTTGTTTGCGGGTTGGTTTGTTTAAAATAAGCGCCAATTCCGGCAGCCAGTCCGCCACCACCAACGGGAATAAAAATATAGTCAATTTGCTCAACTGAATCCTGTAAAATTTCCAGTCCAACCGTTGCCTGTCCTTCAATAATCTGGGGATCGTCAAAGGGGTGAATAAAAGCCATGCCTGTTTTTTGGCAATCTTCCGTTGCAGCGCTGTGAGCAGCATCGTAGGTGTCTCCAATCAGCACAACTTCCACGTTGTCTTTTCCAAACATTTCAACTTGCCTTATTTTTTGTTTAGGAGTAGTGGCCGGCATATAAATTTTACCTTTAATTCCAAGCTTTCGGCACGAATAAGCTACTCCCTGTGCATGATTTCCCGCGCTGGCACAAACTACCCCTTTTTTGAATTCTTCTTTTGAAAGCTGAACGATTTTGTTAAAGGCTCCCCTTAATTTATAAGAGCGAACAACCTGTAAGTCCTCGCGCTTAAGCAGAATATTCGCATCGAATTCTTCTGACAGATTCAAATTCTTTTGAAGCGGAGTTTTTAGTATGACGTCATTCAGATTGATCTTCGCTTTAGTGATGTCTTTTAATTGTGGGAAATATGATTTTGCACTGCTCATATCAAATATTTTAAGCAAAGATAGCGATTAAATGAGAGTAGGGGACTCTATTTAAACTGACTTAAAATTATGATAAAATTGGACGATTAAAAATGAGATGCTGGAGATTTTGTTTATTTTCAGGCAGAATATTCTCAGACAATACTTATTAAAATGAAACATCTTGAAAGCGCATTAAAACAGGAAAATCAGTGGTGGAAATATTTGCTGGTTTTGCTTATTGGTTTTTTAGGCGGGCAAATTATCGGTGCCATTCCACTGGTTGTTGCAATGGGAATTGGAGCAGCACGAAACGGTGGGAATATAGTGACTCCTGATAATCCGATGGATCTTTCGGCTTACGGAATTGATCCGAACCTGGGATTGGTATTGATGGTATTCCCGTTTCTTGTAATGCTTTTTATTTCTATTCTTTTAATTAAAGCCTTTCACAAACGAAGTTTTAGAGAAGTGATTAATGGAGGAGGCGTTTTTAGGTGGAGACGGTTTTGGAAAGGTTTTTTGGTGTGGGGTGTATTTGCAGTTATCCTTCTGGTTGCAAGTCTTTTATTTGATCGCGAAAATTATGAATTGAATTTTCAGCTTTCAAAATTTATTCCGCTGGTTATTATTTCTTTATTATTGATTCCATTTCAGGCTGGTACTGAAGAGTTTTTTTTTCGCGGGTATTTGGCACAGGGCGTTGGCTCGTGGACCAAAAAGCGATGGCTGGCGGTACTCTTGCCATCTGTCTTTTTTGCATTGTTACACTGCATGAATCCGGAAATTAAAGAGTTTGGTTTCTGGACGATGATACCCAGTTATATTTTGTTTGGAATTGTATTTGGAGTTATTTCAATTTTGGATGATGGAATTGAGTTGGCCATTGGGGTACATTCTGTAAACAATATCCTTTCTTCTATTTTTGTAACCAGCAAATCTTCCGTGTTACAAACTCCGGCCATGTTTATTCAAAAAGAGGTTGATCCGTCGGGTGAGTTTTGGGGATTACTGGCTGTATCGATTGTTTTTATTTTGGTTGTATCGTACAAAAGCAGCTGGAATTATCAAATTTTGTTTTCAGGTATTCAGCAGAAAAAAGAGGAACACCCGGAGGAGGATTAGTTAAAATGTTTGGACTGTTCTAAAGATTCCGGCTAAACAATACGGAAATCAGATGTAAATTCCGGGAATAATTTTATCGTCTTTTTTTACAACTTCTTGTTTATGGCTTATATTTATTGCGAATAAAAGCTTCAATTTTTAAATCAAGTAGATTTAAAGGATTAATTATTAATCTTTTTATGAAAAACCAGATCATCAGTGTAACCGATAGAGTTTTGCTCATAATTATACCTTTTTTATTTCTGTTTAACGTTGAACAGGTTAGCGCTTTTGATATCAAAATAGAACATACCTATAAACATTATACGATTCACGAAGGCTTGCTCCAAATGCAGGTGATGGACATATTTCAGGATTCAAAAGGCTACTTGTGGTGTTCAACAAAGGCAGGGCTAAGTCGTTTTGACGGAAAATCATTTAAAAATTTTTCCAACACCGAAGTTGATGTAAACAGTTTTGATTATGTTACCCTGGGGGGAAATTCGCGCGGGGATTTTTTTCAATTTAGTGAACACCAGATGATTCAGGTTGATGAAGATTCTTTAAAAGCATATCCTTATCCGAAAGGGTGTGTTGTTTATTCCAATTATAAACGTTCTGATGTTGTTGGGCTCCGGGAAGCTGCCTGTTTTGATTCTATCCGGGGAGTTGTCAGTTTAATCCTTAATTACGAGAACCCCGATTCTCTGTTTCTTATTCAATTTGATAACGGTTTGGGCAAAATTATTGGTTTTGACAAAAACAGCGAAAATCTGATTTGGCAAACTGATGGCGATTCAATATATGTGTCGGATATTGACGAGACTAACGTTGTTGTTTCTTATAAAAATCCGGGAATGATTTCGGAAATCATTCAAAACAAGGAGTATACGTACGGAATTAACAGCGAAGGGGCTATCTACAAATTGACAGGAGGAAAATTTGAGCTACTGGTGAAAATCCAATTTAGTGACAGATATTTTAAGGCTGTTCCGGTACCTGAAAATAATGCTTTAATAATAAAAACTTCAGAGAATCTGTATTACTATAAAGACAAAATAATTCCCATTAAACAAAATTTTACTTCAATCAGGGATTTATTAATTGACAATGAATCAAATATTTGGGTTGCTACAGAAGAAGGATTGTACAATTTTTTTGATCTCAATTTTGTAAACTATTCATTTGGCATGGGAAATAAAGACTGGGTGTGGTCGGTAATTGAAGGCAACGGAAATAATATGTGGTTTGCTTCCTATCAAAACGGGATATGGAAATGGGATGGTGAGACAGTTACTGATTATACGAAGCGTTTAAATAAACAGATTGCAGACTTTGTTAAACAGGATCCTGCCCCGAATTATTACAGGTACTATATGGGAGCGTCAAAGTTTGATTCGGCCGTTTATTTCCCAACGGAGTGTAATGTGCTTAAGTACAGGAATGGCAGATTCAGTCCGGTTAAAGGATTAGCTGATCTTCCGTTCCAAATGACAAAGCCGCTTACCGACAGCACATTTGCCTGTATGGGGTATCCGGGGCTTTATATTTTAAAAGACGGAAATATACTAAAATACCTGCATAGGGACAGTATTGGGGTTTCAAGCGTTTTAAATGCGGAAACAGATAAAAATAGCCATATTCTTGCGGTGGGCAGGGCAGGAGTAGCTTTAATCAAAGAGGATACGATTGTAAATTATAACCAAAAAAGTTGTTTGAAAAGTTACAGTACCGCAAAGGATCATAAAAATAATATTTGGATTGGAGGTATTGAAAATATAAACATGTTTAACGGAGATTCGCTTTTACACGTAGCCCTGAAAAACGAAGAGGCATTTTATTCCATTTTGTTTGTTGAACCTCACTACTTGCTTTTTGGTGGTTTAAAAGGAATTTATGTTGTTAACCTCGATGATTATTATAAAAATAACACTTTCGAGATGTTGCTGTTTGACCAAAAAAGCGGATTCACAGGTATCGAATGCGGACAAAATGGTTTTTTTACCGACTCAAAGGGAATGGCGTGGATTCCCACCAGCGATTATGTAACCTCGTTTAATCCTGAAAATTTAATCAACAAAAACATCCTGCCACCCCGGATTTATCTGAAAACTGAAATTTCAACTGATAATATTGCCTGGAAAAAAGTAAATAGGGTAAAAGATATCATGCTAAAATTCAATGAAAATAATCTGAGGTTCAGGGTTGATGCAGTTTCTTTTGCCAATGTGGGGAATATCAGGTATTACTATCAACTGACCGGCTTACAAGATAATTGGACCGAAGCTTCTGAAATTAATGAAATAACATTTTATCAACTAAAACCCGGGAAATATACTTTTCAGGCGAAAGCAGACCCCGGTGTTAGTAAAGTAACTTCAGAAATTGTGTCGATACATTTTGAAATAGAAAAACCTTACTGGGCAAAAGTATGGTTTATTGGTTTGCTACTATTTGTAAGCATGCTGATTATTGCATTTGTAATTCTTCTTATCAGAAAAGCAGGTATGAAAAAAGCAATGATTCAGCAACGTATAATTCAGCTCCGCAGCGAGGCATTGGCAGCTCAACTCGATCCTCATTTTGTTATGAACTGCCTGAATAATATCAGCGGGCTGGTTAATTCGGGATACAAAAAACAGGCAACCGACTATATTGTAAAGTTTTCAAAGTTGTTGCGTGTTATTCTGCAAAGTATTAAAAAAGAAGTTATTAGTTTGAGCGATGAACTGGAAATTGTTGAAAATTATATACATCTCGAGTTATTGCGATGTGATGGCTGTTTTACTTATCAAATAAAAGTTCCCGGTAATTACGCTTCCCAGTCAATAATGGTTCCCCCAATGATTTTACAGCCCCTTGTTGAGAATTCAATAAAACACGGGTTTGAGAATGGAAAAAGAAAAAATTCAAAAATTGAAATCAGAATTGAAGTCCGCGACAGGTTTTTGGTCATTTCGATAGAAGACAATGGCAGAGGTATCAATAAAGAGAAAATCTCTTTGGGAACAGGACTTGGTACAAAAATTACCCGCGAACGGATCGATTTACTTCATAAAAAAGCAAATATTAATTTTGAGGTTAAGAATCGGGAGTGCGGTGTTGAAGTATCATTCTTAATTCCTCTGGTGGTTCAGTAAAACGAATTAGAAAGGGGAATAAAAATGAGAAACAATTCGTATTTTTAAATCGGAGAAGTAGAGTTACAAATGATAAGAACGGTAATTGTAGAAGATGAAAAATATTCGGTTTTAAACCTTCAAAACATGCTAAAAGATTATGCTCCTGACATTGAAGTTACAGAGGTTTTTTCATCAGGGAAGGAAGCGTTGTCGGGATTACCGCAACTTGACTTTGATTTGTTGTTTCTGGATATACAATTTAATGATGATTTTGACGCATTCCGTTTATTGGAATCTCTCCAGTTTGAACAGTTACACATTATTTTTGTAACCTCTTATAATCAGTATGCTTTAAAAGCTTTCAAATACAATGCTATCGATTATATTACAAAACCAATCGATGGAGACGATCTGGTCCGCGCCATAAAAAAAGCAAGGCAAAATATTTTCAAAAAGAATAGACTCGATGAGTTGCTTAGGACATATAATGCGTTCAGAAACAGACAAATTGTAGTGAAAGGACAGACGGAAACCAATTTTATTTTTCCAAATAAAATTTTGTATATCAAAGCTGAAAAGGAATATTCAACTGTTGTTTATTTTGATGAAACAGACACCGAAAACGAACTTCTGACATCAAAACATTTAGGTTTCTGGGAAAATGAACTATTGGAGTTTCCTTTTTTACGTGTTCACAAATCGTATTTGGTGAATATGGAACATATAAAATCGTACGGAAAAAATATAAAATTAGACAACGGCTCTGAACTGGCCATTTCCCGTGACCGCAGAAAAGAAATTCATCTTCGGATTCTACAATATAAGACTGGTAAATAGTTTTTGACATTTTTTATCGCATTTGTTTTATGTTGATTGTATTTGTAAAAAACGGATGGTGAATTGAAGTATGCCATTTGTCATAAATTACCAACGGTTGGTTAACTCTTTTATATAATGAGATTTGGGAGGAGTAAATGTTTCTATTTTTAAGCCAAAAACAGGAACAAAAAAACGAAAAACCAAATCTTAGAAGTATGAAAAAACTAATTCTTTTACCGTTTATTTTTGTTGCAACTTTAATTTATGCCCAGCCGCGTATAGTTGTTCAGAATGGTTCAGCCTCAGTATATACAAACATAAATGACGCTATATTGGCTGCCAACTCCGGAGATACAATTTATTTACCTGGTGGAGGTTTTAATATAAGTCCTGTAACCATTGATAAAACTTTGCACTGGGTTGGTGTTGGACACTATCCCGACTCAACAAGTGCAACCAAAGCTACAAGAATCATAACATCGTTGGTATTTACGGGAAATTGTGACAACAGCACATTTGAAGGGATATATTTTACCAATTCTCTTAGTTTTGGAAGTAGTGGAAATGATGCAATGAATATTTCGATTAAACGATGCAGAGTAGGAAGTACTTTAAATCTAAGGGCTAGTTCTTCAGATACAGTAGCTACTAATTTTGTAATTTCTGAATCAGTTATGTCTACTTTAAATGCTTATAATGCGTCAAACTGCCTGATTGAAAAATCGATGTTGTTTGGAGGTTTGAATAATTTTCACCAATCATTTTTTGATCATAATAATTTTAACTACAGTGGCTCTTATTTACTGACATATGTGAACGGTTGTTTATTTAAAAATAATATATTTTCTTACTACTACGGTATGAGATATACCGAAAGCTGCGAGTTTTCATACAACCTGTATTCCGGAGCACTTCCTTATAATCCGGAAACCTCAACCCATACAGGAACAAACAATATTACCGATGTTGGGGGAGATAATATTTATACAACTATTACAGGCACGAATTATAGTTTTTCATATGATAATGATTATAAATTAAAAACCGGATGCCCGGGAATTGGAGCTGCAGAAGATGGAACAGATATTGGTGTATATGGAACTTTATTACCATACAAAGAAGGCGCTGTTCCCTATTATCCGCATATACGCAGTGTGTCTGTTGATAGCGAAGCATCAGGCGGACAACTTGGTGTACAAATTACGGTAGCTGCACAAGAGCGATAAACCCGGGTTTCAAACATTCCAAATTACTGGAATCATGAAAACAAATTCATTTAAATTATTTAAAATGAAAAAAGTCATCTGGGTATTTGTATTTTTTGTTCTATCGATGAATATGTATTCCCAGAACAAAATTACTGCATGGGAATATTGGTTTGACGATAATTATTCTGAAGTAGTAAATCAGTCGGTTGGAGTAACACGTTTATTGAATATTGACGAAGCGATTGATGTTTCCTCATTGGAATTCGGACTGCATACATTAAATTTCCGGGTTCAGGATGAAAGGGGAATTTGGGGCTCACCAGGATCTTGTTTTTTTACTTTGTTTCCTGAAACCTTGACCCCGGCTATGCAGGAAATTACGGCATATGAGTACTGGTACGATAGCGACTATAGTTCACGAACAAAACAAAATATATCTGCGTCAAGTGTATTTTCGTTTAATGATAACCTATCCGTTTCGTCTCTGGAGACAGGATTACATGCAGTACATTTCCGGTTTCAGAATGAAGGTGGAATATCGGGGCCAGCGGTTTCCCGCTTTTTTGTAATAGAAGCAGGAAGTACAACACCTGTAGTGAAGAAAATTACTACCCTGGAATACTGGTATAACAACGACTATTCATCTGTTCATTTGAAAAATATTACTCCTTCAGAATTTCTAAGCTTGGATAATCTTCTTGATGTTTCAGATCTTGATAACGGGCTAAATACAGTGCATTTCCGATTTAAGGATGAAAATGGAGATTTTAGTCCGGCTTTTTCGAAGTTCTTTACAAAATATAACTCCACAAATATTACGTCAGATAACAAAATTGTAGTTTACCGTTACTGGCTAGACAGTGATTTGGCTACGATGATAACCGATACCATTGAAAGTCCTTCAAAGGACTACTTACTTCACGATAATCTGGAGTTTCCGGATAATCCTTCGGGAGAGCATTTTTTTACTATTCAGTTTATGGATGAACATGGCCGCTGGAGTTCATCGGTTGGCGATACAGTTGCATTCGACTTTTCACCCTGGGCCGAATTATCGGTTTCTGACACGACAGTCTGTGTAAATGAACCGCTCAGTTTTTATTCAGACACAACAGATGTCACCGATATTGTATGGAATTTTGGAGATGGAACCACTTCCATCGAATTTAATCCCCGGCATAGTTATATTCAGGATGGAAAGTATGAAGTGACTGCAACGGTAAGTCATACTCCATCAGGAAAATCAGAGATTGTGACTTTGAGTGATTCAATACATGTTTTTCCTGTAAAAATATCAACTGTTGATACGGCCATATGTAAAACCGAAATCCCGTTTACTTTTGGTGCACAATCATTATCATCTTCAGGAACATATTATGAAACATTTGTTTCCTCAAGCGGTTGCGACAGCACTGTAACGTTGAATTTGACTGTAAAAGATACTTTCCTTGTAAGTGACGTCGTTTCAATTTGTGAAAATGAATTGCCCTATATTTTTGGTACTAAATCTCTCACATCAAGTGGTACCTACACCGAAGTATTTAACACAATTACTGGTTGCGACAGCACAGTTACTCTTGATTTTACAGTAAATGATACTTTCCTTGTGAATATTATTGTTTCAATTCTTCAGGATGAACTACCTTTCTCTTTTGGAGGTCAAACTCTCACAACAGGCGGCACTTACACCGAAATATTTAAGTCAGTTAGTGGCTGCGATAGCACTGTAATACTTAATCTGAGCGTTAATACAGAAGATATTACCCCTCCTGAGGTATACTGTAACCCAATAACAATTGTTTTAGATCGATTTGGAAAATATGAGTTGAGTGAATTCGATATCGAAAAAATAACCGCAGGTACTACTGACAATGCTGACGAATACGATGATTTGATTTTTACCATTCTACCAGATTCTTTTTCGTGTGAGCAGGCAGAAAAGGATGTGGAAATTATGGTTATTGCTAAAGATCAAAAGGAAAATACAGATACCTGTTACACAACTGTTCGTGTAAAAGATGAAACCTTACCTGCTATTAAATGCGAAGATGTTGTTTTGGAATTGGATGAGAATGGATATGCCGGACTAAATATCAATGATGGTTACAAATCTGTTTTCGATGCCTGTGGAATCAGGTCGGTTGTCGCCAGTCAAGACGCTTTTGATTGTAATGATATTGGTATCAATCGGATAGGTATTACCGTTACCGATAATAACGGAAACACTAATACATGTTACACAAACGTGGATATAAGCGACGCGTTGTCTCCATCATTTACGCCTGTAACAAATATTACGGTTACCGCTGATAAAGGAGAGTGTGAAGCAGTAGTAGAATATCCGGAAATTGTAGCTCTTGACAATTGCAAATCTCCGGTAGTAAAACTAGCAGGGGGATTAGGTGGCACTGCAACATTTCCAGTTGGTACCACTACCGAGAAGTGGGTAGCTGTTGATAATTCAGGTAATACAGATACTCTGACATTTGAAATAACTGTTCTTCCCGGGACAGTAAATCCGGAGATCGATTCAATTCCGGATGTCGAAATGATTGAAGATTCAGGCTGGATGAGAATTGTTTTAACAGGAATTGATGATGGCTCGGGATGCTCTGATGATTCGGTTGAATTTGTATTTACAACAGGAAATCCCCAGTTGGTAGAATCTTATATGGTTGATTATGAGACCGGAAGTGATAGCGCGGTATTAATGATACTTCCTGCACCAGATGCCAACGGATTTTCGATCGCTGATCTGTTATTGCTAAATAGGAGTACAGGGAAAAGTTTTGCTGATACATTTAATTTAAATATCAATGCAGAAAATGACCCTCCCCGAATAATAAGAGAACTGGAGGATTTTGGTATAAAACCGGGTGATACAGTAACCGTGAATTTGGGTGCGGGAGTTGATGCTGTTTTTGAGGATCCGGATGACAATGATACGTTCACACTCACACTCTTATCCGAAGAATACGATGATTTGCCGGCTTGGCTCAATTTTTACAACGACACGCTGTTTGCGTCGCCAGCTGTTTCCGACACAGGCTGTGTTAGTCTTCGTCTAATCGCTACCGATTTGGCAGGAGACACAACAGTAAACAATTTTACAATTTGTGTTGGTTTTACCGTTGGTATTAATCATCCGGAAAAGTCAAATCTGAAAATATATCCAAACCCAACTTCCGGCATTGTCTATGTTGAATTTCCATCCAATGTTGGTGAAAAGCTTGAAGTATCTGTTTTTAATGCTACAGGAAGAGAAGTATTAAATCAAAGCCAGATAAATACCGGCCGGTTTGAAATAGAAATGTCGAATTTTGTGAGTGGAGTATATTTTATAAAAATAAAAGGAAAGGACAAGGTATTACCCCAGAAACTAATTCTCAGCCGTTAATCTCAATATGAACCGTTCTTGACAAGGAACGGTTCATTAATTTATTCGATGTAATTAACTTTTTTCTACCCACTCAGCAATCCAGTCACCAACCTGCGAGGTTTTGAATGACTCACCTTCGGCAATATCAACTGTTACGTAACCTTCGGTCATTGAGGCGGCAACAGCATCGCGGATGATTTTTCCTTCTTCCATGAGGTTAAAAGCATATTCAAACATCATAGCAGCGGAAAGAATGGTTGCAATTGGATTGGCGATGTCTTTTCCGGCAGCTTGCGGGTAAGAACCGTGAATGGGTTCAAAAACCGAGGTGTGGATTCCCATGGAAGCAGAAGGAAGCAATCCAAGCGAACCTGTAATAACGCTGGCTTCATCGGTAAGAATATCGCCAAACATGTTTTCGGTAACCATTACATCGAAGTTTTTAGGCCACTGAATAATCTGCATTGCAGCATTATCCACAAACATGTATTCTGTTTTGATATCAGGATAATTTGGCGCCATTTCCTGTGCCACTTCGCGCCACAGGCGTGAACTTTCCAGAACATTGGCTTTGTCAACCACTGTTAGTTTTTTGTTACGTTTTCCTGCAAATTCATACCCCAGTTTCAGAATACGTTCAATTTCTTCGCGGGTATAAGTGTTGGTATCAAAAGCAGTGTTACCACCATCTTTTCTCCCTTTTTCACCAAAATAAATCCCACCGGTTAATTCGCGGATACAAACAAAATCAGCTCCCTCAACCAATTCGCGGCGGAGAGGAGATTTATGTAACAACGACTCAAAGGTTTCAACGGGACGAATATTGGCATATAACCCCAGTTTTTTGCGCATAGCCAACAATCCCTGTTCCGGACGAACAGGAGCTTTGGGATTATTGTCGAACTTGGGATCGCCGATGGCTCCAAATAAAACTGCATCCGATTTCATACACAGTTCGTGCGTATTTTCAGGGTAGGGATCTCCTACCTCGTCGATGGCAATTGCGCCGGTTAAACCATATTCATATGACAATTCGTGGTTAAATTTTTTGGTAACGGCCTTTACAACTTTCATGGCCTGTTCAACAATTTCCGGCCCGATTCCGTCGCCGGGAAGTACTGCAATGTTTAGTTTCATTTATAGTCTTTTTTTTTCGGATACCTTCTACCTGCCCAAACAGTGATGAGATAGAATTCCGAGGTATTTTAAATATATTTTTTTAACAGGAGATTCAGGAAATACTATTCAAAATTTTATCCAGAATTCCGGGCTTAAAATCATTTTCAATAATGTTTAGCATTCTGATTGTTGCTTTTATAGCTGCTGCATTTTGATCAGGATCCAATCCTTTTGTTTTGAATTCACGGCTGTTTTTCCAGGTAATAACTGTTTCAACCAGTGCATCCGTTTTCCCGCCGGGTGGAATGGTAACCACATAATCAATCAGTTTTGGAAATGACTTCCCTAAACGTTTATAAATTTTCCGAAGGGCTTTTACAAAAGCATCATATTGTCCGTCACCGTCGCAAAATTCTTCGTATTTTTTTCCTTCAATTTCGAGCGATACATTGGCTACCGGTCGCAATCCCATGGTATGCATTACAGAGAAGTTTACAACCCTGATTTTTTGTTCCATAATGTCGTTGTTCAAAACATCAGAGACAATATAAGGCAGATCATCGTTTGTAACCGTCTCTTTTTTGTCACCCAGTTCAATAATACGCTGTGTAACTTTTTTTAATGAGTCGGCGTCAAGCTCAATTCCCAAATCTTCCAGATTTTTTTTAATGTTCGCCTTACCTGAAGTTTTTCCAAGTGCATACTGGCGGATTCTTCCAAAACGTTCCGGCAAAAGTTCATTAAAATAAAGATTGTTTTTATTGTCACCATCTGCATGAATACCACTACATTGTGTAAATACAAACTCGCCAATCAATGGTTTGTTGGTAGGGATGCGGATTCCGGAAAATGACTCAACCAAACGCGAAACTTTATTCAGGTGCGTTTCGTTCACATTGGTTTTCATTTTCAGGTGGTCTTTGACTGTAGCTATTACACTTGAAAGAGGCGCATTTCCGGCGCGTTCTCCCAAGCCGTTTACCGTAGTGTGTACACAACGAATACCGGCTTTTATTGCATGAAAGACGTTGGCAATTGCTAAATCATAATCATTGTGAGCATGAAAATCAAAGTTTACTTCAGGAAAAGCTTCTATCATTTCGCTGCAGAAATCATAGGTTTCATCCGGGTCCAAAATACCAAGTGTGTCGGGTAACATCATCCGGTCAACTTTTTCATCTTTTAGATTTTTGATCATAAAGTGAACATAGTCTTTTGAACTACGCATCCCGTTTGACCAGTCCTCAAGGTAGATGTTTACCCGGATTCCCATTTCAGCGGCATTTGAAATTACCTTTTTTATATCAGCCAAATGCTGTTCCGGTGTCTTTCGCAATTGCTCGGAAACGTGTTTTAATGAACCCTTGCAAAGGAGGTTGATTACTTTACCCCCGGCATCAGCAATCCACTGAAGTGAGGTTTTGTCGTCAACAAATCCCAGCACTTCAATTTGATGCAGGTGTCCTTTCTCCGCAGCCCACTGCATAACCCGTTTTGTCCCTTTGAATTCACCCTCTGAAACCCGTGCCGAAGCAATCTCGATGCGATCAACTTTTACATCTTCGAGTAAAACTTTTGCTACGCTTAGTTTTTCCCCTTCGCTAAACGAAACTCCTGAAGTTTGTTCGCCGTCACGAAGGGTAGTGTCCATTATCGTCAGGTGTTTACCTGTCATTTCAACTGTTCTGCCTGTCATTTTTTATCTGTTTGCAGTTGAGCAGAAAGCTTACCTCTCTGCTTCAAATGCTTCTATTTCATCTTTCATTTCCACAAGGTAATCGATGTCATCAAGTCCGTTTTGTAAACAATGCTTTTTGTACGGATTGATCTCAAAATCTGTTGATTCGCCTGTAGCAGAAATCGTAAAAGTCTGTTTTTCCAGATTCACTTCAAAAGTTGTATTCGGATCATTTTCTGTAGCGTCGAATATTTTTTGAAGGAACTCAGGAGAAACAACAACTGGTAACAAGCCGTTGTTCAATGCATTCCCTTTAAAAATATCAGCAAAAAAGCTGGAAACCACAACACGGAAACCATAATCGTATATTGCCCATGCTGCATGTTCACGGCTTGAACCACTTCCAAAGTTTTTTCCTCCAACTAAAATTTTACCGGAGAATTTTGGGTCATTTAAAGGGAAATCAGCTTTCGGACTTCCGTCTTTATTGTAACGCCAGTCGCGGAAAAGATTATCACCAAAACCTTTGCGTTCTACGGCTTTTAAGAATCGTGCGGGAATAATCTGGTCGGTGTCCACATTTTCAATGGGAAGCGGAACTGCCGGTGATGTTATAATTGAAAATTTGTCGTATGCCATTTTATTGATTATTTATTGTTGATTATTTTTTATTTTTCAGACTGAATTGTTTTTCTGCCGGCGATGAAAATTGCGGTTAGTTCTTTAGCTTCTTTCATAAGAGAAGCAACTACTTCTAATGATACAATTTCTTCATCCAATGCAAATTCAATCCAAAAATCACATTCGTCTATTTCTTCAATGACTATTGATAATTTTGCTGCAAAAGCAGCATCAGATTGCGCTAAAAGGACTGATCTGTAGTTTACAGCAACCGATGTGGCGCACCTGATTAACTGGCATTCAATATGAGATCCCAATTTTGTTTTTGGGAGAGAAGAAGCAAATTTTACACATTGATGTGCAAAAATTTTAGTTCTATTCTTTAATTCATATCTATCCACAATTAATCAATAATCATTAGTCAATATTCAATCTTACATTAATTCTCTGGGATCGGTAACTTTCCCGGTTAATGCTGCAGCTGCAACAGTAAGCGGACTTGCAAGCAAGGTTCGGGCCCCCGGTCCCTGGCGACCTTCAAAATTTCGGTTCGAGGAAGAAACCGCATATTTGCCTTCCGGAATTTTGTCGTCGTTCATTGCAAGACAGGCTGAACATCCGGGCTGACGCAATTCAAAACCTGCAGCTTCAAGAATCTGAACCAATCCTTCTTCCCGAATCTGGTATTCAACATGTTTTGACCCCGGAACCAGCCAGGCAGTTACATTTGGAGCTTTTTTCCTGTCTTTTACAAATTCGGTAAATGCCCTGAAATCTTCAATTCTTCCGTTGGTACAACTACCCAGAAAAACGTAGTCAACCGGTTTCCCTTTCATGGCTTCACCCGCTTTATATCCCATATATTGTAACGACTTTTCAAAAGTGGCTTTGTCACTTCCGGTCATTCCATCTGTTGTAGGAATTGTTTTTGAAATCCCTATTCCCATTCCAGGGTTGGTCCCGTATGTAATCATCGGTTCAATGTCAGCGGCATCAAAAGTATATTCAGTGTCGAAAAGGGCACCTTCGTCAGATTTTAATTCCTTCCAGGCCTCTACTGCTTTGTCCCAATCTTCTCCTTTGGGGGCATATTTCCGACCTTTTACATAGTTTATGGTAACATCGTCAGGTGCAATCATTCCCCCACGGGCACCACTTTCAATACTAAGGTTACAAAGGGTCATCCTGCCTTCCATACTCAAACTGGCAATAGCTGTACCTGCATATTCAATAAAATGGCCAGTACCACCGCTGGTTGAAATTTGCGATATAATGTAAAGTGCTATATCTTTTGCTGTTACTCCTTCATTTAGAACACCGTTTATCGTAATTCGCATTTTTTTCGGTTTTGGCTGCATTATACATTGGCTGGCCAAAACCATTTCAACTTCGCTTGTTCCAATACCAAATGCTATGGCGCCAAAAGCGCCGTGAGTTGAAGTGTGGCTGTCGCCACAAACGATGGTCATTCCGGGCTGTGTAAGACCCAGTTCAGGCCCTATGATGTGGACAATCCCATGCCCTTCTGACTGTAAATCGTGATATACAATACCGTGTTCGGCACAGTTTTTCTTCAGCATTTCCACCTGATGTCTCGAAAGTTCGTCAATAATGGATAGATGCTGATTTTCAGTAGGAACGTTATGGTCTGGTGTTGCTGTCGTTTTATCGGGACGGAAAACTTTTAATCCACGTTTTTTAAGTCCCAGAAATGCCACCGGACTGGTTACTTCGTGAATCAAATGACGATCGATATACAAAACACTGGGACCGTCTTTAATTTGTTTTACTGCGTGGGCGTCCCAGATTTTATCAAATAATGTTTTTGCTTCCATTTTTTATTTTAGCGAAATATCAAATTATGTTTTACTTTCAATTTAAACCGTTGCGGGCTGTCCCACCGGAATTTTATTAATGGCGTCGAGGAATGCTTCCACAGCAGCTGTAATTATGTCGGTATTGGCACCAAAACCGTGGAAAATACCTTCTTCGTATTCTACCTGCATGTGTACCTTGCCAATGTCGTCACTTCCCCGTGTAATTGCCTGTACCAGAAATTCTTCGATAACAACTTGCCGGTGAATGATTTGTTTTACCGCTTTGATTGCAGCGTCAACGGGACCGTTTCCTGCCGATGTAGCATCAAATTTTTCACCTGCAATGTCCAATCGAACGGTCGCCATTGGCATCATATTTTTGCCGGTAACAACCTGTAAAAAATCCAGTTTTATTCTTCGCTCCTGACGTGTTGCGTCACCTACCAGTAATGCAATATCATCGTCACGGATGTCTTTTTTCTTATCCGCCAGTTTTAAAAATTCTTCGTAAACTTCATCCAGTTTTTCTTTTGTCAGCTCAAAACCAAGAATTTCAAGCCGGTGTTTTAATGCCGCTCGTCCACTTCGTGCAGTAAGTAAAATCGACGATTCGTTGATTCCTACTTCTGCAGGATCCATAATTTCATAGTTTTCGCGATTTTTCAAAACACCATCCTGGTGAATTCCTGATGAATGTGCAAACGCATTTCTTCCAACTACCGCCTTGTTTGGTTGAACCGGCATGTTCATTAATGTAGAAACAAGACGACTGGTTCCATATATTTTTTGTGTATTTACACCGGTTTCAATCTGCAAACTTTTGTAATGCGTTTTTAAAGTCATTACAACTTCTTCCAGTGAAGTATTTCCGGCACGCTCGCCAATTCCGTTAATGGTTACCTCAGCCTGGCGTGCCCCGTTTAAAATACCGGAGACCGTGTTTGCTGTTGCCATTCCCAAATCGTTGTGGCAGTGTGTTGAAATAGTTGCCTTATGAATATTGGAAACATGTTCCATTAAATATTTAATTTTATCGCCAAATTCGTGCGGAAGTGTATATCCTGTAGTGTCCGGGATATTTACAACGGTAGCACCTGCATTAATTACGGCTTCAATAACACGGGCCAGGTATTCGTTTTCTGTTCGGCCTGCATCTTCAGCATAAAACTCAACATCTTCAACGAACTTTTTTGCATATTTTACAGCTTCAACTCCGCGTTCAATTATTTCTTCCGGATTAGAGTTTAGTTTGTGGTAGATATGAAAATCTGATGTTCCAATCCCTGTGTGAATACGTCCTTTTTTTGCGTATTTTAGTGATTCAGCAGCAACATCAATATCTTTTTTTACTGCGCGGGTCAGGGCACAAATTGTTGGCCATGTAACCGCTTTTGAAATCTCAACTACCGATTCGAAATCACCGGGGCTTGAGATGGGGAATCCTGCTTCAATAATGTCGACTCCCAACTCCTGCAATGCTTTGGCGACTTCAATCTTTTCCACTGTGTTCAACTGGCAACCCGGAACCTGTTCTCCGTCCCTCAAAGTTGTGTCGAAAATGTAAAGTCTGTCACTCATGGTAATCTGTAATTTATTATTTGAAATTTATTTCTCTTTAATTTTTTTAGTCAAATGCTTCACATGAAAAAAGCCACCCTCTTATGATGAGAATGGCTTCACTTTTTCCAAATATCTTTTAATAACACACCATTCTCATTTCTTCTTAATTAGAAGAATAATACCTAGAATTAGGCTGAGAATTGATATGTTAATCGTGTTTTTCATTCGTTTTGCTTACGATTTGCTGCAAATATGAAAATATTTTTTTTAAAATGAAAACAAATAAACGATTTTATTTATAAAACTTTAAAAATAAGATGAGATACTCTGCTATTTTGTTGTTTTAAATTTCATTTCTGTCTTTAACAATCATTATGGCGAATAGTTTTTTTTCATTTGAATAAAAACTAAATTTAGGCAAACAATAATCAGTGAAAAGAACAACACGTTTTATACAAGATAGTCATTTTGACGTTTTGATTATTGGAGGCGGAATTACCGGTGCGGCTGTTGCTTATGAAGCTGTAACCAGAGGGTTTTCAGTGGCTTTATTTGAGAAAGATGATTTTGGTGGAGCAACATCAGCGGCGACTTCTAAAATGATCCACGGCGGATTACGTTATCTCGCAAAAATGGAATTGAAGCTGGTTCGGGAATCACTTCGTGAGAGGAGGATTTTAACCAATATTGCACCAAATTTTGTACATCCTGCACCGTATCTTTTAACGGGGTATAAAAATGGCAAAACTCCGGGGTGGATGCTCAAAGCAGCAATGATTCTGTACGATTTACTTTCGTTTGATAAAAATTGGTTGCGCGATAAAAGTAAAAGAATGCCAAAGCACAGAACGGTATCGAAAAACAACGCTTTGAGTCTGGAGCCTTCTTTAATCTCTGATGGATTATTACACTCACAAATTTATTATGACTGTATCAGCTTTAGCCCTGAAAGACTGACGCTTGCATTTATTAAATCGGCGGTTGAAGCAGGAGCAAAAGTGTTAAATTATGCGGAAGTGAAAGATTTCCTGTTCGAAAAGAAGTCACATAAAAGAAAGGTTTATGGATGTAAAGTTTTCGACAAAGTTGCAAACAATGAATATAATGTTTTAGGAAGGTATGTGATCAACTGTTCCGGGCCGTGGGCAGATGTTATTGTAAATAAAGCTTCAAAAAAATACGCAACAAAAGTGTTACGCCGTTCCGAGGGAATTCATTTTATAACCAAAAAATTGGTAAACAATTATATTGTGACTGCAACAACCCTCAACGGGCGTCATTGTTTTATTGTTCCCTGGCGAAATCGCACATTAATAGGTACAACCGACAAGGAATTTATTGGAAAACCCGATGAATATAAAGTAGCAAAAAGTACCGTCAACGATTTTCTTGAAGAGGTAAATCAAGTGTTTGGCGAGAAAGAAAAATTACAGTATTCCGATGTTCAGTTTGTATACGGTGGTTTACGACCGCTTGTAGAAGATCAAACAAAAGATGTATACGAATCATCGCGGAAATATGAAATTGTTGATCATGAAAAAGATGGAATCTCCGGCCTTATAACAGTTGAAGGGGGAAAATATACGACCAGTCGCAGCCTGGCGGAAAATCTGGTGGATTATCTTTTTAAAAAGGTGGGAAAGAAACCTATTGCGTCAATTTCAGCTTCAAAATTTTTAAAAGGAAGCGATATTGAAAATTTTCAACGTTTTGTTGATGTAAAAACAGAAGAGAATCCTGAATTTAAAGGAGAGCAAATCGATTTTCTGTGCAAAATGTACGGAACCGAGCTTGATTCCGTATTGCGTTTGGCGAAAGAAGATGGACTTTCCATAAGCTTAAACGCCGATGGCGAAATTGAAGCTCAGGTCGTTTACGCCATTCAAAATGAGATGGCAATAAAATTGAGTGATATTTTATTCAGAAGAACCGGAATCGGAACTCTTGGTCATCCGGGAGAAGAAACACTGGCGAAAGTTTTAAATATTGCTGCTACGTTGTTGAACTGGGATGAAAAAAGAAAAGAAACCGAATTAAAGGAAGTTGAAGAGATTTTAAAAATTCCTGAAAATTAAAAAATGGCAAATAAAAATACATTTGAACCCAATTGGAGAAAAACCGCGCCCAGGGCAAATTCGTTTCGTTCAATCTTTAAATATGGCGACCCGGAAGGTTTTAAACATCCTAATAAAAGGCTGGTTGAAGAGTTGAAGAATACCTTTGAGTTATCGGCCGCTGATTTTAAAGAAAAGGAAAGCACCGGAGATGAAATTGTCGATTTAAAAATTCCATCTCAACTTTCAGATGAACAGATAAGTATTTTTCAAAATATTTCAGGAAAAGAGAATGTTTCGGCTGATGAATATGAAAGATTAAAATATTCAACCGGGCAAACGTTGGAAGAGCACATGAAACTACGCCGGAAAATGGTGGGTAAGATTTGCGATTTTGTTGTTCATCCGCGAAATAAAAGTGAGGTTGAGGAAATCGTGAAATATTGCAATAAAGAGAAAATTCCCATTGTAGTTTATGGTGGCGGCACGTCGGTAAATTTTGGTTTATATCCTGCTGGCGGAGGGGTAACTTTGGTTTTGTCAACACACATGAATAAAATTATTGAACTAAACGAAACCAACCAAACGGTTCGGGTTGATGCCGGAATTTTGGGGCCGCAACTTGAAAATGCGCTTAACAACGCTAAAGAAGAGTTTCAATCGCAGTATCGTTTTACCTGTGGGCATTTTCCTCAGTCTTTTGAATATTCGAGTGTAGGTGGTTGGATAGTCACCCTGGGCAGTGGTCAGCAATCATCGTATTATGGTGATGCAGCAGATTTGGTCTTGGCTGTTGAGATGGTTACGCCTGCAGGAACAATAAGAACACTTGATTTTCCGGCTACTGCAACCGGACCCAAAATTTTAGATTTGATAAAAGGAAGTGAAGGAATTTTTGGAGTAGTGGTTGAAGTTACCTGGAAAATTTTTAGATACATGCCTGAGAATCGAAAATATTTTGGTTTTATTTTTAAAGATTGGAATTCGGCCGTGGAGGCCAGTCGCGAAATTAGCCAGGGTGAATTTGGAATGCCGGCTGTTTTTAGGATTTCCGATGCTGAAGAGACGCATCACGGGTTAAAATTGTATGGAATTGAGGGAACTGTTTTTGACAAACTGATGTCGTTTCGAGGGTTTAAACCCAAAGAAAGATGTCTGTTTATCGCTACCTCTGATGGCTCCCGAAGTTTTACAAAAAATGTAAAACGACAGGTAAAAAAAATAGCTCGCAAAACCGGCGGGATGTACCTGACTTCGTTTCCGGCAAAAAAATGGGAGCCGGGACGTTATAAAGATCCCTATTTGAAAGAAGATTTAATGGATTTTGGCATTCTGATTGATACGCTGGAAACCAGTATAAAATGGGATAATTTGTTTGATGTTCATCAAAAAGTGAGGCAATTTATCAAAGCACGGCCAAAAACGATATGTTTGTCACATGCATCACACTTTTACCCGCAAGGAACCAACCTGTATTTTATTTTTATTTTGAAGGAAAATGATTTACAAGCATACAAAAATTTTCAAAAGGGAATTATCGAAACAATTGTAAAAAGTGGCGGAACTTTGTCACATCATCACGGGGTGGGGAAGATGACCGGTTTTTTAATGGAAAAACATCTTGGCAGAAACCAAATGAACGTTCTATATGCTTTAAAAAAACATTTTGATCCGAATAATATTATGAATCCCGGAGGTCAGTTAGGGCTTTGACCTTCTTCTTCAGCAAGGTTTTTTGTCTCCTCTTCATTTTTGGGAATCTCACGTTGGAAAATATCGTGACGGTTGAGTGGACGCAAATTTATTTTCCAGTCAAATCCGCTCAGACGTCTTTCTCCTTCATCAAGTTGATCAGTAGGTTTTAACCGGCCCTCCGGTTGTGTCAGAAAAACTATTTTAAAAATTTTTCCTTCTCTGAATTTAATCGCAATATTACTGCTTTCTGCCCGGTTTAATCCGATTATTTCGTCTTCTTTTTCTCTTGCATAATAAAGGGTTTGTCCATTCCCATCCACAATAATGTTATCCAGTTCATTGTTAATAACAAAACCCGTCATATTTTTACCTTTGATTTGGTCATACCGATTGGAATCCTGCTTTGAGATGATAAAACTGTTATTTGTAAGATGCAGTTCGTCAGGAGCATTCTGCTTTTGTTGCATTTCAATCATGTCTGCACTTAACTGATGAATTTCTGACCAGATTACCGGATTGTTGTGCATTTGCACCAGCGAATCTCTGCTGTAATAAACCAGAGAGTCACAAATTCCTTGTATATCTGTTCTGTAAAAACGGACACCGTAAAAGGCCTTAACAATTTTTTCTCCTTCAATTGTATCCGGAACAGTCCTTAATGTATCGGCATGCATAAACAAAGTATCGTTATCGGAATACATCATAAAAATAGCCGAGTCGGTAACAGTGGCAATTTCAATTGTTTCGTTGTAATCCGCTTTTGTACCTGTCACAATAATTTGGTTTTCAAAATCTTCAATATGAACAGTTCCTTTTGCTTTCCCATCGCCATTTTCGTCGTTATATTCAATGTAATCCGCTTTTAACATCTGTTTCTTATTCGAAACGATCGGGTTCTTCTGTAGTTCTGCTTCGCCAGTATTTGTGTCATACCACCCAGCCTCTGCATACAAGGTATTTGCCGAGTCTCTAATAGTGGTTGGCCCAACTATGGTAATTCGGCCATTAACTGTATTATAATACAAGGTATCGCCTGCCAGCGTGTAATCGTCGCTGTATCCTTCTACATCCTGATAAAAATGAACAATATCTTCATCAACAAAATATTTTCCAATCAGGCTGGTTAAAACATTTGTGCTGTCAATAATTTTTCCGTAATCGTCGTAATACCCAATATTGGTTTCTAAATCATAATCAAGTGTGTCGGAATATAAAGTTGTTGTTTTGTTCACAAATTTCACTGAATCAACCGCTTGAGCAAAGCTGATGTCGCCGTCATAAAATATTTTCCGGGCATAAAGGTGTAAGGTGTCACCCTGGTTAATGTGAACATGGCCAAATGCATCAACCCGGTTTGTCCCGGAATAAGTATATGCAGTGTCGCACCACATAAAAATGTCTTTGTGTTGAATCTCTACGTTTCCGACCAAACGCTGTGCATTCTTTTTGTTTTCAACTGATTCTCCGTATTCAGTATTTAAAATCTGGATTTCCTTCTTTTCCTGTGCATTTGTAACTAAAACAAAGAGTAAAAAAAGAACAATCAGTTTATATTTTAAAGCAATGTATTTCAAATCAATGCTAAAGTTTGAAGACACATTAAAGCAATTTTGAAATGATTTCCTCAACTGAAATATTCTCAGCTTCAGCTTTGTAGTTTTTAATAATCCTGTGCCGCAATATTGAAGGTGCAACAGCTTTTACATCTTCAATGTCAGGTGAATATTTTCCATGTAAAGCCGCATTTGTTTTTGCGCCAAGCACCAAATATTGCGAAGCACGGGGACCAGCTCCCCATTTCAGATATTGGTTTGAAACAGCAGCTGATAAATCATTTCCGGGTCTTGTTTTTGCAGCCAGGTTAACGGCGTATTTTAAAACGTTGTCGTTAATCGGAACTTTGCGTATCAATTCCTGGAAATAAATTATTTCGTTACCTGAGATCACCGGTTTTAGTTCCACATTTAAATTTGAAGTAGTGTTTTTTACAATTGTAATTTCATCATCAAATTTAGGATAATCGAGCCACACCGAAAACATAAACCTGTCGAGCTGAGCCTCCGGAAGTGGGTATGTTCCTTCCTGTTCAATCGGGTTTTGAGTAGCCAAAACGAAGAAAGGTTTTTCCAGTTCAAATCTTTGCCCTGCAGCAGTAACCGCTCTTTCCTGCATGGCTTCCAAGAGAGCTGACTGCGTTTTAGGAGGAGTCCTGTTTATTTCGTCGGCCAAAATAATATTGGCAAAAAGTGGCCCCTGAATAAATTTAAACTGACGTTCTTTATCAAGAATTTCAGTTCCGATAATGTCAGATGGCATTAAATCAGGAGTAAACTGGATGCGGTTGTATTTTAGTCCCAAAATTGTTGCGATACTGGTCACAAGAAGTGTTTTTGCCAGTCCCGGAACACCAATAAGCAATACATGCCCGCGGCTAAAAAGAGTAACCAACACCTGGGTTACTACTTCATCCTGACCATATATAGCGCGTGATATTTCAGTTTTAAGTTCATGAAATTTTTTCTGGAGTGCATCCAATGCTTGAACATCATTTTTAAAATCCATCTGTTTTCTTTTTTCAGATTGTTTTGCGGCTTTTCACAAATTATTTTATCCAGTTATTGAATCTAAAATTACAGTTGGCATAAGTATCGTCAATCCGTATATAAGTTTCCGACTGACGTTCGGAGATCCATTCCTGAAGAACTCCTTCTTTCTTTTTGGCCAAATACATATCGGCCAGCTGTTTATAATCGTCCTGAATATTTGCTTTGTGCTCTTCAACTTTATCCAGCAATTTGATTATTTTGTAGACAGGTTGTTGAGTATCCGGATCTATTGTTTCAAAAGGCTTTGAAATTTCATTAATATTCATGGTTGTTAACAGCTTACTTACGTCACTGTCTAATTCTTCAACCGAAAACTTTGATGACATTGTATTTGGGTTTATGGCAACCCCTCCGCTGTTGCGGGTATTTTTGTCGTTGGAAAACATCATTGCGGCTTCATCAAAGGGAATTTCGCCTCTTCTGAGAATATTTGCTAAACTGTCAAGTCTTACGTAGGCTTGTTCCTTTGCTTCAACCGACGGTTTTGGTTTCATTAAAATATGGCGTGTTTTTACTTTTTCTCCACGCTTATCAATAAGCTGGATAATGTGGTATCCAAACTCACTTTCCACGACATTTGAAACCCTGTCTTGTTTTAAATTAAACGCTGCTGCTGCATATGAAGGGTCAAGTTCACCACGTCCGTAATAGGGAATTTCACCACCACTTCTGCTGGCTCCGGGTTCTTCGGAGTACATTGCTGCCAGCATCGTGAAACTGGTTCCTTCCTCAATTCTTCTTTTATAATCCCGAAGCTGCGCTTTTACCCGGTTCTCTTCTTCAACTGAAATCTGAGGTTTTAAGGTAATTTGAGCATATTCATATTTTGTTGGAATGGATGGAATCTCATCCTGTTTCAAATTTCTGTAATTATATCTTACTTCGGAGGGCGTAACAGTTACATCCTGAACGATTTTGTTTTGCATCTGTGAACTCAACAACTGATTACGGATTCCTTCCTGCATATCTGATTTGATGATTGCAATTGGTTTCTTAAAATATTCCTCCACTGCTTTTTCCGACCCGATACGCGAAATATACATTTGTATTTGTGCATCCATTTGCTGGTTCACCTGGCTGGGTGTTACTTCAATTAAAGTATCCAGTTCTGCTTCAGCAACCAGTAATTTATCGATAAGCAGATCTTCCAAAATTTCACACTTCATATCTCCTTCTGATGTGACACCGGAAGCTTGTTGCTGGATGTTCATATACTCCACGTCTGACTTCAAAATTATATTTCCGCCAACGATTGCAACTATTTGGTCAACTATTTTATCCTGTGCCAATGCGGAGCCTGTTATCCCCATGATCATCAGGACAATCCAAAATTTTATCATATTCTTTAGTTTCATCTGTTTTCTTTATGTATTTTAAATTTATTATTACGTATTCCCTCCGTATACACGTTTTCTTCCATTTGTTTCAGAAAATCAATCTTTCTGCGATTCAAAATCAGGTTTTTTATATTTTCATATACAAAATCAACAGGTGCAATTTCGTTTCTCAGTTTATAATCCAGAATGCTGACAAGATAATAATAATCTTCATCTGTCAATTCAAACAAGGTGTTTCGTTTAAGAAATTCTCCGGGGTCGGTAATATCATGGGGAATATTCTTCAGTACTGCTTCAAAATCAACCCAGTTATCCGTAAAAATATCAAAACCTTTGGCATACTGCAAACAGTATTCTCTTAGTTCATTCAATCCTTCAACAGCAGTGTTACTGCAAAGTAGTTTTATTTGATCCTGATTTGCAAACTCTGCAGGGACTTTGATAAAAATTGCTTTTACAATGTTCTGACTTAGATTGAAATTGTCCTGATGGTTATCGTAGTATTCTTCAATCTGCATATCAGTAACCAGCGTGTCCATCCGCTGTTTTATTAACTCATTTTTGTATTTGTATATTATTAATGAGTTTCGGTAATCTTCTATTTCTTTGTTCAGGCTTTTTTGTTCCTGGTTCAGATTTTCTTCAGCTTTCTGAATCAGCAATTCTTTTTTTACCCATTTTCGGATATAATCGTCAGCCATTACAGTACTGTCCTCTTTTTCAATTCCGGTAGGAACAACCGACGAGATATCATTTTGATAAAGTTTTTTATCACCTACTTCGGCAACGACACTCTTCCCTTTGTCTCCCTTCTCATTGCAACTAAAAATGAATAAGCCGACAAGTATTATAAGCCCATATCTTTTAATAAAATCAGACACCTTGTATTTTTTTCAATAGTTTTTTGTTCACCTTTATTTTGTACTTCTTTTTTAGACTCTTTATCCACTCTTCTTCCAGATAATCTTGATAATCTGAGATATATAATCCTCTGGCTTCATCCATGTTTTTAGGTTCGGGTGGAATTTTGTCACCACGTATAAAAGTTGTCTCTGTATTAAAGTCTTGTGGTTCAGCTCCATTCCATACATAATAATCCACCACCGGATTGTTTCCTTTTTCCCAGGCCCCTTTGGTTATTGTAATCCTTTTCTCCTCTGCATTTATCAAATCGGAAATTTCTTCGTCCGTCATTCCGGCGGCAAAATATTTGTCAGCTTCTTCCCTTGTGAATTTGTCGTTACACAGGATAATGTACCCCTTAAAACGTTCCTCCCACGAATATTTTTTTTGGTTGTCGCTGTAATATTTTTCAAGTCCGGCTGTATCTTTTGCGGCAAAATTCCATATTTTTTTTTCAGAAATATTAAACAGTAAAATACCATCGTGATATTCTTTCATTAAATACCTGAACTCGGGGTATTTTTCTTCGAGTTTAGAATTTTCCAGTTTGGTAATTTCATATTCGGTCCATTCTTCCATATAATCACCGTATGTGCTGTTTTTGATATTTTTTTCTGCCAGATAATCGTCGAGTAATTCAAAAGTAAACTCCCGGTCATCGATGGTAAACAAAACCATGGATGTATTTTCCGGTTTGGTTCCTGTTTTCAATGAGCGAACCGGGCCAAAATTTTCCTGATACCCGTATTCTTTTTTCAATTTTTCAACAAAGGCCTTTTTACTTGAGGTGCTCCGAAGCGGATCTTTTTTTATACGTGCCTCAATTTCAGGCTGAAGTTCTTCAAACGAGGCAACTGGTTTTTCATCCATTTTTTTTATAATATGAAATCCGTATGGAGTCTCAACCGGTTTGGTGTAGTCGCCAATATTTTGTATTGCAAAAGCTGGATTTGAAAAAGCCGGAAGCATTCTTCCTGCTGAAAACCAAGGCATTTCACCTCCTTGTTGGCCGGAACGTTTATCATCGGAAAGCTTTTTCGCAAGCTCAGAAAAGTTACCACCACTTTCAAGAAGATTATAAATGGAATCTATTTCAGATTTTAAATGTTTTTTCACCGATTCGGTTAGTCCCGATCGAGGGAACATTTTCATAATATGGGCAACCTTTATTTCCCCCCTGTTTTTTCTCTTTTCGTGAACTTTTATCAGGTGATAACCAAAAGAACTACGAACAGGTTCTGATACCTGGCCAACCGGAGTGGTATATGCGGCATCTTCAAAAGGTGCTACCATTGTAAAAGCAGAAAAATACCCCAGGTTTCCCTTATTTGTTTTAGCCGACGGATCTTCTGAATATTCAACAGAAGCTTCATTAAAATCTTTTCCGTCAAGAATTTCCTGACGTACTTTTAGTGCCTTTTGTAATACTTCTTTTTCTTTTTCGGGAGAAGCATTTTTGTCTAACATAAAAAGGATATGACTCGCATTCACTTCCTGTAACATGCGGTCATACATTTTTCTGTCCAGTTCCTGTTCAAAATTAATATCGGTTAAATAGGGTTCTGCAAGTTCTTTCCTGTAAGTGGAAAGCTCATTTATAAAGGCAGAACTGGTATCCATTTTCAGGTTCTGTGCCTCAATAACTTTTAATTTAAAATTGATAAAAAGCTCTAAATACTCTTTAGGAGACTTTTTATCATTATCGCTGTATAAATTGCTGTTATTTTTTTTATAAATACGTTCAAATTCATCAAGACTTATTTTTGTTGTATCAATGGTGAGAAGGGTTTCGTTCTTTTGTCCCCAAACCACAATAAACGAAAAACATAAAATGAATAATGAACTTAATGTTTTAACCATTTCAAACTATTTAGTTGTTAAAACAACATTTCAGGCTAAATCGTATATTTTATTTTTCTAAAAAATGTTAACCACATACAATCACTCAGTAAATCTATTGGCGGCTACTATAATTTGGTGCTTCCCTTGTTATACTTACGTCGTGCGGGTGGCTTTCCTGTACACCGGCTGCAGAAATACGTGTAAACTTGGCATCCTGTAATTTTTCGATGTTGTTAGCACCGCAATATCCCATACCTGCACGCAAGCCCCCAATAAGTTGGTAAAGCACCTCGTAAAGTGACCCTTTGTATGGGACACGTGCAGCAATTCCTTCGGGAACAAGTTTTTTTATGTCTTCTTCAACATCCTGGAAGTAGCGATCTTTTGAACCTTTTTGCATGGCTTCAATTGATCCCATTCCACGGTACGATTTAAATTTTCTTCCCTGGTATAAAATCGTTTCACCGGGCGACTCCTCAACACCGGCAAACAGTCCGCCTGCCATTATTGAATTCGCGCCTGCCGCCAGACCTTTTACAATATCACCTGAATAGCGAATTCCGCCATCGCCAATAATCGGAACTCCTGAACCTTTTATTGCTTTTGCGACACTGTAAATAGCAGAAAGCTGGGGAATCCCCACACCTGCAATCACTCTTGTTGTGCAAATTGAGCCGGGTCCAATACCAACTTTTACGGCATCGGCACCAGCATTCACCAGGGCAATCGCGGCTTCAGCGGTTCCGATATTTCCGGCAACCACATCTTTTTCGGGATATTTTGCTTTTATTTTCTTCAGCATTTCGATTACCGCTATTGAATGGCCGTGTGCAGTATCGATAACCAATGCATCAACCTGCGCTTTTACCAACTCATCCACACGCTCGATGGTGTCTGCTGCAATTCCAATTCCGGCAGCGACACGCAAACGACCTTTTTCGTCCTTACACGCCAGCGGCTTATCTTTTGCTTTGGTGATATCTTTATAGGTTACCAGTCCGATTAGTTTATTGTTTTTGTCAACCACCGGCAATTTTTCAATTTTATATTTCTGAAGAATTTCAGCCGCTTTTTCAAGGTCGGTTGATACACTTGTAGAGACCAGATTTTCTTTGGTCATTACTTCAGAAATTTTCCGGTTCATATTTTTTTCAAAGCGCAAATCGCGGTTGGTAACAATACCAACCAGATAGCCGTTATTATCGACTACCGGGATTCCTCCAATTTTATATTTTGCCATAAAGTCAAGCGCGTCGCTTACTTTCTTTTCCGGTGTTATAGTAATCGGATCATAAATCATCCCGTTTTCGGCACGTTTTACGGTTGTAACCTGGTGAGCCTGCTCCTCAATTCCCATATTTTTATGGATAACACCAATTCCGCCTTCACGTGCGATTGCAATCGCCATTTTATTTTCAGTAACCGTATCCATTGCTGCTGTAACAATAGGGGTATTAATGGTTATCGACCTCGTGAACTTGGAAGACAGATCTACTTCGCGTGGTAATACTTCTGAATATGAAGGCAGTAACAAGACATCATCAAATGTTAATCCTTCAAAAACAACTTTTTCCGACAGAAACGACATGTTCAACTGTTTTTTATGATTTAAATAATGCGCAAAACTACAAAAAATTAGCGTACT
The DNA here is from genome assembly GCF_009762775.1 of Maribellus comscasis. Taxonomy (GTDB): domain Bacteria; phylum Bacteroidota; class Bacteroidia; order Bacteroidales; family Prolixibacteraceae; genus Draconibacterium; species Draconibacterium comscasis. The sequence continues at coordinate 6,924,825 of NZ_CP046401.1, read as the reverse complement.
ACTAAGGAATAATTTTTTTGTTGAAACCATTTTGAACAATAAAAATTGTTAAACCTTAAAATGATTTCTTAATTTGTATTAATGGAAGATTTCAGGCAGATATTATTACGTCACTGGGGGTATTCGCGGTTTCGTCCGTTGCAGCTTGAGATTATTGAATCAGTAGCCAATGGAAAAGATACGCTGGGTTTAATGCCAACAGGTGGAGGAAAATCCATTACCTTTCAGGTATATTCACTTTCAACAAAAGGAATTTGTCTTGTTGTTACGCCGCTGATTGCTTTAATGAAAGATCAAGTGGAAAATCTGAATCGCAGGGGAATAAAAGCCCTCGCAATCCACAGTGGAATGTCGTCACTTGAAATTAAAATATCTCTTGATAATGCGGTTTGGGGCGACTATAAGTTTTTATATGTATCGCCTGAGAGGCTGAGTTCAGAACGTTTTTTGGAACGACTGAAACAGATGGATGTTAATTTAATTACCATCGATGAAGCACATTGTATCTCACAATGGGGGTATGATTTCCGCCCAAGCTACCTGCAAATAATAAAATTGCGTGAAGTTTTACCTGATGTTAAATTTTTGGCTTTAACAGCTACAGCCACGCCTAAAGTTGCAGAAGACATCCAGGATAAACTTGGCTTTAAGGAGAAGAATCTTTTACAAATGTCGTTTCGTCGCGAGAACCTGAATTATCTTGTTCGAAGCGTAGAGAATAAGGCTGGTTACCTTCTGGATACATTGCGGAAAGTTTCAGGCTCAGGAGTAATTTATGTACGCAGTAGAAAAGCTACCCGCGAAATTTCAGATGAACTAAGAAAGCATAAGATTTCGGCTGATTTTTATCATGCCGGATTAAGTAACCAGGTGAGAAGTTACAAGCAGGATTTATGGATTGAGGGAAAAACAAGGGTAATTGTGGCGACCAATGCATTTGGGATGGGTATAGACAAGGCAAATGTACGTTTTGTAATGCATTGGGATGCCCCGGATTCGCTGGAAGCATATTACCAGGAAGCAGGAAGGGCAGGTCGCGACGGAAAAAAGGCAGCTGCAGTTTTGCTGTTTAATAATGCGGATACAACCAAACTAAAAAAACACGTTACTGTCGCTTTCCCTGAAATTGAAAATATAAAAAAGATTTACCACTCGCTTTGTAACTTTCTTCAAATTGCGGAAGGTTACGGAAAATCTCAGGTGTTTGAATTTAGTCTTCAAAGCTTTGCGCAGGCCTTCAAATATCAGCAGGCTATGGTGTACAACAGCCTCAGGATTTTACAACGTGAGGGCTATCTTGAATACACAGAAGAAGTAGATAATCCCTCGCGGGTTTATTTTATGGTTTCGCGCGATGATTTGTATAAATTCCAGGTGGCGAATGCGGGTTTTGATGGGTTTATAAAACTAATCCTTCGGTCGTACACAGGGCTGTTTTCAGGATACGTTGCCATCGACGAAGAACTTCTTGCCAAACGCGCAGGACTCGACCGTGAGAAAGTATATAATTATCTTAAACATTTGCGGAAATCAAAAATAATCGATTACATTCCCAGAAGCCAAACACCGTTTATTTATTTTAACCGGGAAAGAATAAAGCTTGAGCGTCTGAAGATTTCGAAAGAAAATTACGATTTACGTAAAAAGGATTTTCTAAACCGGGTAAACGCAGTAATTCATTACGCAACCAGCACAACAAAATGCCGCAGCCAGCTTTTGCTTGGATACTTTGGTGAACAGGATTCCATTCGTTGCGGACACTGCGATGTCTGCAAATCGGTTGAAATGCTCGAGATAAGTAATATCGAATTTGAAGAGATTTCAAAAAAAATAAAAAAAATAATTGAGGAACCCTGTTCCTATGAGAATCTGTTATTGCAACTTAGCGGTAATCAGGAAAAAATGCGTCAAACCGTAAAATGGCTTCTTGATAACAATAAAATTGTTTTCAGAATTGATAATAAACTTGAATGGACTGAAAATTAAAGTGTTCCTTAAGTGTTGTTGCAGCTATTTTCTTTGTGGTATATTCATAAAATCTTTTTTATACTTTTGCATCGGTTTTCGAGATAAAAAAAATGGAGGATAAAATACACGAATTGGTTTATTCAAAAACTGTGATTGAATTTGTTACTGTTGCGAATGAATTTTGCAGAGCAATTGAGGCGGTTAACAAATTTCCGGTGATGGCGAATTTGCAGAAAGTTCAGAAAATATTACCACTTTTATATCTGAAAACCACTATGCTCCCCAAAACAGAACGTGTGCTGGATGATGAATTGGAGAAATATGTAAGTGAGTTGGATTATAATGTCCTTCACCAGAAATGGTTACAGGCATTGGGCGAACACGATAGTTTTTATGAAGTTTTTGATCCGTCGATTCAATTCGGACAGGAAACGATGACTGCCAGTATTGCTGAAAATTTAATGGATATTTATCAATCGTTAAAAGATTTTCTGATGGCTTACAGCATGGGAAATGACGAAGTGATGAATGATGCATTATTTCAGTGTAGTTATAGTTTTGAGGAATATTGGGGACAAAATCTTGTGAATGTTTTGCGTGCGGTTCATCAGCTGGTTTACGGAGACGTTGATTTTGACGAGGCGGATGATAAAGAAAAAATAAAACCGGGAAGCGGCAATCCGAAATGGCTTGACGAATTTTGGGGAACCGGAACCGACGAGGATGAATAATATGTTTAAAGAAAGTATTTCAAAAGAAGAAATGACAGATTTGCCTTTAAAATGGTTTGAAGGTAATATTTTATTGGTTGACGATGTAGAAAAAATAAATTATGCCGCAACTGTTTTAGCCGGGCAATCGGTTATTGGTTTTGATACCGAAACAAGGCCGTCATTTAAAAAAGGTGTGGTGAATAAAGTTGCTCTTCTTCAACTCTCTACAAAAAAACAAGCTTTTCTTTTTCGTTTAAATAAAATAGGATTACCCAAAGAAATCATTGATATTCTTGCAAATCCGGGTATTATAAAACCAGGCGTTGCTATTCGCGACGATATTAAAGGGCTGCAAAGCCTTTATTATTTTAAACCTGGTGGGTTTATCGAATTACAGGATTATGCCAAAGAATTGGGAATCCAGAATTTTAGTCTCAAAAAACTGGCTGCCATTGCTCTGGGGTTTCGGATTTCAAAATCGCAACAGCTTTCAAATTGGGAAGCAGATGTTTTAACCGAAGCGCAGGAGATTTATGCGGCAACCGATGCCTGGACGGCTTTGGAGATATTTGAGAATTTTTCAAACAATTAATTGTATGGCGGAAAAGACGAGAATTGTCCTGAAATCAGGAAAAGATCAATCATTAAAGCGTTTTCACCCCTGGGTGTTTTCGGGAGCCATAAAAAAAATATACGGAAATTTGAATGAAGGCGATTTGGTGTCTGTTTATTCCAACAAAGATGAGTTTTTGGGAATTGGACATTACCAGATTGGATCCATTGCTGTTCGGATTATTTCGTTCACCGAAATAGAACCCAATTACGATTTTTGGAAAAGTAAAATAGAAAGTGCCTGGGAACTCAGAAAAAAAATGGGGTTTGTTGAGCACTCCGAAACCAATGTTTTTCGTCTGATACATGCTGAAGGTGATGGAATGCCCGGATTAATAGTTGACTATTACAATGGAACAGCTGTGATGCAAATGCATTCTATAGGAATGTATTTTATTCGTGAAGAGTTGGTTAAGGTAATGAAGGACGTTTTGGGTGACCATTTAAAAGCAGTTTATAATAAGAGCGCCAAAACATTGCCATTTAAAGCTGAAATAGAATCTGAAGATGGTTTTCTCTTTGGCGAAAGCAACGAAACCGAAGTTCTGGAATACGGGCTGAAATTTAAAGTTGACTGGGAAGCCGGGCAAAAAACAGGATTTTTTATTGATCAGCGGGAGAATCGGCTGTTGGTTCAGAAATATGCAGAAGGTCGTGAGGTTTTAAACATGTTTTGTTATACCGGTGGTTTTTCATTTTATGCCATGAAAGGTGGAGCAAAACTGGTTCATTCGGTTGATGCCTCAGCGAAGGCAATCGACCTGACAAAAGAGAATGTGGAATTAAATTTCCCAGAAGATTCACGTCATGATGCTTTTGCCGCTGATGCTTTTGAATATTTAAAAGATATTCAAAATAAATATGATTTAATTATTCTTGATCCACCTGCATTTGCGAAACATCGGAATTCTTTACACCAGGCGCTTCAGGGATACAAAAGAATAAATACCCGTGCTTTTGAACAAATCAGGAGCGGAGGCATTTTATTTACATTTTCATGTTCGCAGGTGGTTTCGAAAGACAGGTTTAGAGAAGCTGTTTTTTCGGCAGCAGCCATTTCGGGGCGAAAGGTGCGCATTTTACATCAACTCACTCAACCCGTTGATCATCCGGTAAATATTTATCATCCGGAAAGTGAATATTTAAAAGGGCTTGTTTTATATGTTGAATAGTCTGGTAAACTTAAAGATAAAATTATGAACGGTTTTGATAAAGCAGAGTTTTTAAATACAGAATTACATCAGATGTCGGTGATTGAAAAAATGAGATATCTGGCTGAAGCATATACGGAGAAAATAATTTTTACAACCAGCTTTGGTTACGAAGATCAGGTGATAACAGATTATATTTTCTCTCATAATTTTCCGATTAAGGTAATTACGCTTGATACGGGACGGTTGTTTGAAGAAACATACAAAGTTTATCGCAGTACAGTAGAAAAATACAAAAAGCCAATTAAGGCATATTTTCCACCTGCTGACAAGGTCGAAGAACTTTTGGAAAAGAAAGGACCTTTTAGTTTTTACGAATCGCTGGAAAACAGAAAAGAGTGTTGTTTTATCCGGAAGGTAATTCCGCTAAAACGTGCTTTAAATGGTAATGAAATCTGGATTACCGGCCTGCGTGCATCACAATCGGATAACCGTAGTGATATGAAGGAATTTGAGTGGGACGAAGGTAACCAGATTATCAAATACAACCCGCTGTTGGAATGGAGTTTGGAAGATGTAAAGGAGTATGTACACGAAAATCACGTACCATACAATGTTTTACATGATAAAGGATTTGTAAGTATTGGCTGTGCTCCCTGTACCCGTGCTGTCAGACCTGGCGAAAATTTCCGCGCAGGTCGGTGGTGGTGGGAACAAAACTCCGGAAAAGAGTGTGGATTACATGAAAAATAAAAAGTAAGAGCCGTAATTTGATTTTTAGTTAAATTCAATTATAATTTCCTTCAAAATCGAGACTTGCTTCCACGGTTACAGTTGCCGATACTTTTAAAACAATATCAAAAATTGCCGGATTGTCTGTTGATGATCCGATAAAGGCATGATAAAATATTGTAGCTGTTGAAAGATAACTATTTATATTATCGAAATTTTCATCTAAAGTATAGAGTTCATTAAACAGATCTGCGTTTGCAACTCTTACCGGTCCAATATAAAATTGCTCTTCTGTATCATAATCAAATGATAATTTTGTATCTTTTGGAAATACGAAGTTTCCTGTAATATCAGCATCTACATTGCCGGAAAAATTTTTAAATTCATAGAAAATTTCAGTGATTTTTACTTTTTTTATTTTGTCGGGTGTGCCAATCGCATTAGCAACATCAGGATGAGATAATATATCATATTCACCTGCTGATACAAATTCTGTATCTTTATTTGGATCAGAATCACCGGGTACAACAACATTTTGAGTTACATTGAAATTAATTGGTATATCAACATCTTTTTTTACAAGTTCATCGCAACCAGATAAAACAATTAGCACGAAGGTAATTAAAACAATTATTTTTACAGATTTCATGTGATTTGGTATTAAAATAAGATTAGTGAGATAAAATTTAGACAAACTTATCGCAATTAAACTCGATTTGAAATACCTAATTATAGCTAATCTTCATTCATAATTCTATAGATTTCCCGATAGAAATAGCTTGTGCATTATCGAGATATCCCAGCTGATCATTTTATTGGAAAATCGAGTAAGCCACCATTCATTTCTATTTTCCTGGAGCTTCGTTCTATACGTTTTCAAGTTTTGCTATTGTTTAAACAGTCTGTAAAAATAAAGATTTCAATTACATAATCTTTTGAAGAATTTATTTCTAAGCAGAGTTCTTTAAGCTGTAAAATGCACCGTTTTATCAGTGAATACAAAAAATTGCCTGTGTACAGCGCTTTTGGGTCTGTAAACGACACGAAATCCAGTTGATAGAGTTAAAAGACATTTTTGTCGTTATTGGAAGGTTATTAATTGAAATAAGATTTTATTGACCAGGGGCTTACGTAAATTTGAGATAGTAAAACAATTAAATTAAAAAAGATGAAAGCAAGAGTATTATTTTTAATCGTTTGTGTTGCACTTTTAAGCCTGGGTGCCAATGCAAAAATCAGAGACGGAAAAGCATTGTCAGGAAATTCACTAACCGAATTTGGAAAATATACTATCGTAAATTCCGACGCTCCGATGGTAATAGATAACAAAGTGGTAAAAACCTATGATTTGATGTACGACGATGTAAACGGCAGTGTTCGGATTGGAGTTTTAAAGGAAAAAGACTGTACCAGTTTTGTTGTTCGTTCTGATGAATTTGAAGTAATGTACGAGTGTAACAAACATGTATTTGGAGTTAAAAAAATAGACAAAAAGTTCCAGACTTTACCAACAGCTTCAAATAATGAAAAGCTGAATAAAGTAAGTTATTATGCTCAACGTGTAATTTGCCAGAATCCAAAAACTGAAGACGAACTTTTAGGATTGATTGCCTGCTACTTTCCAAACCTTATCAACGATGAATATCAGGCTTCATTTTAAAAATTAGATAGATACTAAAACAGCGCAATTTTTTTCATAGAGATATGAAAAATACAAGCTCCTGTCAGAGGACAGGAGCTTTTTCATTTACTTTGCGAAAGGTGCCAAAATAACACGGTATGAGGAGCCGTGAATTTTTGAATTTCAATTCAAACCCTGCATTTTTGATTAATTGCAGGGTTTTTTCAATTAACAACAATAAAATATCTGCCAATGACTTAATTTAGTCTGCCAAAAACATTGTTTTTCAGGCCTTTGATTTACTTTTTTTGCATATAGCGTTTTCCCGGAGATGATTTATAGACTATATTTAAAGAAAAATCTACCGGGTGAGTTTTAAGATTATTGACAAAGCAATTCACAAGCGGTTTTTTCCCCATGTATTTTTCTGGCTTTTTTATGTCTTTTTTTTCGGATTGATTTATGGTAAATACGGCAACGATTATAAATGGTATTTTCTTGAATCGCTTTGTATGTTGCCTTTTGTAATGATCGCTACTTACGGAACTATTTATGGTATTTTACCTTTCTATCTGAAGAAGAGAAAACTGATTTTCTCCGTTTTTTTATTGGTTCTTCTGTTATTCTTTGTGACCTTAGGCGAACGTATCTTTCTTCGGAAACTGAATTCTTTGCCCCTAACCGTTGATAGTATTTTTGGGATTACTTTTCTGTATCTTTTGTTGGAAACCAATTTTATGATAGGCATTGCTTTTGCCATAAAAATTGTAAAAAAGTGGATTGAGCAGCAAAAAGAAAAACTGGAGATGGAAAAACGTGCTTTGCAAACTGAACTTAATTTATTGAAAGCACAGTTGCACCCTCATTTTCTGTTTAATACCATGAATAATTTGTATGCCCTTTCACTTGAGAAATCATCAAAAACATCGGAGGGAATTGCAAAAATCTCAGCATTACTCCGTTCGGTTTTATATGAATGTAACGAAATAGAAATCAGCCTGCAGAAGGAGGTGAATCTCATAAAGAACTATATCGATTTGGAGAAAATGAGATATGGAAACAGATTGAATTTTCAGTTTAATATTTCAGGCGAAACCAGCGAAAAGGAAATAGCACCTATGATGCTTTTTACCTTTGTTGAGAATAGTTTTAAGCATGGGAGCCGTAACGACCCCGAGAATCCTTTTATATTTATTGATTTGAAAATTTCAAATACAAAAACTGAATTTTTAATTGAGAACAGTATCCCAAAAAATAGAGTTGAAAAAAGAAACAGGGCAGGAGGAATTGGCTTGCAGAATGTTCAAAAACGACTGGATATTCTCTATTCAGGAAAATATCAGCTTGAAATAACACAGGAAAAAACTAAATTTAAAGTGTATTTAGGCATTGAAAATTAAAAATGAATAAGCTGTTTTTTGAAAATAGTTTTAAGTATCGCTTGGTAAGACATGTTATCTTTTTCCTTGTTACTGTTTTTGTTTTTACCATCATTTTGCATGTTCAAAACAAAACCGATAATTTTTTGCATTCATTTTGGGTAACTCTGATAAACGCTTTTTTCTTTTTTAGTTATGCATACATTACCATTTTTTTATTGATTCCCGAGTATCTTTTAAAAGGAAATATTTGGTGGTTTATACTTTTATTTATTCTGGTTGGAGTTGCGCTTTCAGCTTTGAAACTGGTGGTGTCAAACAATATTTTTTATTCGTCAATTTCTCCTGAGAATATCGAACGGGAAGGGATTATGAATTTTCGATTTATCATTGTGAATACAAAAGACATGACATTTATTGTGGCATTGTTTTGTATTGGGAAATATGTGAAGGATTATTTGTACACCGAGAGTCTTCATAAAAAACTTGAAAAACAAAATAAGGAGGCCCAGGGAAAACTTCTTCAATCGCAATTTGATCCTCATTTTCTGTTTAATACAATTAATAATCTTTATGCGTTGTCTTTACTCAATCCGGCAAAAACTCTCGATGTTATCACCCGGTTTAAAACGGTATTAATTTATATAATTGATGAAAGCCAAAAAGAATTTGTTGAATTGGAGGATGAAATTGTACTGGTTAAAAATTATATCCAACTTGAGGAATTGCGATACGGAAAACGTTTGAAAATCGATTTTAAGCAAGAAGGAGAAGTAAAATATTTTAAGATACCCCCAATGATTTTGTTTTTTCTTGTAGAAAACAGCTTTAAGCACGGAAGTAGTTTGGATGCGGGAACTCCGTGGATTAAAATCAAAATTATAGTTGAACCGGGAAAAATTTTCATGACAGTAGAAAACAGCAGACCTAAGGTTCATATAGAACAAGAAGATAATGAGTTGGAGGGCAGGGGATATAAGAATCTTAAAAAGCGCCTCGATTTAATTTATTCAAAACAAGGTTATGAACTTGATATAGCAAGCAAAAATGATTCTTTTAAAGTTGATTTATTTTTAAAAGAAAAAGAAGTTGAAGTTAGCCGGAAAAAATATCGCTAGATCAGAAATAATGCTGCACGCCATTTTTTGGCTTTCGTGGGTTGTTTCATTTACTTTGATACAGAGTCTTGGATTTGGTGTCGATGAGTATTTTATCTGGTTTATGTATTATATTGTTACACTTCCCGTTTTTATGGTTCATACTTATTTAATTGCTTACTTGCTTATACCGCAAACTTTTTTCAGAGGCAGTTATTTTTTGTTTGCTTTTGCCCTTTTTGTCTTTCTTATTGTGTTTTCAATTATTGAGCTGGTAATCAGCAACGAATTAATTTTTAAACCTTTTGATTCTTCCAGGGTATTTGCTCCCAACTACCTGAATATAAAAAACATCATTATAAGCGGTATAGGAAATCACTATATCATTCTTGTTTTTCTGGCAATAAAAGCCGGGCGATCGTGGTATACTGCAAAAACAAAGCAGGAGGACCTGATGCAGTCGAACATGGAAACAGAGCTTGAAATTTATCGTTACCAGCTGCAACCCATACTTATCCTGTCGTTGATGGAGGAGCTGGAAAAGATATCGCAGGCTAAGGAAGCACATACACCAAATATGATTATAAAGATCTCCAATTTTCTGAATCGTTTTTTATACGAAGGCGACGACGAGTTAATTCCTTTACAACTGGAAATAAAGATTATTGAAGAATTTCTTGAAATTCATAAACTGGGATTGGGAGACAGATTGATCAGTAATTTTTTTGTTAGTGGCCACCTCAAGTCGTATTTGGTGCCGCCTTTTTTGTTGTTGCCGTTTTTAAACGATGCAATAAAATTAGGTTATTCGTGTAACGAATCGTTCGAAAGTACCGTCCTTATAAAAGGAGAAAAAAAATACTTACTTTTTTCCTTCTCGTTTTGGAGCGAAAAACAGTTTGGATTGACAGGAAACAAAAATGCTGAAGTTACCAGAAAACGATTAAATTATAGTTTTCCCGGAAAATTCAGAATAATTGAAAACATTGATGATAATTTTAGAGAGTTTAGTATTGAATTGTTTCATTAAAAGATGTAATGATTTGATTTTAGATGTTACTAACTTGATAGCTACAGATAACAAAAGCTAACCCATTTTTGCCATGAAAACAAAATGTCTCGTAATTGATGATGAGCCCCTCGCGCGTGATTTGATGCGAAGCCACATTGAGAAGTTGGAAAATTTTGAAATAGTTGAAGAATGCAGCGATGCAATGAAAGCACTTAACGCGTTGCAAAAACACTCCGTCGATTTGATGTTTATGGATATTCAAATGCCGCAAATTACCGGTATCGAATTTTTAAAAACGTTAAAACACCCGCCCAAAGTAATTATAACCACCGCCTACCGCGAGTATGCGCTTGATGGTTTTGAGCTGGATGTAGTTGACTACCTTTTAAAACCAATAACTTTTGAGCGATTTTTAAAATCGGTTAATAAGTATTACCAGGTTTCACAGGAAGATTTGATTGCAGATCAGCCGGCGAATGCAACTGTCCAAAATGAAGAAGCCTTTATTTATGTGAAAGAAAATAAGAAAGTAATTAAAATTCATTTAAATGAAATAATGTATGTTGAAGGTTTGAGTGAATACGTTCAGATTTATACTGACAGTAAGAAGATAATTACAAAAACGAGTATGACAAATATGGAAGAAAAATTACCGGATTCGGGATTTATACGTATTCATAAATCATATATCGTTTCGGTGCAAAAGATAGAAGCTTTTACATCAAGCAGTATAGAAGTCCCCGGAAAAGAACTTCCGATAGGAAGAAGCTATAAAAATTCGGTTTTGGAGGTTTTACACAGCCAGGGGAATGTACAGGTGGGATAGCAGAAGACTTAAATGTTAGTCTCCGGCAGCGGGACTTTCACCGATGAGTTTCAGAGCCTCATTTTCCAGTATCTCAGCTGTCATTTCACCCAACGATGTCTTTGAAATATAGTTGTATCTTTCAAAACTATTAAAATCTTCTTTAGTGAGTATATATCCAAATGCATCGTTGGTTAAACCAAAGAGAAAAGGTTGTTCTGTTTTCATATGTCGCTTCAAATAAAACCCAATATTGGGCAATGCTTCTCCGGGAATAGTTAAAACCTGTGCTGTTCCGATATTTAGCAGGTTTATTTGTGTTGAAACTTTACTAAAATTGTCAACCTTTTTTTTGCCCAGTTGTGCAACGGGAGAGTGTTGAAATACAAATTGCATTGCTTCATTGTCAACTGGCAATTCAATTATTTTGGAAATACAGTAAAGTTGTGGATCTTTTTGAACAGGAGCAGTTTGAATAATACGTAAAGCTTCATCTGCCATAAGGTTTCCAATCCGCATACATTCCTGCCAGTCGTTTGCTTCTTCTCCGTTTTCTCTTCGATTATCAGCAGTAACCATTCCTCCCTGGGCGCTGTTTATATAAATGGCAACGCCACCAGTTTTCGATTCAATGCGGTCGTATAACGGGCCACACAAATCAGGACTTATTAGTTTACTTTTTGTTCCCAGAATTTCAGGGTGCGTAGCATAATTCACCAGCGTAGCAATTGTTTTTCCTTTGTTTTTTCCTGTTGTTGCAGTGGCCTGTATTACACCCATTCGCGGATCGTACAGGCGTGGAGCATAATAGTTGTAGGCAATTTTTCCCTCTGCCTTGGCAACGGCTGTTTTTAATTCTGCTGGTTGGAGGTTCTTTGCCGCATCATTTACAGCATCGGCAATTTGTACAACACACCAGTTCAGATAATCTAAATCAGCACCAGTATTCCCGTTTCCATCCGGAAATCCATAAGCATCCGGAGCGCTATGGGTGTGTGTAACACCAATTATTATATTTTCGGGCGCAATATCTTTTATCCGTTTTCGGGAACGATCTCCCAAATATGCGGGCCAGCCAATATTGTCTATTCCAACAATAGCAACTTTTGTATCGCCTTTTTCCAGAACCAGAGCACGGACAGTAAGTTTTCCCCGAAAATCATCAGGCATAACCGGAGTTCCCATTCCTCCGGAAATGGGGATAAGATTTTCCGGGGTTATATCACGCATTGCAGTACCTGCTTTAAACGATTGCGTTTGTCCTTGTATTGCTGCAAAGAACAATACAAAGACAATTATTATACTTTTTTTCATTTTAATGATTTTATTCTCCGCGGTCCAGGAGTATTTCTTTATCATTCATCAAGAATATGCGGGTACTTTGTGTATAATCGTTTCCAAAAGGAGGTTGATAAACAAGATCTACATAAAATGCTTTGAACCCTGATTCAGGATATTTTACAGTTACCGTAAATTCCTTTTTTCCTTTTTCTCCAAGGCTTTTTTCTTTCCAGATTTCATCGCGAATGTCGCGATCATCAGATTCGGCACTCCACAACACAGCATCTTTCAGAATTTTTTCATCAGCTTTTATCTTCAGTTTAACCGTTCCATTTTCTTCGTTAACAGTATAATCACATTTTGGATGACCATTTCCTGTAATGGCTTCGCCAAAAAATGCACTGAGGGTGTTTATCGCTTTTGTTTTATCTCCAAGTCCGTGACCGGCATTAGGTACATAACAAAGATGATTATCGCCCGGTATACTGTCGATGTAGTTTTTGATTGCGTCAACAGGCCAGTATTCGTCGTTGCTGCCGTTAAAAATCATTTTAGGCATTGTAAGCGCTTTTCGGTACGAATAGGGATCAACCATTTTTACCAGAGCATTTCCCTCCTCAGAGCCTACTTGCTGTGCAACGCCTAATTTTACATAGTCTTCAATCTGGATACTGTATTCGCCCCATGCAGTTTTGTGATAAGGAATATTTACGGGCATATTTAGCATGTCGATAACCATCGGCCCAATGGCCTTTACGCGTTTATCACTTGCTCCTGTCAGCCAGGTTGTCCACCCTCGCTTTGAGGCACCCGAAACAACAAACTCATTGACTTTGGTTTGCAAATCGGAGCTTGCAAATTTTTGGATAGCGTCCATTGCACGGATTGCACTTTTTGTCATTGGAAATAAAAGGGGCCATGTATAGTCATTGTCGTTTTGAAAATTGTGGAAAGTGTATGAAATAATTTCGTCTTCTGTCTTTCCGTCAAAAATTGGTTGATTGGGAATTTGCCAAACGATTGCTGTTATGGCTTTATTGGTTTTTGCAATTTGACTAAATAAAATGATTTCGTCCTTATCCCATTCGTGAATGTTGGGCTCGCCGTTTTTAATACTTCCTCCTGTTATAAAAAGGAGAGCATCCTGGTATTTTAAATCATCAGGCACCATGACTGTCAGCTCATGTTTCCAAATTAACTCGCGCCATTTTTGAGACGTGAATATGATTCGGTAAAGCGTGACGCCATCTGCTTCCATTTTTTCTTCAACTTTCCAAGCAAAAGATTTATCCCCGTTATTTAAGTACGATTGAAGTGCATTTTCGGGTGTTACAGGATTATTTTCCCCGGCAAATATTAAGCCCGCTGTGTAAAGTGTAGTAAGAAAAATTATTATCAGTTTTTTCATTTAAAAATATTTTATTTGAATATGATACAATAGTAAGCAGACAACCCTTTAAATTGCCTGCTTATTATAAAATTGGGATAAAAATGCTTTAATAGGGTTTATTTGTTCCCTGCAACAACCAGAATTTTGACCAGGCACTGTTGTTGCTCACATCAGTACCCTTATATTGGGTGGGTTCCAGTTTTGCAATCGCAGCTTCCGCGTTTTCAGTATTTTTTGAAATTTCATCATCATAGTGATAATAAAAGCGCAAAGGCAAAGCTTGTCGCTTGGCTGATTCACCTGTTTGCAGATCAGGTAGTCCGGTTCTTCTGTAATCGAACCAGGATTCTGTAGCAGCGGTCCAGCTGGCAATCCATTTTTGAGTAATAATACTCTCCAATCCGTCATAAGGAGCGCTACCAATATATGCACTAAACTGGTCTCCAACTCCCCATGCATTAAAAGACTGTTGAATCCCTTCCATGTAATGTTCTTCCGCTGTGCCGGCATCCCATCCGTAGGATGCAGCTTCAGAAAGAATAAAATGAACCTCGGCTGCTGACATTAATCTCATAAGTAAAAGCGGTCCGGCACTTTCTTTATAGATATCATTCAATTGAGAACAGTGGGGATTATACACGCCTTGATCGAGATTGGGATTTAAATTATATTGAGAAGCTGCAAACACAGATGGAGGAATCCCCACAAAATCTTCATCGTAATCTATTCCAACACCCCAGGCTGCTTCATAGTCGTCAACGATATCCTGTGAAATTTCGCGCTTGCCATCCACGATCCTGTCGACATCTTCTCCGCTAACCAAAACCAGGGGAATTTCAATTTTGTTGGCCCAAATTCCTAAACGGGGGTCACTTAATTCCTGAAGGGCATCGACCAGCGTTGCGCATAATTTGTTGCGCATGTATGTTCCACTTGGATCTTCTTCAAATTGCATTGTACTCGGCCACGAGTCAGAAGAAGAATTACCAATATAACCAACACTTGCGTCGTCATTTGCAGATGTAATCACGGGATAAGTTCCCGGATCAGAGGCGATTTTACTTATACCTTGTTCAGCGAGAGAAGGTTCTTTTGCCGATAATCTCATATAATACCTCAACGCAAGAGAATTTGCAAATTTTCTCCATTTTGCTACGTCTCCGGCATAAAGAACATCTTGCGTGGCGTTTATATTTTCATAAGAACTGCTGCCACCTGACAATAAGGTATTGGCCACGTCCAAATCAGCCAGAATTCCTTCATAAATTGTTTTTTGCTCATCAAATACCGGATTGAAATATTCTGATCCTTCTTCTGCTTTAAGTGCCTCCGCATAAGGTGCGTCCCCCCAAAGATCTGCGATGAGACCGAATGTGTAGGCTTTCATTATCAGCGCCACTCCCTGATGAAATTCATATCCTCCTTCCACAGCCTTTTGGTAAAATTCGTCAATGTTTCGCAAAATAGAATAGTATCCCGACCAGCTTTTATCCTGGTTATCCCAGTCATAATCATTGTGTCCGCCCGACCATCCATCGTACTGTGTATGTTGCATGACTCCGGCAATGTCTCCAAAACCCAAATTGACTACAGTTTGCCCTATGCCGGTAATAATCGTTGGCAATAATAAATTAAGGTCAGCATTTTCAGGGTCTACTCCGTTTGGATTGACATTTAAGTCATCCAAATCTTTACATGAAACAACTAAAGTAAAAACGATAGTTAAACCGATAATAAAGCTATTTTTTATTTTATTCATGACATTCATAATTTAAATTAGAAGGAGAAATTTAGTTTAAATCCTACCGGAACTACCCAGGGATCGGCATTATACCTTTCAACTCCCTGACTAAATCTTCCATTTCCTTCCGCCTGGAAAGCTCTTTCCGGATCAATACCCAGGTCTGCATCTTTTGTCCAAAGCATAATATTACGACTGTAAATGGAGAAGTTCACATCTTGCATACCCAGTCTTTCCGAATATCGATTGGGAAGCCGGTAACTAAGCGAAATTTCCCGAAGTTTTATGTAATCGGCATCAAAAAGGTTTGCCTCACCGATATCCCATGGATAACTTACCACATAAGGAAGGAATACTGTTCCCTCTCCACCAAGGTTTTCCTGTTCCAGAATAAATTTCCCATTCTCATCATACTCTCCCATTACACCTGGAGCGAACGTTCCATCATATACAGTAAAACCACTAAAACTTTCGGGAAAACCCCCATAAGCCGGTGTAGGTCCACCTACCGGGCGTAGGCGGTCTGCCAACAACAATTGATCAGCATTTGCTACAACCCAATCACGTAACTCCTGGCTTGCTCCCCCACCTAAATCTCCGGGATGTACCAATTCATCGAGCCAGGTTTGCGTCATTACCGATTCTGAAAGATAACGGTAGGTTTGTGATACATATTGGCCTCCTGAACGCCAGTCGAAAGTCATACTTAGTGAGAAATTTTTGTATGAAAGGGAAGTCTGCATCCCCATAATAAAGTCGGGATTATAATTTCCTACTTTAGAGTATTCTTCTTCAGCCACCCATTCGGCATCGAGTCCGCTGCCCAAAATCGGATAGCCATAATACGGAGAGGTTTCATCTTCAACCCGCATTACCTTTCTGGAATATAAATTTCCTATTAATCCATCGTGTGTTTCATCTTTTACATAGGCGATATTTTTAACCCTTGCCTCATCCCAGAATTCGACAAATTCAACACCTTCCGATAGTTCAAGAATCCGGGTTTCGTTTTTGGTAAAGTTTATATTTACATCCCAGTTCCAATCGCCTGTTCTTACCGGAGTAAATCCAATTAAAAACTCCACTCCTTTGCTTTGTAAAAGGCCTGCATTAATTTGAACTTCGCTAAAACCCGTCGAGGACGCCAATGGAACATCGAGGATTTGGTTTCTGTTATCGACTTTATAATATGTTCCGTCAAAACGCAAACGATTAGAAAACAATCTGATTTCGGTACCTATTTCAAAGGAGGTAGCTTCCTCGGGTAAAAGGTTAGATGTATACTGCTTACCTTGTTTTGACAATCTGACTGCATCTCCCCATTGTCCTGCATCCTGATAAGTAGGATACAGACGGTACGGATTTGTGTCGTTTCCGACTTGCGCCCAGCCACCTCTTATTTTGAACATGTTAACTTTGTTACCCAAATCAAATATCTGGTCAACCATTAAACTCAATGAGGCCGAAGGATAAAAGTATGAGCGGTTTTCAGCGGGTAATGTACTCGACCAATCATTACGAGCAGTCAAATCAAGGTACGCAATTTCTTTCCAGCTTAAGTTTGCCATCGCATACAAACTATTGATTTCACGTTCGCTTCTGTAGTTTGAGTAATTTAATGCTCCTGAACTGATATTCTGAACAGTAAATACATTGGGAACATTTAATCCCGAACCTGATTTTGATGAGTTACTGATGTTGGAAGATCTGGAATACAAAATATTTCCTCCTCCTGAGACCGATGCATCGAAATCGCCCCACTTATTGTTATAAGTGGCCAAAAAATCCATGTTTCGTTCCAGACCATTTGCGCTTATTATCCCATAAGCCCCGTTGTTGGGTTCGTTTGTATAACCCGGAGCAATTTTTGTTTCACGTACTTCGTCGGTTTTATTTAACGAATATCTTCCCATTAAACTAAAATGAGAAGTTAGGTCCCACGTAGCTGTTATATTACCATAAATTCTGTACCGGTTAAAACTGTTGTTTACATCGTAAGCCAGAAAATACGGATTTTCATGATTCCCGGAAACCCGAAGAACTCCATCGGGTGTATTATAATCGCGTAAATCTCTGATATCAATATTTAGCGGATGGTTGTATGCCCATTGCATTGGATTGGTTCCCCGGTTGGATGCGGGCCTGTTTTTAGCCCAGCTGTTTGTGAAATTGACATCAGTGCTTACGTTAAAGTTTTTTCGAACCTGTGAGTTGGCAGAAAGAGATACACTGTTTTTGTTTAAGTCGGAATTGGGAACCAGCCCACTGTGCGTCATGTTGGTTACTCCCAGACGGTAATTTAAATTTGAACTGCTGCCTGCAATCGAAGCTCCGTTTGTAGTTGTAATTGCAAAATCATCAATAAAATTCTTTACATTGTTGGGGTAGGAGACAACCTCCACGGGAACACGAACGCCGTTTGCATCAACAGGAGACTGCCATTGTACTGCCCAGTAACCTTTGTCCGTTTCCGGTCCCGAACCTGTTGCATCGCCTGCCGTAATCTCAGGCAGAATGTTGCTGCCAACATCTTCAGGACGATATGAGAAAAATCCTGTCGAGAATTGTTTTTGCACATTTAAAAAACGTGATGGAATATCAAATACTGTATTTGATGTAACCGTTACTTTTAACTCCTGATTCGCCTGCGCCTTTTTTGTAGTGATGAGTACTACTCCGTTACCGGCCCGGGTTCCGTATAGCGCTGCCGCACTGGGCCCTTTTAAAATGGATACACTTTCAATACTTTCCGGATCGAGATCGGCAATGGCATTCCCGTAATCGACCCGGTTGTCTGACCCAAAACCGCCAACATTATTTGCTGTATTATTCATGGGTACACCGTCTACAACAAACAATGGCTGGTTGTCGGTACTCAGTGAAGTGGCACCGCGAATAACCATATTAACCGTGGAACCGGTTCCACCTGTTGAGCTAATGGTTACTCCGGAGACTTTACCTGCCATTGAGTTCAAAACATTTTCCTGTGCAACGCGGGTTAATTCCTCTCCGGCAACTCTGCCCACTGAGAACCCCAACGATTTTTCCTCGCGTTTTATGCCAAGGGCTGTAACCACAACTTCGTCAAGAGATTCAATGTTTTCTTCCATGCTTACATCTATGGTATTTCTTCCCTGAACATCGATTTCCTGTGTTCTGAATCCAATAAATGAAAATACTAAAGTAGAATTTTGAGGAACTTCTATGCTGTATTTCCCATCAATATCAGTTACTGTACCGTTGTTTGTTCCCTGTTGCAAAATACTCAATCCCGGAAGTGCTAGCCCGTCGCCTGCAGATGTAACCGTTCCTGTTACTGTCAGATTTTGCCGGGCATCATCTAAATTAGTTTCTGTTGAAGAGGCAAAAACACTTTGAGTAAATGTGAATGAAAGAACAAGAAGAACAAAGTTCTTCGCCGTTTTATATAATGAATTTTTATATTTCATGTCTGTTATTTTGGTGTTTTATTCTACTACTTCAAATGAGAGAATCATTGCAGTTGTGCTCAAAGCAATTAATGGATCCTGATTGACTATGGCATCAGGGCTGAGCGTAAGAAACATGACCAGTCTCATTGAGTTATCTGTTATTTCTTCCACAATTACTTTCTGGTGAAAATCCTTAATCCCCACAAATTCTGTTGAGTTTGGAAAATCAATGGTCATTACATCAGAATAAGTAACTATTGGGATGTTTAGCGAATTGACTCCTGTTGCGAAACCTGGAATGGTAGGAATGGAAAAGTCTTCATTTTCGGCAAATGTAAATGTCGCATTTTCTTCAGGTGCATATGTTGATAAAGCAAATGCATCAGCGCCAAAAACAGCCTCTCCTCCGGTTTTTGTAATTGATGAAAGCCCGAACTGTTGCATAACCATGGCATAAACAATTCCGCCAAAAGAAGAGCCATCTTTAGTATCGTGCTTGTAACTGCCATCATTATAAAATGTAAATTCGTCGTTATAAGCTTCTTTTAATCCTAAGTAAAGATCAAATGCCCCGGTTGGCAGATATTCAATGCTTTCATCAAGTAAGGTAAGACTTGCGTCAGAGTTTACCAGCTTGTCATTAGCCGAATGTGCTGCAGATAATTTCCAGGTTTTTCCATCGTAATCAGGCTTTGTGTGGTCGCCTGTTAACAAAGCATAAGGAGTTAGGGCGATTGCAAGATTTACGTCAGCAGTTGCCGTATTTCCTTCACTGTCAGTAGCAGTAAGTGTGGCAACATAATAACCTCCTTCATCATAAATATGGACCGGATTTTCTTCGTTACTGGTTTGCCCGTCACCAAAATCCCACGACCAGGTTACTGCACTGTGCATTAATGCTGTAAAAGCAACCTGTTTATCGCTTACACTGTGAAAAATGTCGGCAGATAACGGAAATACCTGTAGCTCAGCTTCCTCTTCGCACGATTGAAGTACTATAAAAGTTCCAATTGTACAACAAAAAAATAAATAACGGATTAATTTCTTCATAGTAATAAAGTTAGATTAAAGTAATTCCAAATAGTTGTGTTATCATTTTAAGAATGAATGTGTTGAAGATATGATTTAGAAAACATCAGAGAACATTAGCCTTCTTTTAAGTCATGAAAACGCTTCTCTCTTTTATATCGCTATTGCATTATTTTAACTTTTTATCTTTAAAATTAAGAAAGTGGAAAATGGTAAACAAATAGAAATTTGTTTCTGTGTTATAGAATATTAGCTTTTTAAATCGATTTAGCGGAAAATGCTTTTTAACCATGAATTGAAATGTTATTAGAAATAATACTTTAGTTTTTTTTGTTTTTCTTTTTGAAAAGTCGTTTGCTAAAGTAGAAAGTTCCTGAAATTATTGTTAAATAAAAAATTAAAATAATATGAAATTTTTAACTCTTAGTATTATACTTGCAGCCTTGGCTTTTTCCGGGAGAGGATTTGAAAACGAGAAAGCTTCTTTGAAAGCTGCAAAAAATATAGTTTATGTAATTGCCCATCGTGGAGCCCATAAAGGCATTCCTGAAAATTCACTGCCTGCTTATCAAAAAGCAATTGATTTAGGGTGCGACTATGTTGAGATTGATGTCAGGACGACAAAAGATAACAAATTTGTTAGCATACATAATTCATCCGTTGATAATTATGTTCTGGATAAAAAAGGGAAAGTGAATAATTTTACACTTGCCGAATTAAAGGCACTTGATATTGGTGCTAAAGTTGGAAGCGAATGGAAAAATACGCGTATTCCAACCTTTGAAGAGATTCTTGAACTCTGTTGTGGTAAAATTGGGATTTACATCGACTTAAAAGATGCCCCGATCCCTGAATTAATGAAGCTGATAAGAAAATACCACATGGAACAGGACGTTCTCTGGTATATTCCGGCAAATTATTTTGAACAAATAGAGAATATTGAACAGGTGTTTGGGAATTCATTTCCGATGTGCCCGATCCTGGCTCCGAAAGAAACCTGAACAACATCCTTGTCAAAATAGAGCCCGCTGTCGTCGCAACGGATATTGAAACGCTTTCTGAAAGTTTTGTAAAAAAGGCACATAAGCAAAGTACGAAAGTTTTTGTAGATGAAAGGCATGGAACGGAGACAGAATGGAATAGAATCTTAAACTGGAAAACGGATGGGATTCAGACCGATAATCCTGAGAGGCTGATTAATTATCTCAACAGAAAATAAGCTAAATCTTTAAGACCTCAAAATATAATATGCGTATTGCGCAAAGGACCGTAATTGCAACTTTGTCTATTAAGAAATAGTAATTAAATTTTGCCTTTTTTGTCCTTTTTTTAATTTTGTGGCTAAAACCTTTTAGCCGCAAATCTCTTGTTTTATCTGCGTTTTAGCTTTTTTTACACACATATAAAGTATATTGATTTGAAATGGTGTTTGTTCTTTTTTTATGCTTTTTTTGGGTTAATATTTAATGTGTATTGTCCAAAATATAAGAAGCCTATTTTGCGTAGATAATATAATTTTACATTGTAGAAATGTACATACCTTTTTCAGTAAATGGTAAATAAATTATAAATGTTTTTATTAAGATATAATAAGGGTTTGTGTTTACAGCGTAAAATTAAAAAGTATAGTTGAAGTAAGGTTTTCTCCCTTTTTTATCTGTTTAGAGTGTTGATGAAAAATACAATCATTAAAAAATTTAAGCAGGAGCTTCTCTACGATATTCAATGAGCAAACGAGGAAATCATATTGACAAATGGCTTGGGATTTTAACCATTGCAATGGCCCTGGGAACTTCCTGGGCGATTCGCGGGCAATTTGGTCACGAGCAAGGAGCGGCCTGGGCAGGGGGAATCGGAACTCTTGTTCTGGTACTGGTTTCACAAAGAGAAGACTGGTATTCTAAAGTGCTTCCGGTTATATTGAGTTCAGCTTTTGGTTGGGGATTAACCGGAATGATAAGTTATGGACGGGTAGTAGGCTATGGACGAAGCGATGATTTAGTCAATGTTTTCTACGGTTTGTCTATGCTTTTTGTAATTGGCGGTTTATTTGGATTGATTGGGGGCGGTTTTACCGCACTTTCCCTTGAATCAACAAAAAATAAAAAAGTGAACTGGCCGTCATTAATTGTTGAAATGACAGCGGGTGCACTTGTTGTTTACGGACTTCTTGTTATGCAACTCGAAGTATTGATGACTCCTCCTCGTTCTGAGGCCTGGGCACTAAGTTTAGGGGCAGGTCTTGCAATGGTTTGGTATATGTTAAGAAACGGTTTTTTAAATTCGTTTCGGGTAGCCTTTTATACTGCTTTGGGAGCAGGTTTTGGCTTTGCATTTGGCAATTTTTTGCAAACAGTTGGAACGGTTCTCGAGCTTCCTTTCAACATGTGGAACGTGATGGAGTATTGTATAGGTTTTTTTGGAGGTGGTTCAATGGCATATGCAATATTTGCTTCAGAATGGCCAATATCTGAGAAAGAGCCCCAAAAATGGGAAAACAGTATTGCGTTCCTTGCCGTTTTTGTTTGTATTCCGGTAATCATTTTCCGTGAGTCGTTGCAAATGAAAAACTTTCTCTCCAGATTTCATGATTTTGACAAATCTGGAGATATTTCACTTATTAGCACAATTTTGTCAGCACTTTTTATCGTTTTGGCTGTTTTATTTATATGGTTGCTACTTCGAAGGGTAAACTTCAAAGTTAAACGTCAGGAGATATTATGGGTTACGACTATCTATTTTGGTTTATATATTATTCTCAGTTTTCTTGTAACAGGAATAGTATCCGGCAGAGTTATGCTAAATCATATTTTATATGTAGCCAATTTAGCTGTGATTCTTAAACTGATAAAAAAGAGTTCTGTAGAGTTTTTTGCAGCAATGCCAAATGAAAAAAAGAATAAGTATTATTTGCGATATCTGGTTCTGTTACTATTTGTTGTATCAATTTTATCATTGATTTCTGTTGGCATTCACGGAGAGATGGCCGGTGCCCATAACCGGTTTGGATGATTTACCATATTATCTTTAAAATTCCCTCTTTTTCAATAAAATAAGATATTGAGAGGTTTAATTATTATTAATTAAATATTAACATAATTGTATTAATTTTGTCTTTATTGTATTTTGAATAAGTTAATATTCTATATGTATGTAGTAAAATTCTACTGGTTTAAATAAATCTCGTTACAGAACTTTGTTGCTAACGATTTTTTAAATCGTGATTAAATATTTAACCAAATTATTGTTTTATGAAAAAAAGTATTTTACAAACATTCTTTTTAGGTATGTTTTTACTTTTTGCGGTCGCGTCATTTGCTCAGGTAAATGTTACGGGTACCGTAAAAAGCGATGAGGGTGAGCTACTACCCGGTGTATCTATTGTAGAAAAAGGTACAGGTAACGGAGTCATTACCGATCTCGACGGAAACTACTCTATTTCCGTACCAAACGGACAAGCGTCCTTGGTTTTTTCTTTTGTGGGAATGCAAACACAAGAGGTTCAGATTGATGGCAGATCGGTTATAGATGTGACATTGGCAACCAGTAGCATAGGCGTTGACGAAGTAGTGGTAACGGCTTTAGGAATTTCCAGAGAAAAAAAGTCGTTAGGATATTCCGTTGGCGAGGTAGAAGGGGAAAATTTACAAAAAGTTGCCCAGGAAAATGTTTTGAACGCACTTTCTGGCAAAGTTGCCGGCGTGACTATCAATTCAACCGGCGGCCCTGGTTCATCTGTTAGTATGGTAATTCGTGGGGCATCATCGCTAACCAGCGACAATCAGCCGCTGTTTGTTGTCGACGGAATTCCGATGAACAATACGCTGAATAATGTTACTGCTATTGGTCGGGATAACAAACCTGATTATGGTAACGCTATTTCGGATATTAATGCGGATGATATTGAAAGTATTTCAGTATTAAAAGGGCCTAGTGCTGCCGCTCTTTACGGTTCACGTGCCGGTAACGGTGTTGTTTTGATTACTACTAAATCGGGTAAAAAAACACAAGGTTTGGGAGTTACCATAACCTCGAATACTGTAATCGACAATCCTTATAAATATTTAGAAAAACACACTTTGTTTGCGAACGGGCAACGACCATTTACTCAAGATGATCGACCCAATAACGGATTGGATTACTACGCTGTTCCTGTTGCCGACTCTTATTGGGTAGGGCCTGAACTGGATAACGGAATGATGGCTTATCAATGGCCTTATTTTGACGAAAACGGCCAGTTGGAAGCAACTCCTTTGGTTTCCCACCCTGACAATTACAAGGAGTTTTTTGAAACAGGAATTACAAGTACCAATACCATTTCAATTAACGATTCAAATGAAAAACTTGATTACAGAATTTCATACAGTAACATGCAGAACAAGGGAATAATTCCTAACAGCGATCTGCACAAGAATTCAATTGGTTTAAATTCAACAATTAAATTACTGGATAATTTGTCTGTAAGTTCAAGTATTAATTTTGTATCAAATGGTGCCGATAATCGCCCTTCGACAGGAAACCGAGGAACCAATCCGCTTCAGGCATTATACGATATAAATTCAAGCATTGATATAAATGACCTGAAAAATTATTGGGAGCCGGGAAAAGAGGGGATTCAGCAAAATGCTCCTTATAATTTGGAAGTTAACTCTGACGGAACTTATGGGAAAGGAGATATGATTAATAACCCATATTTTATCGCAAATGAAGTAAATAATAGTTTCCAAAGAGACAGGGTTTTTGGAAATGCGCGGGTAGATTATGATATTACAAAGGAATGGTCGTTAATGGCTCGTTATACCCATGATCAATTTCATGAAAAAAGGGAAACCAAAATAGCACCAAGTTACACCGGTGATGCTAATGGCGTTTACGGTCTGGAGAATTTGTACAGAAGAGAACAAAATGCAGATTTCCTATTGGCTTACAAAAAGACAATGGATGCCTGGAGTTTTAATGCTTCTGCCGGTGGAAATTATATGTATCAGTTCGCGGAGAATAATTTGACTGCAACCAAAGACAGAGGATCGGGTTTAATTGTTCCCGGTGTATACAATATAGGTAACATTGCTCCGGATAATTTGAGATATACTTCCGGTATGAGTGAAAAAGCTATCTATAGTTTATATGGTTTGGCATCCATTGGATATAAAGATGCCGTATATCTCGATTTGACCGCCCGTAACGACTGGTCGAGCACTCTACCTGAAGAAAATCGTTCTTATTTCTATCCATCAGCGTCACTAAGTATGTTGTTAAATAATATGTTTGAGATGGGAAGTAATGTATCCCTCGCAAAACTTCGTGGCGGCTGGGCTATGGTAGGTAACGATACCGACCCTTATAAACTGATGGCTACTATGGTAAATTCCGGTTTATGGGGAAATCAAATTGAATTATCGACATCGGGAACGCTGTTGTTACCAGATTTAAAACCGGAGATACAAACCTCGTGGGAAATAGGTGCGGATCTCGCATTTTTTGACAACCGTATACGTTTTGAGGGAACCTATTACGAAGCTGAAAATGAAAACCAAATTTTGAATATTGGCCTGCCTCCTTCATCGGGGTATACAGGAAAACAAATCAATGCCGGTTTGATTTCAAGCAAGGGTATCGAATTCTCACTTGGAGGAACACCTGTTCGCACAAAAGATCTTAACTGGGATGTTAATTTTGTTTTTTCAAAAAACAGAACAAGGGTTGAAGAGTTGGCAGATGGATTTGATTACATTGTACTTTGGACTGATGCAAAAGGTGGTGCAGTTACCAGGGTTGGTGACGAGATAGGTCAGATTGTAGATGATATTTTAGTCCGCGTTGAAGACGAAAGTTCTCCTTATTATGGCTGGCCAATTATTGATGATGAAGGATGGGATGATGCTGATAACTGGGAAAACTATATGGAACCCGGAGATAATACTGCTGTAATCGGAAATTTTAATCCTGATTTTATGGTAGGAATGCAAACATCATTAACTTATAAAAACTGGACATTGAGCGCAAGTCTGGATTGGAGAGTGGGGGGACAGTTTGTTTCTCAAACCTTTCGATATGGCGAATCAGATTTACATACAAAACGTTGGATCGATCGCACATTAAAATTGAACGGTATGAGTGGTGCTGAAATGGCGGAGTACCTTATAGATCATGCAGATGAATATTTGTCTCCTGATGGTGAATTTTTTGTTGTTGTAGGTGGCCCGACCGCAGAATACGGAGGTTTGCCGCATACCGAAGATGGGATTACATTAAACGACGGTGTTTTTATGCCAGGTGTTGAGGGATACTACGACGAAAATGGAAAATTTGTAATGGTTAAAGAACATCTTGGTGGCGACGGAACACCAACTATCCGTTATCAGGATTTCTATGGCTGGGGCTACACAAGAAATGCAATGTTTGATGCTGATTTTATTAAGTTACGTGAAATATCACTTTCTTATCAGCTGCCGCCGTTGAAATCAATTGGTATTAACAATGCGTCAATTTCAGTATACAGCCGTAACATTTTATTATGGACAAAAGCTGGTATTGGAATCGATCCTGAAACTGCATTTCAGGCAGAATCAAGCAACCAGGGAAGTGGTATTCAGTTCAAACAGGGAATTGAGCGGTATAACGTTAGGCCGTGGACAATTCCTGTGGGTATCAAATTAAATGTAAGTTTCTAAAACGATAAATTTTAAATCATGAAATTAATAAAAGCAATATACAAACTAGTTTTTGCACTGTTGATTGTGTTCTTTGTCTCGTGCAGTGAACAGTTGACTGACTTAAATGTAAATCCCAACGGTGTAGATCCTGCTGTTGTAAATCCGAACCTTATGGTTCCGACAATTATTACGTCAACTGCAAAATATTATTTGGACGAAGGTTACAAGGGAGGCTCTGCAGGCGTTATGCAATATATTCAGCAAAGTGGCTGGAGTGGAGAGACAAACAAATTTGACTGGGACGGCGCTCGTGACTGGACGACTCAATATGGAAATCTGAGAACAGCGAAACACTTGTACGAACGTTCAAATGAGGAAGGGATGGAATTCCAACAGGGAGTTGCCATTGTGATTCGAGCATTTAATTTTGCTTATATTTCGGATTCATGGGGAGATGCTCCATACTCCAATGCCCTGAATGGTAATGAAGGTGATCAGGAAGATCTTTTCCCAATTTTCGATTCGCAGGAGACAATTTATAAAGGAATTATCGATGAGCTAAAAGAAGCAAACACATTGTTATCCAAATCATCAGGAGAATATTCCGGAATTAACGCCGATGCCGATGTGTTATATAGCGGAGACCCATCGAAATGGAGAAAATTTGCCAATTCGCTGATGCTGAGATATTATATGAGAGTATCTGAAAAATTACCCGATTTTGCAAAAGCAGGCATTGAGGAAATCGTTTCAAACCCGGGTCAATACCCTATATTTACGTCAATTGATGATGATGCGACAATGGAATTTGTTGGTTCGTCGAATGATGATTCCTGGCCGGCGAATACCACTTTCGATCTTTCCGAAAGTTCTTTTGACAGAATACAGTTATGTGCCGGTTTCAGAGATGTTCTGGTAAAAAACGATGATCCTCGGATTGCAGTTTGGTTTAACGAAGTAGCTGTGCCAATTAAAGTTTCAACAGCAGTCGACGAAGACGAGGTCATCGATGGAGTTCGTTATCTTAACCCGGATTTTATGGTGGCGAGTGACTATGTTGTATATAACCCATCAACCTGGGTGGAAGATGTGGAAGCGGGTAAAACCCTCATTGATACGATGCAGTATGCTGGATTGCCAATTGCGTCTACTACAGGTGATGGTTCCGGATGGAATCTAAATCCAAATAAAATTCAGGGGGGACCTAATGTACATAATTCGGCGCTTGATGATAAATACAAAGCCGAAAAAGGCGATTTGTTAAAAGCAAGGTTCATTTCATATACAGAAGTTTGTTTTATCCTTGCAGAGGCAGCGCAAAAAGGCTGGTCGGTTGGCTCACAACAAGAGTGGTATGAAAAAGGAATCAAGGCTTCTTTTGATACATGGGAAGTGAGTGATGACTACGATACCTACATTACTGAACCAGATGTTGTTTATGATGGTTCCCTGGAACAACTAATAACGCAGAAATGGATTGCTAACTGGACTGTCGCTCACGAATCATGGTGCGATTGGAGAAGAACAGGTTACCCGGAACTTACCATTGGAAAAAAAGGAGTTCGCGAAGCAATGCCACTCCGTTTCCAGTATGGAAGCGCTGAGATCTCCAGAAATGGAGATAACTATGAAACAGCAGTAAGCGGTTTGGAGGAAACTTCCTTTACTGCAACTGATGGAAAAGATAGCGCATGGTCAAAAATCTGGTTAATACAAGGAACAGGAAAGCCTTACTAATTAATTTATCAGAGAAAACAATATGGAATAAAGAGGGCAGGGGAATTCTCTGTCTTCTTTATTTTGCTATATCCTTTCACATGTAAAAGTTTAACTCTTCTTTTTCCATAATAAAAATACGATGCAACATTTCCAAAGCTTTTTGTTCCTGCTCTTTGTATTTGTAACAAAAATTTTATTTGCAACCCCGGGTAGTACCACTGGTAAAGTTTATATCGACTCCAATAATAACGGAGTTTTTGACAAAGGAGAAAAAGGTGTAAGAAATGTCTGTGTAACAAATGGTGAAGAAGTTGTTTTAACAGACAAAGATGGAGAATGGGAGTTGGAGACCAATGAAAGCGCTACAGTTTTTATTATAAAACCTTCCGGATATCAGGTTCCTTTAAATTCTTTCAATTCGCCCGAATACTATTTCAAGGTTGATAACGAATTAAACAGGAAGGATGTCAAAACAATCGATTTTCCATTGGTTCAGCAAGAAGAAAGTGAAACCTTTTCTGCCTTGTTTTTTGGAGATCCGCAGGCGCGGGGAATGAAGGAAGTTAATTATGTATTTCATGATATTGTGGAAGAGTTGATTGGAACAAATGACGCAAGTTTTGGAGTTTCTTTGGGAGATATTGTCGCAGACGACCCTGGGCTGATGGATGATGTCAGTCAGGGAATAGCGCAAATAGGAATCCCCTGGTACAATGTTTTCGGAAATCATGACAACGATCGTAATGCAAAAACCAACAGGGAAAGAGACAACACGTTTGAACATTTTTTTGGCCCAAGCACCTACGCTTTTGAATACGGACAGGTTGCCTTTATTTCAATAAACAATATTTATTTTGACAAAAAGGGGAAATATTATCCTCACTTCACCAGAAAGCAACTTACTTTTATAAAAAATTACCTGCAATTTGTTCCCAAAGATAAACTAGTTGTGTTAATGATGCACGCACCAATTATTGCCTGTGATAACCAGGAGGAAATGTATCAGCTAATTCAAAACAGGGAGCATACATTTTCGATTTCCGGTCATGTGCATGAGCAAATTAATGTTTTTGTAGATAGTGAAATGGGGTGGCAGGGGAAAGCAACGCATCATCATCTTATTAATGCAACTGTTTGTGGAAGCTGGTGGTGTGGTTTAAAAGATGAACGGGGTATTCCGCATGCTACTATGAACGACGGAGCTCCAAATGGGTATTCCATTATTACTTTCGATGGAAATAAATATAGCGTTCGCTTTAAAGCAGCGCGACGCCCTGCCGATTATCAGATGAATATTTATATTCCGGAAGAGATAGAAAAAGACGCATTGGATACGACAAAGGTTTTGGTAAATGTTTTTGCCGGTTCAGACCGTTCAATAGTCGAAATGTCAGTCAACCATGATAAAAGCTGGATTCGAATGGATACCGTCCAAACTGTTGATCCGGCATGTTTTGAAATGTATAAAAAAAGCAGCTTTCTGAAAATTATAGTGGATAATCAGCCGCTTGATGAAGTGTTTGGCTATGCGATGGATTACCCCGGCATCTGTCATCATATGTGGAAGGGAAAACTTCCAGGTGGTTTAGAACCGGGGACATACACGCTCACCGTTAGAACTACTGATATGTTTAACCAAATCTGGAAGGAAAACCGTATTTTCAGGGTAAAATAACCAGCTGGCTAAATGAAAAGAAAACTACAATATAACAGTTTAACAGCATTTTTATGGCTAACGGGATTAGGGCTTACCGGATGCATAGCTGAAAATCAAAATAGAGTTTTACAAATAATAATGAAAGAAAAACAAATATCGTTTTCGGATAAAAACCATGCACTGGACAATAACGACAACTTTTCCCCCGATGATAACTTTTTATGTTACGACACCCGGGGCACCATTTTTAATGAAGATATTGGCAATTGTAAAACCATTGAAAAGATTGAGATTGCAACAGGGAAAGAAACTATTTTGTATGAACCTGAATCGATAACGGGCGAGCAGGCAGCACCCGGAGTTGGAGCAGTGTCATGGCATCCGTCGGAAGAAAAAGCCATTTTTATTCATGGTCCTCTGCTTGAAGAAGTTAAAAAAAGAGGATATTATGACAAGCCAAACCGAACCGGTGTGGAAGTCAGCACTGATGGAAAAGGAGCAATAACAAAAGTTGATATGCGTAATGTTTCAACAGAAGGGCCTACCATTCCGGGGGCACAACGGGGAGGAACACACCGTCATGAATACTCCCGAAACGGGAAACGAATTGGATTTACTTACGATGATTTTTTGATAACTGATATTGACCGGACCATTGGTTACATGGAAAAAAACCAGGATTCTCCAAAGGGTTACACGCATTATTTTTCAGTAATTGTCAAACCTGCCGGAAAAGGTAAATCAAAAGCCGGAGAGATTGAAAAAGCATATGGAGATTCGTGGGTCGATTCAGTTGGAACTATGCGTGCGTTTATTGGAAAGGTACGTGCCGGGAATGGACTGGATTATGACACCTCTCTTTTTGTTGCTGATATTCCCGATGATGTGGATATAACATCAGCATTTTCCGGCGATTCAGACACGTATCCGGAGCCACCGGCTGGTATTCAGATTCGCCGTTTAACTTACTCCGGATCAGTTTCAGGTATTGTAAGAGGGTCTGCAGATGGAAAAAGGGTCGCTTATCTGGCCAGCGATAAAGAAGGAGTTAAACAGATATTTGTTATCGACGCCGATGGTTCAGAACTTTCTTCTGACAAAAGAAAACAACCTTTGCAGCTTAGTCATTTTTCCAACGACGCTTCCTGTGTGCGCTGGCATCCATCCGGGAACTGGGTTTTTTCGGTGGTTAACGGAAACATTGCCGCTTCATGTACAAAGCCGGGGAATAATTTTGGCAAAAGTGTAATGTTAACAAACGACAAACAGGACAGGACTCAACTGGTGGTCTCAGGAAATGGAGAAATGCTGGCATACAACATCTTTCAACCAAATAAAAATACGGGTGAAGAACGCGGGTATATGCAAATATTTGTGATGGAACTGACTGTTGATGAATTAAATGATGTTTTTAATATTCAAAAAGAAAAATAAAAAACCAAGAAAATTTGTATTATGAAAAGCTTATTTCAGGTTTTAATAATGATAATAACATCCGGATTTATTTTTTCGGGATGTTCATCAAAATGGGAAATTAATAATCCGTACGAAAATGTGGATTGGGAAAACCACAGTAAATATAAGGCCAATTTGCATACCCACACCACACGGAGCGATGGAAGAATGAGTCCCCAGAAAGTGGTGGACAGTTATCACAGTTTGGGGTATAAAATACTGGCGATTACAGATCACAATGAAGTTACCTATCCCTGGACAAACTTTTCTGAAATGTTGCCCGGCGAATCCGCTCATGAACGACTTGAGCGGGGAGACATAACATCAGATGAACTGGTTTTCGAAAACCGCAATCCTGCGGAAATGGAAATATTTGCTATTCAGGGAAACGAAGTATCGGCTCCCCATCATACTGGGAGTTATTTTTCTGATTATCAGCAGCAGCCCGGAGATGAAAATATTGCGTTGGGAGAAATTGGCAAAAAGAACGGGCTTGCACTATTAAATCATCCGGGGCGCTACACAGCCCGAAATCCTGAAAAATATAATGTTAGCTGGTATGTTGACATATTTAACAGTTATGATTTTCTTACAGGAATGGAAGTCTATAATCAAGGAGATCGGTATCCGCATGACCGTGAACTTTGGGACAAAGTTTTGAAAAAAACGATGCCCGGGAGGAATGTTTGGGGTTACTCAAACGACGATTTCCATGCAGGAATGGAAAGGTTGGGACGTAATTGGAACGTATTTATTTTGCCGGAATTAAACGAAGAGTGGATTCGGATAGGAATGCTTGAAGGACGTTTTTTCTATGTTTATGCGGTTAATGGGCACAATGGTACTGAAGTGCCGGATATTAAATCGATTGAAGTGAATTCAAAAAAAGCAACAATTGAGATTGTGTCTTCCGGACAGGACTCAATTCGTTGGATTTCAGGAAGTAATATAGTAGGGCGAGGTGGAAGATTAAGTCTCTCTGAAATTCCGGAACTATCGGGTTATGTGCGTGCTGAGATTTTTGGCCCGGAGTCTGTCACCGGAACACAGCCTTTTGGAATAAGAAAAGCAGATTGAAATTTATGTTTAAATCACTTGCAACTTGTTTGAACTTAATGTAAAGAAGATAAAAATTAACACTCTAAATTATGACAAGTAAGGTAAACAGAATAGATTTTTAAGAAAAGAGAAATTAAAATTATTGAAATGAATATAAAATTGAAAACAATATTTACACTGCTGTTGGTTGCTGTATTGGGCACAACGTTCTGTTTTGGACAACGTTCAAATATTTACATTGCTGATAAACCTTTTGTTCAGGAGTATAGCATAAAATATAATTTTACAAATGAGCGCGTAACACTAAACAGTGTGGTTTCCGATCGTAACGGGTATATACAGGTACTTTCCTCTCACGGATTGTTGCGTCCAAAAGCCGGGCAGTTTTTGTTTCCCGGAGAATTGGTAAATGATGTGCAATATCGCCCAACATCAGACAAAGGAATTACAGACGCAGATATTTATAAAAATCAAATAATATACATTGATGATAAAGCAGTTTTGAGTAATGCGTGGGCAGGGAATTTATATTCCCGGCATGATTTACCCAATGCAAAATTATTTTCAGCAGGTCAGGATTTTACATTTCTGATAGCCGACGAAATGGAACTGAACTTGTTAAAAGATTCGGAAACACTATGGGAAGGAAGTTTAAATAACGAAATTCAGGATATAAAATATGACTCGGAAAATGACCATTTTTTTATATTGAGTGCCGGAGAAATTTATTCATTTTCACCCAAAAATAATAAACTGGAACTTGTTCTTCAAAATGATAAATTAACCTGTATTGAAGTAGCAGGTAAAAAAGTTTTGGCCGGAACGTCTGACGGTTTTTTTGAATTTGATGCTAAATCGAAAAAGCACATTAGTCAGATTGAAAAAAACTTACCGTGGCCTGAAATTACAACAATAAAATCGGTGGATGGCGAAACCTGGTTTGGCTCAACACAAGGGGCTTTTAAACTTGAAAAAAACGATAAATTCAGCTATTACGCCTCCAAAAGATGGCTCCCTTCTGATAATGTGATTGATATTTCAAAAGGCCCCGAAAATTCAGTTTTGATTTTAACCGATGCCGGTTTGGCAAAAATTTGCAGAAAAGAAATGACATTGTTCGACAAAGCCATGTTTTTTGAAAAGCAGGTTCGTGAACGTCATATACGTAACGGTTTTAATGCTACTGTTTCAGGCATGACTGAGGGTGATGTAACAAGCGGAAGTATGGAAACTTCGGATAACGATGGTTTGTGGACCTCGATGTATCTGGCAGGAGAGGTTTTTCGCTACGTAGTAACAAAATCGGAAGATGCCTTACAAAATATCCGGGAGTCACTCGATGCGATGGAACGTTTATATACAATCAACGAAATTCCGGGTTTCCCATCACGTTCATTTGAACGCCGCGGCTATAAATATCACGATAAAAAGTGGCGAAGAACCGAAGACCCCGAATGGGATTGGAAATCCACAACCAGCAGTGACGAAGCCATCGGTCACATTTTTGCGTTTAGTGCAATCGCTGAATTGGTTGATGATGCCCAATTGAAAAGTAAAGCCATTTTGTTGATTGACACCTTAATGGCAACAACAATAAAAAATGACCATTATTTGGTTGACTGGAACGGTGAGCCCACAACCTGGGGGCGCTGGAATCCGGAATATGTTAACGCGCGCCCGATTATGGTGGGTGACCGCAAAATTAATTCATCAAATTACATCGGCATGCTTCAGACAGCTTATCATT
This sequence comes from Maribellus comscasis, assembly GCF_009762775.1. Classification (GTDB taxonomy): domain Bacteria; phylum Bacteroidota; class Bacteroidia; order Bacteroidales; family Prolixibacteraceae; genus Draconibacterium; species Draconibacterium comscasis. The sequence goes on along the minus strand of NZ_CP046401.1, from coordinate 6,890,570 downwards.
TTACAGGAAAAGAAAAATACAAAAAGACAGCGTTCGGTTTGATGGAGAAACATGGTTATTTGGAAAATCTCATGCGCCCCATGAGTGAAATTGGCCGGGCTCCTGAAACTGCTGACGATTGGAGCAGAATGTTGTCCGAAAGCTGGAATCACTCCGACGATGAAATGTATTACTGCGGATACTGGGGCTTGTACCGTTATGCGTTTAACGATGAATTAAAAGCAAAATACAAAGAAGCAATTGTTGATCATTGGGAAGCAGAGCGGCCAGAAAAGGAAGGCTTATGGAACATTATGACTGCAATTGTTGGTGATAATGATTATGATCTTGAAGAAGCAATCTGGTATTTGCAGGAATACCCGCTCGATTTGGTGAACTGGACAGTAAAAAACAGCCACAGAAAGGACATTGAACTTATTCCTGAAAATTTTAGAGAACAAACAATAAAAGAGGTTCTTCCGCCTGATGAACTGCGAATTTCACGGCATAACGCCAATCGTTTTGATTTGGATGGTGGCAGTGATGGCCGTTCGGAATACAGCGCCGGAGATATTTGGTTGCTTCCCTATTGGATTGGGCGTTATTTAGGCGTTATTGGAGAACCTGTTCAAAAATAGTTTTTAGTTACAACTGTGTTTTTCTGGTTTGGTTAAACACAAAGACGTACCAATAAGAAAATTTGCGGTACGTCTTTTCTAAAATCTATTAATAAACTATTGGGAAATGAGAGGGTTTTAGCAAGAGTATTCAAACTAAAAAGAGTTCTTAAATGCTGGTTCTGTAGAGGACAGTTTTTCTTCGGTTTAAACATTAATTTTAGCAGTATGCTATTAAAATTGAACGTTGATAATAATGGTGAATTAAAAATGAATAATACAGCGGCTTTAGCCTAAAATTTTAATTTTTATCGGACAGTAATGATTAATTTTATGTGTTTTCTAAATAAAAAAATAAACCGATGAACATAAAAGTTTTTACAGGAATTGTATTTCTTTGTTTGGCGACAGTTAGCGCAAAATCACAACAACAGGATTGGAAAGTTGATGCTTCTGTAATTCTGGAAAAGATAAGTGAACCTGATTTCCCTGACAGAATCTTTAAAATAAGTTCAGAAACTGTAAAAGAAAATGTTGCGGATGTAATTAACAAGAAAATAGACGAATGTTCCAAAGCCGGAGGTGGCAAAGTGGTTTTGGCATCCGGAGAGTATTTTTGTGAAGGTCCGCTTATTCTGAAAGACAATGTAAATCTTCATCTGGAAAAGAATACAAAACTTGTTTTCAGCCAGAAGCCGGAAGACTATTTGCCAGTTGTTTTGGTTCGTTGGGAAGGAACAGAAGCCTGGAATTATTCACCTTTTATTTATGCTAGCGATGTTGAAAATATTGCCATAACCGGCAAGGGAATTATTGACGGAAATGGCTCTGCTGAAGAAAGTTTCAGAGAATGGCGGCCACTGCAGAAAAAAGACCAGAACAAACTGCGTGAAATGGGGAAAAATGGCGTTCCGGTTAATGAGCGGGTTTTTGGCAAAGGCCATTTTCTGCGACCGCAATTGATCCATCTTTTGAATTGTAAAAATATTTTGCTCGAAGATATTACAATTAAAAACGGGGCATTTTGGCTCATTCAGCCAACTTATTGCGATAACATTACAGTTAGGGGTGTAAAAGTTGACAGTCGCTTTATAAATAACGATGGTGTTGATATTGATTCGGATACGAACGTGCTCATCGAAAACTGTAATTTTAATACCGGCGACGATTTTGTTGCAATAAAGTCGGGTCGCGATCAGGACGGGTGGCGAGTGAATAAACCCAGTAAAAATATTTTAATCCGGAACTGTGTTTCGGAAAACTGTTTGCACGGTATTTCCTTTGGGAGTGAACTTTCCGGCGGAATTGAAAATGTAATTTGCCAAAATCTTACTTTCAAAAAGGTTCGAAGTTATGGTGTTCAATTTAAGTCAAATAAAGATCGAGGGGGCTACCTGAAGAATGTTATTCTTGATAATATTCAAATAGACACCGCTGAAACCTGTATCAGTTTTACCAACCAGTATCATAGTTACAGTGGCGGAAACAATCCCACCGCATTTGAAAATATTCTGATTCGGAATTTGAAATGTAACATAGCTCAGGAAAAAGCCATAAGTATGATCGGTTTACCGGAGATGCCCATTCAAAACGTAAAACTGGAAAATGTAACCATTCAAAAATCGGGAGAACTTTCGGTCGTCGACAATGTGATTAATATGAGTTTTATAAACGTAAAATACTAACTAATCCAAAAAACTAAAAAATGAAAACAAAAGCTACTTTAATTATTGTTGTGCTGCTTATTGCAGTTTTTGCGTCAGCTCAAAAAGCGGGTAATTTTAATGGAATGGATTTGAATATGGGCAACCTGTATCGTCTCTCCAATGCCGAGTCCCGATCGATAAGCCCGGAGAATTTTACCGGCGAAAAAGGAAAAGGAGGAATGGCAACATTGGAAGAAGGAAGTGCTGCCCGGGCAGCCCGCGAGTTAGGACAGGGCTGGAAAGTTAATCCCTACGTTTTAATCGAACCGGGTGAAACTTTTGTTTTGGCTGAAATAGAAGGAGAAGGTGTAATTCAGCATATTTGGATGACACCGGCCGGCGATTACCGCGGAAATGTTATCCGGTTTTACTGGGATGGCGAGGAAACACCCTCAGTGGAAGTTCCGGTTGGCGATTTCTTTGCCTCCGGCTGGGGTTCGGGCTACGAACCACAGATCAACTCTTTTGCGATTTGTGTGAATCCCAGAAGCGGCTTTAATTCTTACTGGCAAATGCCTTTTCGAAATAAATGCAAAATCACCATGGAAAATACTGACCAAAAAGGTTTGCGTTTGTATTACCAGATTGATTATTCATTAACGGATGTTCCCGAAGATGCAGCGTATTTTCACGCCCAGTTTCGCCATGTGGATGCTTTGCCGGAGGGCGAAGTTTTTACTATTCTTGATGACATAAAGGGAGCCGGCCAGTTTGTTGGGATGTATCTGGCTCGTGGCGCATTTAATTCAGGATGGTTTGGTGAGGGCGAAGTGAAATTTTTTATCGATGGCGATAGCGAATTTCCAACAATATGCGGAACCGGCGAAGAAGATTATTTCTGTGGTTCGTACGGATACAACGATCGCAGAAATGAATACGATTATGAAGTTTATACGCCGTTTAGCGGGCCCTACACCGGATTTCACTATTTCAGGGATTTAAGGAAAAGACCCAAATACCGAAGTATGATTGGACAGTATCGCTGGCATGTGATGGACCCGGTTCGTTTTAAAGAAGATATCAGAATTACGATTCAGAGTTTGGGCTGGAAAAGTGAAGGACGTTATAAACAACTGGAAGATGAATTGTCGTCAGTAGCATATTGGTATCAATCAGAACCGCACCAAACATTTCCGGAAGTTCAGGCTTTCGAGGAACTGGAAATAACAAAATAATAAACAAGAAAAGTGAAATATGAGGTTCAGAGACAGAATTGCAGTTTTAATTTGCGCATGTTTTATTCTTTTTTCAGAAATACTTTCCGGACAGCAAATGTACGGGAGAAAGCAACATATTTGGAAACCGCAACAAGATGAGGTTTATCTTCAGGAAGTTGCTGAAAAGATTAGCACAAAAAAACCGCTTCAAAGTGTTGCTGAATTAAACGGAACATGTTATGTGGTGTTAGACGGAAAATTACAGGTGTTACATAATGGTAATTTGTCGCCTGAACCTTCAGCTCCTTCCGGAATTCAAAAAATACAGAACGAAAATAATTCCCTTTGGGCACTTACTTCTGACGGAATCTATTTACGGAAAGAAAGCAGTTGGCAAAAAATAGACGATAAAGAATATGTTGATATTTGCACGCACAACGAAGCAGTGCATGCCGCTACAAAAAATGAAATTTACCGTTTTGACGGAAAGAAATTTAAAAGTACAAAGCCTGAACATGGATATTATTCCAGTAGCATGACCATGGTTATGGAAGATGGTACCCAGCTTCACGCGGATCCGGTAGAATTGGGTCCCATTACTGAAATTGAATCTTACAGCGGAACATTGTACGTTTTGCGCCCCGGCCAAATAGTATTGTTTGACGGTTTGATTGTTAACGAAGATTTTATTGACTGGGGTTCGTTGCCTTCAAAAAATACGGGTGAAATGCTCTCGCTGGGCAGTAGGTTATTTATAAACACCGACCGCGGACTGGCTGTATTGCGGGGAGCAACTTTAACGACATTAAAAGGAGAAGACGGACTGCCGGTAGAAAACACAAGCTGTCTGACAAAAGGTTTTGATGGCGACATTTGGATAGGAACCCAACAGGGCGCCGTTAGAATGTTGGAAAACGAGTGGCACTATTTTGGAGCCGGACTGTGGCTTCCTGATAACAATGTAAACGATATTGCCGCCGGTGACAGCGTGGTTTATATTGCCACCGACGGAGGCTTGGGAATTATAAAATACGAGCCTTTTACCTTGCAAAAAAAAGCGGATTATTATGAACTTCATTTGGAAGAGTGGGGGCATAAAAGACTTGGATTTATTCATACTTTGTATCAAAAAGAGGGCGAATGGGTACGTGAAATCAGCGACAACGACGGAGGACACACATCACCCTATCTGGCGGCAATGAGTTATAAATATGCGGTAACCGGCGACGAAGAGGACAGAAAACAAGCTGTTGATGCTTTTAAAGCGATGATTTGGCTGGAACAAATTAGCCCTGTGGAGGGATTTTTTGCACGGGCCATCTATTCTCCCGGCGGCGACAAGGACGAAATGTCGAAACACGGCTCCGGTGGTTTGCCTGCCAAATGGTACAAAACTTCTGACGGGAAATGGATTTGGAAGGGAGATACGTCAAGCGACGAAGTCATTGCTCACTTCTATTCTGTTTCTATTTTTTACGAACTGGCTGCCAAAGGCAAAGAAAAAGACATAGCAAAGGAACATTTAAAACGAATTGCCTCGTATATCATCGATTGTGGTTGGGTTTTAAACGACATGGATGGAAAACCAACCCGGTGGGGACGCTGGAATCCTGAGTATTTGCTGCGTCCTTATGGTTATGTCGATCGGGGAATTAATGGTTTGGAAGCACTCGCTTTTACCAAAACAGCCTGGGCATTGACCGGCGATGAAAAATTCAAAAAAGGTTATCAGCAGTTGGTGGATTGGGGATATCCGGAAAATACGCTTCGCCAAAAAAATGTGTTTCCACCGGAAAATATCGCAACTTGGGATGATAATCATGCATTCCGCAGCTATTATACACTGCTGCGCTACGCCGAAGATCCCCGTCTTCGGAATATGTATTTGAGGAGCCTGGAACGAACCTGGGAAGTAAAACGGATGGAGCAAATCCCGTGGTTTAATTTTGTATACGGTGCAATTACCGGTAACGACTGCGATGAAGCGAAAATGATAAAACATCTTAGGGAATGGGTACTGGATTGTACAGAATACAGTTACCAAAACTCACATCGCGACGATCTGTTTATTGAGCCTGGTTATATTTCCTATGAAGGAGGAAGAAAAAGAATTTCTCCGCGGGAAATGAGTGTTACACGTGCCAGCCGGAGCCCGATAGATTTAGATGGAGGTTCTAACGGCAGACGGGTGATGGAACCGGTTGGTTTTCTTCGCGATTACTGGATGGGACGCTATCACGGTTTTATTGAGGCTCCAACTGCTACCGATTCTGAATTTATCTCGGTAAAAAGAAACAGAGAAATACAAAAAGGGGCTAAACCATACAAAGGTGAACAAAGACCCGAAATTTTTTAAAATACATAAAATAAAAAATTAAGGAAAGAAGGATGAGTATGCGACGATTGATGAATTTGAGTTTTGGATTAGCCTTTTTAATTTATGTTCTCTCAGCGTGTGAGACAAAAGAGCAGGAAAAGCATTTATCTGTAGAAGGTGTGATAGATAAGGCTATTACAGTTCTGTATCAAACCCGTAATGAGGAAGAACTGGCAGCGTTGACAAATGAACAGGCGTTTGCGCTTTTTTCAGAAGAAGAAAAGCAAACTCTGTCGTCTAAGCACTGGATGTTTGATGTAAGTGTACCTGTTGTTGTTTCTGTAATTCGAAGTATAAAACAAAAAGATATTCCGTTTTGGCTGGAAAATGGTGGATTTACAAAAACCGGAATGACCCTGAAAAATGAAATGACCACCTACGAAGTATGGCAAAAAGAATTTGATTCAGGGAGAGTTGGGCTGGGTATAAATGGTTTCGGGAATTATGGCTTGCACTATTTTGTTTCTGTTGGTCCGCAAAATAGAGACGATAAATTGGTTTTGAGCAATTTTTTCCCCGAAAATCAATATGTGGGAACAATGGATAACGGAGCGTTTACCTATCACGACTGGGATGAACTGGTATTGGAAGATGTACCTGCAGCGTTGCAAGGACAAAAACTTTTAACAACGATTCGGGGAAGAGGTGTCGAAACACATTTGGTTGGCGCGTTTCGGAAAACAATTTATCCTTCATCCGCTATTCCCGATCAGGTAATGCTAACCTGGAGTTCCAATCCCGCAACGGGTATTGATATTCAGTGGCGTACAGATACAACAGTTAACAATGGCAGTGTTGTTTATTGGGAAGAGGGCAGCAGTGAAATGTTTTCGGTTAATGCAGAGAGGTATACGATGGAAGATTTAAGGTTGATGAACGATCGCTTTTGTAATCGTTTTACGGCTCAACTCCGGGGTTTAAAACCAGGAAAAAGATACGAATATCAGATAAGCCCAGAGAATGAATGGAACGAAAAATATAAATTCACAACCGAAGAAGAAAATGATTCATTCTCATTCATCTGGTTTGGCGATACTCATTATTCACCTGAATGGGGTAAGGTGGCCAATGTTGCGTTCAGAAATCACCCGGATGCCGCGTTTTATACAATTGCCGGAGATTTGGTAAGCGATGGCCTGCATCGCGATCAGTGGGATGAACTGTTCGCATATTCCGAAGACATTATTAGTCAGCGCCCTTTTATGAATGTGCCGGGAAATCATGATAACCGTCTCGGACTTGGTGCAAAAATGTATCGTGATATGTTTAGTTATCCTGGCAACGGACCTGATGATGTTAACCAGGAACAAACCTATGCATTTACCTATAAGAATTCTTTGTTTTTAATGATTGATGCCACTTCACCAGTTGAAAAGCAAACGACGTGGATAGAGAATCAATTAAAAAATTCAGATGCAATCTGGAAGTTTGCAGTATTTCACTTTCCACCCTACAATTGGGAAGAACCTTATTTGGATATTCAAAAAGAATGGGTGCCGGTATTTGATAAATACCACGTTGATATGGTTTTTGGAGGCCATATCCACTATTATATGCGCTCAAAACCTTTGAAGAACGGAGATGTGGTTGCATCATACAACGATGGAACAGCATACATTATCTCGATTGGTATCCCTTCAAAAACTGAAGATTTTATAAATGAGCCTTATGCAGAGCTTAGAAAAATGGAAGGGCAGTTTTATCAGTATATTGAAATCGACGATAATCAGTTGATTTATAAATCTGTAGACTCAGATAATAATGTAATTGACTCATTCAATTTGAAGAAATAAGGTAAATCATGAGAAGCATTTTTATTCTGTTATTATTGTGTGTATTTCCCGGGTTCATGTTAAGTGCACAAAATAAAGTTGAATTAAAATTTAAGCCAGACGGTGAATTCAAAATCATTCAATTTACTGATACTCATGTAAATATTCAAAAAGGTCAGAATCTTGATATTTTTGAACAATTTCAGAAGATTATTGAATTAGAAAAACCGGATTTGGCTTTGGTTACCGGAGACGTAGTTGCAGAAGATGAATGGGAAGAAGCGTATCCTTTTTTTGTAGCGCTTTTTGAAACAGAAAAACTTCCGTGGGCTGTTGTATTTGGAAATCACGATTCAAAAGACAGCGCTTCGCGTGAAGCTATTGCTTCATTCCTGGAAACTTTACCTTTTTGTTTGAATGTGGCTAATGACGGGGGTGCCACCGGCAGTTCCAATTTTGTACTTCCGGTTTATGGTAAATCGGAAAAAGCAGAAGCGCTTTTATATTGTCTGGACTCAAACTCCAGAAGTACACTAACGCCACGTGTTGATGGTTATGGCTGGTTCGATTTGTCGCAAATTGAATGGTATAACAGAAACAGTAAAAAGTATACACTCCTCAACGACGGTGAACCCTTGCCGGCCCTGGCCTACTTTCATATACCGCTTCCGGAATATGATTTGGCCTGGAACGATAAAAGCGCCTCAAGGATTGGAAAAAAGAGGGAGCCAATTTGCTGTCCCGATATTAATACCGGAATGTTTGCTGCAATGGTTCAATGCGGAGATGTAATGGGAACTTTTGTTGGGCACGACCATTATAACGATTTTGTAGTAAATTATTACGATATTGCCCTTGCTTACGGGAGGGCATCCAAAATCAGAAACCAGAAAAAGCCGGGACTGGGGAGCAGAGTGGTTGTTTTGAAAGAAGGAAAAAGAGAATTCGATTCCTGGATTCGCGAGGGAACAGGCAAAAAATTGCAGGAATGTACATTCCCGGGTTCCTTTGTAGAAAATACATCAAAGTAGTTGATATTAGGAAATTTACTAAATGAAATAAACTTGATACCATTAAAACTCTAAAAAATCAAACAATGACAACTCAAAAAGCTCAGTGGGGGAAATTACTCCCCGTTTTTCTTTCTTTTATCGTGATGGGATTTATCGATATTATTGGTGTTGCCGTGGGCTACGTGAAACAGGATTTTGAAGTTTCCGATTTTATAGCGCAATTTCTGCCAATGATGGTGCTATTATGGTTTTTTGTGCTTTCAGTGCCTGTTGGAATATTACAGGACAAAGTTGGAAAACGAAATATGTTAAATACTGGGATGACATTGCAGGCTGTAGGGCTGGGCTTGCCCTTTGTACATTATTCATTTGGAATGATGTTCGCCTCTTTTATTCTTTTGGGAATTGGAAATACCATTATCCAGGTTTCAGCAAACCCGCTGCTTCAGGACGTTTCTCCTGCTGAAAAATTAGCCAGTTTTCTGAGCACTTCACAGTTTGTAAAAGCTATTGTTTCTTTTGCCGGACCTCTGATTGCAACTTTTTTGGCTGTTCAGTTTGGCGATTGGCGACTGGTTTTTGCCGTTTATGGAATTGCTTCAGTTTTTGCGACAATTTGGTTGGCATCAACTCCAATCACAGAGTCAAAACCAGAAAGAGACCCGGCCACTTTTGCTTCCTGTTTCGGGCTGATGAAAAATCGTTTTGTCGCTTTAATGGCGCTTTCAATTTTTTTAATTGTAGGAGCAGAAGTTGCTGTAAATACAAATATTACAACGGTTCTAATTGCCAAGTTTGGACTAACACTGGAAAAAGCTGCAATTGGAATTAGTGTGTTTTTTGCCGGAGAAACGATAGCTCGTTTAACCGGAGCAATTACTCTGAACTGGATTAAATCGCGTCCTTTTCTTCTTTTGGTGGCTTTGGTATCGCTGGCCGGAGTAGTTGGTGTTTTTATTGCACCAACATATATTTTGGCATTGGTGGCCATCTTTATCATCGGACTGGGGGCAGGAAATATGTTCCCGATTATTTTCTCACTGGCATTGGAAAAAATGCCCGACCGTGCCAACGAGATTTCAGGATTATTGATTATGGCTGTTTCCGGTGGCGCCTTTGTTCCTCCGGTAATGGGATTTGTTAGTTCAGCAGTTTCTCCACTGGCGAGTATTGCGGTTGTGGGGATTTGTATGCTTTATATTTTATGGATATCCTTCTACGTTCGTAAGAATTAGTTAAAAAAATCACCTGTTTTTTTGAATTAAATTGCAGGCAGTTCCACAGTTGTTTAACAAAATTGAATTTAAAATGAAAAAAATATTATTTCTGACTTTTGCTTTGCTGAGTTTAGCTTCCGTGGCGCAACAAAAAAATAAATATAAATCGATTGTGGAAGAGAAGTTTATTTTTACGCCTCAATCCGAACATTCACATGGCAGTAGTATTGTAGCATTGCCCAATGGTGATTTTCTGGCATGTTGGTTCCAGGGAAGTGGTGAACGCAAATCGGATGATGTGAGAATTATGGGATCACGGCTTCAAAAAGGAAAAACAACCTGGGGAAAACCTTTTGTAATGGCTGATACACCCGGTTTGCCCGATTGTAATCCGGTTCTGTTTCTGAACAACAAAGAAAAGCTTTTTTTGGTTTGGATTGCTGTTCAGGGAAACATGTGGGAAGGCTCAATTTTACGTACGCGCACCACAACAAATTATAATCAGGCGGGAGCTCCGGTTTGGGAATGGCAAGACAATATTTTACTAAAACCCGGAGAGGAGTTTGAAAGTGAAGTAGAGGAAAAGTATGCTGAAATGCCCGAGTTGGAGCACGGCTGGGCAGGTTATGCTCCTCTTTATGACAATTTGATTATTGAAGCCAGCAAAAACAAAGTAAACCGAAGCATTGGCTGGATGACCCGGATAAAGCCGCTTATTCTGGAAAGTGGACGAATTATTTTACCGCTCTATTCGGACGGTTATAATTTTTCGATTTGTGCGATTTCTGATGATGACGGCGAAACGTGGCGACCTTCAAAACCAATAGTTGGAAGAGGGCCGATTCAACCTGCTCTTGCTTTAAAAACCAATGGTGATATTGTTGCGTTTATGCGCGATAGCGGAGATGCTCCGGCACGTGTCCATAAAAGTATTTCGAAAGATAAAGGTGAGAGCTGGACTTATTCTGTAAAAACAGATATTCCAAACACAGCCAGTGTTGAGATTCTGGTTTTAAAAGACGGTCGTTGGGCATTTGTTGGAAATGATATTGACGATGGCAGATACCGTGTGGTGTTGATGCTTTCTGACGACCAGGGAGAAACATGGAAATGGAAAGAATATCTGGAAAACGACTCGAAACAGGGTGGGGGAAGTTATTCCTATCCGGGTCTTATTCAAACTCAGGATGGATTGCTTCATATTACTTATTCTTCACGGACCTCTGAAACCGAAAAATCAATTAAATACCTGGTAGTAAACCCGGAAAAAATAAACTAGTTGCTCTTTCTAATTTTTTGGAGCTAACTAACAGTAGGCAAAATTATATTTGGATCGTTAAATTGATTTTTGATTTGACAGTTCCGACTGATTAGGAGATTATTCCGGTTGTCAAAATGAGGAATAATTTTTTTTGCCGGCTAAATCAAAATAGTGAAAGATAGAAAACAATAAAAAAACACCTCTTTTTTAGCGAAAAAAACAATCTTGTTTTGGAAATAAATCGATTTAATAAAAAATAAAACACAAAGGCACATTTTTTGTTAAATTGCCAAATAAACCTGAAACAAACAAAATGCAGCCTGCTACAAAAGAAAAATCAGCCTTTTCACCTTTTTCTATCATTGTGGTTTTCCTGGCGTTAATGATTATCGGGATTGCATTTATTCCGATGCTTAACATCAGTTACAAACCCGACCGCACTTTACCACAACTGACGATTAGTTTTCGGTGGGCAAATGCTTCACCCAAAGTAATTGAAGAAGAAACCTCAAAGATAGAAGGTGTACTTGGGAAAGTGGGACAGGTGAAAAATATTGAATCCACATCCTCGGTGGGAAGCGGGCGCATCATGTTGGAATTTGACAAAACTGTTGATTTAAACAAAAAGCGCTACGAGGTTTCTACACTCATCCGCCAGCTTCGAAGCAACATGCCTGATGGGATGAGCTATCCCGAAATTGTTACCAATGCCGAAGATAACGATGAAGTAGTCAGTTTTATGGTGCTTACACTCAACGCCAGTGCTTCCACTCACTATATTGAAAAAGTAGCCAATCAGCAGGTTATCCCGTCGCTGTTAAAAATAAGGGGCATTGCCGATATTTTGCTTTATGGCTCCACACCGTATCAGTGGGAAATCAATTTCGACCCGGAACTGCTGAAAAATTTTTCACTTTCGCCCTACGAGATTGCAACCGCTATAAACCGGCTGGGGGATAAAACTTTTTTGGGTAACCAAAAAAATGTATCGGGCTCGTCGATTCCGGTGCTGGCTTCCACAAAGTACATAGAACCCGAAAAATGGGGAAATTTGACTCTTGCCAACAAAGGCGGACGCATCATAAAACTCTCTGATATTGCCAGCGTAAAATTAAAAGAAAAACCGCCTGAATCGTATTACCGGATCAATGGAAAAAATACAATCAATCTTGTTATTTATTCAGCTCAGGGGGAAAATCAGATAAAACTTTCGGGTGAAATCTACGATCAACTTGATCTTATCCGGGAAAACTTACCTTTTGGATATTTCGTACAGGTAGCATCCGACAGTACCGAATATATTCGCGAAGAGCTCACAAAAATTGGTTTGCGTACGCTTTTTTCGTTAATAATTTTACTGCTTTTTGTACTGGTTGTCAGCCGCTCATTTCGCGTATTGACCATTCTTTCCGTTTCTCTGATAGCCAATTTACTTATTGCCTGTGTGTTTTATTATCTGCTGAAAGTTGAGATTCATATCTACTCACTGGCTGGAATCACTGTCTCTTTCGGGATAATTATTGACAATAGCATCTTAATGGTTACCCACCTTCAGAAACAAAAAGGTTTGCGTGTTTTTATTTCGCTTTTGGCGGCAACACTGACCACCCTGGGAGCACTTTCGGTTGTATTCTTTTTAAAAGAAAATCAGAAAGTATTGCTAATTGATTTTACCTATGTAATGCTGATAAACCTTTCTGTTTCGCTGGTCATTTCGTTGTTTCTGGTTCCTTCATTGATGGAGAAGTTATATCATGAGAAATCGGATGCCAAAGCGCCGGTGCGGGTGCGAAAACGGGTAGTGAAGATTACAAAAGCTTATTCACGCTTTATCGGTTTTGAAAAACGTTATAAGTGGGCATTTTTTATTTTGATTATTCTGGCTTTTGGACTGCCGGTGGGTTCCATTCCCGGCGAAATTGAAAAAAACGACAACGATACAAGCCCCGAAACCAAAGTTGTACAGTTTTATAATAAAACGCTGGGAGCAGAAAAATTCCAGTCAAATATAAAACCCGTTCTTGAAAAAGTTTTTGGAGGGGCACTCCGTTTGTTTACAGAATTTGTTTTTGAGGGTAGTTTTTATTCTGACCCAGGAAAAACAAAACTGTATGTACGCGGACAAATGCCCGAAGGATGCACCATTCAGCAGCTCAACGATGCTGTTAGGAAAATGGAACAATATATCAGCCAATTTAGCGAAGTAGAGCAGTTTGAAACACGCATTACCAGTTACCGGAATTCGTCCATTACCATCCAGTTTACAAAAGAAGCGGAGAAATCTTCTTTTCCTTTTATGCTGAAAAGCCAGGTGGAATCAAAAGCCATTTCCCTGGGTGGTATGGATTGGAGTGTTCTCGGTGTTGGAAAAGGTTTTTCAAATGCACTGAATATGGATTACAAAAACAGCCATATTTTGCTGACCGGATACAACTACGACCAATTGTACAGATATGCCGAGCAACTGGAACAAAAACTGCTGCAAAACCCACGAGTGAACAACACCGAAATAAACAGTTCCAATTCCTGGGGGTCGACTACACGTTACGAATACAAATTGGAAGTGGATAAAGATTTACTGGCTTTACAAAACCTCAATTATTACGATTACACAGGCTCTCTTTTTACCCAGCTGTATTCCCAAAACCTCGCACCGTTTTATAACGAAACTGAACTTCAACCCGTGGTTTTACTGTCAAATCAAAGCGATTCGTATAATAAATGGGATTTTTACAATGTTCCGGTTAATACATCCGAAGGACAAAAGAAACTTTCGCAGGCAGGCGAGATTCACAAGTTATTGGCGGGGAAGAGCATTATTAAAAAGAATCAGGTGTATCAAATATATTTGAATTACAACTTTGTGGGACCGGGGCCGCTTTCCAAAATGGTAAAGGAACGCGAAATAGAAGCAATAAACGAAGTACTGCCACTGGGTTATAAAGCACAGGAGCCTGAACGATTCTGGTACTGGGATAATAAGGATAAAAAACAGTATTATCTTTTATTACTGATTATTGTAATTATTTATTTCATTACAGCTATTTTATTTGAATCGCTGCTCAAACCGCTGGCCGTAATCAGCCTGATTCCGATTTCATTTATTGGCGTGTTTCTTACGTTTTATCTCTTTGATTTCAATTTTGACCAAGGAGGATTTGCTTCGTTTATTTTATTAAGCGGACTGGTTGTAAACGCAGCCATTTATATTATTAATGACTTTAATAATCTGGTATCACGCAAAAACAAAAAAGTTACTGTTCGAACTTTTCTAAAAGCTTTCAACCAGAAAATTGTTGCCATAACTTTGACAATCTTATCAACCGTACTGGGACTAATTCCTTTTGTCTGGGGAGGACAAAAAGAAGTATTTTGGTTTGCGTTTGCAGCAGGAGCAATGGGCGGCTTGTTATTTTCAATGGTTGCGATAATTGTTTATCTGCCGTTGTTTTTAAAACTGAAAAGGGATAAAAGTTTATAAGATGAAAAATATTGTATTAATTATAGTCTTAACTATTAATGCTTTGCAGTTTAAAGAAGATAGCTGCAATTCAAACAAATACAATAAAATTCCATCTGCCGAATCTTCCTGCAATCCAAAGAATGAGGAGACAAAAGTGCTGGATGTATTTGGTTCTGATTGTACTGATTTAACATTTGAATCAATTGATCTTGTATCATTGGAAACATTGCATAATGTTCTTATCGGTGAGTTTAATCAATTGTTAGTGAATTTTGATAAGGAGAATATTTATATTTCAAATGTTGTTCAAGGAGAAACATTTCGCTTCAACAAAAAAGGAAAATTTATTAATAAAATAGGAAAATTAGGGGGTGGACCAAAAGAAATTTCTTCGTTCGACGATATTTGCTTTCATGGAGACACTGTTGATATTCTGAATAACATGGGAGATAAAGTAAGAGTTATAGGTTACAAAAATGACGATACATTTCTTTATTCAAAATCAATAAATTTAATTGCATATTCTTTTGAGTGGATGTCTCCTGGGTATATTTTTGAAACAAGTTACCGTAAGGGTTATCCTTATCGTATTTATATGACTGATGTAAATGGAAAAATAACAGGTACTTTTTTACCAAATACTACTGGATTTGCAATGGGGCAAATAGAAAATAATTTTTCCAGATTAGGGTCAAAAGTATATTGTAAGGAATCCTATAATAACAAAGTTTATATTGCTGAAAAGTCTAATTTATTTCCTACCTACAACATAGATCTTGGATCGTTTGCTGTGCCTGATGAATATTTCAAAAGCAAACCCGTTCAAGCATTTCAACTTTTACTGGGCCATGCATTTGCATCAATAGTGAATTATTTTGAAACCCCATCTGACGCCCTTTTCCATATTAGACAAAAGCCGAAGTCCAAAAGCCCAAATGAGGATTTAATTGATTACATTTTTGTGTTAGACAAGGGTACAAACAAATTAATGAAAAGGTCTTTCCAGATGCAATCTGAAGATTTATTCAAATATCCGGTTTCGGGTACATTAAACAATGAGCTCATTTTCTTAATTTATCCATACATGATTTTTAATGATCAACAAACATTTAACCGTCTTCCAATAAACAATCCTGAAATAATTAGCCGCTTAAAAGTTGATGACAATCCGGTATTGGCTATTTGTAAAATTAAAGGATAAGAATCGTATCCTGAATATCGGGGCAAATTAGATATGAAATTCCCTTAGAAATTATTAAATCCGGTTTTTTTTGATTCAATATAAATTAAACATAAACCGGTAGTTTTATTGGTGTGTTAAGGATTATGGTCTGTATTTTGCTGCAAGTCAGGAATTAACTTCAAAGTCCTTCAAAATGAAAATAAACCTCAAAGGAATCTTTTTATTTACGGTTGTCGTCTCTCTTTATGTTAGCTGTTCGGAAAAGGAACAAAGCAACATCGTTACGCTTGAACCTACAGAAACCGAAAAACTTGAATTAGGAACACCAACACAAATTATAAAACTTGAAACTTCTCCCGAATCGTTACTTGGTTCTGTTATGAAAACTGCTGTTGATAGTGAGAATGACCGGATTTTCGTTTTGTCGGAGGGCACTTTGTTTATTTTTAATACAAAGGGGAACTTTATTACAAAAGTAAAAAAAGGAAAGGGGCCTGAAGAACTGTATGATATTATAACTTTCTCTGTGGATAAAAAAAAGCAATTGATTTTTGTTAATCAGGCTTTGGCTAACTACATTACAATAATTAACTACAACGGGACTGTATTAAGAAATGATAAATTAAAAGAGAATTTTTACATGCTCACAGTTGAGCCCGTTAATGAGAAATATCTTTTTTTACAAAACAACTCTCCTTTACATAGCAATCCCTTTTTTATTGGAAAATATGATTTAAGCAATGATTCGATAACTCAAAACTTTATTCCGGCGAAAGAGAGTGATTATCCATTGTTAATGTGGCCAATGACCAATAACTTTGTCAAAAAAGAAAACCGATTATTTTTTGCAAATTCTACTGTTTTTGGGCTTTATGAATTCAAAGACGGCCAATTTGAAAAAATTATTAGCTACGATTTGGGAAGACGAAAAGTACCGCCAGGATTTTCTGAAAAATTTGAAAAAAGAAGGAGAATGACAGCATTTGAAAAAGCAGCTTTGAATAATGGATATGTCCCTTACATGAAAGCTTCTTTCTATTTTAATGATTATAACCTGGTTATTCTTGGTGATGAATATTTTTCGTGTTATGCTATTGATGAAAAGAATAAAAGTAATGTTTTTTTCAATGGCCCAATTTCCACCTATTTGAATTTGCCAAAGGTAAAATCATTTAAGAATCCCTGTGAAATCAATGAGGACTATCTCGTTTTTGCGGCTAATCCAACCGATTTTTTTGATGAGAGTTCAACCGCAAATAAAACATATGTTCAACTTGGAAATCAGAAGCTGGAAATCGGATTGGAAGAGAATCCGTTTTTAGTAATTGTGGAATAATGCTAAAACGACAAAACCATGTTAAAACAAACTACCTTTTACCTTTTAATATTTCTAATCCTGTTTTCGGCCTGTAATTCGAAAGATTCGGGCTCTAAACAATCTGAACAACTAGTGGTTGACAGTCTGGCCGACAAGTCAACAGTTGTAAAAACGTTTCCCGATTTGATTCCGGGCGAAACCGAGCTTAGGGAAGACTGTTTTGGAGAAATCATTGAATTGCAGGGAGAACAAAAAACAACCGATGCCATTTTTGAAGTAAGGGAAACTCAAATGCTGGTAAAAGACAGTTTGCTTATTATGGCCAACCTAAACAGTGAAAATATGTTTATGGCCTTTTCACTTCCCGGGTTCGAGTTGGTAAAATCATTTGGGAAAATGGGACGGGGACCTGGAGAATTTCAATACCCTCAGTTGGTTCCGGCAAAAAAAGACGATTGTTTATGTTATGTCTATGAAAAGGCAAATAATCATATCTTCGCTCTGCAGAAGGATTTCATCATTTCAGCGTTACCGTTTAAGCTGACCGACTCTCAGACAAGACATCAGATCAATGACAAACAGCTTGTGAGTTTTTCTTCCCATGAATTTGTATACGCCGAGTCGGTAAAAGGAGGAAAAGCTGTTTTTGATTTCTCTTTTCAAAACGACTCCATTCAGGATAAAATGATTTATAATCTTTCATTTTCAGAGAAACATCAAAGCTGGGCTTCTTACATCGGTGATTTTGGTGCCAACGCCGGGAAACAACGTGTGGTTTATGCCTACAAATATTTTAAACAGCTTGTTTTTATTGATTTAAAAAACAATACCTCCCGAAGTCTGAAATTCAATTCAGGTGAAGCAAAAAAAGGCAATGCTGTTTCAATAATGAGTCCGGAAAATACAACCCACTATTGGGGAATGTCAGCAGGTAACGATTTTGTATATGTTTTGTACAGTGGCCGTTCACCGGTTGATGTAACCAAGGAATGGCGAAAAAAAATGTACTACATATTTGTTGAGAAATACGACTGGAACGGAAATCCGGTGGCAAAATACAAACTGGATAACTGGGGGTATTTTTGCGTCGATGAGCAAAGAAATAAACTGTATTTAGCCTCGGTAAATGATGCCAATCCATTTTTTGTATACGAATTAAAATAAATGAAAAGTTCCGCACACAATTATCAATAATCTTTTTCTCAAGTCTGTCAAGTCTCAAAAACTTCTATTTTTGCAAAAATTTTTGTTTATGCTGATAATTGATTCACCATCCAATAATGCATATTTTAATATTGCTTCTGAAGAATTTCTGCTTCAAAAATATCCTGATGAAGAGATTTTTTTGTTGTATATAAATGCGCCGTCAATAATCGTTGGGCGTTTTCAGAACACGCTTGCTGAAATCAATCTGGATTACGTGAGGGAAAATAATATTAATGTTGTACGAAGGCTTTCCGGCGGTGGAGCAGTTTATCACGACCTGGGAAATCTAAACTTCTCTTTTCATGCGCCAATGGACGACGATGATTTTTCCGATTTTTCAGAATTTACGCAGCCGGTTGTCGATTTGTTAAATAAATTGGATGTTCCTGCGAAATTAGAAGGACGCAACGATTTGTTAGTGGACGGGAAAAAATTCAGTGGCAATGCAAAACTGGCCCGAAACGGAAAAATAATTCAACACGGAACGATTCTTTTGAACTCAGAAATGAAAGTGTTAAGCGAGGCTTTGAAAATTAATCCGTTAAAATTTAAAGATAAAGCAGTAAAATCTGCCCGTGCCCGTGTTACAAATTTAAAAGAATATTTGCCAGAAGAAACTACTGTCGAATCTTTTAAAACGTTGCTGATTAACCAAATTTTGGAAGAGAACCAACCCGACTCCCGAATTCATCAATTAACGCAGGAGGAATTGGAAGGGATTAAAAAACTGGCCGATGAAAAATACAGTACCTGGAATTGGAATTTCGGTGTTTCTCCGGCATATAATTTCAATAAAGCCATTAAAGTGTCTGCGGGTTTTATTGAAGCGCATTTGGATGTAAAAAAAGGAACCATTCAAAAAGCAAAAATTTTTGGTGATTTTTTTGCTTCCAAGCCGATTGAAGAATTGGAAGAAAAATTTGGTGGCGAAAAACATGAAACAGAGAGTATACAAAAAATCCTTTCATCCGTGAACCTTTCGGAATACTTTGGAAATGTTACACTGGACGAAATTTTGGAGGTGTTTAAATAGTTTTTTTATAAAAAAACGCAATGGGTAAGAAGAATATCATAGATCTTGTCTCCATGTAATAATGTTTTGATGATTCGTTACATAAAGTGTAAAATTGAATTCTTATAATTTAAATATTAACGGAATGGTTTTAACTAACATTCTGTCAATTATTTTGTATTTTTCTCTTAAGTTCTCATATGGAATTATACATAAATGAACTCGAACTTTTTTCAATTCTGACCTGTATGTTTCAAATTCCTCATCAGTAAGTTTTTTAGCTTTATCTATTTCATTCATTGTTGGTGGACGAAATCCAGCTAATATGCGTTCAGCATTCCATCTTGCATGTTCCATTTTTGCCATTATCTCAATATTTTCAGATGATAACATTGGAAGGTCGCTTTTCTCAATATTACAAATTTCATTTGGTGTCAACCCAATACCCCGAAGTTTAAATAAGAAAGAATCAGCATTATATCTACTTGACCACTGGTCTGTTAATGCCAATTTTTGCCACTCTTTATCAAGGTCTACATCCCAATCAATTTCCCTGGAATCATCTTTACGATTAAAACTTCCATTATAAAAATGATTGACTGCTTTAGCTTTAATATCCCGCATCCCATCAATATTAAAGCAATAGTTTAGCATTCCAAATGGTTTTAAATTTCTGTATTTATTATTGCCCTTTAATTCAAATATGGTTAGGATACTATTTGATATTTCTTGTCTTACTAATATTTGAGTTTCTGTATCATATACATCGACGGGAAGATTAAGCGCTGCTGTCAGACTTTTATCCGGATTATCGTAACAAATAGCAATAGTGTTTAGCGCTTTTTCCTCATTTGCCCATTTACTTAAATTTTTCCTAATTTCTTCTAATTCTAATGAACCATTGATAAATTCTATATGAATATCATCTATTAGTTCATATAGTGGATAACGACTTTTGAAATAATTTTTTTCAGTTGATGCATCAGAGTCAATAACAGTTATTTTTGTTATTTTATCATTAGCGAAATGCGCCAATCGTATTGTCTCTGTTAAGAAAGCATATCCCATTTTTGTAAAACCTGCAACAATAAAATGCACATATTTATCTGATTTACATTCAATCTGTTCAAAATCGAGAGGTTTGTATCTAATAGTATTTTGCTCAATGTCGTTAGAAAAATCTTGTGCAAGATTATTGGCCAATACCATTTGTGCCCAATTTTCATAAAAATTATAAGGAATTAAGCTTAGACTATCTGTAATTTCTTTAATAGGAAAAAGCGTTTGGAAAAAAGTAAATGTTGACTGGGATTCAAACAAAACATGACAAGGTATTTTTTTTGAAGTTTTATGATTCGATTTCTTATGTTTGTCATTAATAACTTTTGCTATGTTCTTAAAACATTTTACATTCATTGAATCAAATGATTGTTCTTCACTTTCGCCTACAATAAAAATCTCTACGGCATGTTGTACATGTATACGTAACAGTTCCTCTTCACTATCTCTGCCACCGTGCAATAACACGAGATTTTTTTCTATTGATTTTGGAAGTTGTGACTGTAATTTACTTTTTACTTCAGGAACAGACTGGCTTGATAACAACACAATATCGACGTTCCTGTGTTTTTGAATCTTTTTATAAAGTTGTTTTAATAGCGCCGGAATCATTGGATTGTAACCAATTATCACATAATGATTTTTAAATGAATAGTTAACCTCACCCAGCTTTATTTTATCAATACGTCGTTCTAACGAGTTGGAAAATGTTGAAATAAGCAAACCACTTAGTAAAGCCGAACCTGAAAATGCCACAAGCAAAGCAAATAATCTGGTTCTTGAATCAGCCATATGAAGATTACCGGGATCGAACAAATGTGAAATTATTCCCCAAAAGCGGTTATTCATCTCTTTATTTAGAGAATTAACAAGTTTTTTTCCACCATCAAAAGAAGCTTCTATATAAACATTACTACCTAAAAACAAATAACTTAATCCTAACCAGAACAAAAAGGCAATTAAAAGAAAAAATAAAAGCCACAGTAATTGTTTCCAAATAGAACCTGAAAATGAGCGATCAAATATGCGAATTGGATTTTTCATTGTTTATAATTTTATGTCATGTAAAAGGAATCTTAAAACGTTTAATATTAGATAATTAATGAATGTCAGCCAATAGGATTTGGGCATAGTACAGTTATTTGATATACTTCCGATAGGTCGATTCAAATATTTTTTTTTGTACAATCCAGATATTATCAGGGTATTCATTTTCTTTATCAGTATACATTTTTATGAGATAGCTACCAGCTATTCCTTTCAAAATTCCCCAATCCCTTAGGTAAACTTCAAAATCATGATCAACAGCAACGGCTAAGACACCGATGGAATCAGGTTTGGGTAAATATTTCTGCCATCCATCATAATCATTTTCAGTTAATACGTCAGGAATATATTCTTGAAATAGTGATTCCGCTTTTTGGCACCAAATGTCATTAAATGATCCGCGACAAAGAAAATTATCAGCATGACAAGTAATATTACCTTCAAGTGTTTCCACAACAATATCATTGTATAATTTCTTTGCCAATATTGGTGATTCCTTTTTGTAACGACACCATTTATTTTGTTTGTTTACATGATCTAAAATTTTTTTGTTCGATATTTTATTTTCCATAATTTTTTACAATGATGAAACCTGCTATTTCAAAAACCTCATGCTGCAATATGGATGCTAATACTATTATAATAGTAAATTAGTTTTTTAGTAAAGTTCTTATTTTCTCCATATCAGGATGGGTAATGCCTGCTTCCTCCAATTCTTTTAAATCCTGCAGAAAAAAATCTTTATAAGTTTTTGATTTGTCCTGACGATAAGATTTATCCTTAAAAGTTTGATAAATCTCTTTTGCTTCTTCAAATCTACCCTGGAATAAAAGAGCATGAGCGAGGTTGGTGTTTACCCATTCTGTTTCTTTCCCAAACGCAAGACTTTTTCTGGCAGCTTCTTCGGCTTTTACAAATTCTTGGGAAAAGAGATAGTACCATGATAAATTACCATAAGCAGAAGCTCTTAAGTATGCAATACTATCAGTTTGTTCCTCTAATTTATACCGCTTTATTAATTCAAGTTGTTCGGCAATACGGTGGTCGGTATTGGTTTTATTAAAGTCAGCAATAATGTTGGTATAATAATCGGCATAGTTTTTATAATCGTTGTTCCCTGTTATTACATGTAAATTATGCAGAATATTAACAGCCAGTTGATAATATTCTATTGCTTCTGCCTTTTTATTTTGTTTGATTAATAATTTACCAATATTTATGTTGATCCTTGCCACTTCCAATAGATAGGCGGGATTTTTTGGTTGATTTTTTACCAATTCCCGGTATGTTTCCAGTGCTTCCAGGTAGGCACTTTTTGCATTTGTGTAGTCCTGTAAATCGGAATATAAATTTCCCAGGCTATTTAAGGTGTTCGCTACATCGGAATTATAGCTTTCGGGGTATTTTTTTGCGAGTTCCCTTCTAATTTCCAGTGCTTCCAAGTAGGCTTTTTTTGTATTTGAGTAGTCCTGTAATACTCTATAAAGACTTCCCATATTATTGAGGGTCATTGCTACATCGGAATTATAGCTTTCGGGGTATTTTTTTGCAAGTTCCCTTCTAATTTCCAGTGCTTCCAAGTAGGCACTTTTTGCATTTGTGTAGTCCTGTAAATCGGAATATAGATTTCCCAGGTTATTGAGGGTGTTCCCCACATCGGAAACATACCTTTTGGGGTATTTTTTTGCGAGTTCCCTTTTAATTTCCAGTGCTTCCATGTAGGCTTTTTTTGCATTTGAGTAGTCCTGTAATACTCTATAAAGGCTTCCTTGGTTATTAAGGGTCATTGCTACATCGGAATTATAGCTTTCGGGGTATTTTTTTGCAAGTTCCCTTCTAATTTCCAGTGCTTCCATGTAGGCTTTTTTGGCATTTGCGTAGTCCTGTAAATTGGAATAGAGGGTTCCCAGGTTGTTGAGGGTCGTTGCTACATCGGAATTATAGCTTTCGGGGTATTTTTTTGCGAGTTCCTTACTAATTTCCAGAGCTTCCATGTAGGCTTTTTTGGCATTTGCGTAGTCCTGTAATTCTATGTAAAGATTTCCCAGACTATTGATGGTGTTCGCTACATCGGAATTATAGCTTTCGGGGTATTTTTTTGCGAGTTCCCTTCTAATTTCCAGTGCTTCCATGTAGGCACTTTTGGCATTTGTGTAGTCCTGTAATTCTCTGTAAAGACTTCCCATATTATTGATGGTGTTCGCTACATCGGAATTATAGCTTTCGGGGTATTTTTTTGCGAGTTCCTTACTAATTTCCAGTGCTTCCATGTAGGCACTTTTGGCATTTGTGTAGTCCTGTAATTCTCTGTAAAGACTTCCCAGATTATTGATGATTGTTGCTACATCGGAAATATAACTTTCGGGGTATTTTTTTGCGAGTTCCCTTTTAATTTCCAGTGCTTCCATGTAGGCACTTTTAGCATTTGTGTAGTCCTGTAAATAGTAAAATAGACCTCCCAGGTTATTGAGGGTCATTGCTACATCAGAATTATAGCTTTCAGGGTATTTTTTTGCGAGTTCGCTTCTAATTTCCAGTGCTTCCAGGTAGGCACTTTTGGCATTTGTGTAGTCCTGTAAATCGGAATATAGATTTCCCAGATTATTGATGGTTGTTGCTACATCGGAAATATAACTTTCGGGGTGTTTTTTTGCGAGTTCCCTTTTAATTTCCAATGCTTCCAGGTAGGCATTTTTTGCATTTGTATAGTCCTGCAAATCGGAATATAGATTTCCCATATTATTGAGGGTCATTGCTACATAGGAATTATAGTTTTTGGAGTATTTTTTTGTGAGTTCCCTACTAATTTCCAGTGCTTCCATGTAGGCACTTTTGGCATTTGTGTAGTCCTGTAATTCATTATATAATAGTCCCAGGTTATTGAGGGTAGATGCTTTCTTTTCTTTTGTTTGTGCATATTGGTATGTTTTTAAATACCATGTTTGGGCTTCGTAAAAACGTTTGCTATCTTGCAATAAAGAAGCATAATCAAACAAATAGCTGTACGAAGTGCTGTCTAAATCCACTCTCTTTTTAAAATATACAAGGGCAGAGTCTATTTCAAAACCCAGCTTAAATCCATTGGCGGTATTCAGGTAGTCATTGCCCAGTTGCTGCACTTTTGCCTGTATGGCATCTTCCACACTTTCTTGTACCTTTTTCAGCATTTGTAGTTCTTTCTCTCTTTCAGCAGCACTTTTTTTGTTTACCTCTACTATCTCCTGCCACTTTCCTGCTTTTTTTAGTTCAAGGTTTAAAAGACTTAAGGAATCCAGTGTTTTGTAATCAATCTGGGCCAGTTTTTCGGCTTCTTCGCGTATTTTATTCCAGGCCTCGGTGTATTGGGTATAAAAAATATCGAGTTTCTGCTGCAGGCTGTCTCTTTCTTTTACTATTTGTCTGTATCTAATATCGGTTTCTTTTAATTCTGCCAGCGCTTTGTCTTTTTGTTCTATTGTCTCTTCCCTGTTCTCCAATTCCTTTTCCAGTTGCTGGTATCTTTTCTCGGCAATTGTGTTGGCCTCCTTTCGTAACAAAGCTTCATTGGCCAGAATAACTTCTACCGTTACTGCCTCATTTAACGGATAGCGTTTATTATATATGGAATCCCGGGAGGGGGAAATTAAGCGATACCCGATTTTATGAATGTCGTTAAAAACAAAGGTGTTGTTGTCTGTTTTTGTTATTTTGAGGTTAACGTTCCCGTTGGCATCACTGCGTTCTTCGGTTTCTACCTTTACACGTACCCCTTCTATGGGTGTATCTTTTGCTTCTTTGGAATACGAGATTTCACGAACATAGCCTTTTTGTTCCACAATTTGTGCTTGCAGATAAAATGGCATTATAACTATTACAACAAAAAGGTGTTTCATTTTACAGGGTTTAAATAAAAGGTATTTGTTACATTAGGGTTGTTTTGCATTGGATAAGCATCTGCTTCAGTAATTATATCATTATAATATATTCTTGCTTTATAAATTACCTTTTGGTTGAGCAAAGGGATAAAAACGGAAAAATAACCCTCGCTGTTACTAAAAGTAATTTGTCCTTCGATTTCTATTTTTGCCTTATCCATAAATTCGTCTGTTATGGTATTTCTAACATATCCCTTAACCTTACCAAAAGTGTTTTTGTCTCTGGCTATTTTTAGTAAAATGGTGTCCTGCAAGTTAATAATAGTATCTAGCTCATTAAATCCATGCATCTCAAAATGAATTGAGGCTTTGGTATTGTAAAATTTACCTGCTATGTTTTTAAATTTAACCGTTTTGTTGTCATTATCAATTTTATTTCTTATTAGGGTGTCATTATCGTAATGCAAAAGTACCGTACCATTTTTAAAAGGCAGGTTCTCGTTGAGTGTTGTGCTTTCGTAAAAAAGAATGTGGCTTGTGAAAGGAAGATTCTTGTAATATTGGTAATAGGAGGAAGCAAAGCCGGCTGTAATAATCATTAATCCTGATAAAAAGGTTAAAAGGGTATTTCTTATAATTCTTCTTTTTTGCCTTTTCCATAATGAATCAAATGAAACATCAAGCATTGTAGCGACCAGTCGAATAAAGGCTTTTTGTTTCTTTATGTATTTGAGTCCTATTCCGGCTTCATTCACATTTGCCCCAAGCATTTCCGGCAATTGTTCCTTTATAACTTCATGGAAGCACTCCGTTTCTTTAGATCCGCTGTATGGAATGCCTTCTATAATAAAAAGATGTATTTGTTTTTCTTTTCCTTGTTGTATAAATCCAGATATTTCTTTGCCTACCCATTGCGATTGTGCAGAACAGGGAGAGCATACAACAACGAGGTGTTTAGAGGTTTCCAGATTTGTTTCCAGTTCTTTTTTTAATTCACCTGGCTTAATATCGGTTGTATCTCTAAACACCGGTTTTAGCCTTGGTGGAAGATGAGAGTTTTTATTAGTAATAATGGTCGGTAATCTGTAATGTTCAAGTTTCTGATGTAACCACCTTGCCCATTTTTCATCTTCATGTTTGTAGCTTATAAAGGCAAAAAAATCGAATTTTTGACTATCATTCATATTTATATCATTCAAAATTTTCAAAACCTCCCTCCACACTCCGAACAAAACTTAGCTGTTTTAGTGGCTTTTGCTCCACACTCAGGGCAATACTTAACGTCAGCAACGGGTTGATTAGCCATATTAGTTGCAACCACCTTGGCCCATTTTTCATCTTTTCGGCTGCAGCTGATAAAAGCATAATATTGGTATCTCTTTTCCATAATGTGACTGGGTATTTTATGTTGTAATATGTTTTATGTATTAGTATTCTCAACGCTTACCAATAAATACCTTCATGGGTAATAGCTTATGAGACATTGAATACTATATGTGTAGCATAAGCAAAATTTAGATTTTTTGTGAGAATAATTAAATTTTGGTAAGTCCATTTAATGAGCCAAAATTAACTTTTGCCATTATGAGCATTGAAAACAGGAAATTTTAGTTGCTACATCTTTAATATTCTATCCAATTCAAGGTAAACAAACTGTTCAAACTGACTAAAATCTCCATCGGAGAGAAATAATTCTTTGATTTCAATTGAAAGCAGATCATGGAAATTCTCCGGGTAATTAAATTGCTTTACAGATGCCTTTATTTTTTCCAGTCTTTGAAAATCGTTGTCACTTTCAAACTCTTCTAATATTAGGGAATAAGCAGATTTATTAATTTTGCTTAAAATATTTTCCTTTTCCTTATCTGTTAACTTCAGGTCGATATTTGCACAATATAATAAAAGGTAAGCTCTTAGCTGGCTGGTGGTCCATTTAGGAGATAAATCATTCATTTTTAAGTATAGTTTAATATATTTCTATTATCAAAACTTCAAAAAAAACCACCAAATTTAATGTACGGAAACGTTGAAATTACTTATTAAATTTTTCTTTAGACAAACATTCCATTCAGTACATTTTATGATGATATTTTTTTCTTCTAAGATAGAAAATAATTCCATAACAGAAGAAAATGACACATTGCATTATGATTAAGGCAATTTGTGAAAATCAGATAATACTTGTAAGAAACTTTTTAAGCAAAATATCTTGACTCCTGAATTTGAAATGTAAGGTAATTAGGTCTTGACTATTTCTCTTTAGCTAAGAAATTTAAACATTATATTTAGCAAATAAGACAAGCCTATAGTCGGCAGGAACCCGGTTAAAACTTCACGTGTTTCAGCGTCTATCCAATCGGAACTATCTATAGGGAACGTCAAGTTTTCAAAACTGATTGTTTTGGGGTGGTTACTTTCCGATACAGAATGTATAGTTTTTGTGTAATAGGCACATTATTAGATTTTTATATAGTACTCGAATTGCGCGAGATGTAAATATGATGTAAAAATATCAGTTTTTTATATCGGTGTTAATTTCGCCTGTTATTTCGCCATAAAGATACACAATCTTGCAGATATGTTAAGCATGAGACTCTATTTCAATCCCGTAAACACCGCGTTAAACATTTTCGGAAAATTTTCAAAAGGAAAAGAAATAAAAAATGAATGGAAAAAGCAGAAGTGTTAATGAGGGATTTCAAAAAGTTTTAACCGGAGTTAACGCAGGTTAAGTCTTTTTGAAATTAGGAAAGTGCGATGGAATATATTAACTCTTCCGGTTTTGGAATGAATGGCTTTATGTCGGAAGCTTTTGAAAACCCGGAGGGCTTCTTGTTTCCCGAAAATGTAGGTATTTTGTGAAAGGGATTGTAAATTTAGCCCTTAATAATATTATGACTTATAAACCGTGGAGATAACGGAAGTTTTGTTTTAGAGGATAGAAGTAATATTTTTTATATGGAAAAAGACAAAATATATATCGATGATTGGTTAACTTTAAAACCATACGAAAATCAAACGCTAACTGATAGCTACTATCTCAAACTTTGTAATAAGATTAAACAAGCTTTACTTTCAGGCAAAGCACCGGTAGTTTTTTATATGTACATAGAAAAAGAAGATATTAACCTTCTTGCCTGTTTTTTAACGGCCTGGTTCGAAGACCTGGTTTCCGACACAAACATATACAATACATTTGTGAAGCAACACAAACAATTGTACAATAAACCATTGCCATTTTACGATTGCGAAGAGTATTTCGACGACGAGATTAACCCGCAAGACATAGGTTTTCTTATTTGGTATTTTATGAATACCGTACAAACCGATAAATTTATTTCCCCTTATAACGAATTTATTGAACTAAGTACTGAAAAGGTTTTTGCTGTTTTTGATGAAGCTTGGGAATATGCACCGGAAAATATGGTTCTGCAAAACATTTACTCTATTAATGAAGATGCCGATTATTACGATTCCCGTAACCTTATTGATACATTGCTTTTTAAAACCTACCTGTTCTATCCCGATACTTTGTTTCGGCTTGAAGAAAATGAAGCGGAGATAATTGAGGAAAATGGGATGGATGAAAATCTGGTAATGTACTTAAACGAAAACAGGGAAAGTACTTTACAAAATAGCGGTACCCATTTGTTAGCATTTAAGGGGAAAGAATGGGTGGCTGAAATAATAGGGAAAGAAAACGCTCTTTATGATGCATATTTAAATATCTCAAAAAGAATACGAGGATTTTTTCTTTATAAAGGTCAGGATGAAAATGATGTTTTTCTTGAGCATATTGCTTCGGGGAAAGCATTCAAACTAACAAAAAAATCTTTCGACCATTCCAATAATTTAACGGAAATCGATACAATTGTTTTTATGGGAATTGTGCAATGGAAAGGAGAATGGTGGTTTTCAGGCGTATATTTTCAAAATGATTTTAATGCAGATTTGGTTCTTAAAGAAAAAAACTCATTTGAAAGCAGGCAGGTAGTTAATTTTCTTGACCATAAAAATGAAAAAATAATCGATACCCTGAAAAAACAGCACACTGCTTTTCTGGATTTTAACAATGGCTTGCCCATCGCTTTTCTGGCTTCGGACATGTTAATGGATTTTAACCAGAAATATTATGACTATTTTAACGATTCGCTGAACCTAACAGAAAAAGAGATTGAAGAAGCCCGTGAGAGAGGTAGAAGAGATGGTTTTTTCAAGCCTGATGAAGAACAGAAGACAACTGATTTTTCGAGCGTAGCGGAATCCGGGTTGGTATTTTTTAATGAAAAAAGCGGAATTGAAATTGCACTTGAATGTAATTCTGCATTCCCCTTACCCGGGAACCCGTTTTTTGATAAAGAAAATAGTGAAGACCATATTTTTAGGTTATTTATGGATGAAAATATCTCTACTGAACTGGCTATGTATTGTATTAACAATTGCAAAGACAAACTCCTTTTTTTTACAGAAGGCATGGGCAAACTTTATCTAAATGATATTGATTTTTTGCTCCGTTTCTGGAAAAAAGAAAGATATTATTCCGAACCATCAATTACTGAAATTGGAGACAAAAACTAATTTATACAATTTGGAAATTAGCAGCTTATACCTGAAGTTTTTAATCCTCTCAGGGGCTTGTCTTTCAGAAATGTTGCCAATTTTTATGGTAGGGGGGGAATTATTTAATCTGATTAAGTCTGTTTTATTTATTTGTTTACACGATGCAAAAATAACGTAATGTGTTGTATGTTAGTAGTTAATATTGTTTTATTTTTTGTTTTATTTTTTGTTTATTTTTTTTTGAACAAGTTATAAGTCCTGTTTCTTTTGGCTCCTTCTGTTATTAAATCTTCACTTTCAACCATCCTGTAAACGGCTTTTTGAATATCTGATTTTGGAATTTCTTTCAACCGTTCCTGAATTTCCGATAATTTACTTTTGCCGTTGTATTTCAAATCTTCAATAATTAATGCTTCAATTTTATACGGTTCTAAAGTCTTTAACGATGGTGTAATATCCAATTTTGCCTGGGCAAACAATGCCGGGTTTAAAAGGTATTCCGTTCCTTTTTTTATACCCTGGCTAACCAGGATCCCTTTATCGATTAATGAGCCTATCCAGGAACGCATTTTATCTTCCTGGTTCAATTGTAATTTCCCGGAAAGCTGAGTAGAAAGTATCTTTTTCTCGGTAGCAACTATCCCAAGTGTAATATATTCTTTTTGCGTTAGCCGGAAATGTTTATCGATGTAATCCAGTATTGAAATCACATCAGGATTAACCGAACCGGCATAGACAGTTACAGCAACCTTGGTATATTCATTTTCTATTTCAGGGAGAGGTTTGGCATCTCGGCTCAGTTTTTCAAAAACCAGGTCGTAGCCGGAACCTTCGCCTTCCATTAATTTTAAATGGCTTAACAGTTGAATTAAATGCGGGTTTCTTCTGTGTCTTTCGTGCAGAATATTATTTTTTGTTATGCCAAGCGGGAATCCACCCGGACTGGTTATGGTCATCTTGTCGTGAAAGACCTCGATAAAAATATCGCCTGAAATGGTATATTTTTTATGGGCGATGGCATTAATCAACAATTCCCTGATAACTTCGGGTGCATATTGACGGATTGTCTTACGAAAAAGCCCATCGGGGAGCTCGGTACTATAAGTCAATTCAATAGCTTCCTTTTCAATCTCCAATAGCAGTTCCATGGGATTGTGTAAATGAAAATGCCATTCCTTTTTCCTTATTTTCTCCTCTTTCTCATTATAGACAATATATTGAACGGTAACAGGATAGCTCAGACCAGCCCTTTGTTGTGGTTTTCCAAGCCACAAGACTCCAAGATTAGTCAAATAACCTTCGTCTGAAAGTAACTGATAATATTCAAGTATCTCTTCTACGCTTTTGCTTTTTATAAAATCGGAAACTTTATCAGAGGCTTTTAAATTGGCAACAAGTGAAGTTATTTTATCCTGCTCTGCTTGGTTCAGCGTAATTTTCCGTGCAGTGATAAGCTCCCACTGGAACGCTGTTTTTTCTGCTGCCAGGTCGGTTAGTTCTTCGTTGCCAACCGGGAAACAGTTATCGGAGATTCGGATAAAAACCTTGCCGGATGAAGTGGTTGCAATGGTACGTGTTGATGGTAGAATGCGTAAAATAAAATATTCTCCTCCATTATCATGCGTAATTATTTCGGGATTAACAATGCCAACTCCGTCCGTTAAGCCACGAAGTTTTTTTACAACATCGTTTACCACTGTTTGTTCTATTTTTTGTCCGGCCGGGGGAAAATCCTCTTTATCTTCGATACCGATGATAATTTCACCTCCCTGGGCATTGGCAAAACAAACACAGGTTTCGGCCAGCTTTTTTAAATCGGCTGACCTGCCCGTAACTTTGCGAAGACTTTTGTAATCTTTGTTTTTATCTTCAATCATGAGTTCTGTTTTCTTTTCTACTCTGGGTTCAATTATATTCTGTAAAGCCTTTTAAGCTTAATCCCTAAGAAGATTTAGAAAATTAAGAATTTTACTTAAAAATAAAGATTCTTTCAAGAAATGTCGATCGCATCTCCTGAATATTGACGAAATTAACAATAGTTTTGGCCAATTCAGCATTGGTCGGCATTGTCGCCTTGAACTCTAATCGTCTCCCTTTCGGACGTAGAAGTGTTTCTTTTAATTTAACCATAATTCTGTCACAAATATCGTTATTAAATCAACATCTTCAAAAGAAGATTGAGTATTGATATTGGCGGGTTTTCGAAAATGTTGATATTTTGTGAAAGGGGTGAAGCCCCTCAATTCCTGATTTTCGTACAATACTTTTATAACATTTTTGTTTAATACAATAAAAAACTTCGTCAATATTTTAGTTATTCTTCTTAAAAGGAATATGAAAGAGTTTTGAAGCTACGTAAAAGCTGGTGGGCTCTACAAGAAATTCTGTTGAAACTTTGCTGTATAAACAAACTTAAATGTTAAAAAGAGAACAAAAAAAGCATATTCCTGTAATAAAATTAATTGTCTTTACACTTAAGACTTCCTTCAATTTTGGAGAAAAAAATTCTACGGAACCAAGGGCATTCGAAATGTATTTTAATTAATGATTGTGGATTATTTTTAAAAGTAAAATCAATTTAATTTGTTACTGTTTTTTACTTTTTTCAATGAAATGCCTACTGGGTTTAAAGAAAGGAATATTGTGGGCCGGAATTACCATCGTAATATTTTTTGAAATGTTCCTTGCTTTCTTTTCTGCACGCTTCTTAATTTCAAACGTCCCAAATCCTCTCAAATAGATATTTTCACCTTTACCCAGAGAATCTTTTGTGATATCCATAAACGCCTCAATGGTTTTACTTATCTGTAATTTATTAATATCAGTTTCGGAGGCTATCTTATTTATAATGTCAGCTTTAGTCATAATTCTGTACTTAATTTTTTTGTCAATAACCCAAGGTAGGGGCATTTGTATAGGGCAGTAAAGATAAAAAACTTTGTTCAACTTATTATGGAATTAATTAATTGAACTAAATTGTTTTTGTCAAATTCACAAGTTTTTCCTAAATGATTGGTTTTAACATATAATCAGTAGCCTCACAAAATATTATTTATCTTTCAATGTCTGATGATTTATAACCTGACTAAAAATTATACACCCGGTGTAAAATAAGTTGACACTTGTTCATATTAATACTTTTATAAGATTTTGTAATTCAGTAGTTTAGTAAAAAGGCATTTTTATTGATAAAACATTAATGTTTTGGGTGTTACATAGATAGTTATGAAAAAGGATCTAATATTTTGCTTGCAAAACCAATTTAAGCTGGTGGATTTTTACTTGCCGGAGTGATGGCACTTGGTATTGCATTACTAACCGTTAGCTGGCAAAGTTGGCGGGCTGCAACAAGGAACCCGGTTGAAGCACTCAGATATGAGTAATTTTTAAGGGAATAAAATCTTTTATTACCATGATGAATATTTTTAAGCATTTAAAACATTCTTTCAAAAAAGAAGGAGGATATGGCTTGCTAAATATTGCCGGCTTATCTATTGGTATGGCAATGAGTTTGTTGATAATTTTGTATCTGCAATATCATCTTTCCTTTGACAATCACATTCCTGAAAAAGAAAAAATTTACCGTGTTGTTGAAAAGGACAGGAACAACGGAAGTTTGTCGTTTGGCACTCCTTTGCCTTTGGCACAGGCAATCCGTGATGATTATCCCGGGGTTGGCGAGATTGCCGCGCTATCATCTTATTCCTATCCGGTTACCAGTGGCGAGACCAAGTTTAGTATCAGGGCTGCTGTTGCCGATGCTAATATTTTTGATGTGTTAGGGACAAAATTTTTGGTTGGTTCAGAAACAGTTTTGTCTGAACCAGGAAGTTCGGTACTTACCCGGGCGTGTGCGCAAAAATTGTTTGGGCAGGAAAATCCAATGGGCAAAATGTTTACAGTTGAAAATTATGGAGGAGAGAAGATTTTTACAGTTGAGGGGATAATTCAAAATCCTGCGGTAAACAGCGATTTTGATTTCGAAATGTATCTTCCCTGGGAATCGATGAATCAAGCCAACTGGCAAGAATTATGGTGGTGGGGAGGCTATCACATTCTTGCCAAAATGAAAAACACGGGACAAGAAGAAGATATGGAACAAAAAATAAATACCATTCTTGAAAGACATAAAGCACCATATATTGACGGGCGTTATGATTTTCAACTTATTCCCTTAAAAGGCTCTCATTTTCGTACAGATATTGAAAATCCGATATCGACTCCGGTTTCATTTGTTCTGATTTGGGTATTGGGTGTTATAGCTGGATTTATAATTGTTATTGCCTGTATCAATTTTGTCAATCTGTCTATTAGTCAAACAGAGAAGAATGTAAAAGAAACCGGAATATACAAGGTGTTGGGAGCATCGCATCGGAGTCTGGCAACAGAATTTCTTATCGTAACTTTTTTTAAAACGGTTGTTGCAATGGGAATAGCATTATTATTAACCAGGCTTCTCATTCCCCCCTTTCAAAAGCTGGCATTAATGAAAGGTTACGATTTATTTTCCAATCCATCGGTCTGGTTTATTCTGTTGGGAATCATACTCATTTCAGGGTTATTGTCCGGTTTGTATCCGGCTATGGTAATTTCCCGTCCAAGACCTGTAGAATTACTGTCAGGAAAAAAGGGATACAATCCATCAGGAAACGTATTTCGTAAATCATTGGTTGTAGCGCAGCTTTCAATTGCTACAATGCTTATTATAGCCTCGCTGTTTGTTTTTAAGCAAATTTCGTTTATGAAAAACCATGATTTGGGGTTCAATAAAAATGGACTGATTGCAGTTAATATAAGTCAGCTAAACGGGGAAACTAATAATATTAAAGAGAAAGCACCGATACTGGAGCAGGAAATACAAAAGCGGGGAATTCAAAATGGCATTAAAGGTATTGCAGCTACAGAAGCCATTCCCGGAACAGTTTACAAAAACGGGTTCACTGTATTTAACCCTGAAAATTTTAACTCTTATACGACCATATCTGTTGGGATAGATGAGAACTATGCAGGTGTGATGGAACAACCAGTGGTAGAAGGACGCAATTTTTCTAAAGAACTGGCCTCAGACGCAGAGGGCATTTTAATTAATGAAACTTTAAAAAAGAAACTGGGATGGAAGTCGATAGAAAACAAACAAATGGCCATTTTTTCAAAGGATTATAAAGTGCCGGTTATTGGTGTTTTGAAAGATGTAAATATAAATTCACTGGCACAGGCAATTCCACCAATGATTTACAGGTATAAGAAAAATGCTTATCCTGAATACATGGTCTTTCGCGTGAAGCCGGGATACGAGGCAAAAGCGTTACCGATTATCAAAAGTGAATGGGGGGAAATATCAGGAGGAAAACCCTTTGAGTTGTTTACCGTTGCCGATAAATTTGATGCCATGTACGGGGGAGAAGAACGCCTTTCAAAAATTATCGCTGCCTTTTGTCTTGTTGCAGTTTTGCTTTCATGCTTCGGGTTGTTTTCTCATATTGCATTTTCAGTACAACGCCGCACCAAAGAGGTAGGTATCCGTAAAGTAAACGGCGCCAGCATTTCAGAGGTATTGGCTTTGCTCAATATAGATTTTGTAAAGTGGCTAATAATTGCATTTATTATTGCTACGCCAATTGCATATTACGCCATGAATAAGTGGCTCGAAAACTTTGCCTTCAAGACGAGTTTGAGTTGGTGGATATTTGCACTTGCCGGTTTGCTGGCGTTGGGAATTGCTTTGTTAACTGTGAGCTGGCAAAGCTGGCGGGCTGCCACGAGAAACCCGGTTGAAGCCTTACGCTATGAGTAAGGCTGAAATCCCGATTGCTCGGGATAGAGGCACTACGTTATGAGTAGGACTTGAGTATTGAAGTTTAAAGTATAATTATAAAATAAATATCTGGAGATGAATACATTCATAAATAATATTTTACGTGTTGTCAGGAAAAATAAACTTGATTTTTTCCTGAACTTGGTTGGCCTGTCGGTAGCTATGATAATCTTTATTTTTGTTTCACTTTATGTTGAAAATGAAGTTACGTATGACAATTATCATCCTGATGCCAACCGGATTTTCCGGCTTACAACTTCGTTAACTTCACCCTCCGGACAAACCACTGACATGGCATTGGCAAATCCTCCTTTTGCCCAAATACTAAAAAACAGTTGCCCGGAAATTGAAGATTTTACCTGCGTTGAGACGGAAGGAGGTGCCACGCTTAAGTTTGGAGAAAATGAATATAAAAATATTAATGTAAGAGCTGCTACGCCTTCCATTTTTAAGCTATTTGCCTATCCTGCATTAATGGGAAATCCGTCTGAATTTTTAAAATCACCCAATACAATTGTTTTAACAGAAAAACTTGCCAAAAATATTTTGGGTGATTTATCTCCATTGGGGCAGAAAGTTACCATCGACAAAAAAGACTACCAGATTACCGGTGTAATAAAAGATTTACCCACGAATACCGACCTGCGGTTTTCTGCTCTTATCCCTTCGGATTTTGACGGTATCGGCGAACTTGTTGACTGGGGCGAGTACTTTGTCTACTTTAAAATGACAAGTGCTAATGTTACCGGGCTAAAACGTAAAATTGAAAAATTAACAGATGAAAAATATGCTGATCTGTTAAAAGAAATTGGTGGTTTTAAATTGGTTCATCATCTGCAGCCGCTGCAAAGTATTCATTTTGATAATTCTTTACTTGCTGATTCGCCTAAAGGAAACAAAACAACCGTTTACGCCTTTTCTGTGGTTGCTTTATTAATACTCATTATTGCCGGAATCAATTACAATAATTTGACGTTGGCACAACTGGAAAAGAGGGAACATGAATTTAACATTCGTAAAACCATCGGATGTGGAAAAAGATGGATTTATTATCATATCATCAGCGAATCGGTTCTGAACGTTTTTTTTGCGGCTGTTATTTCAATCGGACTGGCTTCTTTGCTTTTCCCGATGTTTAATCAATTGTTTGAGAAAAATTTCGATCTGTCTTCTGTTATTAGGATAGCTATTCCAATCGTTGGTTTTTTTGTTGCTTTTGGTGTAATGGTAGGTTTGTATCCTGCATTTAAAACCACCAAAGTCTCCTCCGTTAAAAAACAAGGATTTGGTTTATTCGGTAAAACACTGGTTACTTTTCAAAATGCGGTTGCCATTGTTATGATTGCCGGATTATTTATGATATGGAGCCAGATTCGGTTTATGAAGAATGCAGAGCTTGGGTTT
The DNA here is from genome assembly GCF_009762775.1 of Maribellus comscasis. GTDB lineage: Bacteria > Bacteroidota > Bacteroidia > Bacteroidales > Prolixibacteraceae > Draconibacterium > Draconibacterium comscasis. The sequence continues at coordinate 6,853,550 of NZ_CP046401.1, read as the reverse complement.
AACAAAGAGCAGCTTATGGCCGTTTCAATTCCTCCTGAACCTGAAAAATTTCCGGGGAAGGAAGTTATACGACAGGAGTTTTCGGCATTGCCTGAGGTGAAATCGATGGCATTTGGAGGAGGTGGAACCAATCTTGGATCAACTTCCAACTGGATGAAAGCAATTATGGCGGTTAAAGACGACAATGGTGATGATGTACAGTTTGTATTGAATCAACCACAAATTGATGAGAATTATATTGATTTGTTTGGCATTGAAATGGTTGAAGGCCGTAATTTTTCACGAACTAATTCCAATGATAAGGATAAATCTGTTATTATCAACCAGGCATATGTAAAAGCTATGGGGTGGAGTAATCCGGTTGGGAAAATATTGGATGAAACTCCTCCACAAAAGATAATTGGAGTAGTTAAGGATTTTCATTTTGATGCACTAAATAACCCCATTGAACCTTTAAAATTTGAGCTACTTGAAGGGCAACCTTCCTATGTTTTTTTAAGAGCGGAACTCAAGAACGTCAAGGTAATTCAGAAAAAATGGGAGAATCTATTTCCTGATGAACCCTTTGATTTCCGGTTTATGGATCAGCATATGGCCGGATTGTACCGGCAAAATGAAAAAGATATGACCGTATTTTCCTGGCTAACCCTTGTGGCAATTTTGATCTCTTGTCTGGGGCTTTATGGCCTGGCATCACATTTTATTATTAACCGGACCAAGGAAATTGGAATCAGAAAAGTAAATGGAGCAAAAGTAAGCGAAGTGATATCATTGCTAAACAAAGGATTTATTCGTTGGGTACTTATTGCATTTGTTGTCGCTACTCCGGTTGCCTGGGGTATAATGCAAAAATGGCTTGAAAATTTTGCTTACAAAACCACTTTAAGCTGGTGGATTTTTGCGCTGGCCGGTTTGCTGGCTTTGGGAATTGCGTTGCTAGCCGTAAGCTGGCAAAGTTGGAGGGCGGCTACGCGGAATCCTGTTGAGGCTCTCCGATATGAATAGAGGAGAGCGGAGATCCCGACCAAAGCATCATTTTGGTTTTTACTTTAATCTGGGACAAAAAAGATACGAGCATCGGAATAGAAAAAAATAAAAGTATAATGATATGTGGAACATCAAATTTGTTTTAAAAAGTTTAAAGAAATCGTTTAGCATAACCTTTATAAATATCATAGGGTTTTCACTGGGCTTGTGTGTTACTTTTTTTCTTATTCAGTATTTGCTTAATGAATATAGTTACGATTCGTTTCAGAAAGATAAGGACCGGATTTTCAGGGTAGCCGTTAAAAGTTATCAAAAGGATAAATTCGAAGATGAAACGTATGTGTATACTTCAGAAATGGGAACTGCACTAAAGCAGGATTTCCCCGGTGTAGAGCAATATGCTACCATTTCTTATCCGAAAAGCGATATTTTTTATTATAACAATTCTCCATTCAAAATTGAACACTATCGGTATGCGAGTTCCGGTTTTTTTCAACTATTCTCCTTTAACCTAAAAGAAGGCGATCCGCAAAAAGCATTGGAGAATCCGTATTCGCTAGTGGTGACTGAAAAACTGGCGGAAAGCCTGTTTGGAAACCACGACCCGGTTGGAAAACAACTGATTCTCAATGATCAGAACTATACCATTACCGGAGTCGCTGCAGATCCTCCCAAGAATACAGATGTTAGGTTTAACATGCTTATTTCGTTCAGCACAAGGTACAAACAGAAAAATGTGTATATGGGCTGGAACGGTGGCAACCAGTACATCCATTATATAAAACTGGTTTCGGGGACCGACATTACTACATTAAGTGCGAAAGCCGACACTTTCATGTGGAAATACATAAACAAGGATTATGAAAAGGTTAACATTAAAGATGAAATTTATTTTCAGCCCTTGCCTGATATTCATTTACACCATAATGCAGATTCGGGTTGGCTGAGAACAAGCATACTTACTTTTTCAATGATTGCATTAATGTTGCTTGTTGTAGTAATTATCAACTTTATTAATTTATTTATTGCCAACGCGGGGAAACAATTAAAAACAATGGGGCTGGTAAAAATACATGGCGCCAGCCGATCCCGGACAATAAAATACTTGTTAACTGAAATAGCTGTTTTAATTTCTGTTTCCATACTGATTGCACTCGCCCTTGTCAGTTTATTCCATCCCTGGTTTGAGCAACTGGCCGGGAAACCCATTCCAACTATAGCTGAATCAGGTTTTGCTTATGCCCTGCTTATTGTTTGTACTATTTTGATTGTTACGCTGTTGTCTGCATTTTTTCCTTCGCTTTTTATTTCATCAGTTCAGCCTTCAAAAATTATAAAAAACAATGTTGCGGTTGGAAAATCAGGAAAAACGTTAAAAAACGGGTTGGTGGTTTTCCAGTTTTTTATCTCCATCCTGCTTATTGTTGCCACGCTTACCCTGCAAAAGCAAATCCGTTTTATGCAAGGGTTTAATTCAGGATACGATAAAGAAAATGTATTGATACTTCCTTTACAAACATCAGAGCTCCGTAAAAAGGCTGATCTACTAAAACAGGAGATAGCAAAAATCAGTGGAGTTAAAAACAGCTGTGCCGTTTCGGAAGTTCCATACGATGGACTAACGAGTAACGGGTATTTCCCTGAAGGAAAAGCAACTCCGGAACTGATAAACGTAATTGATGTAGATGAAGATTTTTTGTCCATGTTAAATATTTCCGTAACAAAAGGGGAGAATTTTTCACAGGAAATGGGAACCGATGATAATGCCTATCTGGTAAACGAAGCCCTGGTAAAAAAGATGGGATGGGATGATCCGATTGGTAAAACCATACGCCGGGGCGGCGTTCACCCAATTATTGGTGTCGTGAAAGATTTTAACTTTGCCTCACTGCGGAGTTCCATACTACCGTTGATAATAACCAACAAATCGTGGGACGGGTATTTTAACTACCTGCTTGTAAAAACCAGCGGCACTAACATTTCAGAAACAATCAAAGAAATAGCCGAAAAATGGGAGAATGTTGTTCCCAATTCCCTTTTTGAATATTCGTTTCTCGACCAGCAGTTTGATCAGGCTTACCGTATTGAATTAAGCATTCAGAGATTAGTTCAGTTTTTTTCTGTAGTAACCATTCTTATTGCTTTACTCGGATTACTTGGGCTTAGTAAGTTCTCCATTGATAACCGGGTAAAAGAAATTGGTGTGAGAAAAGTAAACGGTGCAACTATTAGCGAAATATTAATGTTGTTAAACAAAAATTACGTTGCACTTATTGTTACTGCCTTTGGACTGGCTGTGCCTCTAAGCTGGTTTGTAATGAATAAGTTACTCGAAAATTTTGCATACAAAACCGGCTTAAGCTGGTGGATTTTTGCTTTAGCCGGCATATTGGCTTTGGGAATTGCGTTGCTAACTGTTAGCTGGCAAAGCTGGCGGGCTGCAACCAGAAACCCTGTAGAAGCACTCAGGTATGAATAATTAAAAATTAAAGGGTATGATAAAATATGATTTTCTTTTTGCATTACGTAATTTCCGGAAACAAAGATTGTTTTCGCTGGTCAATCTGTTTGGGCTAAGCCTGGCCATTGTAGCTGTATGCCTCATTCTTGTTTATGTACAAAACGAGCTAAATTTTGACCGGTACAATAAAAATGCTGACAGAGTTTACCGTGTATACAATACGTTTGTCCGGGAAGGAAAATCACAAGACTGGGTTAAGACACCAACACCTTTGGGGGCTTTTCTCAAGGATAAATTTCCGGAGATAGAAAATACGGTCAGAATTGCCAGAGTGGCGAAAGGGTTAGTGAGCTATGGCAAAAATAGTTTTTTTGAAGAAAATATTGTTTTAGCGGATGCATCAATATTTGATGTATATACTTTTCCTCTTCTCATAGGAGATCCTCAAACTGTTCTGGAAACCCCTAATTCGGTTGTACTCTCAAAATCCATTGCTGAAAAATATTTTGGAAATGAGAATCCAATGGGGAAAACCATCAGTTATAACCGGGAAGCAGATTTAACAGTGAGCGGTATTATTAATGACGTTCCTGGAAACTCACATCTTCCGTGTGAAATGATTGTTTCCATGCCCACTTCCAGAGCCTTTTTCGGAGACGATTTCCTGACCAATCAAATGAACACTTCTGTTTTTACATACCTGCTTGCTTATTCAGGGATAGACAGAGATCGATTTGAAAATGCTATTAGTAAAATAGCGACTGATTATTACGGAGGAGCAGATTTTGGGGTATCATTTCATGTTCAATCGCTTACATCAATCCACCTTTATTCAAACAAAGGAGGAGAGTATCAGCCTAATGGTGACATCCGCACTGTATTTATTTTTGGCGCTATTGCTATACTTATTCTTATTATTGCTTGTATCAATTATATCAATCTTTCATTTTCGTTAAATAAAAAACGTTCAACAGAACTAGGGGTTCGAAAAGTAATGGGAGCAGGGCCCACACAGCTAATCCGCCTGTTTTTGTCAAATGCATTTGTTCTTACGATGTTCTCAGTTTTGATTTCTTCCGTTGTTGTCTGGCTATCGCTCCCCAGGTTTACACATTTGGTTGGTGCTGAACTTAATTTGGGTAACCTGGACTTTCGTTTTTATCTGAAATTAACCCTGATTTTTTTATTTATTGTATTAACAACAGGCCTTTCTTCAGGATGGCTCGCGGCACGTTTAAAACCGGTGGCCTCACTGAAAAAAAACGGAATAAAAAATGAAAGAAATATTGGGATGCACGGGGTAATGGTATTCGCCCAGTTTACCGTTTCTATAATCCTCATTACAGCAACATTTTTTGTAACTCGCCAAATGAACTTGCTTAAAAACAAAAATTTGGGATTTTCAAAAGAACAGTTGCTGACTATTCCGATCAATGACCAGGATCTTCGCACAAGAATACAACCGTTTAAACAGGATCTGCTTACCAATCCAAATATTTTATCTGCCAGCATAACTTCCGATCTTCCCGGAAAACTTCTTTGGGTCACTTCAATCGATTATGAAGGAAAAACCGAACAAAGTTCTGAAACCATGACTTATTTGGAAATCGATAAAGACTTTATTAAAACTTACGGAGTACAAATGAAGGCTGGTTATCTGCCAGGCGACGATGCGTGCCCCTATAACGGAACACAATATCTGCTGAACGAGGCTGCAGTAAAAAAATTAGGTTGGGAACAACCCATTGGAAAAATTTTTGCCTGCCGAAACGGGAAAGAGGGACACATCACCGGTATTGTACACAATTTCAATTTCAAATCGTTGCATGAAAATGTAGAACCATTATTTTTATACATAAACGAAGAAGGTAGCAATTATCTTACTTTAAAACTGGACACGCGTAGTGTAACAAAAACCGTTTCATTTGTCGGGGAACAATGGAATAATTTTGTTCCGGGCAGCCCGTTTGAATATTTTTTCTACGACGATTTTTATAACCAATTATACCAGAAGGAATCCAGATTTAGTCGAATCATATTTATTTTCTCATGTATTGCCATTTTAATTGCTTGTATGGGAATTTTTGGTTTGGCCGTTTTCCTTTCTGAAACAAGAATAAAAGAAATTGGCATCAGAAAAGTAAACGGCGCAAAAATCTCAGAAATACTTGCTATGCTAAACCGTGACTTTGTAAAATGGGTAGCCATTGCTTTTGTAGTTGCCTGCCCCATTGCCTGGTATGCCATGAATAAATGGCTCGAAAATTTTGCCTACAAAACCACTTTAAGCTGGTGGATTTTTGCATTGGCCGGTTTGTTGACATTGGGAATCGCATTACTAACAGTAAGCTGGCAAAGCTGGAAAGCAGCTACAAGAAACCCAGTTCAAGCGTTGCGTTACGAGTAAGCAAAATAAGTTACACTACAAATAATACTTTATATTTGGTTAGAGTGGCACAACAGCCAAGATGAAAATTTTGATGGTTTAATTATTAGACGCATGGTAAAATGAAAAAAGGTGAATAATGTAATCTATCCTAAAGCAGTTACAATAAAAAGATGTAAAAATAAATTTAGTTTAGGTAATCTAAACAAACCAATTAGCAATAGATGCCAATAAAACACTAGCAATCAACCATAAAAACCACCTTGGTATAACCACACTTTTCTGTAGTTTTTGTTTATGATCTTCGAGTAATTCTTCCAGCTTGTCTGTATTTAGGTCAAACTTTAATTTGGTATTTTTTAGCTCATGCAGTTGCCGGGCAATTTCCGGGGCAACCTCTTTAATGTTCTTGCTGTTTTGTTGAAGTATTTCAATTTCAACTATTAATATTTCCAATAATTTCTGTTGCGATAAATTTTTTCTCATAACCTAAACCTTTGTTTTTTATTCGAATTGTATTGTTGATTTCTTTTATGGGTATTGTATGCTTGTAAGCTTTGCAGTATTAATTTCTGTAGGTTTGCTGCACTGAACGAACGATGTACTGAACTGGCTTTAATTGAATTTTCATTAATCAGGAATTTTATGCCAACAACTTTCCCGTCGGAAGCCTGCTTTAATTGTGTGTTTATACCATACGGTTTCATCAGTTCTGCATATTCAAAAATGTTCCGTGGTTTTTGTTGCAAAGCTTTTTCGTGTGCGTCTATAACCTGACGGGATAACAGGTCTTCTTTTTGTTGCTGAACTTCTTTTGCTGTGGTAAATTTCCAGTCTTTGGCAATGCTTTCTGCAATTCGTTGGGCTTTTTTGCTGATGTAGTTGTCCTTATATGCTTTCCCGTTAAAATCAATCCGGTTAACAAAAATGTGCAGGTGCTTGTGGTTTTTGTCAGAATGCAGGAATGTAATATGTTGATTTTCTTTCAGGTTCATCTTTAACAAAAAATCATTGGCAAGCTGAACAAAATCCCCGTTTGTAAGTTTCTGTCCATCCGGGATAGCAGGGCTAAGCACGATGGAAAACGAATTTCTTTCACATCGGGCATTCAGGTTTTGAAATACCCGAAATTCCTGTGCGATTTCTGTTCCTGTTTCGCCCGCAACATTGTGCCGGTTGATTTCCAATGCCCCTTTCTTGTTTTTTGCATAGTTTACGGCATTAGAAATGTGTGATATGCTTTTGGCTTTTCCAATCATTGTTCAAACTTTTCAAGGTGGGTTTTTATCTGTTTTATCATTTCTTCCAATTCCAGGAGGATAGTATCATTCTTCCTGAAATAATCGCTTTTAACTAGGTTACTTATCGCTTTAAAATTCCGGTGGAAAACATGCAGGTTCTTATAAATCTCCATTTCTTCCGGTGAAAACCGTAGGGTAACTTTCATGTTCAGGGCAGCACGCCTTGCAAATTCACTGGTGTTTAGCCCGGTTTCTTTTGCAGCTATTGTTATTGCCTTCTTTTCAATATTGCTTACCCTGAATGAAATATATTTTGTTTTCATAATTTTATCATTTATCCGTTAAAATGGCTGCCAGGAAAATCTTTGATTTTCCTCCCTTTGCGAGTTTAGGAGCAAAGCAAGAGGTCAATTGTGCAACATTGACACCTCTTGAAATAGCTTACCGCACAGGCCTCCGCTGTCGTTGGATTGGAGCGGTCAATAGCTGGTTTAAATCTTTTTTTTCCTCATAAAGGGCAGACATATCGACACTGTTCGACAGGTTGGCCAGTAACCGTTTTGCTGCTTTTCTCCCTGCCGGGTCATTGTCAAGGTAAAGACCAATTTTTGAATATGGCAGTGCAACTTTTTGAATCCGGTTAATAAAAGAAACCGAGTTCAAAATCAGAAAATCCGACTTGTGTGGTAAGCGCGGATAAAGCATCAACAAACTGAAAAAGTCAAACATGCCTTCCGTTATACTCAGCATTTCTTTCCCGGTATTGAAATAAGAAAAGTCTTTAGGCGAAGCTGCATTTTTGAAATACGGATTTCGGAGTTCCCAGCCTCCGGAAATATTTTCTAATCCAATGGCAAAATAGGTACGGCTCCTGAAAGAATAATGTACTTCTTTTGCATATTGGGTTGCAACTGAAGGATTGATTCGGCGGCTTCTCAAATAAGTAATCAATGCCGGGTGCTGTAAATTACGGGCACTTTGAATTTTGATTTCGCCTTGCTTTTCAGGAACTGCAAGAATTTCTTGCTTCTGAAAAGAAAAAGATGGTACAATTTTGTTTAGAATGGAAAGTGATTCCCGGATACTGCATTGGTTGTTCATTGCAATGACCAGGTCAATTATATTTCCGCCTCGGCCAAGCCCATGGTCGTACCATCGGTTTAGCAGCTTTGAAACCTTAAAAGATGCTTCTTTTTCTTCCCGAAGCGGGCTAAGGAACCAGGCTTCTTTGTGGTTCTCCCGTTGGGGTAAAACTGCGTTTTCTTTCAGAAAATCGACTATCGTAATCTCCCGCGCTGTATCGCATTGTAATTTTTCTTTTTTCATCGGCAAATACTTTAAAATGTTGAAAATTGCCTACCTACTTACCTTTGTGTAGATAATCAGCCGGTTAGAACATAGGTAGACACTTATTTTAACTTACCTGTTTTACCTTTTGGGTAACTTAGGTAAGGTTCAGGTAAGAAGAATGGTAATATTCTTACCTGTAGAAGCCCTTTTGTTTACGCCACCCTCGGTATATTAAGGTAGGTAGGTAACTTTAAATCGTATTTTTGAACACAAACATTTCAATCCTGATTGAAATTTGATTTTGCCAAATATCCCCAAACTTGTTTCCGGGGATGCTTAATTCGTTGAAAGTTGAACCCTGACAGAGCTTTCCCGATATTAATGTGGTTTAACCTGAAATTTAGGGGGCCTAATACACTCAACACATCAGAGGCAGTAACGAAGTCGGCCATGTCTTGCGATTTTTCGAAGTACTTGGCAATGAGTTCCTGTTCTGTTGTTAACCGGGTATATTTCTTGTTGCGCTCTTCATTTTCGTTCACATCATTTACCGTTAATTCTGGATTGAACCCCGGTTCTTTGTAAGCCAAATGATAAGCTTGCACCCAAATGTTATCAATGTCGGTTTCTTTCGAGTAGGCAAAATTTATTGTGTCACGGAGTTCAAAACACAGCCACCTCACAGAGCCTGTTTCATCGTTCAGGAATGTGGTCATATTTGTAGAACCAATAAATGAGCAAATCCGGGGCAACGTTGTGTTTTTGCGGTCATAAGGCAAGCGCTCATTGATAAAGGTTTTGCTAAAGAAGGCTTTTAGAGCGTTTATGTCTTTCCTGCTCAGTACGGCCAATTCATCCAGATTCAGCAGAAAATTCCGACTTAGCTGGATTCTGGCATCTTTATCGTTGCTTATATCCTCGGCCATGTAAGCAGATAATCTTGGCGGGCAAAGAAACCGGCACCAAGTCGATTTGCCGGAACTTTGTCCGCGATGGCTAATAATAAATGCCTGTTTGTTAAAATATTCTGGTTCGAGTGCACACCTTACAGTACGAACCAACCATTTACGAAAATGATATAAAAATGCTTCGTCTTCAAAGGTTGGTACATAAGAACAGTATTTCTTGATATAATCTATGCCGTTCCAAATTGGTAACGAATTGAAATAATTTTGAATAGGGTTATGCTTTTCAATCCAATCCGATTTAATAAATATTTCCAGCTTCTTGGGCGTTACATCAATACTAACCTTAGCCAATTCTATTATCAGCGAGTTGACGTTAAGTATATGCCAGTTATTTTCTTCCTTCAATGAAATTTCATAATCATGCGAGACTTCATTGTACCGGATGTCGTATTTCTCAAATAAATATTCTGCTGTATAATCGAAGATTGTTTTCTTTTTCGGATTTTCAACGACATATAAGTTATCTTTTGAATCCATTTGTTCAATAGTTTGTCGAAAACCTGTATCTTTCACATCAGGTTTTCTGAATTAGGAAAATCAATTGAGATTTAGCGTAAGGGTAGGGCTTTACGCTTTTTTCTTTTTTATGATGTAGCTAAGAGATTCCTCTTCTATTTCGTCATCGGATTTATGACTATTCTGAAGAAGCCAGTTGTCTAATTTTTCTTTTTCAAAGAAAATAATTTTTCCATTTGGTTTAGAGAATGGTATTCTCCCGGAAGAAGTTAGTTTGTATAAATAGGAACGTGACAGGCCTGTGTATTCACACGCTTCATCAAATGTCAGTACCTTTTTGTTCGAAATAATTAATCGCTCGATACGGTCAAGCTTTTCTGCAATTTTAAATTCGTTCATTGTTATTTTTTTAGTGAATAATGAACGAAAGCTTTCGTTTTCCTTTTTTAGATATCTGGAACCAAAGGAAAAGAATAGCAAAGTATATAACAACGGGGAGAAGGGGGACGTAATGGGTATTAAGATGGGGGATGGCTTTTATTTTGCTGATATAACGCCTTTTATAAGTGCCTTGATTTTCTCTTTTGGTTCAGTTGTCTTTTCTATAAATTTATCAATAGGCTTTTTCCCCAGAATAATGGGAGAGCCATCTTCTTCGCAGAAATAATCATGAATAACGCTTTCTAATGTTATTCTATCTAATGAACCGTCTTTTTTATAAAGGCCGGGGAATAAATTTGTAACCAGTTCTATAAGTGTTTGCCTGTTGGCCTTATTCCTGAAAAAATCAATCCAAATTATTTTAGGAAGCTTTCCTAAAGGCTTTTGTTTTATAAAGGCATAGAACGACGGGAAAGTACAGTTTATATAATTATCATTTAGGGCATGGTGCAACTCTTTTATTTTGTTGTCATCTCCAATAATACAGCGTAATTGAGTTGAAACTAAGCTTTTAATTTCTCTAATGATTGATATCTCATCAAATCGCTTTGTCCATGTTTCACTTAAAATCAGACTTATGCGTATCGCTCCTATGATAAAGATACTTTGTATAATATCTGAAAGAATTTGCAATTTGCCCAGAGGTTGTATAGTTTGAAAAACTAATATGTACCACAAAAGCCCAGCTAAAAAAGAAAAAGCCATGTAAAATAGAATTCGAGGTTTATCAATTTCTTTATTCCATTCAAATTTTTCTCGTTTAATTACAGAAAACAGTAATAGAATTAAATATTTGTAAAGGAACCTCAATGTCGGATATGCAAATGCTACAATAAAGATGATGTTTATAACAGGCTTACTCATAACGATATATTTATCTGGGGTATAATACTGGCAGCTTCTTTTTGTTTTTTGTCAACAATCTTAGCATAAATTTCGGTTGTTCTTAGTTCTTTGTGCCCAAGCCTTTTGGAAACTGTGTAGATATCTGCTCCATTTTCAAGCATAAGAATTGCATTCGTGTGTCGGCTCGAATGAAATGTAAATTCTTTGTGTACACCAGCTTTATAAGCCCATTTCATTAAAATATTAGAAGTTTGCGCAGAATATTTTAGTCCATCAAACACCGTATCATCAGGTGCTTTTCTTTTACCTAAAATTTCTCTGGCATTTTTACTTATGTATAAATATTCAAGTCCATCGGTTTTCTTTTGTGTGAAAACTATCCTCAATTCATCCTCATTTTCTCGGACTTCCTTCCAAAGAAGTTTTTCTATATCTGAGTACCTGAGTCCTGTCAAACAGGCAAATAGAAAGGCTTTTTTTAAAACAGGAATCCTGCATTCTGCCAAGGCTAATTTTTGTACTTCACTTTGAGTGAGATATGGTCTCTCTACTTCTGCTTTTGGGAACCCCTTAACTAAATCTCCCGGATTTTCATAAATAATGCGTTCTTTGAATGCTTGGTTTAGTGCCGCTTTAACTTTTGAAAAGTAGGATTGTTTGGTATTTGCTGAGAGAGGTTTGCCTTGCGGGGTTGTCGCAGTGTAATCCAAATAACTTTTGAATGATTTTAATTTTTCCCCATCAAAATTTTTAAATGTGATGTTTTCTCCAAAGTATTTAACCAAATGGTTGTATGTGCTTCTCCAATTATCATAATTTCCGGTGCTTTCAAATCTTTCTTCGGTCATATTATTGAAATACTCAATAAAGTTTATATTGATTTTTGAAGTATTTTGAAAGCCAAACTTTCCGGCGTTGTAGTCTGCTTTTCTCTGAGTTAAAATTTTATCGGCAAGAATTAGCTTTTCCTTGTTCTGTTGTTTTTGTTTTTGATTTTTTGGGGTATCGGTTAGATAAATCTCCAGGTTTTCAAATTCCCGGTTGTGTTTTATCTTTCCATCCTTGTCTTTAGTGTAACCTTTGTAATATTCAAGGAATAAGCTTATTCTTCCATCCTTTAAATTTCTTTGTCGTAGCTTTATTTTCATTTTTTACAACTTTAGTGCTTTGAGTTGTAAAAATATAGCAAAAAATTAGATATAAAAAGTAAATAATAGGAAATTTTGATTTGTGATATTTATTGTAAATATCTCATATATTGTCATTTAGTTTCTTTTGTTTTCTCTTGTTACTTTCCGATACAGAAATTTTTAAAAATATGGCCAAGCACTTCATGGGTAGATATTTCTCCGGTAATTTCACCTAAGTAATGTAAACATTCCCGGATGTCTTGTGCCAGAAAGTCGCCTGTAATTCCGTTCTCTAGTCCCTGAAGAACGCGAAGAATTGCTTCGTGCGCATTCTTTAGTATTTCGTAGTGGCGCGCGTTGGTTACAATTATGTCTTCCTGACTGGCGGCTTCTATATTGACGGAATGAATCATCAAATCAATCAACTCATCGAGGTTGTCCTTATTTTTTGCCGCAATAAAAACCATTTTTTCATCGTCTGTTAAATCCAGCAGCTCCAATTCCTGTATGGTTTCCCGTTGCCCGGTATCAATTTTATTTGCGACAATTATTAACGTTTGTCCGTTGGTAACCCGCTCTCTGATTTTATTGATTCGCCCAAAAACTATCGGGTAGGGGTTATTTGTATCCACCACAAGCAAAACAGCTGTAGCCTGCTCCAGTTTACTGTAGGTGCGTTCTATTCCAAGGTTTTCAATCTGGTCTTCTGTTTCCCTGATTCCGGCGGTATCAAAAAAACGAAATGCTGTGCCGTGAATATTTACAACATCTTCAATTACGTCGCGCGTGGTTCCGTGAATATCAGAAACGATAGCCTTATCTTCATTTAAAAGCGCATTCAATAACGTTGATTTGCCAACGTTTGTTTCTCCGATAATGGCCACGGGAATTCCGTTTTTTATGGCATTGCCCAGTTGAAATGAGTTTTTAAGTTTTCGCAGTAACTTTTCTATTCTTTCTGTCAGATTTTTTAGTTCAGTGCGGTCGGCAAACTCCACATCTTCTTCACTAAAATCCAGTTCCAGTTCAACCATAGCTGTAAAATGCAAAAGCTGACTTCTCAGCTCATTAATTTCTTTGGAAAAACCACCCCGCATCTGGTTTAAAGCCAGTTTATGCGATGCAGCATTTGACGACGCAATTACATCGGCCACCGCTTCGGCTTGCGATAAATCCATTTTTCCATTCAAAAAAGCACGTTGTGTAAATTCGCCGGGCAGTGCCAGCCGGGCACCATTTTCAACCAAGATTTCGAGTATTTTTTGTTGAATAAATGTGGAGCCATGACAGGAAATTTCAACAATATTCTCGCCGGTGAAAGAATGCGGTTCAAGAAACAGGCAAACAACAACTTCGTCAACTACTTCATCTTTAAATACAATTTGTCCAAAATGCATCGTATTTGGCTTTTGGGCAACTAGTTTTTTGCCTTTTTTCGGACTCTGAAAAACTTTATCAGTAATACTTATCGCCTCACTTCCTGAAAGGCGAATTACCGCAATAGCTCCTGTTCCGGGCGAGCTTGAAATAGCGCATATGGTTGATTGATCTATCATTTTCAAAATCTTTCCGCAAAGATAAATCATTATTTTGATTAGTTTTAAACAGGAAAAAACAGATTAAAAATGAATCTTCTTATAAAAGAATCGGCAGAAATAATAAAAGAATCGAAATTTACGATCGCTTTTACAGGCGCCGGCATTTCAGTAGAAAGCGGTGTGCCCCCTTTTAGAGGGGAACATGGCTTGTGGAATAAATACAATCCCGAAGTTCTGGATTTGGGGTATTATTTAAACAACGAAGAAGAATGTTGGATACATATTCGCGAAATTTTTTATGACTTTTTTGCTTATGCGAAACCAAACAAGGCACACGAAGTTCTTGCCCGAATGGAGCTGGAAGGATTGCTAAATTCTGTAATTACCCAGAATATCGATAATCTTCACTTTGATGCCGGAAACAAAACAGTACACGAATTTCATGGAAACTCAAAAAAGTTAAAGTGTTTGAAGTGTGCAAAAATTTATGATGCCAGCGAGTATGATCTTAAAAATATTCCGCCACGTTGTAAAAGCGACAATCAAATTTTAAAACCCGATTTTATTTTCTTTGGCGAAGGAATTCCTCACGATGCATATTCGAATTCGTTCGCCGATGCAGAAAAAGCTGATGTCTGTATTATAATCGGTTCAACCGGAGAAGTAGTTCCCGCCTCGTATGTTCCCAGAACAGCCAAACAAAACGGGGCCACCATTATTGAAATAAACCCCGAAGAATCACTATTTACAGAGCAGGTTACCGATATTCATTTGCAAGGGAAAGCAGGAGAAATTTTGGCGCTGCTTGAGAAAGAATTGTTTTGAATATTTCAACTATTGGTTTGAACTTTAAATATGCCACAAGGATTTCAACCCGTATTTGAAGGATTTAAAGTGTTCAACTTTTTAATAAAAGCAAAGAACAATTATATTTGCGCAACTAAAATTAAAAATCATGAAGTTACTTGAAGGAAAAACAGCTATAATTACCGGCGCTTCACGCGGGATTGGGAAAGCGATAGCAATAAAATTTGCACAGGAAGGGTGTAATGTTGCTTTTACTGATTTGTTTGAAGACGAAAATATGAAAGCTACCGAGGAAGAACTAAAAGCCTTCGGTGTGCAGGCTAAAGGATATGCTTCGGATGCCAGTAAGTTTGAGGAAACTGATAAAGTTGTTAGCGAAATTGTAAAAGACTTTGGAAGGATTGATGCTTTAGTAAATAATGCAGGTATTACCAAGGATACACTTTTAATGCGTATGACAGAAGATCAATGGGACGCCGTAATTAATGTAAATCTTAAATCGGTATTTAATTTTACAAAAGCAGCCCAGCGCACGATGTTAAAACAACGGTCGGGCTCAATTATTAATTTAAGTTCGGTGGTTGGTGTAAGTGGAAATGCCGGACAAGCCAACTACTCTGCTTCAAAAGCCGGAATTATTGGTTTTACCAAGTCAGTAGCCCGCGAATTAGGGTCTCGGGGAATTCGTTCCAACGCAATCGCACCTGGGTTTATCATTACTGAAATGACAGGTAAAATTCCGGAAGATGCCAGAAAAGCATGGGAAGCGTCAATTCCGTTAAAACGTGGTGGTACTCCGGAAGAAGTGGCAGGAGTTGCAACATTCCTTGCGTCTGATTTATCTTCCTATGTCAGCGGACAGGTTATTCAGGTTTGCGGTGCAATGAATACCTAGTATGCTGTTTTCTTCAAAAAGAAAAATATTTTTTGTACACATACCCAAAAATGCCGGCAACAGTATTCGTCCGTTATGCCGAAAAGAAGGTATAAAAGTAATTACACATAACATCAGGCGAAGAAATAAAAGGTTGCTGGCAGCCCACAGGGGCAAACAAAAAATTCACGCATTTTGTATTTCCCGTAATCCTTACGATCGTTTGGTTTCGTCCTATTATTATCTGATGGAAAAAACCACTCACAAAGACGATTTGGCCGACCGTGAAAAGTTTGTCGCCCGATACAACGATTTCGACGATTTTGTAAAAAATGGCCTGGAAAAAGCTTCAGAAAAACAGCTTCATTTTTTGCCACAAGTATTTTGGATTTATAACAAAAATGGAGATCCTGAAGTAGAAACAGTTTTGCGCATGGAAAATCTTCAAAAAGATTTTGATGAATTTTGTAAAATGATGAATCTGAGGAATTACAAATTGAAAATTACCAATGCATCAAAACATAAATCATGGGAAGAATACTTTACACCTGAGACAAAAAAAATTGTACAGGATATTTATTCTGATGATTTCGATTTTTTTGATTATAAAAAATAGCAGGATTTCCGTTTTATGAAAAAAAGCAGGGGACTTTTCATTGGCTTAACAACTATTGATATTCAGTATTTTGTCGAAGAATTCCCTGTGTCAAATGTTAAATTAAAATCTCAGCCTCCCGATATTCTGGTTGGTGGGCCGGCAACAAATGCAGCCGTTGTTTTTGCCAAACTGAATGGCAACGCAAGCCTTATTTCAGCCGTTGGGAAAAATCCTTTTTGTGATTTTGTAAAAAACGATTTTCATCAGGTAAACGTAAACCTGACTGATTTGATGGAGGGGGAGGAGTTTAGCCCCATTCTTGCATTGGTTGTAAGCTCCTTAAAAAATGGAGATCGTAATATTTTTACCCATCATCCGAAAGCAATTTGTCCAAAAATAGCTGCAGAATATTTAATTGAATCGGAACTTCCTGATATAGTAATGTTTGATGGGTTTTATCCTGAAGTTGGTATAGAATGTGCAAAAATTGCTAAAGCAAGAAATATCCCGATAGTTCTTGACTGTGGAAGTTGGAAACCTCAATACGAGGAACTTCTTAATTTTGCAGATATAGCCATTTGTTCAAATAATTTTTATCCACAATTCACAAATAATAATCAACAGGTTCTTTCTTATTTAAAAGAAAAAAATGTAAAATACTTTGCAATTTCTAGAGGCGAAAAACCGATACTCCTTTACAATAATAATACTTATGAAAAAATACCGGTAGAAGGTAATCAAGTGATTGATACCCTTGGTGCAGGCGATTTTCTTCACGGAGCTTTCTGCTATTATTTTGTTCAATATAATAACTTTGAAAAGGCATTGAAAAAAGCCTCCGAAATTGCTACACTTTCATGCCGGTATAAAGGAACACGTGAATGGTTAAACTTTTTGGATTAAGTGTTATTTTGAAAAATATTCCTTAAATTGTAAAAAGCGGTAAATTGTAGTGAGAATGATTAATAAATCAATTTCATACAGACTAAGTATATTTGTTTCGTTTGCAGTAATTATTGTTTTTATAGCTTTTATAGCTGTTTCGTATGTTTTTGACAAGCAATTGTTAAAAGAAAACATTGAAAGTCAGGCCATCGTTGAAAGCTCGAAAATAATTATGCAGGTTCAAAAACAAGTTGTCTCCACACGCGAGATAGCCGGTAATATTTCTGAGCAAATATTATATTATGGATTGCATAACGATGTGGATCTTTTTATTAATTCAATAATTGCCAAATACCCTTTTATTAATGCTATACATATAAATATTGATTCTACCGTACCAAACCAAAACTATCATAATTTTGTTTCTGCGCGGGAAAAAGACAGCATTACATTCAGAAAGGGAAATAAGCCTTTTTATCATTGTGCGTTTGAGAAAGAGTCGATTCACCAGGTAATTATGCAGGAAAAGCCAGGTTGGACAAAACCATTCCGTTGTCCTGAAACTGATGTTGTTATTGTATCCTATGTGTCGCCAATTGAAATCAATGATGAAAGTAATGTGCTTAAAAGAAGAGGTGAAGTTATTTGCGAATTATCACTTCTGGAATTAAACAAATTGATAAATGCAACTGAAATAGGAGATGTGAAAGATAGCTATGCTTTTTTAGCCTCGGAGCAGGGCGATTACATTACTCATCCAAACAAAGAATGGATTTTAAATCGAAATTTATATACACTTTCTGACCGGGTATACGATAAAGAAAAGGTAGATGTGAAAGAAATACTTTCAAACCAATTAACAGGAATTACTACCGCTTTTTCAGATTTACTGGACTACCAAAAAACCTGGGTTTACTATACAACTGTTAAAGAAACCGGCTGGTTACTGGTTTTTGTTTTGCCTTATAGTGAACTGTTTCAACCTTTGTATGTGATGCTTCTGCAGCTGCTTTTTTTCTCTGTAATCGGAATTTTGGTTATATATTTTATAATAACTTATATTACAGGCAAATTGGTAGAACCTTTAAGTACAGTGACCACACAACTTAAAAGATTTAGCAATCTTTCAGGACAAACAACGATAAACACCCTAAATGAAGTAAAATTAATATCTGAAAGTCTCGATTATTTGAAGAACTGGTATGATAGTTACCGAATTTCTCAGTCGCAGGAAAAAAAGAGAAGCGCCAGGCAAATACAGGACCTGGAACAAGCGTCAGAAATACAGCAAAGTTTAATAAAAACAGATTATTCTTCCTTCTCTGAAAAACATAACGTCGATTTATTTGCTCTTTACAAACCGGCGAGAATTGTAAGTGGTGATCTGTTTGATTACTTTTTTATTGATGATGAAAATATGATTTTTACGATTGGCGATGTTTCCGGGAAAGGTGTTCCTGCTGCTATTTTTATGAGTATTGCACAAACCATAATAAAAAGCAGTACAACGGTGAAAAGAGCCAGAAATATTGTAAAAAAAGCGAGTGGTGAAATTTATACAAATAATCAGCATCAATTCTTTCTTACTCTTTTTGTAGGCGTTTTAAATGTTAAAACCGGACTGTTAAATTATAGCAATGCGGCACACACGGCCACGTTAATTGTAAAACAGGATGGACAAATTACAGAATTGAATCATTCTCATGGTTTGCCCCTCGGACTTTACCCAGATAAAGAATACACTGACCGGAAAATTCAAATAAGCAAAGGCGACAAAATTATTTTGTATAGCGATGGTATCACCGAACAACTTAACGAAAAGAATGCGCAACTGGGTTTGGACGGGTTAAAAAAAATTATCTGGGAAGCGACCTCAACAACGCCAAACGAACTGGTTAAAGAAATAGAACAGAAGCTTGAAGATTACAAGGGAGAGCAAAAACAGAACGACGATATAACTCTTTTTATCATTCAATATTAATTGCATCAAAAGAAATTCCTGAATTATTTTGATATTGATTTCTATTTGTGGAATTACTCTTAAAAGCGCAAACACAATCTTTTTTGATCACCTTTTGTTTTGGAGGACAAACTCACATCCAATAAAACTCATTTTATTTTGAAAAAAGTAAACATAAATAGTATAGTTCCGTTTGATTAAAAAACGAAATGAAATGGCTATTTTTGAAAATATCCCAACTTATATATCAAAACAGATGAAAATAAAATTGCGACAAAACAAATGCTAAAAACAATTAATTATACCAACTTATTTTTGTCGACCCTTCTTCTTTATTTTTTCGTACACCCGGTAACCGCTCAAAACGAAAAAGAACAGGTTAAACAGGATAGTACTGAACTTTCAGAAAAAATAGGGGAAGTAACCGTAACGGCATTTCGCACACCTTACAATTTGTTAAATACACCAGCTCCGGTTCATTTAATTTCTTCCTTGCAGTTGGAGACCGGAAACGCTTTTACTCCTGTTGAAGCTTTGAACCAGGTTCCGGGAATTTTAATGCACCATGGTACATTAAATACAAACCGTTTAACAATTCGTGGAATCGGTTCGCGAACACCTTATGCAACCAATAAAATAAAGGCCTATCTTGGTGAGATTCCATTAACTTCGGGAGACGGGGAAACCACATTGGAAGATCTTGAAAATTCTTCCATTAAACGAGTTGAAATTATCAAAGGGCCTTCTTCAAGCTTATTTGGAGCGGGTTTAGGAGGGGTAATTCTTTTTCATCCCAAAACAGTTGCCAGAGATTTTGCTGAGATTCAAACTACCCTGGCATCTTTTAATACAATAAAAAGTACACTCTCCACCGGAGTAATTCAAAACAAAACGAGTATTTTCGCTTTGGGTTCCTATTTGAAAAGCAATGGTTTTCGCGAAAACAACAACACAAAGCGAACAAACCTCTTGTTGCATTCGCAGTATTCTTTTTCAACCAATGTTAATCTTCAGGTTTTGTTAAAGGCAACAAAAATGAAAGCATTTATTCCAAGTTCACTTGATTTACCCACATTTGAAAACCACCCGGAACAGGCAGCTTCAAACTGGAAGAATGTGAAAGGTTATGAGGATTATGTTTCCGGACAATTTGGAATATCGTTGAATGTGTATACCAGGCGAGATGAAAAAATATCGTTTGCTACTTTTGGAAGTTACAGAGATGCTGACGAATTGAGGCCATTTAATACCCTCGATGAACAATCCCATTATCTGGGATGGAGAGGTTATATTCAGAAGAATATTTCAGGAGAACATTCAAGTATTACTTTTACTTCCGGGCTTGAATTTTTTAGAGAAAACTATAACTGGTCGACATTGTCAAATGAAAATTCCAATGTTTTTTTATCCGACAATCAGGAAAAACGTTCCTACGAAAACCTTTTTTTCCAGATGGAATCCGGGTTTTGGGAGCGGTTGTATATATCAGCAGGAATTAACGGCAATCTAACACGGTTTGATTATGCCGACCATTTTATTGAAAATGGTGACCAATCCGGCAAACATTCATATAAACCGGTTCTGTCTCCGCGTCTCGGATTTAACATTTTACTTATGCCCCGACTGTCATTTTTTGGTAACGTAAGCAACGGATTTTCAACTCCCTCCTTTGAGGAGACATTACTTCCGGAGGGTGAAATTAATCCGGACATAAAGCCAGAAAATGGATGGAATTATGAAGCTGGTTTCCGGACATTGTTTTCCGATCAGTTGCAGGCTTCATTAAGCTACTACCGTATTTATGTTAATAATCTGCTTGTAGCCCGACGCACGGGAGAAGATGCTTACATTGGCGTAAACGCAGGAGAATCACTGCATCCGGGACTGGAGGCAGAAGCAAAATGGTCGGTTTTGCCGGCCGGAAACTATCCGAATTTAAATCTGGGCGGCAATGCCACTTTTGCAAATTATCATTTTACCAATTTTATCGATAACAATGTTGACTATTCCGGAAAAATGCTGCCCGGAACAGCTAAAAATATATGGATGATAAATTCTGTATTTAGTCCGACCAGAAATTTCAAATTGCATATTTGGTATCGTCACACCGGGGAGATGGCGGTTAACGATGCCAATTCCGATTTCACCAATCCGTACGGAATTACAAATGCAGAAATTAAATATGCAGGGAGATTAAAAAGTATTCTGGTTGAGTTAAAGGGCGGAGTTCAGAATATTTTTGATTTAAATTACCCGGCTATGCTGGCCGTTAACGCGCCGGCATTTGGTGGTAATTTAGCACGTTACTACTACCCGGGAGATCCTCGAAATTTCTATTTTTCCGTTTTTTTGCGTTTGGAATAAACCCAAAGCTGTTTATTCGGGATATCCTGTTATTTCTCTGATTTCACTGTATAGAGGTTCCAGTTTCCTGTACATTTTTTTGTATACTTTTTTGTAAAGTTTGCGGTAAAATTCAACATGTATTGTATTGGGTTGAAATTCATCTTTATATTTCACCATGTTTTTGATTGCTTCCTCCAACGAAATGTAAATTCCTGTTCCCCAGGCTGTAATAATAGCCGCTCCCAAACCGGATGTTTCTGATGTTCGCCCGCGTACAATCGGAAGATCAAAAATATCAGCAGCTATCTGGCAGATTTCATTGCTTTGAGAGGCACCGCCTGAAACCGCCAGTTTTTCAATTTTTTGCCTCGAAACGCTTTCAATTTTCTCTTTTCCCTCTTTTAATGCGAATGCCAGTCCCTCAATTACAGCGCGGTAAACATGAGGTTTTTTATGTACATCTCCAAAACCAATCATTGCTCCTTTTGCAGCAGGTTCAGATAAACCCGGGCTCCAGTATGGTTGTACCACCAGTCCCATAGAACCAGGTGGTGACTGGCTTAACAAATCATTTAATGCTTCTTCTTCTGAAATTCCTTTTTTCTTTGCCTGCTCAACCTCCTTTTGCGCAAATTCATTCTTAAACCATGTAATCATCCAGAAACCGCGGAAAATTTCCACTTCAGGATTAAAAAGCCCCGGAATTGTTGCAGGGTATGCCGGCATAAACTTTATCGGCTCAATATATCTCTCTGAAGTAGTTTGAATGGTTGCTGTTGTTCCAAAACTTAAGCTTCCCAGTTTGGAGCTGGTAACGCCCATGCCCAGTGTTTCACATCCTTTATCGGAGCCACACGCTATTACTGGCAGATTCTCAGGAAGACCGGTTTCTTCACTTGCTTTTTTGGTAATACTACCGATGATTTTGCCAGGTTGTAGCAGTTCGGGGAGCTTTTCTTTTTCAACAGGGTAAAGTTTTGTGCTAAATGCCAACAGATTTTTGGGATTTCCCCATTTTTGTTTTTTGTAATCAAAAGGAATATGCCCGATTTGTGAGGCTACCGAGTCTTTAAATTCGCCGGTTAACCGATAATGAAGAAATCCCGAAACTTGCAAATATTTGTAAGTATTTTCCCATATCTCAGGTTGATTCTGCCGAATCCAGTTGCATTTTCCTTCACGCTGAGCCTTTGTTAATGTATCTTCAAGCCCAATGAATTTTATCAATAACTTTAAGCCCAATCCAGGCTTAAAAACAGGTTTTGCTTTTCGTTGGTCGAGCCAAACCATAAGCGGACGAAGTGCTTCTCCATTTTTATTTACGTTTACCATTGAGTCGCGGAGTGCAGTAACCCCAACTCCAACTATACCTGAAAAACAGTCGGCATTTTCTTCTTTTAGTTTGTTGCATGCCACTTTCAATGTTTGCCAGTATATTTCAGGATCTTGTTCCGCCCAGCCTGTTCTGGGACTTGTATACGGCTCAAACGGGATTTTTTGTATTGCAAGTACTTCTCCTTTCATGGAAAAAATTATTGCACGCAAACTTTGCGTTCCGCAATCAATAGAAAGAATGGTTTTCTCCACTTCAATTTTTGTTTAAATTTAAGAAAACACATTAAATCTTCAATAGACACAAACAGGAGTTATGGGGTTTTGGATTAGTTACTCATTTAATTCAAAAAGTAATTTGACATCCGGATCCAGTTGTATATCTTTTATTTTTCTTTTCGGAACAATAGAAATACTTGTCTTTCTGTCAGAAACTTCCAGTGTTTTAACCTGGCTTTTTTCTTCATTTTGTGGCAGAAGTTTTATTTCAAGTGGAAAATGGAACAGGACTTTCTTTTGAACCTGAGTTATTTTAATCCTGATTTCACCATTTGATTTTTGTTTCCATTGCCATTTCAAAACCGGAAGTCCGGGTTGCCAAAGCCATTGGTGAAAAAACTCATCAAGATCCTGTTTTGAATTCTTTTCTGTAATATCTTTAAAATCGTCGGTTAACACCGTAGAATCCCGAAAGTTCAGATAATACTCCTGAAGGGTTTGCGCAAACACTTTGTCCCCGATTTTATTCCGTAACATATGTAAAAACCAACTTGCTTTCTGATAGGAATTTGCATTTAATAGCTGCAAATAATCAGTAACTGTTGTATCAATAACGGGAGCCATCTTTTTATGCGCATACTCTATTACTTGTTTTCGGTCATCAATTAATCCGCTTTTAAAAACCTCGTCGCCGTAGTAAAATTTTTCATACCGGTGGGTTAAATAAGTGGCAAATCCTTCGCTCAACCACAGATGGTGCCAATTTTGTTCAGTCACTGAATTTCCAAACCACTGGTGAGCTGTTTCGTGTGCAATAAGGCTTTCTATCTTTTGTTTGCCGGAAATTGCACGTTCTGCATAAAAAATACAGCTTGCATTTTCCATTCCGCCATATTTTGTTTTAGATTGTACATGTGCGAGTTTTTCGTATGAATATGCCCCAATAGTTTGGGAAAAGTAGGAGAGCGGTCTCAATCCATATGCAAAATCTGAAATTCCTTCTTTGGCATTTTGGGGAAATACCCAGCAACTGACTTCTGCATTTTTGTATCTTCCCAAATCCGCTTCAATAAAAGGAGCGACACCAATAACCATTAGTTTGGTAGAAATAGGTTTTTTTTCTTTCCAGTTGGTGAATTTTATTCCGTTTCCCAAATCGAGTTCATTTTCCAATTGCCCGTTTGACACCACTTTGTAGTGTTCGGGCGCAAAGACCAAAAAATCGAGAGTCGCTTTATCCGAAGGATGATCAACCGTAGGAAGCCAGTACCTTGCCCGGTTAGGCCAGTTATCACCAAAGAATGTACGATCGCCAAATTTGTTTTCCGATATTATTAAACCGTCGGCCGGAATACCTAAATAAATTATACCAACATTAACTGTTTCTCCGCTGCCAATTTCTCGATCAAAATTAATTTTCAGCTTATCATTTTTATGAATAAAATTCACCGGCTTACCATCAAACACAACATTCTTAACTTTCATTCCCGCAGATGTTGAGTCGTTTAAGCCAATTAAGTCGAGTTGCAAATTCTCAGAAGATTTTAAAAATTTAACAAGGATATTGGCTTTCCCCTCAATTCGGTCAGTTGTATCATTTAGTTGAATTTCAAAAATATAGTGTTGAACATCAATACTTTCAAACCGCTTCTGGTGATTTTGAGCGGCTGCAAAATGAACGAATAGAAAAAGAAATAGGGCGAGGTTAATTTTCATTTATTTTAGTTTTACCAGACTGTTTTAATAATTCCTCCATCTACAGCCAAACTTGCACCTGTAATATAGGAAGCAGCAGGTGAAAGTAAAAATGCACCGGCTTTTCCAAACTCATCAATGGTCCCGTAACGGCCCAAAGGGATTGTTTTTTCAAATGTTGATTTTATCGCATCTGCTGATGTTCCTTCTTTTACAGCCAGATTTTTATCCAGGGATTTTACCCGATCGGTATCAATTCTCCCAGGGAAAAGATTATTTACCCTGATGTTTTCAGAAGCCAGTTCGTTTGACAAACTTTTTACCAAACTTGTAACACCCGAGCGAAAAACATTGGAAAGTAAAAGTTGGTTAATGGGCTCTTTCACTGACAGCGAAGTGATGGTTACTATCGAACCACCTCCATTGTTTCGCATTGCAGGAAGTACCCCCCTGATTAGCCGAACGGTGCTCATTAGTGTTAAATTAAATGCAGCCTCCCAGTCTTTGTCTTCAAAATCATCAAATTTACCAGGAGGAGGGCCACCAGCGTTAACCACCAAACCATCAATTCGTTTAAAAGCTGTTGTTATTTCGGAAACCCAACTTTTAATCGATTGGGCGTTTGAAACATCGGCAACTGAAGAATAAATGGTACTGCTGGTCTCAGCTCTGAGTTTTTCAGCAGCGTTTTCAATATCATTTTTTGTTCTGCTGGCAATACAAACAACTGCTCCGTTTACAGCCAATTCCCTGGCTATTCCAAATCCTAAACCTTTACTGGAAGCGGCAACCATAAAAACTTTTCCTTCAACATGTAAATCCATCAGAATTAAATTTTAATTTTTTAAATAACAAATACCACAGTAAAAGTTTTATAATGAGTATTTGATAAGTGCGTAGCTTGCAAATGATGCCAGCCAGTGAGCTCCTGCATATTCTCCGGAATCCATTTTTTCATAGCTGTAGTTGAAATGTTTTTCTCCAAGATCAATCATTTTTTGATTATTCAAGGCATGTCCGATTTCGAATAAACACCAGGCACGGCTAAAATTTAGTCCATCGAGATGTGCCAGTTTACCGTCGCTCCGATCGGTTACGACAGCTACTTCAAGGTATTTCTCCGGATTTTTTTCAAAACCGGGAAGAAAATCTTTTAACCATTTTTCAAATTCAGCTTTTGATAAAACTTTTTCCATTAAAGAAACTTCTTGTAAACAAGGTGATAGGAAATCGAAACCACCTGGCTCCCAGGTAAGCGGACATTCGCAGTCTTTCATATAATATTCCCTGGCTTTTTGTTCAATTTTTGAAGCCAGCTCAGTGTCGTATTTTTTTGCATAATCGTAAGCAAATGACATTCCGAAAGCAATATTACTGTGTTCTCCAATTCGAATCGGATAAATCAATTTATCGAGAAATTCAGAAAATTTTCCAGATATTAAACGCACCAGAGGAAACAGGTTTTCGTGCAGTTCTTTTGCCTCCGGATTGTCCCATTCAAGAATAGCTTCGTCGAGTTTTAAGAGCCAGGCCCAGCCATAAGTCCTTTCATAATCTTTATTGTGCTCGTCATTAAAATAAGCTACCTCTGTTAAAATATTTTCTTTGGTAATATTTTTTTGAAATTTTTTTAATATTTCATCCCGATACTCAAAATCGGGGAACCGATTCAAAATTGTTACTAAAGTCCAGTGTCCATGAACCGATGAGTGCCAGTCGAAACAACCATAAAAAGCCGGATGAAGATCCCGGGGAGGGGAGAGGTAACTGTCGTCACCTAAAACCTGGCCAAGCTTGTTGGGATATTCTTTATCAATACATTCATAAGCAAAATGATATAAATATTCTGCCTTGTGTTTATCAAAATTGAGTAAAGAATTTACTTGTGATTTCGCATTGTAAACAATGGACAGAAAAGTAAAGAGCACCAATATTTTTAGCTTCATATCTCTTTTTTCCTGTGAAAATAGGGTTTATTTGCGAATGTTAAAACTTAAGCGAAAATTCATTTAAAATTCATAACACTAAATTTTCTGTCCAGAACTTTTGCTCTGTAGCTAAAAATATCTTCTAGTTTCCTTTTAATAAAAATGGAATGAGCAATTTTTCCAATAAATCCAAATGGAATTTTATACGTAACCCTGTCAATCATTTTTACACCTCCTTCTGTTTCAGAAAAATGATGCTCATGGTGCCACATTTTGTAAGGGCCAAAACGTTGTTCATCAACAAAATAAGATTGTTCTTTTACATGTGTTATTTCTGTAACCCAATTTGCTTTCAGAAAAGGAAAAACTCTGATTTGATAGGTGATAATTTGCCCCGCGAACATTTGTTTCAATTCTTCAGAAGTGATATAAAATCCCATTTGAGGTGGTGTTATTTTTGATAAGTTCTTTGGGGATGAAAAGAATTCCCAGGCTTCCGGAATAGAAACGTTTAGTATTTGTTCCGCAAGAAGTGTGTAAATACCGGAATGAGCAACGATTTCTATATTTTGATTCATCGACGTTTATTTTGATAATAAACAGAATCAAAATCAAATTTGTTTATATTTTTTACTCATAAGTTAAACAAAATTATTTTCTGTATTTGTCATTTAGTCCAATATTCTTGAGAATTAAAGGTCTTATCTTTTCGACTCTTTTTAAGCGGGTTGCCTCTTGTTTTGCCTGTGAGATATAATCAGCAAACTCCCGCTTCTTACCTGTTGTGAATTCGTTAAAAGCTATTTCCAGTTCTTTGTTTTTCAAAAATGCTTCTTTTAACTCATCAGGAATAACAAGAGTTTTTTTTCTGTCAGCTTTTATTTCTTTACCTTTTTTCTGATTTTCGATAGCTTCATTTACATATTTTAAAACCAGTTTTTCATCAATTTCATTCACATCAGAGAATCTCCACTGTCTCAGTGCCTTTGTGGTTCCTTCCTGCGCATTGACCAAAACACCTTCTTCATTTTTTAACAATGCTCCCTGAAAAAACCAAATGCCTGCATAGGATTTAAAGGCCCCGATTCCAACTACGTTTTTGCCGTTAACAGTGTAAACAGGAGAGCCCCATTTTATCGTTTCTTTCAGCTCGGTTCCTTTTAAGATTTCGCGAAGAATTATCAGAATCTCTTTTCCATTCTCTGTATTAAGAATATATTCATCAACAGTTTTATAATATTTCATAAGGCATCAGTTTATTTTTTTCGCACAAACAAGGCCACAATAGCTGAAGTGATTGCGCCCATTAAAATAGCTCCGAATGCACTTTGCATCATATAATTTGTAAGATTGAAATATTCCGCAGCTTGTTCAGCGCTCATTTTGCCGACACCAACTGCATATTCACGTGCATTCGTGAAAAATTCCGGTGTAATCCATTCAATGGTAATAAATTGTGCAAGCGGACTTAAAACAGCAACAAAAATAGAAACTACCAATCCGGCAATAAAACCCTGCATCCAAGTCATTTTGTTGTTGTAAAAATGTTTTCGTTTATCGAGCAAGGCAAAAACAAAAACCAAAATGGCAGGAAGTGCAAAAAAGTTGGTGTAAATAGCATGTTTGTCGATATGGGTAGTGTGCCACCCAAAAAGTCTTTCCAAAAACATCCAGAGTAAAGAAACTACGGTAAAAATGATTCCCCATTTAAATTCGATCGCAAATTTCTTCATTTTAACTGATTTAGATAACGACTTCTGTCGATTATAATGTTTAAAAAGGTACAAAAGTTCACGGGCGAAAAAAAATAAATTGTTGTTAGCAGTCTTCTTTGCAGACCAATTTCGACTTGACGTGGGGAAAGAATTAAAGTGTTGCCTGTTCCCGCGGTAAAAAGGCAAAAAAAAGCCTGAAAAATCAGGCCTTTATATTACTTACTTAGTTCCTTTTTGTTTGATAAAATTCGCATCAGCAATTTCTCGTTCTTTTTGTCAAAACCAACAGAAATTGTATCTCCTTCTGTAATTGATGCCTTAATAATAATCTCCGCCATTTCATCTTCCAGATATTTCTGGATTGCTCTTTTTAATGGTCGTGCTCCAAATTGCGGATCAAATCCTTTTTCAGCAATAAAGTCTTTGGCAGCAGGAGAAATTTTTAATTTATAATTTAACGATTCAACACGTTTATACAAGTCTTTAATTTCAATATCGATAATTTTGTGAATATGCTTCTTATCCAAGGTGTTGAACATTATCACATCATCTATCCGATTTAAAAACTCAGGCGCGAATGCCTTCTTTAATGCTTTTTGAATAATATACTTCGCGTTTTCATTGTCTTTTTCAGCAGATTGGTTTGTGGAAAAACCAACACCGCGGCCAAAGTCTTTGAGTTGTCTTGTACCAATGTTCGAAGTCATTATAATAATCGTGTTTCTAAAATCAACACTTCTTCCTAAGCTGTCAGTCAATCTTCCTTCATCAAGCAATTGAAGTAAAAGATGAAATACATCGGGATGTGCTTTTTCAATTTCATCGAGTAATACAACAGAATAAGGTTTTCTTCTTACTTTTTCAGTTAGCTGACCACCTTCTTCATACCCAACGTATCCCGGAGGCGCTCCAACAATTCTGGATACAGAAAACTTCTCCATATATTCACTCATGTCAATCCGAATCAGTGAGTCGATACTATCGAACAAATAAGTAGTTAGTACCTTTGCCAACTGCGTTTTTCCTACGCCTGTTGGCCCCAAAAAGATAAATGAACCGATGGGGCGGTTTGGATCTTTTAATCCAGCCCTGTTTCGCTGAATAGCCCGAACAATTTTTTGAATCGCTTCATCCTGTCCGATAACTCTGTTTTTCAAATCGGCTTCCATGTTCATTAGCCGTTTACCTTCCGCCTGTGCAATTCGTTGAACAGGAACGCCCGACATCATTGCAACTACTTCAGCAACTTTGTGTTCGTCAACTGTCTCACGGTGTGTTGCCAATTCCTTTTCCCACGCTACTTTTTCATTTTCAAGCAACTGAAGGAAATTTTTTTCTTTATCTCTAAAGTCAGCAGCCAATTCAAAATTCTGACTTTTTACAGCTAATATTTTGTCTTCTTTTATCTTTTCTATCTTTTCTTCCAGCTTCAGAATATTATCCGGAACGTTGATATTTGAAATATGTACCCTTGAGCCTGCTTCATCCAATGCATCAATTGCTTTGTCGGGTAAATATCTGTCGGAAATATAACGTGCAGTAAGTTTTACACAGGCATCCAATGCTTCCTCAGTGTAATTCACATTGTGGTGATCTTCATATCTGCTTTTAATGTTATTCAATATCTCGACGGTTTCTTCCATCGACGTAGGTTCAACCATCACCTTTTGGAAACGACGTTCAAGCGCACCGTCTTTTTCAATATGTTGACGATACTCATCGAGCGTTGTTGCCCCGATACATTGGATATCGCCGCGTGCCAGTGCCGGTTTTAGCATGTTGGCAGCATCAAGCGAACCTGTTGCACCGCCGGCTCCTACAATCGTATGAATTTCATCGATAAAAAGAATTACGTTGTTTACTTTTGTTAACTCGTTTAAAATCGCTTTCATTCTTTCCTCAAACTGCCCCCTGTATTTTGTTCCCGCAACAATTGAAGCGATATCCAAACTTACGACTCTTTTATCAAATAGTATTCGCGAAACTTTTTTACTGATAATACGCAATGCTAATCCCTCTGCAATTGCAGATTTTCCTACGCCAGGTTCTCCGATAAGAATAGGATTATTCTTTTTTCTCCGGCTCAGAATCTGGGCCAGGCGCTCGATTTCCCTTTCACGCCCAACGATAGGGTCAAGATTGTTCTCCTCTGCCAGCTTGGTAATATCAATGCCAAAATTATCCAAAACGGGTGTTTCTGATTTTGAGGTTGTACTCTTTTTTGCTCCGGAACCTCCGGGACCTTTTGAAAAAGGCTCGTTTGTGTCATCATCATCACTTTCAGGAAAATCCGATTTTGCGATCGGCCCTTTGTAGTCCTGCAGTTGTGATTTTACGATATAATAATTGATACCAAACTCAACCAGCAATTGAGTGACAATATTCTCATTATCTTTTAAAATGGCCAGTAACAAATGCCCGCTGTTAGCCGTTGTGCTTTTAAATGAGCGCGCTTCCAAATAAATGAGTTTTAATGATTTTTCGGCCGACTTCAGCATAACTAAATCTGCTTTCTGGTTAATTTCTTTGTCAGACCGTATTTTTTTCTCAATTAGTTGTTTAATCTCTCCCAAATCAACGCCCAAATTCACTAAAATATCAGTTGCGGTGCCTTCTCCGTCTCTTAAAATTCCAAGAAACAGATGCTCCTGACCAATATAATCGTTTCCCAAGCGAATGGCTTCTTCTCTGCTATATCCAATTATATCTTTAATCCTTGGTGAAAATTGTGAATCCATACAAATATCATTTTTTATTTAATCAACAACAATTGTTCCCAAAAGTTGACTTACTAAAATACTGAAAAATCAACCGCAAAGTTAGCGATAATGTCATAAGTTATTAAATCTATTATTGAAATGCTGAATTATTGACAGTTAAATTGTTGATATCTTCTTGTTACTATCCACCAAAACAGTAGTAAAAACGCCCGAATACCGTGGATTTTTACTATTTTTGTGGGTCTTTTAAATTATTGGTAATTTATTTTGAAAGGAGATATAAATGATTGAAGGTGAAAAGATTATCAGAATAAACATAGAGGAGCAGATGAAGTCTGCCTATATTGATTATTCAATGTCGGTTATTGTTTCAAGAGCGTTACCCGATGTGAGGGATGGATTTAAACCGGTTCATCGAAGAGTATTATACGGAATGAATGATTTGGGAATACTTTCCAATCGTCCATATAAAAAATCTGCCAGAATTGTTGGGGAAGTTCTTGGTAAATATCACCCTCATGGTGATTCTTCAGTATATTTTACAATGGTACGTATGGCTCAGCACTGGTCGCTGAGATATCCGTTGATTGATGGCCAGGGAAACTTTGGTTCTGTTGATGGTGATAGTCCGGCAGCGATGCGTTATACTGAAGCAAGAATGGCAAGAATTGCTGAAGAAACGCTGGCTGATTTGGATAAAAATACAGTGGACTTTCAGCCTAATTTTGATGAATCATTAAATGAACCTACTGTTTTGCCTACCCGGATTCCGCAACTTATCGTTAATGGTGCGTCGGGAATTGCGGTTGGGATGGCAACAAACATGCCACCTCACAATCTTTCAGATACTATTGATGCTACAATTGCATTTATAGAAAACAACGAAATTACAATTGACGAAATAATAGAAATTATTAAGGCGCCTGATTTTCCAACAGGTGGAATAATATACGGCTACCAGGGAGTAAAAGAATCGTATGAAACCGGAAGAGGCCGGATTGTAATCCGGGGAAAAGCACATATCGAAAACGAGAACGGCCGCGAGAAAATAATCGTTACTGAAATTCCATATCTTGTTAACCGTGCTGAGATGATTCAAAAAACAGCCGATTTGGTTAACGAAAAGAAAATTGAGGGAATTTCAAATGTTAACGATGAGTCGGGCAGAGAAGGTATGCGTGTGGTTTATGATATCAAACGCGACGCGATGAGCAATGTGGTGTTAAACAAATTGTATAAATATACACAATTACAAACATCGTTTAATGTAAATAACATTGCCCTGGTAAATGGGCGGCCAAAGATGCTAAACATAAAAGATTTAATTTTTCATTTTGTGGAGCATCGCCACGAAATTGTTGTCAGACGAACACAGTACGAACTGGAACAGGCTGAAAAACGTGCGCATATTTTACAGGGATTGATTATTGCCAGTGACAATATTGATGAAGTTATTGCCATTATCCGATCTTCAGCAACACCCGACGAAGCAAGGGAACGATTAATAGAGAAGTTTGAATTAACTGAAATTCAGGCACGTGCGATTGTTGACATGCGATTGAGACAATTAACGGGTCTGGAACAGGATAAGCTCCGTGCGGAATATGAAGATATCATGAAGCAAATCGAACATCTCAAAGAAATTCTTGCTGATAAATCGTTGCGTATGGATATTATCAAAGAAGAATTGCTTGAGGTAAAAAAGAAATATGGTGATGAAAGACGCACAGAAGTAGTTCCAAATGCGGAAGAGTTTAATCCCGAAGATTTTTACGCAGATGATGATATGGTTATTACCATTTCGCACCTGGGATATATTAAACGTACTCCGTTAACTGAATTCCGCACACAGGGAAGGGGAGGAGTTGGTTCCAAAGGAGGCTCTACCCGCGATGAAGATTTCCTTGAGCACATTTTTATTGCATCGATGCATAATACTTTGTTGCTTTTTACAGAAAAAGGAAAATGCTACTGGCTTAAAGTATATCAAATCCCTGAAGGAACCCGATCTTCAAAAGGACGTGCAATTCAAAATATATTAAATATTGAACCCGACGATAAAGTATTGACCTTTATAAAAGTTAAAACTTTAGCTGATTCAGAATTTATCAATAATAATTATATAATTCTGGCAACGAAGAAGGGGATAATTAAGAAAACAACGCTCGAGGCATATTCGCGCCCAAGACAGAATGGTGTTAATGCCATTACTATCAAAGACGGCGACCAGCTGCTTGAAGCCCGTCTTACTAACGGAGAAAGTGAAATAATGCTTGCAGTGCGTTCCGGTAAAGCTATTCGTTTTAATGAAAGTATTGTCCGTGCTATAGGGAGAACAGCTTCCGGAGTGAGGGGTATTACGCTGGGAAACCCGAACGACGAGGTGATTGGCATGGTTTGTGTAAATAATGGAAATGAAGATATCCTTGTTATTTCGGAAAACGGATATGGAAAACGTTCTAAAATTGATGATTACAGAATCACTAACCGTGGAGGGAAAGGTGTTAAAACAATAAACATCACTGAAAAAACAGGTGATTTAATTGCAATTAAAAGCGTTTCAAACGATAATGATTTGATGATAATTACTCAATATGGGTTAACCATACGTTTGGCTGTAGATTCTATTTCAGTATTAGGTAGAGCAACGCAGGGAGTGAGGGTAATTAATTTGAAAAATGAAGACAGGATTGCTTCCGTTGCAAGAGTTACTATTGAGGAAGAGGCTGAAGTTGAAAATGATAGTGAAATAGAAGACAATCAGGAAAATAGTGAAGAGATTGATTCTTAACAATAAGAAAATAAATTATAGAGAATTAACCGTTAAGTTTGAATAATTTTATTATTCATATATTTTTGTAAAAGATTAATTTAAATTAAAACAATAAAAATTTAGGTGATGAAAAGAACAATAATTCTACTAACTTTTATTTTTGCTGCCGGTGTGAGCTTTGCACAAAAAGGAAAAGTGACCAGTGCCCAAAATTTTAAGGACTCTGGTAATTTAGAAAAAGCATTGGAAACCATAAAGGAGACAATAGATCCTTCGAATGAAAAATCGGAGAAAACTATTGACTGGCCGAAAACATGGGAAGTTAGAGGAGAAATATATCAGGCAATATATCAGTCGGAAGACGAAAATGTAAAAAAACTGGCAGAAAATCCACTGGCTACAGCTTTCGAGTCGTACAAAAAAGCATTGGAGCTGGATGAAAAAGGAAGGTTCGGCAATGGTTTAAAGATAAAACTTACGCTGTTAACCAATGATCTTACCAATCAGGCTGTTGAAGGGTTTAACAGCGAAGATTATGAAAAAGCTTTGAATGCTTTTGAACAAATTCTGGAAATAAACAGTATGCCATTGATTAAGGGAGACAATCCTGAAACAGTAGATACAGTTATTATTTATAATACAGGTTTGGCTGCTTACAACGCACAGCAATATGATAAGGCTATCAAATACTACAAAGAAGCCGCTGAGTATGGTTATAACGGAGCAAGAACTTACAGTTTAATTGCAAGTGCGTACCAGATGAAAAAAGATACATTGGGAGCCCTGGAAATTTTGCAGGAAGGTTTTGAAAGATATCCGGAAGATAATAATGTACTTACCAGTATGATTCAGATTTATTTGGACCAGGATAAAACAGAAGATGCAATGAAATACCTGGAAATGGCTATAGAACAAGATCCCGATAATGCTACATTTTATTTTGCACAGGGAACTTTGTTCGAAAAGCTTGAAAATGACGAAAAAGCAATAGAATCATATGAAAAAGCAATAGAAGTTGATTCGGAAAATTACGGTGCATATTATAATTTAGGTGCATTATACTATAATAAAGGTGTTCAGCAGATTGAGATTGCCAATTCTGTTCCAGCAAACGAAAATGAAAGATATTTGGAGGAAACCAAAAAAGCAGATATCTGGTGGGAAAAAGCTTTACCATATATGGAAAAGTGTAATGAATTAAAACCTGACGATATAATGACACTGGAAT
The DNA here is from genome assembly GCF_009762775.1 of Maribellus comscasis. Taxonomy (GTDB): domain Bacteria; phylum Bacteroidota; class Bacteroidia; order Bacteroidales; family Prolixibacteraceae; genus Draconibacterium; species Draconibacterium comscasis. The sequence goes on along the minus strand of NZ_CP046401.1, from coordinate 6,818,726 downwards.
CATTAAAGAACTTGTACTACAGAATGAAACAAATGGATAAGTACAACGAGATGTTGGAAAAATTAGGACAATAAATATATCGTTAAAGGAGAGCTATAAACTCTCCTTTTTCAATACATATATTATTTATCATAATATCAATTATAGGACAAACGTATTAATTTTGAAAATAGGGGTTCTTTAGCAAAATCTTGTGAAATTACGTCCACGCGGCTAAGCGTGGTTTACATAGAATCAGTTATCGCGACGCAGTCCGATAACGGTACGATTTTATGTAAAAGTAATTTGTGCACATTCACGAAATGTTTTCCCTATAATTCAATATTATGTCTGCACTCGTTCCTCGTTTGCCTTCGCCTAATCGCTCAGGTAAATAAATCGCACCAGCCAACGCTTTTTTAAATTCTGCTATTCTGAATAACTGTGCTAAAAAATATTTTTAAGCGATTCTCAGTGAGTTTACTTTTCGTGCTTCCTGGCATGGTTTTTCCTATAATTCGACACTATATTAAATAGCCGCACGGCTGTCGCACTTATCCAACGCACACCAGCCGCACATCTATAAATACAAAATCCCTCCCTAAAAAAGTTTTTCTGTATAGCATTCCAAATTGATGTTTGTGCTGAATTGTCGCAACAGTACAACAATTTTTAATATTTATTATATTTAACATAATAATATGCAGACAAAAATTGTTGCACACTTGCTTTGTTCGGTTCTCCAATGATTTTAGAATTATTTGTCCTTGTGCCGGACTGGCATTTACTTTTCTTCTTGATAAGAAAAGTAAACAAAAGAATCAAGAAAATTTAAAGCTTCCACGCACATTCCAACGCTAGCCCGCACCAAATTTTCTGTCCAACGCGCTTTTAATCCAGTTGATTAGCGGTATTAACCAATGCATATTTTTCGCTTAATTCTTTAATTCCGTTGGTAAATATTTTTATCTCCCAGTTAGATAAATACTTAAAACGTTCGTCTTGTTCATTATTGAAAAAGAAGCGATTATCTGGTTCTTTTAATACTTTACATGGAATTAAAAACACCGCAGGTTCCATTTTCTTCATAAAAAGTACTAACGCAATCAATAGATTATCAGGCAATTCATAATTCCAATCTGTTTGAGGAATTTTAATACTTCTGTCTACATTTTCGAGATTTAATGTATGCAATGAAATTTCATAATATTTCCCTGATTTTGATTTAATTATAAAATCCACTCCCCTGCTCCCACTTTCGTTTTCAAAAACTTCAAAGCGAGCTTTCATTAATTCAAGCTTAACAAAATGCTGTGCGTATTTGTAGATTTTATCCATCTTAAAGACTATGTAATACTAAAATCCTGAATTGCTTTTATGAGAAGTCTTTCCAATTGTAGATTCACATTTTTTAGGTTAGTTTCATAATTTACAGGCAATGCTCTTAAGCTATGAAAAACAAGCGACCTTGTTTTATATAATGCTTTTGTGGGAGTATCTTGCACGTATTCAGGTTTTACTGATGTTAAGAAATCATTGCAACTGTGTCGTAAATCATTTAAATAGTTAATTGGAATCCCACAAAAAGAATTAAATAATTTATCTATCCTGGATTTTTCATTAGCCGTTTTAGATAGCCTTTCTCTTATATCATAGAAGTCATCTGAATTATTATTAAAATCGGAAATAATACTACTTAAATCAACTTGAAAAACTTTTTCAATCAATAATTCAATTACTTGGTATAATAAATGGAATCTTACAAGCTCATGTTCTTGGAAATAAAGAAAAGAAGTAAATAAGTTTAAAATATATGGGTCTTTGTGTAATTCAGAAGAAGTTGAGACGAAGTGTAGCCTTCCACCTTCCGGTCTGGATGAATGAATTGGTTGATTTTCACCTTTATATAATTTATTAAAATTTGATTCAAGAATTTGTAAATAACCAAAAGACCATAAACATGGTAGAAATGAATCTAATCTAAACTTGTGGTTGTGAAAATTTTCCCATATCCTAATATATGGTTTATAAAGAATTAAGACATGTGTATTTTCACCATAAAGTGATTCCAGGTCAATTCTTCTATTTGGAACAATTTCTATTTTTTTATAAGGGATACCATCATCTCCCTTTAAAAGTTTTCTTATACAATGATAAGCGTATAGAGAAAAGTGTTCGTTTTCACCATAATCATGTTGTGAATTTATCAATGATTGTAATGGAATCAAGTAACCAAGTCTACCATGGTTCCCTTCGTTTTCTGTAGCATTATCAAAAATTTGATAAATATCGTTTGCGGCAAAATCAGGATTATTAAAAAGTTTTATTATAAAATGTGAATCTCTCAGAAAAGAGTAATTATTGTTTTTTTCAAAACAAAACTCACATTTCAGTTCATCTTCTGGAAATTCTACGCTGGACAACGTAAAATCACTTGTTTGTGAACTAAAACGAACGCTGTCGAATTGTATATCACCAACCCCCAACTTTTTAAATAATAGAGCCATTACAAGAATTCCACGTTATACATTTGTCTTGCCTTTTTTACAGCTTTCCTAACATTTAAACTACTTTCATCATTAATATTTAGCAAGGATTTAAAGAAATGGTAAAAATATCTTCTTTGACTGTTACCAATTTTTTTGGAGGTTGTTCTTATGTGTTCCAGATTACTGAGAAAATCATAATAAACCTCATAAATGTCACCACCAATAACCAAATCATCCAACTTGTCACATAATTCATCAAAGTCAGATAAAACATCATTCTCCTCTAAAACACCTACAATGGCACCAAAAGCTGTTATAACTTGCGGTCTTAAATAAAAATTTGCAATGTTCCTTCCAAAGGGTTGGACAAAATCATCCGTATAATCACTCTTTGAAAATTCCCAACCATCGCTAATCTCTTCAATCTTTTCCATAAACTTGTGGAAAGATTTTAAGAATTGCTGGAATAGTTCAACCTTTTGCCCTTTTTTAGATAACTTTTCTAAACTCTTTATGTCATCTAATAATGTCGCACGGTCAAAGGATAGCTCATTTTTTTCAAGGTAAGATTGGAATCCATCTACCACATCACTGAATTTGTATCTGCCAACTCCAATAGTTTTAGGTCCATCAACTTCTCTTAATAATTCTACACCTTCAATTTTTGTATCGGTAATGTAATCCTGATACAAGATTTCAATTTGGTGGCGTATAGACATGGGTGTTTGTCCCGTATTTAAAGTTAACATTCTATATAAAATGCCAATTTTATTTATTCCGACATACAATTCTACTCTTAACCTTCTGGTGTGAAATTTATCCAAAGCTTCTTTATCCCCTGTCTTTTTTAATTCATCTTCCAGTGCAAGCATTTGATGAGTTCGTTGAAGACCATCCAAAATAATCAGTTTCTTATCCCGAATAGATTCTTTAATTTCATCATCCGTAATATTCTGAAGATACTCATCTTCATTTTCATCAATGGCTTCCTTTCTTACTGCCAGAAAGATGGGAGGTATTGTACATCCTTGTTTAAGGTCATTTCTAAGTAAGGAATATACTGTTTTCGACGATTTTACTTTTTTCCTTTGCATTTCATTATCATCAATGATATGCTTCGCAATGCGCAAGTAATCCTTTACTAATATTTCCGCTAGCACATTAAGTGCTCCAATTTTTTCATCATTAATTCTTGATAAAATATCAATTCTCATAACCTTTCTTTTTTTCATTGTTAAGGTTCAATTTATTGGTTCCTGATTTTTATAAAACATAAAATTACAAAATCAGAAATGATTACAGGTACTTTAGAAATTTAATTTTAATTGATTCCAAATATTATGTGTCGTTCAATATTCAATTATTTTGCTTAAGCTTAGTTTCTACACTCCACACCCATTTACTCCGTTTCTCTCCGCAAAAAAGTGTTCCGTTGGCGAAAACTTCAGTTCCAAAACTTTTTGCCCACGCGCTTTTAAATCATTTTTCAAATTGATGTTTAGTGGTGATTTAATGTTGATGTTCCAGTAGCCAAAGCAATGTTAATATAATGCACTACATTATAGGACAAACGTATTTAATTGTTTATTCTGGAATTCTACACAAATTACGCCCAGCTCTGCTGGTTTATATAAAATCAGATATATGGCTGATAAGTCATATATCGGCAAAGATTTTATGTAAAAGTGTATACAGTAGTTTCTGGCATGGTTCGCCCTATAATTCAATATTATGTCTGCACTCGTTCTTCGATTGCCCTCGTTAAATCCACTCGGGTAAATAAATCGCACCAGCCAACGCTTTTTAAATTCTGCTATTCTGAATAAGTGTGCTAAAAAATAGTTGCATGCGATTCTCAACGCGTTAAAAATTATTTTATATTGATGCGTTGACGAATCTTCGTATTTCTCAGAGACTCATTCGTGACACCATATTAAATAGCTATGCAGCTATCGTACATATCATATAAAGCTTATACATATATCGTAATCGTGTAGCTTGAATTTAATTTTCCTACACTGGTTTTTAAAAATGATTTTCAATGCCGAATATTTTTGAAATACTCTTAAGCTATATTTCAGTCAATCTTATTTATCATAATTAGTCCACCAATCTTTTCCCGGTCCAGCGGTCAAATTTGTCTGGTGTAGGATTTTCAGGAATGGTATCGTTGTACTGAATTATCCATTCATCCAGTTTGTTTCTCATTTCGGTTAAGGTTTTTTCGTAATCCGGATTTTCAGCTAAATTATTAAACTGATAGGGATCTTTAGCCACATCGTACAATTCTTCAACCTGGCGTGGTGCGATAAAACAGTCCAGCTGATTTTCATTCAATTTGCCTGCGTTGTACATTTTTATCATTTCCTGGTAAGTTAAACTGCCGACTGCATCAGCCGGTGGCGACGCGTTAAGCTCAGGAAATGTGTTACGGATATAAAGAAACTCAGTATTCCGGATTGCCCGTTCAAATGACTGATAATCATGCCAGTTATGTTCCCCGGCGATGTAATCTCTGACTGTCGCCGAATAATCGTTCAAAACCGGAACAAAAGATACTCCCTGAAAAGTAGGAGAACTGTTTAATCCGGCCAATTCACAAAAGGTAGGAGCAATATCAATTGAACTTACAAGGGCATCGGTGCGTCCCTTTTTAATTTTAGCGGGCCAGCGAACAATAAAAGGTGTTTTTATACCACTGTCGTAGAGCCTGGTTTTTGCCCGCGGAAAAGGCCTTCCGTTGTCGGTCATATAAATAATCAAGGTATTTTCGTCTTCACCCTGATCTTTTAAAACCTGCATCACTTTTCCCAAATAACTGTCCAGACGTGATATCTCATCGTAGTACAGGGCAAGGTCTTTTCTGGTAGAATCGTTGTCAGGCAAATATGGCGGCACAATAATTTTGGCTGGGTCGTGTGGTTTGGCAATGGTATTTGGTTTATAAGGACGATGTGGATCCATGGCCGCCAGCCACATAAAGAAAGGTTTATCTTTGGGCCTGTTTTCCATCGCTTCAACCCAGAATTCACAGCCACTTGGCGAGCCTCCGTATATCGTATCAAACTCCGGGCGCGGATCTCCGATATGATATTTCCCGGCGACGGCTGTATAATATCCGGCTTTTTGCAATTCTCCGGCAAACAATACCTGGTTATGAGGCAAGGGCATATGTAATTCGGGTGCTCCTGTGCTGTGCGGATAGCGCCCTGTCAGGATACTGCATCTGCTTGGACTACACGAACTGGCCGTTAAAAAGGCATTATCGAAAACCAGACCTTCTTCAGCCAGCTTGTTAATATTTGGTGTGCGAATAACTTCGTTACCATAAGGTGCACATTCGTTCCAGGCCGCGTCATCGGCAATAAAAACAATAAAATTAGGCTGCTTTTTTTCTTTTTTTTCCGGAGCATTGCATGAACTCAAAAGAGCCAAAGCAATAAAAAATACAAAACTGAAATTTTTCATTAGTTGGTTATTTAATGTTGTTTATTTTAAAATGCCTGTAAAACAGGATTATAGTCTAGTTTTTCAAAAGTTCCCTTGCTGTTTTTAATGTATTATCGGTAATATCTTCCCCACTTACCATTTTAGCCAACTCTTCTACCCTCTCGTTATTTTCAATTTTCCGAATTGATGTGTATGTTTTTTCTTGCTCTTCATATTTAAACACTACAAAATGACTGTCTCCTTTTGCTGCGATCTGTGGCAGATGCGTAATATTTATAATTTGGGTGGAAGCTGAAAAAGACTTTAAAATATTCCCCATTTTTATGGCCACTTCACCTGATATTCCGGAGTCTATCTCGTCAAAAATGATGGTTGGAAGCTCTTTTGATTTTCGCAACAGATTTTTTATGGCCAGCATCAAACGTGACATTTCACCTCCGGATGCAATTTTTGAAATTTCTGAAGGTTGTGAGTCGCTGTTTGCACTAAAAAGAAATGAAATTGAATCTTTTCCTAAAGCTGTGTAATCATGCATCTCCTCGTGTGCAACATGCAATTTTGCTTTTGGCATACCCAATTGCTCCAGATCCATAATAACAGCTTTTTCGATATCCGGAAACGATTTTTTTCGTATCGTGGAAAGTTCAGCTGCCAGACTATTTAATTGTCCTAAAACAGTTTCCAGTTCATTTTCCGCATTTTTTATTTCATCACCGAAGCCAACCGCTTGTATGATTTTGCTTTCAAAATCATTTTTTAACTTCATCAGTTCATCGATACCTGCTACATGGTGTTTTTGCTGAAGATTGTATATGAGATTTAAACGGTCGTTAATTTCCTCAATTTTAGCTGGTTCGTGTTCTGTTTTTTCAGCCAGAGCGTCTATTTCTTCCCAAATATCTTTTAACTCCAGGAAAGTACTTTGTAAGCGGTTTTGCAGCTCCGGTGCACTAGAGATATAGTTCTGAATCCTTTGCAGAATTTTTGTACTTTCTTTTATATTTTTGAGTGCTGAAAATTGCTCATTATCAATCAATTGAAGTGCTTCTGTAAACGAGCTTTTTATCTCCTCGGCGTGCGTAAGTTTTTCAAGTTCTGTTTCCAGTTCTTCCTGCTCCCCCACCCTGAGTTTTGCCTCTTCAAGCTGATTAAACTGAAACTGAAAATAATCGAGTTCGGCATTTGCATTTTCAGCTTTTTCTTTTAACTCTTTTAACTTTTTCTGAAGCTGGTTGAAATGTTTAAAAGCTGTTTTATATTCTTCTAATTTTTTTAGCGAACCGGAAACTTCATCCACAAAATTAAGCTGGAATTTTTGGTTAACGAGCTCAAGGTTTTGGTGCTGCGAATGAATATCAATCAGTTTTAAGCCAAGTTCGCCAATGGCTTTTAATTTTACCGGCGTGTCGTTAATAAAAGCCCGCGATTTTCCTGATGGCGTTATTTCTCTTCGTAAAATGGTTTGATTGTCGTAATCCAGGTCATTTTTTTCAAAAAACGACTGTAAATCATAATTTTTGACTTCAAAAAATCCTTCTACAATACATTTTTCATTCTTGTTTTTCAACACAGATAAATCGGCCCTGTTTCCTAAAATAAGCCCTAACGCTCCCAAAATAATTGATTTTCCTGCACCTGTTTCACCCGTAATTGTATTTAATCCGGAAGAAAACTCAACCGTAAGTTGCTGAATCAGTGCGTAATTGGAAATTGTAAGTTTTGTGAGCATAAATGTATCGTTTTTACATTGCCGAATATGCCCTAAAAATACCAAAAATCAATCAACAGTAATTAAATTACCGTTAATAAATATTTTTGCGAATGCAGTTGAAAAAAGATTTGCAGGTACAGATAAAACCTAGAATCCCTCGTTTTCAGCAATTTTCTCGTATTTGTTGCCGTTAGCCGGGTCAACTTCTGTTAAAATTGCCATTACCCTGTTTCGTTCGTCGGGATATGATTTGGAAAAAATATTGACCAGCTCGTCGGCTTTTGCATCAAAAAATGCCTGTACAATATAAGTATTGGGCCGACGTCTGAATACTTTCTGGATATCGCGGAGTGCGTTAGCAATTGTTGAACGACCGTCGTCAGGCCGCTCTGACATTAAATCCAATCCCTGTCGATGATATTGGTATAAACAATTGCGATAATCCTGGTATGAATTATTTAGCATATTTTCAACCAGCCAGTACCGGTTTCTTTCGCTTTCAAATGCTTTCCAGCCTTTCATAGCAGCATTTTGCGAGTTATTAACAATTGCCTGCGCTTTTTCAAAATACTGTGTTCCTCCCATCGGAGAAAAGGTATCATAATCAAAGCCCAGAATAACATAGGCATAATATGCCAGAATATTTGTGAGGTTGTCGCGGTTTGACGTTTCATTGAATTCAAGAGGCTGATATTCTACATACCTGCAATGAAAATCATTGTCTTTGATATTTAAGATGGTTGTTTCGTAGCTTGAATTATAAACCGGCCGGGTTAACTGAACCTGAATGGAGCCTCTAAATTCATCCGCTGCAATCTGTTCATCCAGTCGTATCAGAATATTACATTTTATCTTTTCATCGTAAGAATACACATGTTCTGTCCATTTCCGGTTGTTCATAAACTCATAAAGGTCTGACTGCATCGTTCGGAAAAGGTTTTTGTTGGCACCTTTTATCTTTTGGGATGACACAGTAACGTTACAGCGTAACTCTTGTGCTGACACAGAACTCAAAATGAAGAAAAATATGGAAATTAAAATCGTTAACTTTTTCATAAAAATCTTGTCGGTTGAAATACGAAAATATAAAAAATAATATGCAACAAAACTAATTCTTCAAAGTATCAATTATCTTGTTTACAATATCAACTGCCACTTCCTTTTTACTTTTTAACTCAAAATTCTGATGATTATTGTCTTTATCAATAATCGTAATTTTATTTGTATCGGTTTGGAAACCCGCCCCCGGATCATTTAAGGAATTTAAAACGATAAAATCCAGGTTTTTTTTATGAAGTTTTTGTGATGCGTTTTCCAATTCATTGTTTGTTTCCAATGCGAATCCAGCCAGTACTTGATTCTTTTTTTTGACTTCGCCCAGTGACAATGCGATGTCTGCAGTTGGTTTTAATTCCAGATTCCAATTATTTTTTCCTCTTTTGGTCTTGGTTATTTCAGGTTGCAAAGGAGTAAAATCGGCTACAGCAGCACACATAACCGCTCCGTCAGTGACACTGAAATATTTTTGGCATTCCAAATACATTTCTTCAGCCGATTCAACCGACACCAGACTTATGTTGCTGTTTGCAACCTCGAGGTTTACCGGACCTGAAACCAAAATTACTTTGGCTCCACTGCCGGCAAGTTCTTCAGCAATGGCATATCCCATTTTCCCTGAAGAATAATTTCCGATAAAACGTACAGGATCTATTTTTTCGAAAGTAGGCCCGGCAGTAACCAAAAAGGTTTTATTCAGCAGTTTTTTTTTTCTGCTGAAAAAAGCCGCAACGAGTTCAAGGATTTTTTCCGGTTCTTCCATGCGCCCCTTACCTTCAAGTCCGCTTGCCAAAAATCCTTCTCCGGGCTCAATAATGTTGTTTCCGTAACTTTTTAATGTTGCAAGATTCTTTTGATTTGAGGGATGCGAAAACATATCCAAATCCATTGCCGGGGCAACCATAACCGGGCATTTAGCCGACATGTATGTTGTTACCAGCATATTATCGGCAATTCCATGAGCCATTTTTCCGATGGTTGAGGCTGTGGCAGGAGCAATAATCATCAGGTCGGCCCAAAGTCCAAGATCGACATGGCTGTGCCAGGTTCCGTCGTTGGCCCCGAAAAATTCACTTATAACAGGTTTGCCGGAAAGCGCAGACAGCGTAACCGGAGTGATAAATTCTTTTCCGGCAGAAGTAATTACGATTTGAACCTCGGCCCCTTCTTTCACCAGTAAACGTAAAAGTATAGCTGCTTTATAAGCAGCTATACTCCCGGTAATACCCAATATTATTTTTTTTCCTTCAAGCCTCATAGGCCGGAATATTTAAATACCTTTTTTGCTCTCCCTGGCCGGATTACGATGATATATTTCACCGTCTTTCAATTCTTCAAAAGCTATTAAAGTTGGCTTTGGAAGACGTTCGTAAAATTTGGAAATTTCAATCTGCTCCCGGTTTTCAAAAATCTCTTCCAGGTTATCAGTGTATGAAGCAAATTCCTGTAGTTTTTGATTTAATTCCTCTTTCAACTCCGATGAAATCTGGTTGGCCCGCTTGGCCAGAATCATAACCGTTTCGTAAATATTTCCGGTTTCCTGAGTTAATACTTCAAGATCGCGGGAAATAGTAGACGGAGCTGCTTTTGTTTTTTTATAATCCATTTTAATTTGTATTTGACTGTTCTTTATAATTCAACATTTCGGCGGTAGTTTCATAAAATTTATCTACCTCTTTTTTATGTTCACTTTCCGGAAATTCATCGACAAAGGTAAAATATTCGTCTAACGCGCTGGATAAACGTTCTTCCTGTTTGTCGGCAACACTCCTTACTGCAAGTAAATATTTCGATTTCAACAACATGTACATCAGTTCTTCCCGGTACCTGCTGTCCGGATAATCTTTCAAACTGTTTGACAAAGCAACAACAGCTGCCTTATAGTTTTCAAAATCGTAATACAATTTTGCGTTCAGATACGATTTATAAACCAGCTTGTTTTGCAGCTCATCAATTAAACGATTTGCTTCATCAACCCTGTCACTAAAAGGATAAAGGTTTATATACAACTGCATAGCGTCAATAGCTTCTGCAGTTACCGATTGATCCAAACGTGGTTTTGGAGAAAGCAAATAGGCACAATAACCAACCATAAACTGGGCCTCTTCAACATATTCACTGGTCGGAAATTCCTTTATCAGTGTTTTAAAGTAGTGCCCTGCCATCAGGTAGTCTTTCTGCCCAATCATACTTTTGGCGTAATAATAATAGATTTTATCAGCACGTGAAGTTCCCCGGTAAATATTAACCAGTTCCTGCAGCAATGTTCCTGCTCTAACATACTCACCATCTTCGTAATATTCAATAGCTTTTTTGTATTTGAATTCATAATCGGTACTCTTTAAAATCTTGTTGTAATCACCACATCCGGTAGTAAAGAGCACTAAAACAAGAATAAATATTAATCCTAAATTTTTCATTTTCATAATCATGGCGCAAAAATATACTTTTTTTAGATACATCGAACTATATGAAAGGTTATTTTTAACCTAACTCTGTTAACAATATTTTATTGTATCGGGTTCATTTTGAGTTTTATACATTTTTTTTATTTAATATGGCGACGAATTTACTATTCTTAACTTCATATTTAGATATCCATTAGTATAATTTAACACATTTGCCAAATTTTTAAAAAAGTTTACATTTGCATCTTAAAACAATCACTAAATTTTACATCGTGGATATATTTGAAAAATTCAGGACAAACAAAGGTGATATCGGAAAATGGATGGATCAGATCCATGGATACTTTGCATTTCCTAAACTTGAAGGAGAAATTTCAGCCAGAATGAAATTCCGGGGAAAAGAGGTATTAACCTGGAGTTTAAACAACTACCTTGGTCTTGCCAACCATCCTGAGGTTAGAAAAGCCGATGCAGAAGCTGCAGCGCAGTATGGAATGGCTTATCCGATGGGAGCCCGTATGATGTCGGGACAAACAACGAAACATGAACAGTTGGAGCGTGAACTGGCGGAATTTGTTGGTAAGCCTGATGCATTTTTGCTTAACTATGGATACCAGGGAATGGTTTCTGCAATCGATGTGCTGGCCAGCCGAAAAGATGTTATTGTGTACGATTCGGAATCACACGCCTGTATTATGGATGGCGTTTTTCTACATAAAGCAAAAGGCGGAAAAAGTTTTGTGTATTCGCATAACAACATCGATAAATGCCGTAAAATGTTGGGTTTTGCAACTAAAATAGCAGCAGAAACCGGTGGTGGAATTCTGGTAATTACAGAAGGCGTTTTCGGGATGACCGGACAAGTTGGAAAACTTGACGAAATTGTCGCGCTTAAAGAAGAATTTAACTTCCGCTTATTTGTTGACGATGCGCACGGTTTTGGAACTATGGGACCGACAGGCGCAGGCTCAGGTGAACATTTTGGCGTTCAGGACGGTATTGACCTTTATTTTGGAACGTTCGCGAAAGCAATGGCTGGCATTGGTGGTTTTATCGCTTGTGAAACAGATATTTGCTATATCCTCCGTTATAATATGCGTTCCCAAACCTTCGCAAAATCTTTACCAATGGCAATGACTATAGGCGCATTAAAACGTTTGGATATGATTCGTACAATGCCGGAATTGCGTGAAGGATTATGGACCGTTGTTAATACGCTGCAAAAAGGATTAAAAGAAGCAGGTTTTGACTTAGGAAAAACAAATACTCAGGTTACTCCGGTTTACATGAAGGGAGGAGAGGCTGAAGCAACTAACATGGTTTACGATTTACGCGAAAACTATGGAATTTTCTGTTCAATGGTAGTTTACCCGGTTATTCCTAAAGGTGAAATACTTTTGCGTTTAATTCCTACTGCGATGCATACATTAGAAGATGTTGAATACACATTGAATGCGTTCAAGGATTTACACAAAAAATTAATCGCAGGAGAATATAAAAGTGAAAATCTTGCAAAAGTAGAAGTTGACAAATAGAGTTAATTCATTTGGATAAGATAAAAAAGAAGGAGTTTGCTGACTCCTTTTTTTATGCAGGCACCTTCAGCAGTAAAGGTATTCGGACAAAATCGGGTAAAATCTCCTTGATATTTTTTCCCGATTTTGATAAAAGAATCTCTTTTTTTTGTGTCGATTGATTTTATGACGAAAAAAGGCCGGAATTGGGCATAGTTTTCCCATTTGCCTAAAGATTTTGAATAAATTGATTTGATTTTAGGCAGCTTGTTTTTGGAGCGCCATTTTTCGGGCTATCCTAACTGCATTTGCTGTATGTACACCAAAGAAAATCCAGAGTTCTTCATTTTTCCGGGTCATGGCCCTTATTTTCTTTAAGCCGTAGTGTTCTTTTTCTGTTCCAAAGCTTCCTTCCATTCGCGTGGCTCTTTCTTTACGAAGTACAGAATGAAGTATTTTCCGGTGCTGTTCATGTTTTCCTGCCCTTCCTTTTCGTTTAAACCCATGGATGATATTCTCTTTCCTGCACCAGGTGCGGTTGGCATTGGTGGCATAAATATCATCGCCCGAAAGGTGTGTTGGTTTACCTACCAGCTGGCGACCGTAACGCACAGATTGCTTAAGCCTTATCCCCTCATGAAAAGCGCTGAAGCTTATGTGCTCGATAAAATTAATCCCTCCAAATTGTATCATATTTACCTTGGCTCCAAATTCAACAGGTTTAACTTCTTTTCCTCGTACAATTGGCCGGATATAAGCTTTTGAAAGGCTGACTATACGGTCGGGTACACTTTTACCTGTATCAAAAATTTCTTGTTGTTGAGATAATACCGTGGTAATTATTTTGATTTGGCGATAATATCTGGCTGGCATGGTAAATTCATAAAGATAGTTCTGCTGGGTTTCTTCCAGTAAAAACAATAATTTCCCCAGTAAGTGCAGCAGGCTCCGGGTAAGTATTCTACGCTGCTTTTTCGATTTCCTGCGCTTTCGGCTGTAGTGACTATACCTTTCTTTTTGCTTGAGATATTTGGTTCGGGGTGTTCGTATCTTTAAATACTTACAGCTTAATTTCAATTGACCGTAACACCAGTCTACACTTTCCCACAGTAGTTTTATATTGGTTGGGTAACGCATCGAAGTTTCGTAACATGTTGCATCGGTAAGCATAATGTTGGGATGTTCAATAAAGGGTTTCCAATGTTTTGCCAATATTTTTTGAGCTTCACTAATAGCTAACCTTGATGACAAAAAAGTACGTATCTGGCTGACAATTTTATAATTGGTAAGCCTTTCACCTTGTAGCCAGATGTCACAAAAAAGCTGAAAGTGGATATTGCCGTTTAAGTGCTCAATTAGTTTTCGGTCTGAACACCCCACATAAGACTTAAGGAACATCAATGCAATCATTCCCCCGGGACTAAAAAAACGGGAAGGTCCTTTCTTATTTTCTTTGATTTTAAAATGCCGGACTAAATCATCCCAGGGTAAGGAGACATAGAGTTTACCAATTTCAGATGTTAAAAATGATTTCCAGTAAAGAGAAAATTCCTGACGTGGTGAATTAAAATTAATTTCAAGGGGCGTTTCATAAATTCTTTGTACTTTCACAATTAAGGATTTTGAAAATTACCCCGATTTTTGGCGATTCAGGCCTTTTTCGGGGTTTTTCTTAAAAATAACAAAACCTATCGTATTTATTGTCAATAGGTTTTGATACTTATGAACATCCCTATGCAAAAAAGCAGGACTCTCCTGCCCCGCTTTCTTTTATCTTAAGTATTTTTTCTTATCCGTTCTTTTCGGAAAGATATCTTTCGGCATCGATAGCAGCCATACAACCGGAACCGGCTGCAGTAACTGCTTGTCTGTAATGAGAGTCCTGAACGTCTCCACAGGCAAATACTCCAGGCACTTTGGTTTGTGAAGTCCCCGGAATTGTATTGATATATCCGACGTTATCCGTTTCCAAATAGTCGTTAAAAATATCGGAATTGGGTTTGTGCCCTATCGCGAGGAAAAATCCGTCGATTTTAATATCAACATCTTCTTCATCCGGTTTCCCTAAATTTTTCACCAATTTAGCTCCTTCCACAACACCGTTCCCGCCATATAAACCTTTTGTTTGATGTTGCCACAAAATTTCAATATTTGGCGTTTTCTTTGCTCTCTCGGCCATCACCCGTGAAGCACGTAAAACATCCCTTCTTACGATCATGTACACTTTGTTACACAATCCAGCCAGATACATGGCTTCTTCTGCTGCAGTATCGCCGCCTCCCACTACGGCTACATCTTTTCCTCGGTAAAAGAAACCATCGCAGGTTGCACAGGCAGATACCCCTCCCCCTGCATATTTCTTTTCATCTTCCAATCCCAAATACTTGGCAGTTGCACCAGTAGCAATTATCACCGATTCAGCTTCAATAAGTTTGCTTTCGTCAATCCAAACTTTATGAATGTCTCCGGAAAAATCAACTTTTGTTGCCATTCCCCAACGCACATCGGCGCCAAAACGTTGCGCCTGTTTTTTAAAATCTTCCATCATAACCGGACCTGTAACTCCCTCGGGGTAACCGGGGTAATTTTCTACTTCTGTAGTAGTTGTAAGTTGTCCTCCGGGTTGCAATCCTTCGTACATTACCGGACTAAGGTTGGCACGGGCAGCGTAAATAGCAGCGGTATATCCGGCCGGGCCTGAGCCAATAATCAAACATTTTACGCGCTCGGCATCACCAGAGGACGTAACTTTAGATTTTTCGTTTTCGTTAATATCAAGCGATTTAAACATATCTGTAATTTTTTTGTCGAACAAAAGTACAAAACATCTTTATTTCATAACAATAAGTTCAATCGATATTTGCGAAGATATGATAGACAAATTCGATTTATTTTCAACTATTTTGAATTGCAATGAAAAAAAGTTTTGCAGATACGGATTCAACAACTATTTTTGCAGGCACAAAATCGGGATGTGGCGCAGCCTGGTAGCGCACTCGTCTGGGGGGCGAGGGGTCGCAAGTTCAAATCTTGTCATCCCGACCACTGAAAACCAAGGAGTTAGACGAAAGCTTAGCTCCTTTTTTATTTGTACGGGTACAACATAGGTACAACAAAATCACCCAATAAAAACCACTAAAAATTACCAGATACATAGAGTCATTCTATGTTATTCAACATTTCGAAAGCCAAATACAGCCAAATGAGCGTAAAATCTACGCCAACACGGATTTTCATTTGATTGCACCTGATAGATTATTTACTTTTAATCGATTAATTATCAATACTATTGAAAAAATAAAATAATGTTGATGATTACCGGAACCTGTTAACAGATGAGCCAATATGGAAACAATAATCAAGAAATCAGGAGTAATCATATTTCGATTCAACCAGAAACTCCGGTGGATCTTCAATATTAGATTATTACGCAACCACAATACAACGATCCTTTTTATCCTGTTTGTTTGTCTTCTGATTCTGTTATTCGGACTCTGGGGCATGGGATTTTCATTTATCCATGTTATCCTCTACTCTGCCATAAGCATAACAGTACTTTTCTTGACTTTACTTTTTATCGGATCATTGAATGAAGCTCGCAGATTATCAAAACAGGTACCATCCGGTTGTTTCCAATTTTTGAAAAGTAATCTGAACGGAATCCATCTACCACTCCTTGGATTCACGGAAAAGGATCGGGAAAATATAAACCTGGTATTAAATGGACTTGAAATAAATAATAAAATCGATTTTAAATTGGTTTCTGATAATCGGACTGCAGCTGATTATAAAAAGCTGCTTCGCATTCTTCACTTGCTTATTAATGGCGGAATCAGAAATTTCAAAAAAGAGCGTAAAGAGCAACTCTTTAAATTCATTGAATCGACTTTTACATTGAACGGATCAGAAGTAAAAAGGGCGAGTTTGAACTCGCGGTTTTCAGAGTTTGTGAATGAAAGTGAAACAGAATTTTCAGAAAATCTAAAGGAATTTCAGAATATACTTTTTCGATAGATGGTATTTCTCCCGTAATTTGCCCGTAATTCAAATTACCCTCTTGATTTACTGCCACATACAGTCACATATTTGCTGATGAAATTTTCACGCATCAAGCGTCATTAATCATTAAAAATATGTCACCTATGGAAAATCAAGCATTTATTTCCACACAAGTACTGAACGAATTAAAACAAATCAAAACCCTTCTCGCAGAGAACAAAACCGTTTTTAATGTTGAAGAACTGGCTC
Source organism: Maribellus comscasis (assembly GCF_009762775.1). Classification (GTDB taxonomy): domain Bacteria; phylum Bacteroidota; class Bacteroidia; order Bacteroidales; family Prolixibacteraceae; genus Draconibacterium; species Draconibacterium comscasis. The sequence goes on along the minus strand of NZ_CP046401.1, from coordinate 6,801,871 downwards.
AGTACACCGGGCTATCCAAAAGCAAAATTTACAAACTGCTCAGTAAAAAGCTGATCCCCACCGGCACTAATGCCAACATCCGGCAAAAGTTCTTTTATAAAAAGGACATAGATCTCTGGCTAATGGGTATTTCCAGAGAAGAAGTGGAAGCGGAGGAAGAATTCAACAACTCATTATCAAGAAACAGAAAAGCATAACCACAAATACATTTTGAAATGAGTGATATGCCGTATATCCGTATTGGAACTTCCTATTTCAAAAAAGTTAAAGCTCCTACCCTTTCAGGAGATTTTAACGAAATTCTTGTGCCATGGAACATCGATACCATAAAACAGGATTTTGGAAAAACTTATGTGGCGGATATTCCGAAATATGATGGTTTTACCTGCATTCCCAATCATATCAATTTCAAACAAGTCTGCTCAGGATTCTACAACAAATACTCACCTTTGAGTAACAAACCAAAGAAAGGATCAATTGAGGTTTCAACACTTTTTGTAAAACACATTTTCGGGAATCAATACGAACTGGGATTGGATTATTTGCAGTTGCTTTATCAAAAGCCGGTGCATATCCTTCCGATTCTTTGCCTTGTGTCAAAAGAAAGGTCAACCGGGAAAAGTACATTTCTGAAATGGCTCAAAGCAATTTTTGAAAACAACCTTACCTACCTGACAAACGATAGTTTTGGAAGCCAGTTTAATTCAGACTGGGCAAATAAGCTTCTGATCTGTATTGATGAAGTTCTTTTTAATAAAGAAGAACTGACCGAGCGGATTAAATACCTCTGCACTACCAACCACAATAAAATGGAAGCCAAAGGGAAAGACAAAATCGAGGTAGAATTCTTTGGAAAGTTTATTCTATGCAGTAATAACGAAGATAATTTCATAAAAATCGATGCTGCCGAAGAACGTTTTTGGGTACGAAAGATTTCAAAGTTTGAAACTGAAGATACTGACCTATTAGATAAACTGGTTAAGGAAATTCCTGCCTTTCTTTTCTTTTTAAATAACAGGGAACTTTCAGCTCCTCGGATTACCCGGATGTGGTTTACTCCTTCTCAAATCAGAACCCGCGCTTTACAAAACCTTATCCGGCATAACAGAAGCCGGGTAGAGAAAGAACTGGCCTTTATTTTATTTATGGTAATGGAGAAGTATGATTTGGATGAAGTTGAGTTTTGTCCCCAGGATGCCATGTTTGCCGTCAACCAAACAAGGGTAAAAACTGACCTCACACAAATCCGACACTTGCTGAAAAAGGAATGGAAGCTTACTCCAAAATCCAATTCGCTGACCTACGAAAAGTTTGCGATCTGGAACCGGGGAGAAATAACAAGAGAAACCGATACAGGTCGCTTTTACACCGTGAAAAAGGAATTTTTATTGGAAAATTTTGATGAACTGATGAATGAGTAAACTATGCTGTTGAAAATAAAAAGATTAACTGCTCATCAAAGTCTCATCAAAATAAAAAGTGATGAGAACAGGAAATAAAATACAAAAAACAAAATGATGAAACGATGAGAAATTGATAAGACATAAGCAACTGATTGAAAAGTAGGTTAGCTATCCTCTCATCAATTCATCAAAAAAATAACAGAAATACTACTGATGAAAAATAACAAACTACAATGCGATAAAGCCCGTGAAATTCCGATAACAGAATTTCTGAAAAGATCCGGATACTCACCGGTAAAAGAAAACCAACATTCAGCCTGGTACCTTAGTCCGATTAGAAAGGAAAATGACGCATCATTTAAGGTTTCCAAAGTTCTTAACCGCTGGTACGATCATGGAATTGGCAAAGGTGGAAACATTATCGACCTGGTTATTGAAATGAATAACAACTGCAGTGTTAGTGATGCTCTGAGGATTCTGGTTAAAAACATTCCATCTTTCTCCTTTCAACAGCAGAATAATGTGGTTGAGTTAGCACCTGAACCGGAAATCCAGATCGATAAGATCCTCCCCATTCGGCACCCGGCTTTAATCAAATATTTGTTGCAAAGAAAAATAGATGCAAAAACTGCAAGTTGTTTTGCCAGCCAGATTCATTATTCCATTGATCAAAAACGATACTTCGCATTAGGTTTGGAAAATGTTTCGGGAGGCTGGGAACTTCGAAATCCGTATTATAAAAATGCTGCAGCACCAAAAGACTTTTCCTATTTCACTACAGGGAAACAATTGTTGAGTGTTACCGAAGGCATGTTTGATTTTTTTAGTTTGCTAATGCTTTATCCTGGCTTACCACACCAATCAGATTTTTTGGTATTGAATTCTGTTTCGTTTATCAACCGCATCCATAAGATGGCCCAAAATTATCCAAAAGTTGGTCTTTATCTGGATAATGATTCAGCTGGTAAAAAAGCAACCAAACAGTTATTGGCCGACCTAACGAACAGTGTCGATATGTCGGCCATTTATAAAAACACAAAAGATCTGAATCAGCTGTTGATAGCCAGAAACCAACGTCAGCGGAGGTCTGTGCGGTAAGCCATGTCAAGAGGTGCCCAGGTTGCACCATGGGCATCTCTTGCTTTGCTCCCAGGCTCGCAAAGGGGCGCATAGCGCAGGTAATATTTACAATTTTAAAGTTTAAATAGCATGAGAGTTCGTACTAAATATATCTCTTTTAGGGTAAGTAATATCGAGAAAAAAGCCATCACGATGGCTGCTCATGAATGTGGTTTAGGTGTCAGTGAATTTGCCCGTCGGGCATCTCTGAACATGAAAGTAACCTTACGGTTTTCTCCTGAAGAATTGGAGGTGTACAATAACCTGCACACTTACCATCGCAACTTTACGGCCATCGGAAACCTGGTAAGAAGCAAACATTTTAATAAGAATGAAACCATTCTCAGGGAACTCGAAGAAGTACTTAAGCTGATTAAGATTCACCTTGGAAAGTTCGAGCAATGATCGGCAAAGCAAAAAGTATAGCACATACAGTCAAAGCTGTCAACTACGCCAAGAAAAAGCCCGGAGCCAAGGAGATCAGCCGGAATAAAGTTGCAGGCGAAACACCCAGGGAAATTGCAACGGAGTTCAGGATCTTTCAGAACCTGAATTCCAAATGCGGGAAGAATACCTTTTCAATGGTACTGAGTCCGTCCATCCCAGATGGTGATAAACTTAGTAACTCGGATTTTGCAAAACTGGCAGAGGACTTTCTGAAGAGAATGAAATTGGACAATCATCAATTTATTTCTTTTCTGCACATCGATGAGAAACACAAGCACCTGCACATCTATGTCAATCGCATAGATTTTGACGGGAAGGCATACAAGGACCACTTTATCAGCAAGAAGGCACAGCGTATTGCTGAGAGTGTGGCAAAAGAATGGGGATTTACTACTGCCAAAGAAATTCAGCAACAAAAAGAGCAAAGACTGAGCAGCTACATAAAAGAAGTCCATCAACGGGTATTGAGCGTAATGCCCCGCGACATTGATGATTATGTCCAATTGATGGAACAGGATGGAATCCAAACCCACAGAAGAATTGCTTCTGATGGAAAAGTTGTTGGATTAAAATTTCAGATTGGAGAGGAAACCATTAAAGGAAGTAGTGTTGGCCGGGAGTTTAGTGCTGCCAACTTGCAAAAACAAATTCTCAGGAATTTTGAAGCCATGTACTATGCAGAACAGGAAAGACGCAAACGACAACGGATAATCCCAACCAAGAAACCACGAATGAGATTTTAATACCATGAGAAAAAATTTATCGCAACAAAAGTTATTGGAGATTTTAACTTCCGAAATTGAAACACTCAAACAAACCACTGAGAATATAAATGCAATTGCTCCTGAAATTGCCAGGCAATTACATGCTCTTAAAACAACAAAAGTTAAAATTGGTGTGGACACTGACAAACTGGAACAGCTTTTGGAGGATTATAAGCAGAAATTGGAAAAGAGTATTGTTATTCCGAGGTGGTTTTTATTATTAATTACTGTAGTTATAATGTGGCTAATTATCCAAGATATTTTCAACTTATTATAATCTTTAAAACTACCTCCTTTGGTAGTGGTAATATTTGAATGATAATAATTTTATTAGATCAACTAAGTGAAAAGTCTATATAGTGCAACAAATAGGTTTGTAGAAAAAGTAAATGACCAGAAATAAGAAAATGGACAAAAATATAATTCGCATCATTTGTATATCCCTTTAATTATTCTTCGCGCGAGTTGATGAGTTACCCCTCGATCAGCACCTTTCCAACAAACCAGCAATTAGCTTTGAACTTCTGCGGATTTTTATCAAAGCTTTCTTTCCATTTAAGAATACTTCGTTTATCGAATGGATCTGAAATCACTTCAAATGTTACATAATGTTCTTTATCTTCAAAATCATCGATTAATATACTACTCATTCTTCGGGAAGTGCAAAAACGATCAAATCTGGTGATAATATCGCGTTGTATTCCATCTATTTCTACAATAAGTTTAGTGGCTTCAGGCCCAATAATATCAAAAATACCAAACGCTTTTCCTTTAAAATGCAAACGAAGTGTTTCTCCGGTACTGCAAGCACATCCGATAGAATCCAAATACCGGCTATAATCTTTAAACCGTTCGTCTTCTTTTACCGAAATTATTTCCTAACCTCTACTCAACTTTACTTTCGGAAAATCAAACATCTTTGTATCCGAGAAATATCCAGGGTTCATAGGTTTCGATAATTTATGCTTTTGAACTTTTGTTTTGTCATTCTCCTGTATTGTTTCGAAAGACTTGGAAAGTACCGAATTGTATATTCGATGCCCTGTCTCAACATACGGATATACATCGTCTGGGCAAAAAACTGGAATTCCGTTTATTTCTTCACTATCAAAGTTTGTAAAAATCAGTTTTCCTTGTTTTACCTTTTTAGCTACTTCGAAACCAAAGTTTATACTCGGAATGCCATATTTATCAGCCACTAATTCCATGGTTTGAGCCGACTCCTGTAGCTTCCCATTGGTTTCTGTTTCCAAATAAATTTCCTGGATGGTATAAACAAAACAAATATCGGTATTCGGATTATTGTCCCAAGTTTGCCACACAATGCCTTCCATTGCTCTTATTATCCGGTCAGGGTCCTGACTATTATCATTAACCGCAAACTCTACAAATAATAAATCCGGTTTGAACTGCAAGACATGCTCTTGCAACCGAAATACACCAAGATCAGATCCGGTACCTCCTATTGCCGCATAAACTTCTTTGAAATTTGCCTGAGGATAATTTTCCTGCATCCAATCCTATGAATAAACCCGCCATCCAGGCTGGGCTGTAATACTTCCTCCCAGATAAGCCACTCTAATTGAATCTCCGTTTTTAACCTTAGCGAAAAATTGGGTAAGCCACTTCTAATATGTAATTCGTTGCGTGTTAAATCATCAATGTAATTGTTTGCATGAGCAAAAAAACAGCTGTAGTAAGGAGTAAAACCCCAAATATGTGCTTGTATATAAAACGACTTTCTTTCATTATATAATAAAATATATCAATTAAGTTTCTGTTGTGCCTTTTAATGGTATTAGCTTTTTGAAAATTTTACTCTTCGGCTAATTACTGCACCATAATATGCAATAATTGCAAATGCAATTGCTGGTACCCAGAATGCCAGTTTTATGCTTCCTGACTGGTCGGAAACAATACCCTGGATTTGCGTTAAAACAGCAGCCCCGGCAATTGCCATTACCATGCCGGCTCCACCAATCTTCATATCGTCTCCCAAACCTTTTATACCTAACCCGTAAATTGTCGGGAACATCAGCGACATACATCCCGAAATACCCACAATGGCATAAATACCTACATTACCGTTGGCATAAATAGCTATTACAGTACAGATAATGGCTAAAACAGAAAGTATTGTCAACAGAACCCGTGGCTTAATAAATTTCATTAAGCCTGTAAAAGAAAACCTCCCGATAACAAACAATATCAGCGACAAAATATAATAGGTGGCTCCTGCCTGTTCAGGTGTACGTGGAAGAAAAGCAGTCATCCCCAGGGTTTCGCTTACATTATAAAATCCTGCAGCAACCGGTTCAACATTCCTTAAAAGGGCGATAATTTCTTCGGATGAAGCATTTTTACCAAGCTGGGCTACAATGGAATCCAATTGCAACTGTTGCATGGCATAACGAATTATAAACGACCAAACAGCAATTTGCGCCCCCACATAAAAAAACTGCGCAGTAACTCCCCATACGTAGTTCTTGTTATTGATTAACCTACGGAAAGTACCCGCAAAATCCAGTTTTTTGTCTTCCTCTTTTGCATAAGGCATCCGGGTAAAATAAATGGCCAACAGAATAACGAGCATTACAAAACCAAGGCCCACGTAGGTCATCGTTACTGCATTTAATTCCACCCCCTGTATCTTTACCAATTCTTCAGGCGGCAATGCTGCCCTTTCATCGGCACTTAAGGTATTTAGCTGTGATAAAACAAAAACCTGGCTGAGTACAACACCGGTGATCGCTCCAAAAGGATTAAACGATTGCGAAAAGTTCAGTCGTTGGGTACCTGTTTCTTCGGGGCCTATTGCATATACATAAGAGTTTGTTGAAGTTTCAAGGTTGGAAAGCCCGGCGAATAAGATTACCAAGGCCAGCAAAAACATCATAAAACTGATGTTGATATTTACTTCTGCCAGCAACATTGCCGGATAAAACATGAATGCACCAAAAGCATACATAGCCAGCCCTAAAATAACACCTGATTTATACGTGTATTTTTTTATGAACAATGCTGCTGGGATAGCAAATCCCCCATATCCGAAAAGATAACATGCCAATTGAATCCAGGCAGTTTTAGAGTCGCTGAGGCTCATAATTCTTTTAAAAGCGGCCAGCATGGTATCTGTAAGGTTATTGGGTATAGCCCACGCGAAAAAAAGGGAAGTCAGCAGCACAAATGGCCATACTATTCCTCTGGGTATTACGAGTTGTTTTTCCATTACTTTTTTCAGCTTATCTATTGAAATATTGTTTTTACTGTATTTAAATCAAGGCCGAATAATTTGCTGACAATCGGTGCAATTTTTGCCTCGGGGCCTTGAATATGTATCACTCGTTGTGTATGTGTAATTGCTTCACCTGGTTTCAAATCGGCTGCAGGCGACGATGTTTCAATCTCGTAAAATGGCCCCATAACTGAGCCGTCCTCTACCGGGCCATCATTATATGAGTTGATTACATCGCCATTATACGGATCATCCTGTTCTCCCCATTTGGAATTGACGTATTCTTTTGGTTCAGAAGGCAGTGAGGTCCAGAGCAGGGTTAAAACATTTGTTGCTGAATCATAACTTCCACAAATCTCTGACGCCCTGTCTCTTGGTACACCAATTTTACTTCGGTACGCTCCGTCAATTTTAAAAAATATGGTAGCTGATTTTTCGTCTACAACCAATCTGTCTGGTGGAACTTTCCCAAAATAATCATCATTTACTATTTTCCCTTTTGGACCTGGATTATATGGAATAAAAACGGTTATAGACGGCGATGGGTTAAACATACACAGCATCCAGATTGAAAGGAGTCCACTTTCTTTTGTCCACGCTTCCTTGCCGGTATTTTTCAAAATATTGTCCGACTGATAGGCAACTACTTTCGTACTGTCGCCCGACAAATCAGTTCCTAAAAAACGCCCAGCTTCATCTGTTGACAGGAGTTTTACTTTTCGTTCGATTGCAATATCAAATTCTGTTCCCGAGGCATTTTTTAATTTTGCTGTCTTCCCAAAGGTTACGCTGTCTCCCTCTTTTTCCTTGATCTCAAATTCTTCTGTATCTATCACAGCAGAAACATTCCAGTTTTCAAAAACCTGCTCTTCTCCCTGTTCAAAATAAACGGAAAAAGGACCTCCTTCGGGCCCCAGCCAGAACCGCTCTTCCCCGCCAACCGGGTTGAACTGATCGTTTACTTCACCGGATTCGATCAAATCGTAGTTAATCCAGCCAAAGCTTGACCCAATATCACCGTTTGCAGAGGAAGTCATTACCCTTCCCTGGTAACCGGGGGCAATTAGAACTCGTGCTTCTGAAGATTCCGATTTCAACTCAATTGTTTCTACATTGTTTTCACTCAGGAAAGCATGATCGTAACCGTAAGTTCCTTTTTCCATATTTATAGGCTGTGATTTTTTCCTTCCTGACGGTGCACACGCAACCAGAAAAGAAAGAATGATGATTTGTAAGATTTTCCTGTTCATACTTAAATTAATTTGATATTGCGTTGGATAGTTTATAGACCCACGCGTAGTTGCCAGGATTTGTTGCCGGACTAAGTGCAGGTGGTGTAATCACAATTTTCTGCCCGGAATAAGTGTATTTTACTTTTCCCGAATATCCGATCAGGTTAATATTTGTGACTTTTTTCACTCCTTCAATCGTAATTGGCTTATCCTCCCAGTCTGTTATCGATACATATAAATCGTTTCCTTTTTGGGTGTAAAAAACGGTAGAATTTTGTGGTTCATTTGGAGCATTTTCCCATTTCCTGGTCCCATAAATTGCCTCACCGTTAACATCCAGCCAGGCACCGATCTCTGCAAGTCTTTGTTGCATTATTACAGGAATGCGTCCATCGGCTGTAGGCCCGATATCAAGCAGAAGATTTCCTCCTCCGGCAACTTTTTCAATGAGCAAATCAATCAGTTCATCACTTGTTGAATAATTATCCAGGTCTTCAATCCGGTTATAACCAAACGAGGTTCCAATCCCGCGGCACTCTTCCCACGGGCGGGATATTTCACCTACACCTTTCTGATCGTGTACCAAATCGTATTCGGTTGTAAAAAAACCTCCGTGTACGCTTCTTGTTTCTTTACCCCAGCGATCATTGACCACCACTGTATTTTTCACCGGGGAGTCATTGTACAGCCAGGCTAAAAATTCTTCGCTTTTCCATGCTTTACTTGCATGATCCCATTCTCCGTCGGTCCAGAAAACATCTGGTTCGTACCTGCTAACAAGGTCCTTCATCTGAGGGATCATGTGGTCATCTACATACTTTTCAAGATTGGTTTTATATAAGGGATTGTACCATTCGTAAAGCGAATAATAGAAACCCATGTGCAGGCCTGCATCTTTTACTGCTTTGTTCAAATCACCGCATAAATCGCGATGCGGACCTACATCAACACTGTTCCAGTTCCAACTCTGTGAACTTGGCCACAGTGTAAAACCATCGTGATGCTTTGATGTTAACACGATGTATTTTGCGCCTGCATTTTTGAAAACTTTTGCCCACTGTTCAGGATCAAAATAACGGACATTAAAATCACGGACAAAATCCTGGTATTTAGTTTGTTCTCCGTACACTTTTTCGTGGTGCTCACGAAATAGTTTCCCCGCTGCGCTGTCTTCATTTTTTCTCCACCAGTACCATTCTGAGTATTTGGCATAAACACCGATATCCTCATTTGCAGGCGCCCAGGCAGGTACAGAATATACGCCCCAATGGATAAAAATTCCAAACTTCGCATCTTCAAACCACTCCGGGATTGGCCGGCTATCAATCGACTCCCAGTTCGGTTGGTACTGCTGTCCAATTGTTTTCGTTACTATTGCCATCAAAACAGCCAGAATAATTGTTACTTTTTTCATTCGTTTATATTTGATTGATTCCTGAATTACGACTTGTAAGCTTGTACAAAATCACCGCACAAACGACGTCTATTTCCTTTTTAAAATTCCTAAGTGCCGGCATAGATTATTGATACAATACCCAACACGAACAGCACGAACATGGCAGTTAGCATTGGAGCCGTTCCCCTGGGCGAGTTCTTAAACTCTTTCCAAATAAAAACTCCCCACAGCGCGGCTACCAATGTAGCCCCCTGCCCTAATCCATAGGATATAGCTGCTCCGGCTTTACCGGCAGCAATGAGGTTTAGCGAATTACCAACACCCCAAACAATACCACCAAATATTCCGACCAAATGAATCGATAACTTCCCTGTAAAATATTCCCTGTAATTGGTCGGACTACCACTTAAGGGTTTCTTCATTAAAATGGTATTAAATAAAAAGTTGCTCAACAACATTCCTACAGAAAAGATAACAACCGCAGTATAAGGTGTCATCTTTCCTTCGGCAGGCGAAACAAAATTGTCCAAATCCATTGAAGCAGCTACAAAACGATAGAATAAAGACATTAAGCTTCCGGCTAACACAGCAATAAGGATCCCTTTCGACGTAACCTTTTGGTCGCCGGTTGATGATTTTTTATAGGCTAAAGCATTTAGAACTATCGCCAAAGTAATTAACCCAACACCAAGAAATAAAAAGAAAGGGTCGCCTTTTTGAGAACCCATGTAGTTAATAATCACTCCCAGAACAAGCGCCAAGCCCACACCAACAGGAAATGCCACCGACATTCCGGCAATAGCGATTGCGGCTGACAATAGTATGTTTGATGCATTAAAGATAATTCCTCCTAAAAATGCGCTGCCTATATTTTTCATGTCAGCCTGCCCGAGGTCACTTATAAAACCACGCCCTGATTCTCCCACGCTTCCCAGTGTAAATGCAAAAATCAGGGACAGTAAAAGCACGCCAAGAACATAGTCCCAATAAAAAAGCTCGTAACGCCAGGTTTTACCGGCCAGTTTCTGGGTATTGCCCCATGACCCCCAGCACAGCATTGTTATAAAACAAAGAAAAATAGCAAATGGATAACTGGTAACTATATACATAACTTTTTGTTTTAGATTATTTTAATTGGTCAAATAAGTTTATCTTTTATAAATGCAGCTCTCTTCGAAAAGGAACAGATGTTTGTGCGCCAATTCTTGTTACTGAAATTGATGCAGCAATGCAGGCAAGTCGGGTCGCCTCCTTAATTCCCATTCCCTCGGAAAGAAATACGGTCAACGCCCCGTTAAAAGTGTCGCCGGCAGCTGTTGTATCTACCGCTTTAACCTTTGGAGCCTCTACTAACCCGGTAAATTCAGCACTGTAAATAAATGCTCCGGCAGCTCCCATGGTAATAATAACATTTTGTACTCCCTTATCAATCAATACCTGTGACGCCTTTGCTGCTGATTCAATATCATATACCTCAATCCCGGTCAGCTGTTTGACTTCTGTTTCATTCGGTGTTATTAAATAAAGCCCCTGAAGAAGGGCATCCGGGAGCATTTGCGCGGGAGCAGGGTTAAGTATTACTTTTTTCTTCAGGCTGAGTGAAAGTTTTGAAACATGGACAACGGTTTCGAGGGGAATTTCCAGTTGCAGTAGGACCATTGACGCATCATTGAATACCTCAGGAATTTTTTCCAAATCTCCGGGGACAAGTGTACCATTTGCACCGGCTGCAACAACAATCGAGTTTTCGCCCTTCCCGTTAACTGTAATCAATGCAACGCCGCTTGGGTTTTCGTCATCGGTCAGGATGTTCCCGGTAAAAATCCCCTCGTTTCTTAAATATTCTAATGCCTGTTGCCCGAAAATATCTTTACCGGTTTTCCCTATAAATTCAACATTCCCGCCTAATCGCCTGGCAGCAACTGCCTGGTTGGCCCCTTTTCCACCGGCATTCATAAAAAATTCTCCTCCAAGAATTGTCTCGCCAGCGTCGGGAAACTTGTCTGTCCGTACTACCATATCAGTATTCGAACTCCCGATTACCAGAATTTTATTTTGACTCATATATTTTGGTTTATGTAAAAATCAATTTTCAAATGCAACAATTCCAACAGGGTGCAACCTTCATATCCGAATAATTCTTCCCTCTTCTCTTCTTTATCGCAATTACTACTGCACAGTTTGGATAACTTACATTCTTTTTGAAATCGCATCCAATATTTGTTATGAGGTACCTTTCAATTCTAAAATCTCACTATCCAAACTTTCTAGCTGTAATCCTCTTTCGTCGTTTCCATTCCAGAATTTACTCCCTTTCATAAACAAAATTATACTTAGTAGATATTAAAGCTCTAATACAAATTATTGATTACCAATTGATTATTTGATTTTACTCCATCCTCGAGAATGAAATGCTTTTATATAAGATTCAACCTCTTTCTCATTTTGTTTGGATGAAGCGATTTGAACCAAATCAATTAATAAATACAACTGCAACCAATATCCCATGTGGTACTTCTGGCGGATTGATTTTGGATGCAACAACAAGGCATACCAATAAATATCTATTCCTTTATTTTTGGCAACCTCAACAGCATCCATTGCCTGGCTCCACATATTATTTGCAACTTGAGTTTCCATGGCAACAAGTTCATTGTAACTCAATTCTGAAAAACGAATAATATCACATTGATCATTAATTTTCAATTCGTTAAATGACACAAAATACTCAAATTCATGATCGCCATTTAAATCATATTCTATCCGATCAAAAAAGCCATTGTCATTTGTATCCAAATATTTTATTAGTGGGAACGGTGACTCTACATCGCAAGATAACCGTCCCAATCCATAGCCATCGTATAAACCTCCCATACCCTGATAATAATATGCATTTTGGTCAATCCTCCAATAGCCAAATTCTGCACCAAACAAATGTATTTTACCATCTATGGGGCTAACATAAAGGTTTCCTTTACCTGAATTATCCAGATCCCATTCTCCGCGATCACCAACTGCATCGCTTTGAGGATTGTCATCCAATCCATTATTCCTTCGACCACTAGCATATGGATCAAGAGGCTCATACAATTCTACCCTTTCCCATCGATTGCAGTCATCATCCTCATCATAAGAAAAGTAAACTTCTTCCCATTCCCCACGATTGAAAATTAAATCAGGGGTCGATTCATGATCCGGGTATATCAATTCAGTTAGCTGTCGTATTCGCGGATCCATAAAATAACGATCGCTCTCATGCAGACCTCTCATGTTTGGATAGTTATGTTTCTGATCCATATAATCAAAGCCCTTTCCTCTAAAACTTAATGTCATATCAAAATCGAACTCGACGCCGGATACATTATCGTTATCAAGGTCATAGCTCATTGAAATCCAACTCGCCGTCCCTGTTAAGTGGGTGATGTGCTTATCTTCAGGCTTTCCTGGCAATGGTTCATCAATTACACGAATTGCGTATTCAGTTAAGCCATCTTCGTCAGGATCATAAAAAAGAAACGGATTTTCCCAATTTAGCCTTAGATCATTCAATTTTTCGGGTGAGGTATGTATTTTCAGGAACAGACTTCTTCCTTTGTAATCCTCATAGAAGTTAGCTATTCCATCATGTAACCAAGCTCTTAGTTTGAATGTATTCCAATCAATATAATTCATTATGTGATCTCCATCTGTATCAATATTTATCATCAAATGACCTGGCCCTAAATGTTTATCCTTTTCTTTTTCTGAAGCATATTCCAGGTAAATCTGCATATCTGCCAGCCCATCTCCGTCGTTATCCACCCAGTCAACAACAACATCAGAATAATGACCATAATTCCCATCTTTGTTTAAATCTACCATCAGACAATCATTGTCAATATCACCCATTTGATCTCCTACAACCATATCATCATCATCATCAATCCATTGAACAGGAATTTGATTTTTCGTAATGTATCTTATAATATCCGGGTCGCCATCATTGTCTAAGTCAAAATAGCTTAAATCTTTTGTTGATGTAGAAAGCTTTAACGGATTTAAAAGTGTCACTGAAGCAAACTTTCCCTTTTGCTGGCTATGTTCGTGGTACTGTGAGAAAACGCTCTTCCAAAAGATAGAAAGTAGTATTGCAATTAAGATTGTTTTTTTCATATTAAAGTATATCTTCTATGCTATTAATGTATCTCAAAAACTTACATTTTGCTATTGTTGTGGCTTCTGTGAGATAACAATTGACCATGATTCTGCAGAGATATAAAACCTGCCAGGTTCAGTACTGTGTCAAAAGAACTTCCTATCACCAGAATTTTATTTTGTATCATATGTTTCAGTTTAATAAAATTGTACTAGTCCAGGAAGATCTCGACAACAGGTATTTCGACATTTGGCTTGGTTACCGGCAGTATCAAATAAATATCGTCTGCATCCAACTCCATACGGGCTCCATGCATCGCAGGCTTATCAATCTTTATTTCCGAGGCATCGTGCAGAAATTGTGCGTATTTTATCTTGTCTTTGTAGCCGGATAATCGTAATGACTTCAACGGGTAATCCAGCAGGTGGATATACAGGCGTTTCGTTTCTGGATTATATGTTAGGACTGAATTATCCGGAATCTGAAATTCGTCCGGAGCTTGCGTACAGCTATAAACAGATCGGCTGTTGTATTTCATCCACTCACCCATTTTGCTCAGCGCTTCATCTGCCCTGTGGTCAAAGGTCCCGCGGGCTGTTGGCCCTACATTTAACAACAGGTTTCCGCCTTTACTAACCGATTCAATCAGAAGTACCAATAACTGTTTATTGTCTTTCCAAGTATATTCATCGCGGTAATATCCCCATGAACCTGAAAATGTTTGGCATGTTTCCCACGCGACTTTTTGACCATTAATTTCAGGCCATTTATCCACTTTGTACTGCTCGGGGGTCATAAAATCCCAGCCTCCATGGTAGTCCTGCAAATCAGCCCGGTCGTCGATCAAAATACCTGGTTGAAGTTCCCTTACCATCTTTACCAAATCTTCGGAGCCCCAGTCATCGCGGCCTTTACCAAATTCACCGGGAAATGAATAGTCAAGCCAGAGGATATCTATTTTTCCGTAATTGGTCAGTATTTCACGTACCTGGTTTTTAAGGTATTCACGGTAAACGGCCATATCCCGATCTTTATTTAGAGCATCGTATTCTTCTTTCGTTCCGGCTTGCTGGGGATGGACACGGTCGATAGTGTATTCCGGATGATGCCAGTCGATTAATGAATAGTAAAGCCCCACACCCAGCCCTTCAGCACGGAAAGCTTCAATCCATTCTTTGATAATATCTTTCCCGTAGGGTGTGTTGGTTACCTTGTAATCCGTAAATTTTGAATCAAACATGGTGAAACCTTCGTGATGTTTTGAGGTGATAACAGCATATTTCATTCCTGCGGCTTTAGCCTTTTTGGCCCATTCGGAAGGATCAAAAAGGTCGGGATTGAAAATATCAAAATATTTTTGGTAATCCTCATTAGTCATTTTTTCCCTCCTTTTTACCCACTCATGACGTGCTGCCTGTGCATATAAACCCCAGTGGATAAACATTCCGAAACGAGCGTCTGTCCACCATTCCATTCGTTCCTTTTTTTGCTCGGGTGTTTCATCCCATATCTTTTTCTGAGCTAAACAGGGATTTACTATATAAATAATTAGAATTAAGAGTAGTATTAAGTTCTTCATTTTTGTGCCTTTTAATTTTTGATATTGTTTCACTTTTTGAGTTTTCACTAAATTTATTTGTGTTTTTTAAAATTATTAAGGATATGTTAAAAGCTACTTAGTTAAAATATCTTCCAAGCAATCTGTTATCCACAATCTGCTTTCTTAGCTCAAAGAAATCCAGCGCACCTGACTGCCTCCAGACAATCTTACCTCCCGGTTCAACAATTATTGTATGTGGAATATTCCCCTGCCACTCCGGGTCAATATTTTCAATTAATTCATATGTGTTACCTGAACCGAAAATATAATTGTTGTTAAATGCCGCGTGTTTATCCAGAAGAAATTTATGCACTTTGTCTTTTTTTTCTATTCTATCAATATTAATTGTATACATCTCCAAATCACGCCACATATACATTCTATAAGTATCTATTAATTCGCTAAACTCTGAAACACAGGGTCCACACCATGTGGCCCATACATTAATCACACGAAGCTTGTCTGTATTATTTTGAACTAATTTTTTCAAATCTGAACCTGAAATTTCCTCAAACAAAACCTTATGATTTGCCCACCATTTATCATTATTATTCTTGTGATCAGTTTTCCATTTCCATTTAACAGAGCAACCAATAACTTTTGTTTGTTTCGGGTTCACTTCCTTTCCATCTAAAATTGCGTCTAAGGCATTTCTCAAGTCCTGTTGAGTTACTTCCTCTTCTTCCACGGAATCGTCAATTCTACCTACATACCGCAAAACTCTGCCTTTGTCGAAAACAAAAGTGTGAGGTGTTGAAACCGGCCCATATTTAAAAGATGTCTCAACAGTTTCACCATCATATAAAAACGGGAAATTGTAGCCTTTGTCTTTTGCTCTTATCTTCATATCTTCAAATGAATCTCCAACATCTGTATAACCTCTTTCTTCGAGCGCCATCGAATCAGGATTGTTAGGATTAATCATAACAACCTGTACTCCTTTATCGCGGTATTCCTTCTGAATTGAAATTATTCGATCCTGATATATCTGCGACGTTGGGCAATGAGGTGCGCTGAAAATTATTATCAAAATATCTTTGTCCTTAAAAGAAGACAGGGAATACATTTTATCGTCAGTCCCTTTTAAGTTAAAGTCGATAGCTTTTGCACCAGGTTCCAAAGTTTTTGGTTCTTCATGTTCCTGTGCAAAAACGGGAAACGTACTACAGAGCAACATTAGGATTATCAATTTTCTCATGATTCTAATTTTTAGTTATTCTTCATTTTATATCCTTTACATGAAATTCTTGTATCATCAATTTTTTAAATTTTTTGTACCTCTTTTTTCGACATTATCCCATCTTATATTACTGAATTTCAGTTATTTGATATTTCAGAATAGTGTTGACCTAACCGCAATAATGCTTCAACGTAATAGTAATCAGCATAAATAATTGAAGCATCTATTTCGCTTCCATTTGGATAATTGCCAGTGGAATGCATTAACATTGCTTTGTTTTTTTGCATGCTTAAATATTTGTCTGAGGAGATACGCTTAAGCAAACCAATAGCAGCATTTCTATATTTTATTTTTTGTTTTTCTTCTTTCATAAAAGTTGAAAGTTCAAGCATTCCAGAGGCTGCAATTGCCGCTGCAGATACATCCTTGGGGGCATTTGGAATTGCAGGATCATCAAAATCCCAATAAGGAATTCCATCCTCAGGTAGTTGTTCAATAAAAACATCCGCTAGCCGACAAGCAGTAGTCAGAAACTTTTCATCACCGGTTTCGCGGTATGTCATCGTAAATCCGTAAATACCCCATCCCTGACCACGGGCCCACATTGAGCTGTCGCTAAACCCCTGATGAGTTACGCCTTTTATAAAGTGTCCGTCTATGGTATCAAATATTGCAACATGATATGTAGTGAAATCCGGTCTTACGAGTGTCCTCATTGTTGTTTCAGCGTGCTTGACTGCAATGTCGTACAAATTATGCCTGTCACTATTTTTTGCCGCCCAAAACAGTAATTCAAGATTCATCATATTGTCAATTATCGTGTTGTGCGGCCAATTCATTTTTTCGCGCATTTGCGGCCATGATAATATTGTACCAACTTTGGGATTATACAAGGTAGCAAGTGAATCGGCTGCTGCCATAAGAATTTCATGATATTGCTTATCACCTGTCAATCGCAGGCCATTTCCCAAACTGCAATAAAACATAAATCCGAGATCATGATTGTAAACAGGCACATCCAATACACCCTTTAATACCTCAGAAAAAATTCTGGCATTTTCCAAAATCAGGCTGTCTCCCGATTTTTCGTAAGCATACCACAATATTCCCGGCCAAAAACCACTTGTCCAATCATAAATATCCACCTTGTTCCAGTTGGTTTGATTGTTTTCTATGTTTCTGGGTAGGCTATCGGTTGTTTTGAGACTATTCATTGTTATTTCTGCCTTTTTAACTGCATAATCCAGCATTTTGTCTATATCAAAGTCTTCCTTTGATATTTTGTTTGAGGAACAGGCTACCGTAAAAATCATAATTAATAAAATACCATAAACCGAATTTTTCATAATCATCTTTTTATAAAATCGTAGTTATTTGAAGTATTACACATAAAGTCAATCAAAATCATATTTCGTGGTAAGAATGAAAAGCTTTCTTTTTTACATTTCATTTATCATACAAAACACTCTCATTGTATTCTCCATACGCAGCAAATCCGGGGAATAAGGATTTACCATTTTTATCGAACAGCTGGATGGGTTTAAAAGTCGGATAACTGTCGAAAACATTTCCATTGCCAACTACGCGTGGATCACTTTGCCAAGTCAGCTCTCCTTCAAGCTTTATTCGAAGTTGTTTCAATTGCGTGCTAAAATCAGGATTATCAGACAGGTTATGAATACAGCCAGGATCATCAACAATATTATAAAGTTCTTCTGATGGACGTTTATCAACCATAAGATGAAAGAGCTTATTGGCCTTTGTGTTAACTTCCTTCTTGTTTAAAATTGTTATTCCGGAAAGCTTATTTAATTCACCGTCCAAAAACAAATCAGGATCTCCTGCCGGCCAACGATCCGGTTCAAAATTGCGCAGATATAAAAACGTATCTGTTCTTATTCCCCTAATCGGATAACCCAAATTATTGGCACGGGAATAATTATGACGTTCTTTTCCTGATAAAGCAAAGGTTCGGGTTTGATCAATTCTTCCCGATTTTTCGCTTAACAGTACATCTAAAAAGCTTTTTCCACTCGCATTGTTTAATGAATCAGAAATACCAGCAATTTCGAGGAAAGTAGGAGCAAAATCGTTAAAGCCAATAAAATCAGAGACATTTCTTTTAGGTTTTATTTGGTCTCCCCAACGAATTGCCAACGGAACATGAATTCCAAATTCGTACAGTTGAATTTTGGCTCTCGGGAAAGGCATTCCATTGTCACTTGTAACAACTATAACCGTATTATCAAGTTCTCCTGTTTTTTCCAGAAAGTTTATTATTTTCCCCAAATGACTATCAAACCATTCAATTTCCAATGCATAATCCAAAAGGTCCATTCTGGTAATATCGTCATCCAAAAGAAATGTTGGAACTTCCGCATCTTCCAGCTTTTTCCCGGCTTTCAAACCAGACCCTTTTTCATACCCACGATGGGGCTCAAACATACCGCACCAAAAGAAAAAAGGTTGACTCTCGGTTCGATTGCTCAAAAAATCAACAAAATTGGCTGTGTAATCGATATCGCTAATTCCACTGGTTGGAGGGGTATTTTTCAAATCAGAATAAGCCGTTCCTACGGGATTTTTATCCCATCCAGAATCCCTCCAGTTACCTGGGGCCCATGGTTTCCCGGTGTAACCAACCAGGTAACCGTTTTTCTCTAAGACTTCGGTAAACGAGGTAAATTTTCTTGGAAAATAACTGATATGGGAACCTGCTTCTTCCAACTGCCAAATATTTTTACCCGTAAGAATTGCAGCACGAGAAGGGCTACATGAAGGAGAAGCTGCGAAACAATTATCAAATAAAATTCCTTCGCTGGCAACTCTGTCAAAAGCAGGCGTATTTACAAATTTGCATTCGTATGCACTTGCATGTGGATAGGACTGATCATCAGAAATTACAAATAATATGTTTGGATGTTTAACAATTTTATCTTTACTACAATTCGAGTATAACAGCCAAACAACAATAAAAAAGGCAGATATTACGATTAATTTTACTATTGTTCTGGACAGCTTATTTTTCATCTCTATTCTTATTTATATCGTTATAGTAATACTCTCCTCTGTATACTTTACAAGTAACAGATAAACTTTTATTTCTGACAGTCTTCTCATCATTCCACGTTGAGATTATATTTTCCCTATTGATCATTACCTTTTGATTTAGTGATAATCAATTTTTATCCGGATCGTTACTTTTCAATCCCGTTAAATCAGATTTTACGGTTATCTTACCTTTTTCTGAAATTACTTTAGCAGAAAAGCTGTCACTCATCTCAACACTTAATGCCGTATTCAATTCAATTTCCTTTTCGGCTACATCGTTTACGAGCAAGTCCATTGGTCCTTCATTGTAAAAAACACAACCAATCATGTTGATGCGTGTTTTTTGATAATCTGGTAGAGCGCCGTTACTGTGAAAATGAATGCCATTATTTTTGATACTCGAATTTGTAATAGTCATCACATCTACTGGCGTGGC
This sequence comes from Maribellus comscasis, assembly GCF_009762775.1. GTDB lineage: Bacteria > Bacteroidota > Bacteroidia > Bacteroidales > Prolixibacteraceae > Draconibacterium > Draconibacterium comscasis. The sequence continues at coordinate 6,781,873 of NZ_CP046401.1, read as the reverse complement.
TATCTTAAACAAATCTGTTGGCCTATTATGCAACACACGGATATTTTCAAACAGGAGTTGTTCCTGTTTGGGAACTTCAGCACCCGGGTAATACGAGCGACTGAACTTGTTTTTATCAAAATGCACTGAAAACCCAATTCTTGGCTTTTCAAGAAAAATATCACGAAAAACCACATTTCGCACTCCTGCGGTGTAAGTGGAATCATTTTGTACAACTACCCAGTTTATTCCATCCAAAACCTTGGCACCACTCTCATGTGTGGGCCGAGTAACTGTTTTGTATACTTTTCCATCAGGTTCCATAAAAACCCGATAAACTTTTCCATTTGAAACAACCGCATCCGATTGCTGCACCTCCATGCCCGGTTTCCAGTCTATCCATCCCCCAGCCAAAATACGGCAAAAATAACCAACCGTATTTTCAGCATTTAAATCATGACAATTCTCCACAACCCCGTCCTCAATCCAACCAAGTTCCGGGTTACCCGTCGAATAATCATGTCCGTTGAGGGCAATTGCATCATCAAAGGTTTCGAAAACACCATCCCGTATGGTAAAGCGCTTACCCCTTCCCAGGTGAACTCCGTCTTTTTTACCTTTTATGATGACATCATCAACAATAATATCCTCGAAGGTGCATATTTGTATGGCATACTGTGCCTTACCCAAATCCATGCAACGGAAGCGTTCAATCCGCAAATCTTTTATATAAAAAAATGCCAGCTGACCACGAAGACCATAAATTTCACCCACATATATGTCCACGTCATTCACAATGATATTTAAGCCTTTAACAGTAATGTTTTCATCCCACTTTTTAGTCAATGCACCTTCGTTTAGAAGGACATAGGCAAATTTGCCCTGTTCATCCACTTTTTGCAGAAAAACATTGGCGCCAAACTCGAGCGAAGTATTGCTACGTAAATAAACAGTTCCCGCAATTTTGTAAGTGCCGGGCTGGCTAACCTGGATGGTTCCTCCATGATCAACTGCCCGTTGCAAAGCCTTCATGTTTTCAATGCCAGAATTTCCAACAGAAAAACCAAAAGCAGAAGCGTCAATAAAACTACTTTCAATTTCTTTTTGGATAGAGTTGGTGTTTTCTTTTGCTCTTACTGTTCCAAAAGAAACAATCAGACCAATAATAATAAGTACTATTTTATTTTTCATTTTAAAGCATAATTTTATGTCCATTCTTTTTGATGTATTCCTTTATTTAGTTTCCCATTTTAATTTTGCCAGGCTAATTTTCTGTAAGTCGGGTGTTGTAGAAGCTATATACCATTGTCCCTGGTACTTTAAAATTTCAGGTGCAGCAACGGGTAGTGTACAAATGATATTATGATCATCGTCAATTCCAAAATACATCGGATTAGTTGAGGCGTAAACGGTTGTTTGGCTGTCTTTCCCGTAAATCTGTGTTACAAATAAATAGTACACACCATATTCTTGCAGGTAAACTACAAACGGACATTCATCTGACGAGCTAGGGCTATTGCCTTTAAATGGTGGCGTATGCGAAACAACAACAGACTCACTCCAGTCTTTCAGATTTAACGATGTCCGACAGTATGCCCAACCATCATTCACCGATTCCATATGGCTAGTATAATAGCAGTAGTAAGTATTTCCTATTTTCAGTACCATTGGATCCCGTGCATGGCTCGAATTAAATGTGCTGTGTGCAACATTTTTATGTTCCTCTGAAAATAAATTTGGTTGTCCGTTTCCGCCTAAAACACGGGTAAAGTTTTTACCATCGGTACTTGTAGCCAGGCAAATACGCTTCCAGTCGCCATAAAACAAATTATATATATTGTTTTCCCTGAACACATAGGGAGCCTGCATTCCGCCTGGCGTTTCTCCGAGTAACGGTTCTGCAACCCATTTAATACCCTTTGGTTCCCAATTTACTGAAGTTAAAGAATTTCCTTCCCAACCATATAAGAATCTTGTTGTATAGTTGGTTCCCGGAAACCTGGAATTTCGAATACACGACCATAATTGCCAGGTGCCGTCAGCAGCCTGCCAGATTCCAAAATCAACCGGTTGCTGATGAGGTGAATTATATTCTCCGATATCAGGATTTGTTGCAATGGTCCACCAGTCTCCATCAATTTTTGGTACTGGTATTTCATTTTTTTGACTGTCCTGGGCAAAGGCAAAATCCGTCCCAAACAACATAGCTGCAAGACAAATTATTGACATAAGTTTGAGTTGTGATTTATCTATTTTTTTCATTTCAATATTTTTTGATAAAAAATCCGTCAAAAAAAATTAACTGTATGTTATTTTAAAACAGTTTATTAATCTCATCAATACTTAATGCCCGTTTGTATACCTTAACATTGTCTATTAAACCAATAAGTCCTTCATGAGTATCTGCATAGCCAATTTGAAAGTATCGTGTATTATTTGAAATATCACCTGCACCGGGAAGTGTTCCTTGTAAAACTCCATTAAAATAAATGGTACTTTTGCTTCCATCATATACAGCGGCAAGGTGAACCCATTCATTGAGCGGAATATCATCAAAAGAGCTTAGTTCGCCCTTACATTTAAACACCAGTTTGCCATTTCTAATGTAAAGTTCCCAAGGATTATTATGGTCATAATTGGTCTTGCACAAAATGCGAGCTCCTTCCTGTGCATTAAAAAGCTTAATCCATACACTCATCGATAGTTCATTAAAAGCACCATTGAGCGAACTATCTGATCTAACGATCACAACATCGTTGCCACCATACAGCCTTACTGCTTTCCCATGTTTACCTTCTACCCGTTTAGCTCCAAGTTCAAGGTATGCTACATTATCATAACGGGAGTAATCATATGCAGTAATACCGTCAGGCTCGTTAAACGGTAAGTCAAGAATTAAATCCTCGTCATTAAGAATTTCGTTAACAACGTGGAATTGTGTAGTTAATTTATCCGTTTTGTTACATGAATCGGTTACGGTTAATGATACCTTATAAGTTCCAGGTTTCGTAAAGGTGTGGTTTACTTTGGATGTCGAGCTAGACACACCGTCTCCAAATTTCCATAGGTAATGCAAATTAAAGCCATATGACATTGATCCGTCAAGAGCAACTGTCATTGGAGCAACTCCATTCCGACAGTTTCGTTTATCTACTTTATGAGCGTCAAAAAGTGCAATTGGTCCATCTGGTACATTTGTTATTATCTTGAAGTCATCAGCCTGTACCCGTGTCTCATTTGGTCCCAGTTGCGTCATCAAACCAACTTTTAATGGCAGGTCTGATCGAACCATTAAAGGATATTCACCTGCATAGTTCCAGATTAAGCTTCCATTCCTTCTATAAAAAGCCACCAAATTTTTACCTTCCACTGCAATTTTTAAATCATGCTTTGTATATTCTTCGGGAAGAAGAATATGTATTGTATGGCCACTTATATTGTGTTCCTGTAAAAATCCAATACTCAATCCTTGCCTAAGGTTTTCTACTACGAGTTTAACATAATCGTCATCGCTGTAGTACCATATTAAGCCAACCTGAGCACCAGAGTTATTATAGTTAGCCATATTAACTGTAACTTCGGTTGAAGGATTTAATCCCAAGGAAGGAGCACTACGCAAAAGAAGTGGAATATTACCATTATATTCCCGCCAAATTGTTTTTCTACAAAAAGCCCAATCGAGCTGTCCATTTACTATTTTCCAGTCGGTACCGGACTCACGAATCCACTCCCAACCGCGAGACTCAAGATTTGTATCTGAAAAGGTTTCATTAAAAGATAAATCAGCAGGGAAACATTCAATTATAGAAATAATTATGAAGTACAATATGACCTTAATTCGTTTAACCATTTTGATTTCATTATTTGTTGAGTCAAGAATATGTTTTACTTTCTTTTACTATTATTTTTAGTTTCCTATTTTAATTTTGCCAGACTAATTTCCTGTAAGTAGGATGTTGTAGAAGCGATATTTATACTTTTATCATTTCAGCTATTAATTTCAGTGAAGACTCATAATGCGTCCAAAAGGAAATTAGCTACATGAGACTTCAGTCTAAAACAGGTTTTTCAACTCCAGAAACAATTACTTTATCAATATCAATATCTCCATAAACCACATCAACTTCAGGTTCGCCATTTATCAGGCTTACATTTCCAAATCCGGTTTCGGTGGATAAAAAGCTAACAAAGTCTCCGATTTTTGAGTCGATAAACAGTGTTCGGTCAACTGCATCATACCGTACTCCTGTCAAGCCCTGAAGCAGGCCGTAACTGGCCATTGCGCGTGCATACCAGTGCCCGCATTCGTATTCATTAAAAGGGTTCCTCGTTCTTCCATCATATCGTTTACGAACTTCCTGCACAATCTCCAGTCCTTTTTCTACTTCACCCATCATCATTAAATGAGAAGCGACCTGGTACTCAATGCCTGTCCAAACTTCGCTGCTGTATACAAATGGCAATGACAATTTACCTCCTTTAGGCCATGAACAAATTAATAATCCGCCTTCTTTACCAACAGCATATCCCGGACGTTGCGGATTTACATGGTCAGACAGATCTGTTTTAAAATTATAGTTGTAAACGGCGTTCAAATGGCTTAAAACTTTCTCATTATCAACAAAATTGCCCAACCCGCAAACGCTTCCAATCCAGCAACCCAATATCCCATCAGAAAGGCATCCTGTTCCATATTGATACTTTGGCCCTTCTTTTTCAAGAAGTTCAATTGCCTCAGAAGAATAATTCATGTTGATTCCTATCTGTGCCTTCATTACCGGGTCTTTTGCCTCTAGTTCTTTCCATTTGATTTCCTGAATAAAGTACTCACCATCATACAACTCTGCTTCCAAATATTCTTTTCCTTTATTAAATAGGCTCTCGTATTCTGATATATTTTCATTTACCGCGTTGCCCATTTCAATAATTGCTCGAAGCGCTCCCAAATAAAAACTGGTACACATTCCGTCCGGCCCCCAAAATTCAATATCATAGGTGTTATGATGCGGCTCTTCTATTAGACCTTTTCTTTTAGGGTCCCAGGTTGCAATACAATAATCCAGGCTTTGTTTTATCCTCGGATAAAGTGATTTCATCCATTTCGTATCGCCTGAAATACGCCACTCCCGGTAAGCTTTCATAATTCCTCCAAGTTGTCCATCGGCAGCAGCATAAAAATCATGTGATGGTGTCTCAATGGGGAGTGGCGATCTGAACACCTGGTGCCCTTTATCATCCTGAGCGATTTCAAATTCAGTTTCACGTAAACTTCGCTCAAGTTTTGGGAAAAGATGAGGTATTGCCTGTGCATAATTCCAGACATGCGTACAAGAACCATAGCAACAACCAGCGGCATCATGACAGCCTTCCCAGGCCCAAAGTTTTCCGTTCTTAACACGTAAAACGGTTGGCGATTTCAGAATTGTAAGATTTGCCGCAATGGCTTCGATAACCTCCGGAGGCAAATTACTCTTATAAAATGAATTAGTAAAAAGTTCACTTTTGTACCGCAATTCGTCATAATTCATTTTCCAGTATCGGGTCAATCCGCTGATGTCCTTGAATCGTCCGGCATACCAGGGCTCATAATAAATTTCGCTCATATCGGTACAACAGCCGGTAGATGGGTCACAATTCTGGCTAATCGTATTAGCGACAGTCTTCTCGTCAACAGCCGGCAACCCTTCCCGAATTTCGGAATGAGGAACATACCATGCCATCATAACTTTAATGGTCTTCTTTTCTCCAGGTTTTAATTTGAAGGGAACATAAATTGAAGCACCCGGTGAATTAACTGTTGTTGTATCTTCCTTAAAAGTAAAACTTTGGATGTCGTCCCAGAGCATTGTTCTGGAATCGAACCAGCCTCCGCGAAACCAGCAAAGATCAACAATAGCATCGTTATTATCGGTGAAAATTGCAAAATCGCCTTTTAATGCAGGCTGATCGGGCAAACAACTTTGACTTAGTAAAAATCCATTATTAATGCCCGAAATAGTTTTCTTGGCATTTGTTCCATCTATTGCCATAAAATTTCTGGAATGAAAGGAGAAATTTGCTTCAATCTCCTTGTTACCGGTGTTTTTAAAAGTGTATTCCAAACCACCAACAGGTAAACTTGAATTGTCTTCATCTATTGGAATAAAGGGACTCCAGCCCCTTAAACTAATGTCCATAGGTATGTCATCGTCATTAAATTTTATTGTTGCAAATGGAAAACGTGTAGCAAATGTGACATTGTCGAAACGGGGAAGCCCGTAATGTCCCCAGCCATTTCCTGATCCCCTGTTGCCAAAAATTTTCGATTTAGTAACCGGCCCTTCCAATACTTTAGCTCCATTTTCCAGCCCTTTTATCGCAATTGCAGCCATAATAAACGGGTTGTTAAAAATGTTTGGTTGGTTTCGGACCGAAACATGTGAAATTTTTCCTGTTCCTTCCAAACATACCATACCTGCACCAATACCTCCAATAGGAAAAGCAAGATGGTTCAGATTATCACCGGAATACTCACTGTTAAATTCTCTTTCAGCATTCTTCCGAGATTGTTTTGACGTACAAGAGACAAAACTCAGCAAAACCAAAACGATAATTATTTTTTGCTTCATAGCAATTTAGTTTTAGGTTGATCTATTTTTTAAAGTCAAAATCCAGTTTGTTCGGTTTATCATCATATACAATTGCGTGCCTGAATGGCATCTCATATTTCAATGATGGATTCCGTATCTTAATTAAAACATGGTGTCTGGTTCTTGGCAATTCATATCTCCAGCAGAGAACATATCTCCTTTTATTAAACTCTGTTGGAATTTTGGCTTCCTCTACTAATTTCCCATTAATATAAAGTTCAATTTCAAAAACGTAATTCTCTTCGTAATTTACGCCATTCGGTGGTGCAGCTAATACAAATCCAATCCCTTCAAACTCAAATTCAATATTATTTCCAACTTTTGATGGAATTATTGATTGGGTTGGGTAATGTCCCTTAAATGAAACCTCTAATGGTATTTCAACTGGTCCCTGTGTTTTAATTATCAGCTCATTCTCTGTAATGTTTCCTCCATTTCTAACTATCATTTGTTCAGCGTGTTTGTATGACAGTTGATAGGCTTTAGAAAGTGAGATTTCAGTACCGTAAAAGGGGATATTTTCCACCTTGTCCAGTCCCTGTTTCCAATAGTCGGGAATATTTTTAAAACCAGTTATGGCTCCTAATATTCCGCCTGCTGTAGCGGGGTTACAATCAGCATCGTCGCCGCAACGTGTGGCAATCTCGAAAGTTTTAGTAAAATCTCCTTCGCCAAAAAGCAATCCGATAACAACCCAGGCAGCATTAATTTTTGCGTCAATGTTAAACGGTTTAAAAACACCTATTGGATTACCTATATCTTCACTCCATTTTCGACTGACTTTAAACCATGCGAGTTTCCAATCATGCGGATTTTCTTCATAACTTAAAATAACATCTTGAATACATTGAGCAAACTGGCTTTCAGGTGGAATTACTGACAGGGCCTTCTGCACGATGTTTTTTATATCTTTCGTATCGTTCGAAACCATCGCCATAGAATACAGCCCGGCTACAAAAACTCCCCCGTAATAACCATCGCCATAGTTCATGATATGGCCTACCTTATCGCAAATCTCAACCGCTGAATTTATCATGCCGGGAGCCATAATTCCTGCAAAGTCAGCTTCTATCTGAAAATCTATATCGTCGGCACATGGGTTATTGAGCCAGTGGCCTGAAGCCGGTGGCTTTAAGCCGTTCATAATATTGTACCTCCCCATTTGATTGGCATTCCAGAGTTTGTAATCAGCATAGGTAAAGGCATCGGCAAATGACTGCGCCGGGGCATCAATTCCCTCTTTCTCAATTACATCTACAAAAGTGAGATCCATGTATATGTCATCGTAAGTTCCGGGGGTATGGGTATATTCATTTATCAGGGAATTTTCGTTATAATCAAGCTTTAAGTAGTCCGGAACCATCATGGTATTGAACTTGAACTCAACAGGAATTCCAAAAGTTACCCCAATGGTTTGGGCGGCCCAGGCACCTTTAACTTTATCCATTAAAACCTCTTTTTTCATCACAATTTCAGAGGACTCCCCACTACTATTCCGGGCACTCATACTTGAGTGTAAAAAGAGTATGAATATTCCTATCAGAAGCACTTTATTATTTATCATAGTTTCACAATTTTATATCCACTTGTCCTTTTCAATTTTATCCACCAGATTGCAAAAACAACAAAAGCCAGCGCGGGCAGCCATGATACGATGAAAAACGCATGTGCAAGGCCATATGAACTTCCCAACGATCCAATTTGCGGAATCCAGACACTGACACCCAACATCCCGACAAACCCGGTAAGGCCAATGGTTAGCCCTCCGCCATCAGGATGCAGTTCAGCGGCTAACGAATACATGGTTGGCCACATATAGCACACTCCCAGGTAGAACACCGTTGCTGAAGCGTATATGAAGGCTATATTTTGTGATTTTGCTGCTTGCGATAACAAGATTAATCCAATTGAAGCAAGTATGGCAGAAACTGTCATTATTCCGACCGGATTAATTGCCTTAGCCAGCGGCCCGGCAAAAAACCGCAGGAAAAACATGATAAAACTGCCATACACAAGAATTAGCGTTCCGCTGGCATTGGCATATTCCTTAAACATGGTTTCCAGCCACTGGTTTGGGGCAAGTTCTGATGATGCGGTTAAGGACATGCAAAACAGCAGGATAAGAAACCCCGGCTTTAAAGCTGACCTGAACATTTTTGTATTTGAAACATTGGCATTAACCCGTTCTGTTTGGGGGAATGTTTTATTGAAAATCAGAAAGCCATAAATAACAACAGGAACAACCATGATTAACATGTAGGCTTGCCAGGGCGCGGAAAACGTATCCAGAACAAACCTGCTGAACAAACCGCCGATAATCAAACCAGCCGGCCACCAGGCATGCAGAATGTTAAGCATCTTTGTTTTTTGGGTTGGATATTGAGCAGCACATAATGGATTTATAGTTGTTTCAAGAATTCCCCAACCAAAACCGGCCATGGTCATCGCTATTAACATGATTGTAGCATTTTCACTTACGATAAAACCGACAATCCCAAGCATCTGAAATACCCATGCTAGGATCATCCCGCGTTTAAGCCCAAACCAGTCGATTAACGGCGAAAAAATGAGCAGGGCAAGGGCCGTCCCCTTAAATGCCCAGCCGGAGATATTGCCGAATTCTGCTGTGGTGAGAATTTGTTCTTCCTGGATTAAGATGTGCCCCAAATGCTCTCTTGAAATAAATATCAGCGCAGCAGACATAAGAGAAAGGCAACTGGCATAAAATAGTTGTTTGTTCGTCTTATCGTTCATGATTAGAAAGTATTAAATAATTATGCTTGTTTATTGCTGCATCCATCTGAGCTCTGCTAGTGTCACACCGTGTGTATTAAGTACATGTTGATCCTCGGGGCCGCATGATGAAATATAAGTTACGCCACCGTAATTAAATATTTCAGCGGCATGGCTAAAAAGAGTCGTAATTACGTTCTTTTCGTAATCAAAAAATTCTGGTGTATCAGAAACAACAACTATTGTTTCGGCATATCTTCTGTGTGCGTATGTAAAAAACAGGTACCATAAATCTCCCCTTTGTATAAATACGGGAGATTCTACTCCACTCCATTTTACATCATCTGTAATTTTTAATACTGTTTTTGGATCTTCAAAATTTTCAAAGTCAGCAGTTTTAATTCGAATCACCTGTGATTCATTTGTTTTGCCCAGTTTTTTGGTGGTTACAAGGTGTATCCAGTATTTACCATCGGCACCTTTTATGATATGAGGGTCGCGTGTACCTTCCCATATAACATTTGACAAAATGCGCTTCCTGGTTCGTTTCCAATTGTACAAATCTTCTGACCAACAAACTTCAAGCCCTCTAAAATCAGAAGGTCCGGTTTGTATTACCATCACCCATCTTTGTGATTCTTCGTGCCAGATAACAAAAGGCGCACCCAAATACTCTGCTTTTTCATCAAATATAAATGGCAATCTCTCCCAAGGTCCATTAGGATTTTTGGCTATCAAATGTCCGGTAAAAGGATGACTTTGGTAAAGTTGGCTACGTTCATCAGGCAGAGGATTATTAATACCGAACCAATGTATGGTGCTGTCCTTGTCAACAACAAAACAATGATCATTTGTATACCACTTGTTGGGGTCTGTATCAGGATTTGGGTTCGCATCTATAATGTGCTTGCTCTCTCCGAAAATATAGGGTATTTCAGCGCGACTTAACAGACTCGAATGTTCACGTTTATCGCTACATCCCAAAATTAAAAAGAGTGTATTCAACAAAAAAATATTCCGAATGTTAATCATAGTTTTAACTTTTAACCATTATTATTTAAAACTTCCTATATCTGACTCAACTGCGTTTACAAATCTTAGATTGTCCATAACGCTACAAACTTTTTGATTGATAATCTTCCTCTTTGTTCTCAAATTTTTCTAACTGATTTTCAACTGGGACAACTGTTGATTGATGCTCTTTAAGCAAAACCTTCATCTCCTGAATTATATGAGGATGTTTATCTGATATGTTATATTTCTCTGAAGGGTCTACATTTAAGTCATACAATAGCGGAGGATTGTGAGATATCGTTTCGTTTGAACCGTATTCATCCTTTGTTTTAAAATGTGCCTTGAAAGATCCATTCCGAATTGCATAGACTTCGGTATCACGATAGTAATAAATTATGTTTCTTTCACTTTTTTCACCACTAAATAAAACGGGAGATAGATCAAAACCATCATAAATCCGATCCTTATCCAATTCAATGCCGGTTAGGCTGCATATTGTAGGGAGTAAATCCAAGGTAGAACCAATATCCATTACAATCCGGTGTTCGATTTTTCCAGGCCACCAAAACACGGTCGGTTCCCGCATTCCTCCTTCAAACGTTCCTCCCTTTCCACCTCTCAACAAACCGGCACTCCCACCAAATTCGTTGAAAATCAGCCAAGGCCCATTATCAGATGTAAAAACCACCATGGTATTTTCATCTAAACCACTTTCTTCTAATTTATCCAGAATCCTTCCTATGCTCCAATCCAATTCTTCAATTACGTCTCCATAAACTCCACGAAGACTCTTATTTGCAAAATCTTCTGATCTGAAGAGCGGGACATGTGGCATTGAATGTGCCAGATAAAGAAAAAAAGGTTTACTCTTGTTCTCATCAATAAAATTGATTGCTTCCTTAGTATATCTTTTAGTAATTGTTTCTTGATTTGCTGGTCGTTCAATAATCTCTGAATTACGCATGAGAGGTACATTAAAGTATTCAACTTTCGGATCGATGCATGATTCATAAGGTTTTACACCTTCTTCCCTATCCATATCATTGCTGTATGGTATGCCAAAATAATAATCAAATCCATGTGCATTAGGACTATATTGTGGCAAATGTCCCAAATGCCATTTGCCAATACAAGCTGTTGAATAGCCTTTTGTTTTTAACGCTTTGGCAATCGTAATCTCACTTGGTGGCAATCCGCCTTCTGAATCAGGAAACAAAACCCTTCTGTTTTCGCTACACATCCCTGAACGTATCGGTAATCGCCCTGTAAGTATTCCTGCCCTACTTGGGGTACAAACTGGTGCCGCGACATAGAAGTTTGTCCATTTTTGTCCCTCTTCAGCCATTTTATCCAAATTGGGCGTATGGATAGTTGGGTGCCCAAATGGTCCGATATCGCCATAACCAAGGTCATCGCAGAAGAAGATAATGACATTAGGAAACTGGTCTTTTTCCAAAATTTTTTCTCTACATCCAACGCTAAAAAGCAACAATAATATTGACAGTTTCAATAAATTATTTTTTTTCATATTTCTTTGTATCTGTTTTAAAGTTTCTCGTTCATATTTTTTCATTATTCAACTTCTTTCGCGAATTCAATATCAGCTTCCACATCTTTTAAATAGTCACTCCAATGAAAAGTACCATCGAAATGCGTACCTGAATACGGCATCTCTTGATACCGGTCAGCTGTAAGCTTGATCACATTTTTCCAGTGACCCAAGCATTTTTCCAATAAGCTTATCGCTTTTCGTTTATCCATCTCCTGTTTTTTTGTAATGTATGTTTGAAGTGCAACTCCTGCCCGAATTTTATCTGCGAAATAGAAACCAAGGTTACACCAGGTGGCAATGTCATCCAACTCAGATTTTAAAGCTGGATTACTATCAGATGTATTAATTCCGTTGATTATTGAAAGAGCTTCGTTGCATTCTTCATCAATAGTGTTTGCAAGCTGCAAAGGAGTGATGATTTCACCACTGATGAAACTTCCACCATTCAACTTATCCACATAATCAATTATATTCAGGTATTTCGGGTCAAGCGTTTCATGCTTAATCAATTCCTCAATGGATATAAAAGGCGACTTCCCATCACTAAAACCAACCGGTGATACCGACAAAAACCCTTCACTGTATAATGTGAAATCCCAGGTAGCTTTGTAAAATGTAGCTATAAGTTCCGGAACTTTTGAGGCCAGCGTATATGCATTTAGCAATTTTAAGGGCTCTGCATTTTGATATCGCTTGTTAAATTCTTTGGCAAGTGCTTCGTCGGATTCATTTGGATTGTACATCAACCTTCCCCACAAATGGTAAAACAACCACTGTTTTTCAAATGCATACTTCCACGTTTTATCAGGGTGAGGATCAATATGTGAATAATCTTTTGCCGGAATATAACATTCAGAACCAACAAAATAACCGTCAACATATTCGTGGTTATTAATCTTGATATGCGATCTAATAAACTCAGGATCTCCCCACCTAAGGACAAAGAAATCTTCGTTTCTGATCATCCATGCTATAAAATAGTTTTCAGGCATTGGATACCAGAAATCTTTCTCAATTGTCCCCTGATGGTTAGCATGAGTAAGCAATAATTTGGGGCTGGAATGCCCGTGCGACCAGTTGAACTTTACTTCTACAATTGTTTTTTCAGGCAAATCAGCTTTATCAATTACCCTTCTCATCTCTTTTGGAGCGCCCGCCAATACAGCCCTGTGTATAAATTTTACTTTTCTGTTTGCATTAGCTATTCCCTGGATGAATGTATCCTCTATCCAATCTTCACGTTCGGAAGGTGTCATATATTCAACCCCATGATTTCCCATCCAGTCGGCTAATGTCACACCAAGCCCTGTAAGATCCTCGTATTCATTTATCAGCTGGGTCACCGACTCGCGTGTATATGTTTTTACAAGATCCGATGTGTCACCGTATTGTCTGGTTTCATATGCTTTTGCAAATTCCGGAGAAACCACAATATTCCAGTTGACCATATAAGTTTCAATGCCTCTGTTTTTAGCCATTTTAAACAAGGCTTTCCAGAACAACTGCCACTCTTCAAGTTCCTCCTCGCTTAGTAGTGTGGCCATGGGAAAATTTGCGGCTCTGATCATATTTGTAAAAGGATGGCGGTTCCACAGCGTCAATGCATTGAGCCTGTTTTTAACCATCATATCTAAAAAAGCTTCCCAAAATTCCAGATCTTTGCACGTTTCAACATGAACTTCTGTTGAAGGACCTCCCCGATACGACGACCAGGGCAAATTAAATTTTATGGCCCGAAATGATATTGCGGGATTAACATGTTTCTCTTCGATTTTATCCAGGGAAATTCCACTTTTCAACTGTTCTGTTATATCCAGAATTCCGTACAAACAGCCTCTTTCCGTTGCACCAATTACATAAACTTTGTTCTTTTCCCGTTTTATTTTATAACCATCATTTGTTATATCCTGATGATGAACTTTAAAAATAGCCTCTGCTTCCTGATTGGGATAGAACCCAGGTGTTAAAATAAAAACAGAAGGCTGGTTTTGGGTTTCAGGCTCGTGGCTAATATCATATGTTGAAATGTCTATTTGGTCAGCGAATTTTGAAATTCCGTACTTTAGAATCGGTGAGGATTTAGGAAAATATACGCGAACAACATTCTCTCCCTGACATGAAATAATGCCAGGTAAAAAAATAAATAGGAATATTTTAGCGTATTTGATCATAATTCTAACTCTTTATATTTGAACACATTAATATTTATTCCAAATAAATAATATCTAAAGTTTCACAATATCTTATTATCCTGAAATCATCTTTTCAAGTACTTCCCAAAAATTGTTGCGATAACCGGTCTGATTAAATTTCTCCGGAATCATTTCCAAAAATTCATTCTTACTTTTAGGCTCCGACAAATCGTTTAAATCTTCAACAGGTAAATCACTTTGTCTTTTACGTGTATATATTTCAACAAATTGTTCCTGAACGGCATTGGCGTAAAACTTATTTCCAGTCATTTCTACTATACCACTTGCTTCATAGAACTTTTGATAAATAGCATTAAGCGATTCCTTTTTCACAGTAAGTGGTTCTCCATTTGGCCCACTAAATATCACCGTATCGGCAATAAAGGTATTATTGATAAAACGGAGATTGGAGCTCATCCTGAAGCCCATGATTTGAAGCCCTTGATCGTAAAACAGATTATTGGTTACCTCAATATTGTTAGCCATGTGAATATGTGCTGGATCCAGCGTGTTAACAGCGAGATTATTGTAAATTTTACAATGATTTGAAAGTTCGTCAAAATAATAGGTCCTACCCTCAATCCCGCTACTAACAGGCAGCAAGGTAGCGTTGTGTTGATAAATCGTTGAATCAGCCTTATTACAATAAATTGCCCCACCATCTTCCAGATGTTGCTTGAAATTGTATATGAGGTTATACTCTGCCAAAGAGTGATCTCCAATTCCGTTTATAGCACAATATGGAAGATTATACAATTCACAATGAGAAATATTATTGTTACTGCCTTTTCCAAGGATGCCAACCGAGCTTAAAAACAATTTTCCTACATCATGGATTCCAGAATTTTCGACACTGATTCGTGTGCCACTAAATCTAATTCCACCAGCCCCGGTATTGGATACTTCACAATCCTTTACTCTTACATCGGAGGAATTTTCAATAAAAACAGCCCAACCAGATGTATTTTTTATCTCTACATCCTCCAGTAATAAATTTGAAATACTATCAGCCCGAACTGCGCCCGCATCTAGTCTCCCTGAAGCATAATTTGGATTTTTTAACTTAATACCTGCACATGAAATGTTAATATCCCTGATGGTAATATTGTCAGCCCCTTTTTTAAGATTGAAAACAAAATCCTTAGTAGGAACCAATGCACTAAAATTTGAAATTTGCTCATGACTAAACGGCCAGTAATAAATCTTTTCATTAGCACGGTCTAAAAACCATTGTCCAGGTTTAGTCATACCTTCTTTTACATTCCAAACCACATAATCTTGTCTATTCCAAGCTCCTGAAGGGTGTGTTGTAGGATATGAAAATCGAATGCTATGATTTATAGTATCAATATTTTCGACCGCAACATATGATTCATCCCATACATGAATTACAGAAATTTCAGCGTTATGAACATCAAAATAATTAAAGTCTTCAGGATTATAATACAAAGTGGTCAATTCATCGTATGTAGGTTTTTTAGCCCAACCTCCCTGTGAACTTTGCCAACGATGCGGCCATTTATTAAGGCTTTGAAAAGTTCCTTCCTCCGGAAATTTGGACCTGTCTCTTAACGAGTCATTCACAATCAGGCTTTGAATATCCCAGGATCTATTTCCAGAACCGGGAAGATTAGCAACATACCATTCGCCTTCCTGTTGCCAATTTTGAATTGGCTTTCCTCCAAAAAGATACACCTCTCCCTCATCTTCAGATTGAATTATCAATCCTGAATCTTGTTCTGATAATGACACAGAAACGTCGTAATAGGAACCTTTCTTAATAAGAATTTGCTTTTTATTATCAATCCGGGAAAGCTCTAACGCTTTTTCAATGGAAGCAAGTGGTGCATTTTTAGTTCCTGCATTGGTATCTTTCCCACTTGCTGATACATAAATTACAGGTTTATTACAAGCAACCAGAAGGCATAGTGAAAATACCAGAATTACACTTTTAAAATATGACAAAATATTTTTTTTCATCTATTATTTATTAGGAATAAAATATTTTAATATAGTCTTTCTGGCTCCTTCCAAATTTCCATATCATTATACAACTCATCATCTTCATATTCTTTTTTGGGACCCTTAAAACCTGCTTCTATAAATTTTTGTCTGAATTGTCTAAAGTCATTAAATTCTGTATATCGAAAGAAAAAGACACTGCTCATTAGTTTCCAATACCCGCTCAAATCGTAACTTGCTTGTTCCCATTTATCAGGGTATTTACTTTTAATACTTTTATCCATATCAAGGCAAACAGCGTAATATGCGGCCCTGGCTCTTGATTTACGGTCCGTACTTTGTAAATCTTTCTTTATCTGTTCTTCCAATTCAATTTTAATAATCTGTTTTTGTTTCTCCAGATCAGCGAGCTCGACAACCGGAGTAGGATGTTCAGGAATAATCTTATAAACCATCCGGTTATTGTCCAATACTTTTTCACCACCGTTAATTGAATTTACCATCTCGAATAATTCAATAATCCGGTCAGCATAGCTGGTTATGGTTTCATTCATAGGCATGTTATCCCGGGTGATATTTTTATATCGGTCAACTATCATCCAGTCCTGATGAGCGTGAGAATTGCGGCTTATCATATTCCTGTATCCGTGAATTACCCCCAGTATTGTACCAACGGTAGCGGCATTGCAATCAGCATCCCACCCAAAGTTAAAAGCCAATTTAAGCGATTCGGAAAAATCACCATTCCCATATAACAGTGCTGCGATGATTGCTCCCGTATTCAGCTCGTGCCCGTTAAAATCGCGTATGTTATTGTCTTCCTGTGTATATTTCTCATGTAGTAATTGCCTCGTTTTTCGCCAGTTGTTTGGGTATTCTGAATACCAGCTTTTTACATCATTGATTATTCCATTTAATTCACTGTTTTCATCTATTGCAGCAACACCAAAATCAATAATGTCATTAATATTATCGGTAACAAAAGCCTGTGCAATCATCGTAGAAAATAGCTGTGTTGTTTGCGCCGGTTCGTTATTAATAGTTACTGTGGTATAATTCAAGCCTATTTTTGATGCTGTTTGTGGCATACCCGGTGCAATTAGCGCAAATGTTTCGCACAAAAATTGCCCTGAAATATTGAATGAGGCCCAGGGATTAAAAATACTTTTCCCGGTTAGAGGCGGTTCTATGCCTATATCCATCAGGTAGCGGGCAAAGCGGTTCGAGCACCATATTCTTTTGTTGATTCTTTCCTCCCAAAGCGAACAGATTTGGGTTGGCTGTAAAAAAACGTCTCGCTGTTTCTGCATCTCACAGATGTAAACCCATTCAAAATCAGTATCGTCGTCGGTCCAGGCTCCTTCGGGCAACGAAGGAACATAGTTTTTGACATTGCCGGGCTCCTTAATGTATTTCATTTCATGCGGAAGGCCGTTTAAATTTCCAAGAATCTCACCCAAAAGCCCTCCCCTGATTTTATCGACTACATTTTCTACTTTAAGTGTTATTGTATCATTTTGACTTTCCTGTGCTGAAACGTCAATTGTAATTAACAATAACAGTAATACAGAATAAAAAACTAGTTTGCTTCGCTTAATAAAAATATCTATTAAATTCATTCTCTCAAATTTGATAGTGTCTCTATATCTTCCGGATGAATCCCACCATTTGGAAGTGGACCAACATTTAGCAGAAGGTTACAATTCCTTGATTTGGCTTCATCCAACAAATTTTTTACATCTTCAACCTTTAAATGATGTCCATCAATTGCTTTGTTGTATCCCCAGGTAGAACCCCCATGAAATCCTCCTAAGTGGGGTTGCATGGTATTACAAATCTCTTTTGGTTTGTTTTTATTTAATGCTGCTACTTTTCTGGCAACAGCATATTCTTCTCCGACAATTGCACCACTGTTACGCTCAGGAGCTACAAAATCTTCATCTCCATTAGCACCTTGTTTAAATGAGATCAATGCATGTGGAGATAAATCTCTAATCAGTGCATACGTTTCTTCAATCGGGAATACATCCGGATTTGCATAAAATCCCATAATGGGGTCAAGCCAGATACCTGCAATGGTTGGGTATTGCGTAAGTAACTCTTTAATTTGAGCATGAGCAAAATCTATATATTTTCGGAAATCTTCAGGTTTTTCATACTTGTACGCCTCCGGGTTTTTTTCATAAGCCGGTCGTGCACTACCCCAACCTTCTTCCCTTGAATAAAAATAAGGATGTCTCCAGTCGGCGGCATAAGAATAATATAAAAATAACCCTATACCTTCTTTTTCACAGGCATCAGCCAGTTCCCGAATTAAATCTCTTTTAGCCGGGGAGTTTACACTATTAAAATCTGATTGTTTTGTGTTAAAAAGGCAAAAGCTATCATGGTGTTTGGAAGTGATTGTAATATACTTCATACCTGCCTTTTTTGCCAGTTTTGTAAT
Organism: Maribellus comscasis; assembly: GCF_009762775.1. Taxonomy (GTDB): domain Bacteria; phylum Bacteroidota; class Bacteroidia; order Bacteroidales; family Prolixibacteraceae; genus Draconibacterium; species Draconibacterium comscasis. The sequence continues at coordinate 6,763,366 of NZ_CP046401.1, read as the reverse complement.
AAATCCGGCATCAAAATCTGAAGCAGTAAATTTCTCCTTTAGTCTGGCATACTCATCCAATGGAATGCGATCATGAAGTTGCACCCATTCCCCTTTACCCAACTGGCTGTATAATCCGTAATGAATAAACAAACCAAATTGTGCATCTTTAAACCAATTTAAGTTTGCTTCTCTTGGATTTATTTTATACTCTTTTTTGTAATTTTTTAAATATGACGGAACTTCCTGTGCATTCAGCTCTGAATTATTTATAAAGAGCACCCCTAAAGTCAAATAAATATAAACAGCCTTTATCATTTTATAAAGCATTAAGATTATGTTGCATTAATATTCCGGGAGGTTCTTTCTTATTCCGCCTTCCATCGCTGATTCATGTGCAAGAATGCCCACTGACGTCCAGTTAGCTGATTGGCTAGCATTTGGGAATGCATCCCTGTTTTCGACGATACTCATGATAAATTCGTGGGCCAGATGCGGATGCGAGCCTCCATGTCCCGACCCTTGTTTAAATGAAAGGTGGACATTCTCATCAAGATCATATACACCTTTGGTAGTGTACTGCCTTATCCCTTCAGGAAGCAAATACGCATAATCAGGAATCTCAATTCTTTCAGCATCTTCGCCAGTGAATACAACAGGTTTTTCATTTTCAATTTGCTGCCATTCATAAGACATTTTGCTTCCATAGGCATCAAAACTTTCTATATATTCTCTTGCAGTATTGAATAATGAACGGGAAATTTCAGCCGATAAATCCGAATCTTTTAATTTGATATGACAGGTTTCAACAGCAAAAGAAGAGTTGTATTTTACGATCAGTTTTTCATCTATTGTACCCGATCCAAAACATGAGACATATTCCGCCTGTTTACCGGCCAGGGCAAGACAGGGACCAACACAATGGGTAGCATAATGCATGGGCGGCAATCCTTCCCAATATCCCGGCCAGCCGGCCATTTCCTGGTGGTGCGCAGCCCGAAGAAATTGTAACTTCCCCATTTTGCCTTGTTGCAGCAGTTCTTTTACATGGAGGAATTCCCTGGAATATACCGTGGTTTCCATCATCATGTAATTCTTCCCGGAACTCCTTTGTGCCCTGACAATTTCCTTGCACTCCTCAACAGTTGTTGCCATTGGAACTGTGCAGGCAACATGTTTCCCTGCTTTTAATCCCATAATGCTTTGTTCGGCATGCAAATGAATTGGCGTGTTGATGTGTACTGCATCAATTTTATCGTCCCTCAGTAAATCCCTGTAATCCGTATATCTTTTTTCAACACTGAAAGCTTCCCCAACCTTATCCAATTCTGATTTATTGCGCTGGCAAATTGCATATAAGTTGGCATTCGGATGGTTTTGGTATATTGGAATAAATTCGGCACCAAAGCCAAGGCCGACAATTGCAATATTTATCTTTTTATCTGATCTATTCATAGTATTCTTTTATATAGCCTGGCTATTCACATTAGTCCAAAATCTTCAAATCGTAATTTTTTGCAAGCCTTTTAAACATCGACTTCATTTCATCATCGGAGAGTGGCCTTTCATAAATAAGAAAGCGTGCTATTTCACCGTCAAATGATTCTTTACCGGGATGTTCAATGGCATCGCGTTCCTGGCCAATGGCCATTTTTGATGAATTTGCTTCGGAGTTGACCGGAAATGGTTTACTCGCTGCTACTTCTGCCGAATTGATAAAAAGCTCCGAATTAACTGTGCCACTACCGCTTCCCATCCGGCCTGCAACAATATAATATTTGGCCGTTTCGAGTGGTTCTTCTGCCAGAACCATTGGGTTGTTCTCATCCCAACGGCCAAAAGTGATACCGTTTCTTCCACCTGTCCACGGGCGATTGTCGTCGGTTACACAGCCCCAGATTCCTTCATATTTGCCGCCATTTCTAAGGTTGCCAAAAAAAGAATTGACATCTTTCAATCCGGGAACCTGTTCGTAAACTGCCATTACTGAAAACCAGGTGTGGCCGCTACCTGTAATCAGGTGGTCAAAAGCATCTTCATTGTGGTTCACAAGTTCCTGCCGGTGAAATATCACCGAGTTGTGCCCGTTTAACTTTGAAACTCCCATCTTTAATACCGGCCTGCCGGAACCGGCTGTTTCCCTTCCTTCATCCTGAATTATAAAATCCCTGACTTCTTGGTTATTGGCCTGGTTGGCCCAGGATATTATTTTGTTGCCATCATCGAGTAATATTCCTTTGTCTGCATCCAGATCAAGTAGTAAACCATCTGAAAGGATATCTTCACTCGCCAAATTTTCGTAACCTGCCGCCCAAATGATCCCTCCTTCAACTAACTTTTCATAATCTTCGTTGGAATAGATTTCCTCGGTATGTCCCAGGGAGGTGAAAAACGAACGGCCACCGTCGTAATGCTGGTACCAGGTAAAAGGATGATCGCCCATCTTTTTACCTCCCTCGTATGAATTTTCATCGAGCGAGATTAGTACATTTACATTTTCCCTTGGATTATAAGAGAACCAGTGCCATTCATCGGTCAAAATCCATTCATCGGGCAGGTGGGCTGTGCAAATATGCCTTTTATCCTCTACAATAAGTTTGGCCTGTTGCACTTCAGGATGGGCTACCAGCTTTGTGCCAATCAGTTTTTCGTACCATTGCTGAAATTGTCCTCCCTCCATCCAGATTGCACCTGCACAATGGATACCAACAAAACCTCCACCGTTTCTTATGTATTGCTGAATTGATTGTTGCTGTGTTTGAGAGAAAATCCGCCCGTCAGTTCCGCAATTATTATTAAAAACGATTACATCAAAATTAAGCAGGTCCCCGAGGTTAATGATGGAAGTATCTGAAGTTGAAACTACATTCCATCCATTCTCACTGCCAATTTTCTCAACCATTGCAATCGCTTCATCTTTCGAAGGATGTTCATAACCATTATCGGCCTGAAAGTTTAAAACCTGTATATTGTTTTGAGCAACTACCCCAGAGGGTGAGATTAAATTAATGGATATTAGTATTACAAATACAATTTTTGTTAATCCTCTGTATTTCATTTCATTATTTTTTCAAATGGAACATTTCTCAAGATATTCCGGAAATCCTAAAACCCGTTTCTAAGAATCACGATTGAAAAGTCAAATACTATTCAATACACAAGTACTGCAAATTCAAAGAATTTAACATGAATATCCTAAATGACCGGTAAGTAAAAAGTTAATAGGCTACCTGCCATTAATGTTTTTCAGAACCGCCCGCCTCTAAGAATATAGAGGCAGGCTTTCTGGTTTTTACAAATTCTTATACCTTGTACTCCCGAATTGATTTTATCTCCAACCTATGGTTTGCGGAAAATCAGGATTTTCGTCAATGATTTCCTGTGGTATCGGCATATATTTATATTGATCCGTAATATTTCCTGCGGCCCTTGCATTAAAGGCATTGGATCTTTCCACATATTTACCAGTACGGATTAATGTGTATCGTCTGTGCTCTTCCATTAATAATTCACGGGCTCTTTCATCAAGGATAAAATCGATATCTACATCGCCTGCACTGATATCCGGTGCATTTGCTCTTCTTCTCACTACATTCAGTGCCTCAGCAGCATCTCCATATCTCTCCTGTTTCATCAAGGCTTCTGCTAAAAGTAAATAGGTATCAGCTAAACGTATGTAAGGAGTTTCTTTCACCGTCCACCCAATTGCCAAATTGCCTTCAGGAGCCCAGTCAAACTTCGTTACTGAAGGCCATTTCCTTGTAATTCCTCCCTGTTCAGGCTGTGACCAATCCATCCAAAGCGTGTCTCCAACTGAAAAATCTGTATCACCAAGGTTATCTCCTTCTTCAATAATGTAAAACTTTCTTAATCCATAATATCCACCACGGTCGTCTCCGACACCAAAATTATCAATTGACCATTTTGTAATCATAAAACCAAATAATGATCTTCCACCTCTGCCTTCGGTTACCGCAAGACTCACCCCATCTATTGGCCACATCCAATAGGCAAAAACTTTCATCCTGCGTTCAGTAGAATTTCCAGATTCACCTCCATTTACCTGATACTCACGCTGCCAGGCCCAAAGCACTTCTGTATTTCCCTGATTCCTGTTAATATTACCATTGATAAACATGTCGGTAAACGGAGTTCCTGGTTGATCTTTTTCAACTCCATAACGTTCGGTAACCAATTGGTAATCTCCACTTGTTATAACCTTATTTGCATACTGTTCCGCTTTTCCATTATCTCCCCATACTAAATATAATTCGGCGAGGTAGTGGTTAGCAACTGCACTAGATACCTTGCCGGGTACGGCAGCAACAGATGGTAAGTTTTCAGAAGCAAAAAGCCAGTCAGCTTCCATTTGCGCTTCAATATCTGCGCGTGTAGCTGGAAACCTGAGTTCATCTATAATTGTACCTGTCGACTCTTCAAGTACCAAAGGAACTTCGTTCCACAAATTGACAAGGTGACGATAAGCCCATGCCCTTACGCATCTGGCTTCTCCGATTACCTCATTTTTCTTTTTGATATTGTCAGCTTCGTTAGCCCCCTGCCAATCAACCGATGGTTCTTCTGCACGATTAATTAAGGTATTCGCCGCGTTAACAACCCTCCAAATCCACGACCACGTATTAAGCAAGTTTCCATCTTCTGGCGTAAACCTTCCGTCATAAAGGTTTATACCGGTACTTGTACCCCATCCACTCCATAGGCCATCACAAGCAACATCTGTTCCGGACATAGTTATAACATCGTGTACATAATTAGAATTGTTTGGAGTATTCCCTTTTTCTAGGAGCATAAGTGCATACATGCCGTTAAGCCCCGCCTGAAACCCGGAATAGTTTAAATATAAATTATCTGCCGAAATTATATTTTTTAAGTCTTCATCTAAAAAATCATCTTTTACACATGAATTAAAAAACACGGCAAATATTCCTATTGTTAATAATATCTTTTTCATTTTCATAGGTTTAAAATTTAAGATTCAATCCAAATAAATATGTTCTTTGAGGAGGAACCGGAACGACATCCCACTGTGAAGCATCAAAAGCCTCGCTAGCGCCAATTAATTCAGGGTCCATACCTTGCCATTTGGTGACGGTGAATACATTGTCCACATTGAAAAAGAGGGTACAATCCTGTAACTTAACCACATCAGAAAGTAAGTTTTTAAAATTATAGCTCACTTTTATATCTCTGAGTCTCAAATAACTGGCATCCTGTAAAAACAGAACTGGATACCCAGAATTATTTTCACCATGGTTTACATAGTATTTGTTGGTAGGATTGTCTTCAGTCCAGTAATCCCAATAAGCTCCGTTATTTCTTCTGTATTCCCAGGTATGTGCCAACAAACCAGCGGCATTAACTTTTTTCACACCAACCACTGCATAAAACATTAAGTTCACAGAGAAATCCTTGTATTGAATGTATGAATTCAGACCTGTACGAAAATCAGGATATACGGATCCCTGAATTCTTCGATCATCCTCATCAATTACTCCATCACCACTGGCATCCAACACCTTAGTAGCTCCAGGAAATTTATCTGGTAATGGGCTATTAGCTATTTCGTCTTCTTCACCCAACTGCCAAATACCATCGTGTACATATCCAAATATTACTTCTATAGGTTCTCCTATAAACCATCGGTTTAATACATCATCCTGTCCGTCGCCATACAGATCAACAATCTTATTTTTGAATGAACTTATATTAAAGTCAAGATTCCATAAAAAATCATTGCTGTTGATAATATCTGAACTCAAAGAAAACTCGTAACCTTTATTTTCAGTTTCACCAATATTCTGACGAATACTGGAACCCGGTATTCCGAGTGTTGTTGAAATTCTGCGATTGAGCAACAAATCAGTAACCTTTGATTTGTATAAACTTAATGCCCCCTGCAATTTCCCGTCAAATAATCCAAAATCAATTCCCCCATCAATAGTTCTTGTTGTTTCCCATCCAAGATTCGGATTGGCAAGTGCCGAGGGTACAAATCCTGGTGCTGTTTCAGTAGCTGTCTCACCACCTAGATAATTATTTTCTGCCATCCTTGATAAAGTTGAATAAGCTCCAATTGCCTGGTTACCGTTTTTACCCCATGAGGCTCTTAATTTTAAATAATTAACCCAATCAGCGCCAGCCATAAAGTTCTCCTCTCCAATATTCCAAGCTGCCCCCACTGAAGGAAAGACACCATATTTGGTATCGGCACCAAATCCGGAATATCCATCGCGCCTGATTGTTGCGGTTAAAGAATAACGTTGTTTAAACGAATAATTCAATCTGGCCATCTGCGATACTAAACTAGAACTTACAAAGTTGGAAGAAGGAATTGCGAGTGCTGCACCACTGGCTTGCCAGGTAGTGAGAATATCGCTTGTAAATCCACTGGATGAAATCCCTCTCTGCCTGTACTCATCTTTTTGAAAACTGTATAAACCGGTCAAAAATATGGAATGATCCTCAATATCCTTTCTATAACTTAATATATGCTCAACAAGGTAATTTGTATTATAATTGCTATTTACATTAGAAATTCCACCACTTTCAAAACCTGTTTTAGTTTCTCTATTATAATAGGTTTCATTATTTCTGAATCTGAAGGTAACGCCTGTATTAAGCCTGTAATTTAATCCAGAAATAAATGGAATATCCACATCGAGGTAATTATTGGAAAAAACCTTATATTCCCTGTTGATATCGTCAGCAACCAAACCATCCAGCGGACTTGCAAATTCAAGTCTTTCAGGCCAGGGATATCTTTTTATTGTACCATCTTCGTTATATGCAAGTGACAACGGATTCATATAATAGGCATCACGAAAGTCGGCTGGGAGTCCATCCCTGTCCAAGAATACCAATGAAGTGTTGGTAGCAAATTTTAACCAGGGAGTAAGAGTATTGTTATAATTAAATCGAAACGAATACCTGCTAAAATCATCATTTTTCGCTATACCTTTAACTTGTAAAAAGTTACCGGAAACATAAAAGGATTGTTCTTCATCACTTCCGGACAAGGAAATGGTATGCTCCTGTTGTTTGCCCACCCGGGTTACAACATCAATCCAATCAGTATATGTACCTGCATTATATAGTTCTAATTCCGACGGGGTAAAAATTTCTTCAGGATCAGTTAATCCAAACGTTCTACTATTATATTCTAACTTTTTATCATAAAATTCAGGTCCTGTAAAAATATCTGGTTTCTTGGCTAACTCCAAAAATCCAACTTTTGATTGAATCTGCACCCTTGTTTTACCCGATTCGCCTTTTTTTGTTGTTATTATTATTACTCCGTTGGCTCCTCTTGAACCGTAAATAGCAGAAGAGGATGCATCTTTTAATACTTCAATTGATCCAATATCTGCAGTTGGAAATTCCGACAAACTACCGGAAAACGGTATTCCATCTACAATTATTAACGGTTGATTGCTTGCTGTAATGGATTTTACACCTCTAATTTCAATATTTGAACTTTGTTCTGCGGATGCTTGAGTTGTAATAATGTTAAGCCCTGGTACCGAACCCTTTATTGCTGAAAGCACATTTCCACCGGAAGACGTCCGTTCAATTGTTTCATTATCAATAGATACAATTGAACCGGTAACATCTCTCTTTTTCAACGTACCGTAACCAACAGCGACAACTTCTTCTATACCAATTGCGTCAGCAACCATAGTAATATCAATGGAAGATTGTCCATCTACAGTTATTTCCTGGGTTCTCATCCCCACAAAAGAGAAGATAAGCGTTATTCCGTCATCAATACCCGTTAATATATATTTACCATCATTATCTGTAACTGTACCAGTACTTGTTCCTTTTACGACAACTGTTACACCTGGCAATGGCTGACCTGATTCGTCGCTGACCAAGCCAGTGATATTTTTTTGTTCCGCCTGATCAAGAACTAGTGTTTTAGCATCTTTTGAAGTGATTAAAATTAAATAATCTTTTATTTCATAGCTCAAATCTGTTCCCTCGAACAATTCTTTTAATATACTAGATAATTCTTCCTGCCTCGTATTTATTGAGATTTTTTTACTCAAATCTACCTGAGCATTGTCATAAAAAAAACGATACTCGGAATTGTCTTCAATTTCCTCTAAAATCTCCTGAATAGAAAGGTTCTTTACATTCAGATCAAGCTTTCCTGCCTGTGAATACACTTCTGCAGAAATTTGCATAAAACTGATTAGAATTAGCAGCGTTGTTAGTTTAGTCATAAGTACCAATTTTTTTAACGGGAAGGATGCACATTTCCTCCTCTGTAATCTAATTTTTTTCATACATTTGTGTTGTTAAGTTATTGACTTTAGCTTTATAGCTATTGTTGAATAATACCAGAAACATGTGTTTCTGAGAATAGCGGGAAATGTTGGCGCATTTTCCGCTTTTTTAGTTCATAGTTTTACATAAGCACGTCTATTTTTTAAAGTTTATATATAGTTTGTTTTTTTCGTAACGGTATTCTATTGGTTCAATGGAAGTGCTTTTTACAGCTTCAATAAAAGTGAAGATATTATCGTCGATACTTATTGTACCACTAAATCGTTTTGATTTCAAGCGTTCATTCTCAAAAACAATCCGTGTATTATAAATCCGATCAACCTTAATGGCCAGGTCTTCAAGTGTTTCATCCCTGAATTTATATATTCCTTTCTGCCAGTAATCGTAAAAGCCATCCGGGACCCTCGATCTATTAAGTTTCCCGGATGCTTTATCTAAAACTAAACTATGTGATGGTTCTAGGGCATAAGAATTAAAGCCACTTGTACGATTTGCTATTTCAAGTTGAATTTTTCCTTCTACCAAATCGGCACGCACTAGTTTGTCTTCGGGGTAAGCCCTAACAGAAAATTGTGTTCCTAACACTCTTATCCTATTATCGCCTATTTTTACAATAAAAGGTTTCTTCTCGTTATGAGTTACTTCAAAGTAAGCTTCCCCTTCTAACTCCAAATTTCGCGTGTCTCCCTTAAATTCGGATGGATATTTTATACTTGAATTATTCGCCAACCATACTTTTGTTCCATCTGGCAGATTAAAATGGGAACGACTTCCTTTTGGGACAGCTATTTCCTGATAAACAATTTTGTTATCTGTTGACGTTAAAATAGTTTTTACAATAAACGTTGTTGTAATTAACAAAAATAAAATGGCTGATATTCGTAATGTATAATAAACAAATGGAGTTACTATTTTTTGTTTTCCAAATTGAAGTTTTCTATGGAGATACTTTTTGTAAATAACCGAGTTATAGTGAATCTGTTTTGGATTATATTGCCAGATTTGAAGAAGTCGATCAAAAACTTTTTGATTGTCCGAATCCTTGGCAATCCATTCCTGAAATGCTGACTCATCAACATCATTTAATTCTCCTGCAACTTTATTTGCTATATTCTCCCAAACCTTTTTGCTTTCCATTCCAAATATTCTTATATATCTTACGACAATAATTCTTCTGAAATGTCCTAAAGGTAAATCGAAAAAAAAATAATTTTTCTAGTTCGAGGGTATAAACAATTGAAAAAGCACCATAAAACCAGTATTATCTCCCTGTTCATTTAGGTGATATTTTATTGCCTTGCCTATTTTCTTCAAGGCAATAGAGAGCTGATGGTTTATTGTTTTCACTGAAATTTCGAGCAATTCTCCAATTTCCTTATACTTCATCTGTTCCACTTTTGCCAATTTATATATCATTTTACAACGCGGAGGCAAATCTTCAATGGCTTGCTCAATTATAGTTTTTAATTCTTTATTAATTAATTCTGTTTCAGGACAAATCAAGTCAATACCCAAATCAACTTCCAAATCTTCCAGAGAAACAGCTTTTCTTCTCTTCAAGTCATCAAGGTAATTTAGCGAAGTATGATAAGTAGCTTTAAAGAGGTAACCTTTAATATTTTCAATATTAATTAGTTCTGTTCGATTAAGCCAGATTTTAAAAAATACATCAGAAACAGCTTCTTCTGCTACCAATTTATTTTTTACAAATGAAAAGGAGAACTGATAAAGTCGTCCCGCAAACAAATCAAAAAACTGTTTAAAAGCTCGTTCATCTTCTTCAAAAGCAATTTCTTTCAGTATCTGTTTTATGTTCTGGTTTGATTCCAAATTAATATTGGTACTTTTTTGTAAAAATGTAAATAATTCAACACAAATAAAATTATTTAATTCTGATATTGCTAGTATTTTCATCAAAGCTTGATCGGTTAATGATAATAAAGTTGACCTTACTGTAATATATTCTTGGCATCAGCAGCATGCCCGTTGTAATCATTTAAATTTCATTTCCAATTATGATTTCCACTGAAAAAATGAAGTTTACAGAATATATTTTAATACGCTCCTGCTAACACCTTATGAAAAAACTAAAGTATCATCTTTAAAAACACAGATAGATAGTTATGGCGCGATACTCGTATACCATCCTTGTTATGTGAAGAGAAATCATTGCCGAGACTCGATCATTTCTTTTGTTAGCAGTAACATAACTGAAGATTTATCCGGAATTTTAACTTTCAGAAAGAATTAAGGAGCATACTCAAACCTTCCCACAAGATAACTACATTTCCGAAAAACAAGCCCTCCGGGTTTTCAAAAGCTTCCGACATAAAGCCATTCATTCCAAAACCGGAAGAGTTAATTACTGCCTGCGCACAAAGCCAATTTCATAAAGACTTAACCTCGTATACTTCGGTTAAAACTTTTTGAAATCCCACATCAACACTTCCGCTTTTTCCATTCATTATTTATTTCTTTTCCTTTTGAAAATTTTCCGAAAATGTTGCAGAAAGTGTTTACTGGGTTGAAGGGGAGCACTCTCCCTTTACGAAATAAATACCGATCCCAAGAGACAGTGAAATAGAATAAACTGAACCTAGGATTTTTTATTGTTTAAGATCTCAATTGCCTCAACAAAATCCAACTTAATGAGTTCCCAATATTTACCTTTTAAGCAAATCGGTTCAAAATCATTATCAGCTGTTTCAAAATTGGTAAAGTTTCTGAGTATTTCATCAGCATCATGTGAGTATGGATAACGCTCTTCATGCAACTGAATCATTTGAGGGACTGAATAGAAATCTAACAACTCATGTAGATCCCAAAAGTCCTTTTTTCTGGCTCCACGGCTCACAACATCGACCTTCATTGCTGTTATCTCGTCGAGGGTGGCAAGCCGTATATTATCAATCACCAAAGCGGGACGAATAAAAGGATCGGTATAATACAAATCAAGTTTAACACAGTCTTCTGCTGAATTGCCAATAAAATATGATTTACCCATTGCAACCGGACCTTCACGAGAATCAACGTATTCGAAAGTATTTTTAAGGTGCTTGTCTATTACCTCAAAATCAATCTCACCGTAAGGAGTATCGGCGAACAAATCAATGTCAACAGATTCACGATGCCCTAACTGCAAACTTAAGGCAGTACCTCCCACCAGACGAAAAGGAGAGAAAAGTTCTTCAGCCATCAACCATGATAATATTGAGTGTAGCTGTGATTTTACAGTGTTGTATTTTAATTGGCTGATCATTTACTCACTGAAGATATTTCTTGATATTGCTTTCCAATACTGAGGAACGTTTTGAGATACGGGCTAAGATGGCTTGTACTTCCTTTTTTCCATAAAAACGCATTATCTCGGAAATCTCCTGATCGTTACCCCGCTCAAAAATGCGCTTTATAACACTGACTTTGCTCTTTTCCCAGTTAATTGAATTTATATCAGTATCCCAGAACAAAACAGGTCGCAGAAGTTTTAAATTGGGCCGGTCATTCAGGGCTTGTTTCTTCTTTTGTTGTTCAATATCGTAATAAGCTTGTAATACAGCAAAAAAGCTTTCATCGATCCCCAAAGCATCACCCAGCCTTATGGATAGTGCCGGATTGATGCGACGTTTTCCTTTGGTAATATCCCCTAAAAGTTGAGGATATTCTCCAATAGATAACGCAATACGTCGCTTGGGAAGTTTTCTTTTTTTCAACTCCCTTTCAAGGATAATCCCCGGATGTATACCCTTTAAAAGCGCGATATTTTTTTCGATGGTGCTCATGACAAATACATTTACAAATATAAACAAATTTGTTTACACATGAGATCATGTACTTTTAAAAAAACACGTTACAATAATACCTCCATTGCTTCATCAACAAGCGAGTTATCAAGTTCTTTCAGGTAGGCCTGGGTAATTGCCAGATTTTGATGCCCCATTGATTCACTTATTATATCGGTAGAAATTCCTTTCTGCTTTAAACTGTTGGCATAACTATGCCGGGCAACATAGCTTGATACTGATTTATTTATTCCACATAATCCAGCAATTTCTTTTAAATCTTTATTGTATTGCTTTAATGTTTTTTTCTTCCTGTTTTCGATTTGAGCCGGAGTCAGTTTATCTTTTAGAAGTAATGGAAAAACATAACTCGCATGACTTTTCTTATTTCGATAATATTCTAAAATCTTTTGTACGGGAGGCAAAATCTTTATATGAAAATTTGTTTTAGTTTTTGACCGTATATAATATATTCTGTCCTCTGAAACATCTTTCCACTGAAGTCTCATCATATCTGCAAAGTTCATTCCTCGTGTATAAAAGCTGAAGACAAAATAATTCCTGGAATTTATGAGCCGCTGATGATTTGTCAGGTCGAGGGTTATCAACTTTTGAACTTCTTCAAACGAAAGTGCTTTTTTAAGTCCCCGTCCTTTTAATTTGGAAACCTTATATACTTTAAACGGGTAAACGTTTGGCTTTATCAATTCTCGTTTTATAGCTGAATTAAAAACAGCCCTAATCGTTCGCATTTGCACGCTTATTCCTCCGTCAGTCCCTTTTCTTGATCTTAAATAGGCTTCATATTTCTCCAGAAAAGCAGGAGTAATATCTTCAAATAATAGTACTTTTCTATTCACATATTTTTTAACTGATTTAGACGTATCTCTATATATTCGCGCATTCCCAGTTCTTCCTGCTTTTTCCATTTCGGCAATGAGCTCTTCCCAGAATTTAAATATGTTTTGATGAACAGGATTAGCACTAATGCGAAATTCTCTTTCAACTTCCGACAAAGAGTAACTTCCTTTTCTTTGATGCAGTTCTGTAACAATACCTGTCGCCTGATCGATAAGCTTGAGCAATAACCGGTTTTTATTCAAATAATTTATCGAGTTTTGATTGAATAATCCCTTTTTTCCGTTCCATTCCCTTGTCTCCGCCGTATACGGAGTACGAAAGAAAATAGAGTTTCTATCCTTGGAAATTCGTAAATAAATCGGATATTTACCGGAAGACAACTTCTTTTTCCTCAAAACAGCCTTAAAACTAATCATTTACGCATAATTTTGGGTACAACATAGGTACAACAAATGGGTATTTAAAGGTAATTAAATAATATTTTATGACAAAAGAAAAATATGTATAAATCTGATATACAAGCATATACAAACAAATAGTAATTTATGAAAAATGAATATTTCTGTCTGGGGGGCGAGGGGTCGCAAGTTCAAATCTTGTCATCCCGACCAAAACAAAAACCTTTCATGAAAATGGGAGGTTTTGTTTTTTCACAGAACATTAAAAAGTCCAGACTAAGTTGATATTGCATTTATTACCCGAACTCCGGACCGCAAATCAGGTACTGTTTGTCTCCACTTCCTGGATTAGCATTTTTATGATGAAACATTCTGGTAAACGAACGCTGCACGATAAAACCAAGCTTATCCAGCCATAAAACCAGTTCTTTCTTTTCTTCCAACACGTCAATTACAACAGGCTTGTCCTTTAATTTTTCCAATGATTTCCGAATCAGCACCTTCCCAATTTCAGGGGATATTGCCGATACAGGGCCCAACTGATAGAAACGAGCCCCTTCTCTTGCCAAAGCAAAACCGTCTATTTTTTCACCTGTTTTTATCATCCACGAATTGCCGCGATTTTGGTTATACAGGAATTCAATCAATTTCTTTCTGTTTGCCCCAAACACGTGATGATCATAATCTACAACATCCTTTAAATCAATTTCAGATACCTGTGTTACCTCATTTTTACCGGTAGAAATATTTTCAAACTCACCGGTGGGGTGAATCATCCTCAAAATTTTATACTCCTCACTGAAACCAACCTTTTCATACACAGGTTGCCCGGCCGGAGTAGCATCCAGCTTAATAGAACGGCAATGTTTTAATTTTTCCAATAACTTGTAAATCAACATTAAGCTGATTCCTCTTCCTCGAAAATCTTTATCAACCAGAACCATCCCAATCCAGGCCACTTCATTGTTATAGGTTATTGCTGTGGCTGATCCAATGACCTTCCCGTTTTCCACTGCTGCCAAACAAATGTTTTCCGGAGAGCTGATTAAGAAACTCCAGTCTTTTTCAGTTTGGTTCCACTTCTCAGCAGCAGAGAGTTTCAGAGCCGCTCCAATATCCTCAGTTGTTAATCTCTTCAAGCTAACCATCGGCTCAGGTTTTCTTTAACAAATTGGTCGTCGTTTAAGTGTGGATAGGAAGCATAAATACGATCGATTTCTTCCTTTTGTCCGGGTGATAGCTTTTCATCTTTGTTTAGTGTTCTGATTTCTTCGAGCAAGCCCTGTCTTCTTAGCACTTCATGAATTCCGGTGATGCATCCGTCAAAATTATTTGCCACATCAAAAAATGCGGCGTTGCAGTCGGTTATCTGGTTCGCCAAGATCAGGGCATCCGAAAGCTTGTTGTCGAACACTCCTTTTTTAATATCGTTTAGCAGAAGGACAGCCGTCCGGGTCCAGACAGCCCAATGACCAAGCAGTCCCCCGACAATTTTTTTTGTAATTAATTCTCCATTGTATTCAATTTTATATTTCGAAAGCAGGTCGACCAGAATATTATCGTCGTTTCCGGTATACAGCGAAATTTCGTCTGCACGTCCCGACTCTGCTACTCCGCGAACTACATCGAAGGTGTAGTACCTGTTGAAAGGCGCCATTTTTATCGCAATCACATTTTTAATTTTTGCAAACTCCCTCCAGAAATCCACATCCAACCGTCTTCCTCCTACTGCTGGCTGAAGGTAAAATCCCACCACAGGAATTATTTTTGCTACAGCCTTGCAGTGCTTGAGAATTTCTTCGTTCGAGGCCTCTTTGAAAACAGCAACT
The DNA here is from genome assembly GCF_009762775.1 of Maribellus comscasis. Taxonomy (GTDB): domain Bacteria; phylum Bacteroidota; class Bacteroidia; order Bacteroidales; family Prolixibacteraceae; genus Draconibacterium; species Draconibacterium comscasis. Next base: position 6,748,210 of record NZ_CP046401.1, on the reverse strand, counting down.
CCAAGTAAAACTGCATGGTAGCCTTTTGCTCTGGCCAATTGTGCTTCTTCCAGTGCCTGGTCTGTTTTACCAATTACTCCGGCAATGCGTATTACCGGTTTACCGGTTTCTTCGGTAAAACGATCAAATTCTTCTTTTGCAATCTGCAATACCGGTTCATAAAGTTTGTATTCCGGTAAACGGATCTCGAATTGCGTAGTGTGAACCGCCACTGCCACACCTCCGGCTCCGGTATCGAGATAGTAACGCATTAATGCTCTTTGTCTGCGAACGTCGAGTATTCCGTTTTTATCCAGCGCCAATGGTAACGCCGGGATTACAACGCCATTTCGAAATGACTCAAGTATATCTTCAGGGATATCGGTATATTTCATATAGTTTTCTCCTTTTTGTTTTAATGGTTAATACTTCCCGTCTCTTACCTCAAAATGGGTTGGTTTGCCCAGCAGTTTGTGATCTTCCTGCATCCAGTGTGCGGTCCATTTGATCACTTGTTCGATCTGCACTTTTGGTTTTCCAAACAAAGCGAAAGCTTTTCCTGAATTGCTTAACAAAGCCGTTGGTGCTTCATGTCCAGTAAACTGAGGTGTTTTTCCGAAGATCATACCGAATGCTTGTGCAACTGCCTTTACAGAGAGGATTTCTTCTCCCGTAATGTTCAGCACCCATGCCGGGCTGGTTGCATGTCCTAACGCACGGACAACCGCATTGTTGGCATCGCCCTGCCAAATGGCATTAAAATAGCCCATGGTTAAGTCAACGGGCTGGTTGTTTTTTACTTTCTGAGCAATATCAACCAACACACCATACCTGGGTTCGACAGCATAATTCAGACGAATAATAGCGGTCGAAGTTCCGTATCGTGTACTTCCATACTCAAACATTCGCTCACGCCCCAGGCAGGACTGCGCATATTCTCCTATCGGCAGTGGCGTATCGGTTTCCAGTGATCCTCCCGACTCTTGTGGAACCAACGGATAAACACAACCCGTAGAATAAGCCACAATCCGGGAATCTTTAAAATGATCGGCTACCATAGCGGGTAACAGGGCATTCATTGCCCAGGTAAGCGAGAGGTTGTTCTCAGAACCGAATTTCATTCCGGCCAAAAAGAAGACGTTTTTCACCCTTGGTAAGAATTCCAGAAAATTTCGGTCGAGCAGATCTCCTTTTATGGTTTCAATACCCAGGTTTTCGATATGTTGTTGCTCATCTGCTTCCCGAAAACGGGAAACACCGTAAATCCGTTTTTTCACTCCGGCCAGGTCGCAGGCTCTTTTTACCATCGAAGCGAGTGATGGCCCAATTTTTCCGGCTATGCCCAGAAAAATAATATCTCCATCCAAGTGTTTTAAAAGTTCGATTACTTCCTTCGAAGGTCTCGATAATAACTCTTCCAGTTCTTCGGTATTTGTTATCTTTTCAGGATATTTATTCATTATTTCCTCCTCCATTCAGTATGATATTTTTATAAATTTCTACTGCTTTTTCCAAATTAGTTATCGCACAATATTCATTGGTTTGATGCGCCATTTCTGGCTGGCCAGGGCCAAGAATAACCACAGGTGCACCTTCAAATGCAGCTTGCAGCACCGAAGCATCGGTAAGGTATGGCAAAGATTTAGGGTAGCCCGCAGCGGCGTTTGAAATACCACATACATCGTAAACCTGTTGAATAAACTGTGATTCTTCAGAGCTTGAAACAGCGGGAAGATCAACGAGTGTTTTTATTTCGATTTCTGCTCCAAGCTCTGTTTGTAATTGTTTTATCAATTGCCCATGGTTTATTTTGGTGGTGGTGCGCGCGTCGATAGTGAACGATGCACGATCGGGAACCGAATTGATATTCAATCCCCCTGAAACCTTCCCTACATTCAAGGTCGGAAATCCCAGAAGTTCGTCTTTTTTAGCATTCAACTCAAAGTTTTCAATTTTTGTAATTGCACGGGCAATTTTATAAATGGCATTTTCACCCAAATGCGGCATTGAGGAATGCGCCGTTATTCCGGAGACATGAAGTTCGAGATACAAACCTCCTTTATGCCCAATTGCAGGGATATTTGCCGTAGGTTCGCCAACTATAATTCCTCTTGCAACTCTCTTCTTTTGGAAAGTTGAAACCATGTGAACAGCTCCCTGACACCCCAATTCTTCACCTGCAGTAATAATCAGCTTAACTCCTCCTTTGGGACTCCCCTGCTCAAAAGCCTGGATAGCAGCTACTATCATGGCAGCCAAGCCACCTTTCATATCGCTGGAACCACGGCCAAACAGTTTTCCGTCCTTAACTATCCCGTCAAACGGATCATCATTCCATTCTTTCGTTCCTAACGGAACTGTATCGAAATGCCCGGAAAGTACAAGGGGCGGATCTTGTGCAGTACAGCCCTTTTCGGCAATGAGATGCAGACGATTTTCTTCAAACGGGATATAATTTACCTCAAATCCATTCGAGGTAAGCAATCCTCCAACAAATAACGCAAGCTCCTCTTCATTCCCGGGTGGATTTATCGTGTTAAAAGCGACCAGTTCCTTAGTGAGTGCTATTACATTTTTACTTTCCACTTCGAATCCTTTTTATTGATTGAAACTAATATGCCCATACTCCGATTGAAGTTTATCCATATCGATATTTTGTACATTCCCGTCGTGAATAATCAGCCTGTAATATAGCTTGATCGGCTTATCTTGTGGTACAGTTATCCTATCCCTGCCCGGGAAAACCACATTTTGCATGCTTGGCTCCTTACGCAAAATCCAGGTTGCCGGGTATCCGGGAGTTTCGGGGTGACAAAGTATGGCCACTCCTTTTGATGCGCCACTTTCAGCTATCGGACCCGAAAAATCCATCCACGGACCAGCTTTAACCTGAAGATCCTGTGGGTTTACAACTCCCTCGGTTGAAGTAAATTCCAGCTTTTCAGGTTCCCTTATCCTGGCGCAAAAACCTCCATAACCTTTTTCGTTGTCAGCTCCACCAATTTCCACGTTTGGTACCAAAGCTTTTAAGGAAATACAAAAATCAATAGCTCTGAAGTTTTCTTCCTTAGGATGAATTGTAATCGTTGTTTTTTCGAAAACAAAAACTTCCTTATATTCATAAGCAGATGATTTCCAATATACTTCAAATATAAGCAAACCGGCTTTATCTACAGTAGCTTTTGATACTTCCTGTTCAATATTATTCATAATCCAGCCATCACCAACACTATTACCCCCGACATAAATCTGGTGCCAGGCCCAGAATATTCCGCGGTGATACACGTGGTCAGCAGGAAATTCTTCCGTCAGGGTGTCTCCGTTTAATCCATACAATGGATGGATATAATTATTAAAAAGATTTTCCCCGTTTGATTTTAAAGCCCGTTGATAAAACATTACCGGCTGCCCATCCTCAAGTACTTCCACTCCCTGGCTGGTTTCCTGAAATGTGATTTTAGTAACCGGTTTTTCCAGTCTGCATGAGACTAAGATTATTGAGGAAAATAAAATTAGAGCTGTAAATCTTTTCATGAACTTCGATTTAATCTTCTTTCGCTTAAATAATCTTCCGGTTGACAGCATCCCATTCCACTTTTCGTTCTTCAAGATAGGACTTTTGAGCCATCAGAATAGTTACGCCTTCTTCAAAAGCTCGTTCGATGTTACCCGCAGGAGTTCCGCCTCCTCGTATACAGTCAATCCATTCTTTCATATGTAGGTGCGTGACATCCATTTTAATGTCGCCAATGCGTGTGGTTGACAGGCCCCGCTGTTCGTAGTATTTAGCTGTTGCCGATGTTACTGCATCAACTCTACCTGAGTTTGGGTTAATAGAAAGCATTGGTTCAGAAGGAGAAATAACGCCCTTTTTCAATTGCTCGCTGAAACGGTTCGAGTCGTGATCGACGGTAACCTGCAAGGAGCCACCTAGTTCCATGGATGCGTCATTCCCCATGATCACACGCCCTCGGTTACGACTGCTGGCAAGGCAGGCACTGTAAATCAATGTTAAATCCTTTTCGGGATATTCAAAAACGGAATGAAGGAGGTCAGGAATTTCACGATTGTCTTTCCAGTAATAAAGACCGCCTGATGTCATTGCGGTTTTTGGAATACCAACATGTAACAACTGGTTGATGGCATCAAACTCGTGGGTAAAAAGCTGCCCCAGCATGCCCAGATCGTAATCGAACCATTTTGTCCAGTTATAAAAACGGTCAATACTGAAAGGCACCTTAGGTCTGTCGCCCAGCCATTGGTCCCAGTCGATAGAACCAGTGTCTCCGGGTTTTGGATTTCCATCTTTATCGAGATGTCTGATCCAGGCTCCGGAAGCAGTGTTTCGGTTGGTAGTTGTTTCTATGAGAGTAATTTTCCCGAGTATATTTTTTTGAATGATATCCCTGGCTTGCTGAAATACCGCGTTTTTTGAGATCTGATGACCTAACTGATACACAATTCCGCTACTTTTTACGGTTTCATATAGTTCAAATAATTCATCTTCGCGTATTGCCGGACTCTTCTCACAATACACGTGCTTGCCGGCTTTTGCTGCTTCTATCGATATCCGTGCATGATGGTGGTCGGGCGTGGCGATTACAACAGCATCGATGTCCTTGTCGGCCAGCATTTCCTTATAGCTAGCATAGCGTTTTACAGGAAGCCCGGAAGGTTGACCTCCACCCGGGCGAAATTCACTTGCTGCAATTTCAAGGCCTTCCTGTGCACGCTGGTCAAAAACTTCGCAGATACCGGTGATGGCAACATTCAGATCGGCCTGTGCCAGCCAATCATCGAGGTAGCCCATTTTTATTCTTCTGGCTGTATTTTCAGGATGAAGAAAGCCAAGTGCTTTGGCCAATGCCACTGCCCTTTCTCCAAAACCGATCATTCCTACCCGGATCAAATCACCATTTTTGGCAGGCTCGAGTGCGGCGGGCGCAGAAATATTTTCCAAATCCAATTCTTTCAAAAAGGAACTTTTGTTTTGGTTCTCGTAACTCACCTTTTTAAAAAGTTCATACGAAAATATCCCGGCCACCGGCAATCCGGCAAGTCCCTTCAAAACCGACCTGCGGTTCAACTTATGTTCCCCGCCTTTTGATTCGTTATTCTGATTTTTTTTATTTTGATGTTCCATTTTCTGCCCTCCTATTTCTTTTTAAAAATAAACCTGTCTAAGCCGATAATTGCCCCGGTGGGAAACACAAGGATGACCACCAGAGCTGCTGCTTCTATTAGTGTTTTATTAATAATCAGGTAATTACCTTCCGCCGGAATTGAGTATTCCAAACCAATTAAAGGTGGAGTACTGAAATAATACATCAGCAAAAGAACTATTCCGGAAAAGGTGGCAATGCGGGTTAACAGGCCAAAGATCAGGCCCAGCCCTATTGCAATCAGACCCCAGGTATTTAGAAAATCCACGACGCTCAAAATCTCCTGATTCGAAATGATCCACTTTGCAAAACCGGACATTATCCACTGCGATTCGCTTAAAAATCCCTGAGATGACCAGGCCGGAGAATACAGTTTGTACACTCCTTCGTACAACAGGTGCCATCCAATTAAAAAGCGCACGGCGACTAAGGCACTTAACTGTTTAGTTGAATAAATTGATTCTTTCATATTTGTGTTATTTATTACTCATCTTAATCTCGTCACTGGCAAAAACCACCTTCCCTCCAACCAGAGTTAGTACCGATTCAATGTCTTTTATCTGATCGGTGGAACATGTCAAAATATCGCTGGAAAGGACAGCTAAATCAGCAAACTTGCCAGTTTCAAGCGATCCTTTTATGGCCTCCTCAAAAGTGGCATAAGCATTATTTATCGTGTAAATCCGGAGTGCTTCTTCTCTTGTAATTGCTTCATTTGAATTAATCACATTGGAATTCTCTGTTGTCCGGGTGATCATGCACCACATACCCAAAAAAGGATTGAAGGGATTAACAGATGAATTGGCATCAAACTTTACCATATGGTCTGAACCACCGTTTACCATCACTTCGTTATCGAGCATTGAACGAAAGGGTAAAAAGTGGCTGACTCTTTCCGATCCAATAATATCAGTAAAAGCATCAGCGTCTTTATACAACCAGGCAGCCTGTGCATCGGCGTAAATACCTGTTTTTTTCATTCGGATGGTGGATTCCGGTGTAAAAAAGTTGCCGTGAATGATGGCAAAACGCTTATCGCGTAAGGAGATTGTTTTATTTATTTTTTCGAATACATCAAGCAGCAGGTCAACACCTCCGCCGCCGGTACAATGAGCCGCGAACTTCCACCCTGATTTTGCTGCTTTAGAAACAATTCGCTCCAGTTCTTCGAAATTGTAGTTTAGAATTCCTCTGTACTCCGGATCTTCAAACCCAAAAACCTCCTGTGCCCGTTGTCCCCAGGGTTCCCGCAGATAGGCAGTCCCGGTAAGAATTCCGCCGTCCAGAATTATTTTAAGCGCTCCTATTTTTACCCACTCATCCCCATCGCCGGTTTTCATATCCATCCGATCTATCGAATCCAGCATTTCATCAACACTTACTGAATGACGGAGATTCAGGGGGAAGCGGATATTCAGAAATACCCTGCAAGTAAGTTCATTGGCCTTTCTAATTTCCTGGTATAAACTGAAAGTCTGCATATCTCCTGCCCCTGAACAAATGCTGGTGATCCCGTATCGGTTATAGCGTTTTAGCATAGCAGCAAGTGCTGTGGCTTTCTCTTTTTCAGAATAAACCTTATCAGGTGGCGTGTTCAGCAGCTTAAAAGCAGATCGACTTAGGATGCCTGTTGGTTGTCCTGAAAAAGGGTTTTTCAAGATGCCCTCATCCACCGTGTTTTCTGTGATGTTTGAAATTCTCATTGCGGCAGAATTAATAACGCCTCCAAACGATCCGTTCAGGAAAACAGGATTTATAGGTGCTGCTTCATCGAGTTCTTTTAAAGTAGGTGGCCGCAATTCTTTTAAGCGTGTGTAAAAGAATTTTGGAAAGATAATCCATTCATTTTCCGATTTTACTTCGGTTTGCTTTATAATCCATTGCAATAACTCATTTATTGTTTTTACAACCGGAATTTCCTCTTCTAATTCGCTAAGCGCCCCCTGCTCCGGATGAAGATGGGCTTCAATCAATCCGGGAATCACGGTCCTGCCTTCAACGTTAATAACCTTTGTATCGATGTTTATTAGTTGCCTGATTTCGGCTTGCGTTCCCACTTTTAAAATCCGGTCTCCCCTAATGGCAATACTTTCAGCAATGGCGAAATTTTCGTCAATAGTAAGCACCTTTCCGTTTAGAATCACGACATCGGCAAACGCAGAATCGTCCATTAAATCCAAAGCTGAATTTTCGTTTATTGAATTATCAATATCTATCCTTCTCTTCATCTCTTTTTCCTCAAAATTTATCTTTGTTTACAACTTTTTGGCTCACTTTTGGCAGGAATGAAATAATTGCAGCACCGGAAAGGGCAATACACAGCAAAATGGTAAAACCGATTGAATAACCAACGGTATCGTTATACACCAGGCTAACAACCACGGGAAGCGCTGATTCAGCAATACCATCAGCTACGAGAATAATTCCCATTGTCCTTCCCAGTGTTTTGATCCCAAAGTGGTCGGCTGCCATTAAAGGGATAATCATATAATCGCCGCCCAGCCCCAGTCCAAAAGCAACCGCAAACACATAAATTCGCCCCGGGAACGGTGGAAGCAACAAAGTGAGAATAGCGCCACCAACAATTAAATATATCAAAAGCATAACGTATTTTCGGTTGATGGTATCAGCGAGCCAGCCCATAAAAACTCTTCCGGCAAGGCTCGATAACAAAACCAGCGACATGATATTTGCAGCGTGCGCCTGAGAAAAATCCAGATCGCGCAAATAAAGTTTCAGGTGTTGCCCCATACCTCCCACTGCCCCTATCGAACACATACTTCCAAAGGCGAGGAGGTAAAAATTTCGATTTTTCAGAATGGTTTTTATTGGTACTGACTCTTTCTCATCAGCAGGTTCGCTCTTTTCGCTGTTTATTGAATCTTTTAGAAAAAAAGGCAACGGGAAGGCCAGTAAAAAAATAATGATTCCCAGAGCCGACAGCGCCATTTGCCACCCCAGAAATTTTTCAAGGTTGGTTGCTATAATCGGAACAATTGCGCCACCAACGCCAATTCCGAGGTAAGCTAGCCCCATGGCTTTGCCCCTGTTTAGCTGAAACCTTCTGGAAATTAGTACCTGGCAAGGAAGCGGCCCACCAAAAACATAACCAAGGGATTTAAAAACATAAAACAGATAAAACATCCACAATACTCCGGAGAAACTTAAACCGATAAAAGCTATTCCGACTAAAAATGCTCCCAGCATCATCAACCTCCTTGAACCGAAGCGATCGATAAGCCAGCCGGCAATAAATCCAAACAAAGGGGCTACAATAATTTTCGCCACTGCAAATCCTGAGGTTACTTCTGCGCGGGTGTATCCAAAATCTTCGACCATAAAGTCAAAAAAGAAGGGCAAACCATAGTGGGCAAATCCACTTAAACCCAAAAGCGAAAAAAATGCTGTGGTTAAAACATAAGTGTTGTTACTATTTGATCTTTTCATTTATCTGTTGCTTTAATAATTTACTTCCATACCAACTATAAACAGCTGGTTTTCATATCACACTCTGAGGAAATTTTTTCGTTTATACATCACCCAAAGAATCAGAAAGATGATGCTAACATTTGCCAACTGTATGACTGTTTTATAATAATCTCCAAGGAATTGTTCAGTGCCGTGCAGTAGCGACGCACTCACACTGGTGAAATTGACGATCTCAAAAAGCATATAGGCCAGGATGGAGTTCATCCCGTAAATTTTGAACCATCTTAAATACTTTCCATAATTTTTGTAATCGACCAAATAATAGAAAAAAGCCATAAGCAAAAAGCAAATTCCGCTGCTGTACAAGGTCATCGAGCTGGTCCAGATTCTTTTAATGATGGGCATTTGCAAGCCCCAGATTTGACCGGTCAGTATGAAAAGTACGCCGATGATTGCCAGCCATTGTACTTTTTTCAGGTTCGACAAACCACTCTTCATGATGTGTCCGGCAAAAACACCGGTCATAACCGTCACTCCAAAATTGAGACTACTCAGAATCCAGGTGTAACGGTAATAAGTGCCAAAATCTACCATTCCACCGGTGATGGTTGTACCATTGCGGAAACGCCCCAACACGAGCCTGTCGATGTATTCTGCCAGGTTGTAATCGGGAGTAAAATCGCCACCACCATAATTTCCAATTTTTATGAATGAAAGTGCTGCCCAATAGGTCAGTAACAATACGGCTGTGATGATTATTTGCCCGTTGAGTTTAAAGTGCATCAACAAAACTGCCGAAATGAAATATCCCATGGCAATGGCCTGTAGAGTGTTAGAATAAAGAAAAATCCGATCAGGATTGAAGGACAGAAGATTTCCCTGGCACATCATCCCGAAAATCCAGAGGAGGACTACTCGTTTTAAAATCCGTTTATACAAATGAGCGTTGCTGCCGGTTTTCAGATGTTTGGCAAATGCGAATGGCATAGACGCGCCGGCCATAAACATAAAAAGTGGCATGATAATATCCCAGAAAACAAAACCTTCCCACTGAACATGATCGAACTTTGTTGCCAGCCAATTGGTAAACGGGAGGTCGAACGCTCTTGCCAGGGACATAAAAACCGGCTGAAAGAATACAAGGCAGAAAAGGTCGAAACCTCGCAATATATCCAGTGATTCAATACGTTTTGATAGTGTTTTATTTTCTGGGTGACTCATATCTTCTACTTTAATTATTTTGTTTTTGCGATAATTTTCAGAGGTTCAGTAAGTCCAACTTTTAGTAAGGGAGAACGGGCATTTAAGTACTTGTCAATCTCACATGTTGTCCATAATGATTTTGCTTTGCTGTTTTGTATAAAATCACCAATAAACCGGTTGCGATAAGGAATGTCGATGGTGATTTCAAGCTTGTTTGTACCTGATTTGATGCTTTTATTAAGCGGGATTTCCTGAATCGACGACCACACATTCTCAAGTTCTTGTCCATTTAATGAAAGGCTTGCAGTGCCGTTTAAATCTCCAAATTCGAGGAACCAGTTTTTAGTTGTATCGGGAGTACCAGGAAACTCGAAGTTGAGCGTACAATGCGCTTTCCCTGCAAAATATTTTATATCAGGATTTTCAAATTCCGACAAAGGAATATACTCTCTAAATTCGACCTTATCGATTTGAGCTTCGTAAGCCGGAAGAAATTCAATTGTTCCTTCGAATTCTGTAATTTCAAATTCATCCGGAACTGCTTGTTTCGGCTTGATTTGATTCTCAATATCCTTCCCAATTACAAAGAACACTGATTCCAAAGGTTTGAAATCGCAACTAATGACAGTTGAATTATCTTCATCAGAAATATCTGATACGGATGTAATATTCCCGCTTAGCGGGTTCCATATTTCGATCCGTTTTCCTCGTGTCCTGAATTTACATTTTGCAGAAACAGGTTGATTTTTTCGGTTTGTCACAAAATATAGTTCTGCGGATTCATTATTTCTGTGCGAGAAAATAAAGTCCTTCGAATCACCAGAGATTATTTCAAAATCCGGTTTAAGGTTTATCATTTTCAAGGCGTTCTGCAGAGACATGCCTTGGAAAACTTTTCCTTTGCCGTAGCCAATTATTTCGCTACTATTCCCAGCAGCTTTTCCCCAGATCTTTTCGGTTATTTCTCCAAATTTTACTGAATGCTTTCGGTCGGCCAATGAATACAAAAACGAAGGTTTCTCACCATAAATAAACGCCCCTTGTTTCAGGAGTTCTTCAATCCGAATTAAAGTGGAGTAATTCATTCCACCCTGACCGGGAAGAATCAGTAAAGAAAAAGCAATCCCTTTTTTAGTTATGATTTTATGGTTTTCAACCTGAAGCTTGTTATGCAGGATATCAGCATTACAGACATTGTATTTATATCCTGCAGGAATTTGTGTCGCGTCTACAGTAAATTGAGGCAAGGCATCGCCCACATAAAATAAAATATCGTTTACTTCCTTTGTATTCTGAAGAATGTATTGAATCCGGGTCTGGAAATTCATCCAGCCTGAAAGATTGTTCCAGATTGTATTGTTCCGGTTAAAAGAAAGTCCGAAGTTCTGCAAGGTTAATCCCGGTCTGGCATCCACAGGCTGATGAACGTAGCTGTGTAATATCATCTGGTTGATACCGGAACAATAGGCTGCGTCGCCAAAAGGCACTAAATCCCATGGGGAAGCTGAATAAATGGCATTTCCGGTATAGGCTTCCGAACCAACAGACGATTTTTCGTAAAACAGCCCGGCACTTGATGCAAACTGGCGAAGCTGTGCAGGAGCTAACTTATTTCCATATAACATATTTTTATCGGGTCGTGCCCAAAATTCAAACATCGGCATATCGGTGTGAGAATACGCTTTGAGTACATCTGCAGGCGGTAATTTACTTCCACCGTAAATCACCTCTCCATGTAGCTCCAAACCATCACGATGACACAAATCAGCATAGTGTTTATAATAGTTCTCTTCAATGAGTGTGGCTATCGTGTGTCTGAAATCGTAATAGAATGATTCTGTACTTTCGGGGCTTTCCACGACTTCTCCACATAAAGCTGGTATCCAGTTTGTGAGGGAATATCCATTCAACTTTTCAAAAGCATCAGGAAGCGATTTTGTCCAGTTTTGGAAATAGCATTCCCAACTATCGATCAACAGAAACTTAAATGTATTTTTTCTATATTGACCTGCGTGCTGAATCAGCCTTTTCGGAAAATTATTGTAGTGAATGTTCAGAGCAACTGTATCCATTTTATCGCATTCGAGTCCCAAGCCACTATCAGTTGCCGGACGATTTGTTACGCCTGTGATCGTGTAACCGAATCGAATCAATTCCCAGTTTCCAGCAGGTGCATCCCATTTCAAATTACCGTTTACATCAACCTTTTTTGTCAGATCAATAATGTCTTCTATTTGAGCCGGACTACCACCGGTGTACAATTCAGGTGTAAAATATTGATCCGAAGCAGAACCTTGTACAGACGCTGTTTTAGTTTGAAAATAAGGTACATCTGTCGTAAAAGCAGGTAATTCATTCTCCTTTAGAAATTCCAGTTCACCAATAAAAAGCGACTCAGTATTTTCAATGCTTGTTATAATTAACCGAAGAGATCTGGCTTTAATCTGAGGAACTGTAATACTGTGATTCTGATTGAATCCCTTTGTTTTAAAATCCAGCACTTTCTCATAAGAGTTATTCTGATTCAATGCCTCCAATGAATAGGTGACAACAGAATTATCTACGGCCTCAACGCTTCCCCATACATAACTTTTTCTGGGATAAACTGCAATTTTTTCGATTTCAAATGCCTTGCTAAATTCAATTGTTATGGTGTCTTCTTTTTTTACCAATAGTCCGCCCACAGGGCAGCCATCGCTCAGGTAGTTTACTTTATCTTCGTCGTTGAACTTAATTTTTGGCGCTGCCTGCACAAAACTGTTCGATTGTTTATCGGATTTTATTGCCAAAACGGCAACATCGCGGTAAAAACCATCAAAGGAATATGGTTCTGCCAGTTTCATTTCGATGTACTTTCCTCCATTTACCAGAGTTTTACTCCAGGTAACTTCTTTCATGGCATTTTCAGGTTTTATCCATGGTCCGCCAGTAGTACTCCAACCATCGCAATTATGCACCCCAATTTTCAACCCTAAATGATCCGCTTTTTCCAGAGCATATTGAAACATCGCATACCACCCGGGAGAATCAAACCGGACTTCTTTCAACCCAAAAAACTGTTTATCAAATAACCCGACATTAAGTATTGTGGCCTGAGTGATTCCCTGCCTATGCATGGCCTCCAGGTCTTTTCTTATTCCATCTTTTGTAATGTTGCCATCAATCCAGTGCCACCAGGTATGCACCCCCGACTCAAGTGGTGTACCCTGAAACTTTTCAGGTGAAATTGCTCCCAGTCTTTGGCTGCAAACAGGCTCTGACAAATACAGAAAAGCCCAAAACCCCGGAAGTATAAATTTCAAACTATGTATTATTGTGGCAATTCTCATTATATAATCTAAGCTTTTAATATTTGTCCTCTTTTTTTGTTAACCGGTTTTCGCAGATACTCATGTTCAACAGGTTGAGCCTTTCGGAAGGCTTCTTCCTGCAGCGAAATCATGTTTTTTTTAATATCGTTTTCAAGAGGTTTATTAACCAGAATATGATCCATTCGTTTGATCACACCACTTGTAACATCACCGGCAATACCGCGGTTAAAAAAGGTGACCTGTCTGTCGGGGAAACGGATGATATGGTAAAGCATTGCATTGTGAAAAAACCTTCCGTCGTGCGTGATACTGTTTTCCACAAAACATACACGGTCTCCTGATGAAAAAGGGAGAATTCTGCTATTTCGCGAATAGCAGAAAGCATGAAATAAAACAAACAGTATTACAAAGATTTTTTTCATCCAGGCGCAGTGATTAATAGTTTATATACTCGGGGTGTTTTACCAGGAAATCAATTTTTTGCTGATTCCGGTTGTCCACCATTCTATGCCACTGTTCGCGCGTAACAAAGGGATTGCCGTCTTCCCGCATTTCCTTAAAGACCTGGTGCGGATGCCCGCCAAGGTAAAGGTCGAATTCAAGCGACTTCAGTATACCCACAGTTTTTTCATAGGCTTGTACAATTCCGTGGAATTTATTGGGTTCAATTTCTTCGACGGTACTTTTCATTGCAGTGGCGTCGCCGGCAACCAAAGCATGGCATTTACCCTGCGGACCACTAACCGTAAGCAGATACACTACTTCACCGGGAGTTTGCCCCGGAGTATGGATGACTTTTACCTGAACATCTCCAAAATTGAAAATCTCGCCATCTTCCAATGGAACTATTCTATCTTTGGCCGGAACCATATAGTCCTTTGTAAAGACCCGCTCCTTTACAATATCTAGATCGTCTTTATGAATCAGTATATCGGTATCGGAAATGTCGGAAAGGCGTGCTGAGCCACTTGAGTGGTCTCCATGCCAATGTGTTATGAATATTTTTTTGACATCCTTTGGATTCATGCCCAGTTTGCGGATATTGTCGGGAATAAGGCTTCCGTCCTTATCATATCCGGCATCAAACATGATCAATCCAAGCTCTGTTTTCACCAGATAGGCACAAACCGTTAGCGGACCAACAGAATATACCGGACCATATATTTGTTGAGGTTCCGGGTTCGGTTTTCGGTTACCCGCTTCATCGTAATAATTCTTGAATCTGAATTCAGTTTTGAACTTGTTTTCCGTTTTCTCCTTATCCAGAATGCTGAAAGCTAAAACAGGAATAAGAACCAAACCAATAAAAAATATAGCAATGACCTTCAGTATAAACTGATAGTAAACAGTATCAGTACAGTGCGCATATTTAATGAAATTCCCTGGCTTTGTTTTCATGGTTATAAAGTCATTTGAAATGATTAAGCTTTCGATCTTAACATCTATCCAATAGTTACAAGGCGCATTATAAGTACTGCCCAAGACTTTGTTTTGCCTGCTTATTTTTGGTAGTAATAAGTTCCAGCCTGTGCTCTGCCTTGTTTCGCTCATACACTTCTTTTACCAGTGAATACCGGACATCCATTTGTGCCGTTTCCAACACCTCGCCTTTTGCATTCACCGGATCGATAATGATTAATTCGGCCGGAGTGAGTAAGGATTCGAGGTAAGGTAAGTCATAATATTGCAAGGCACCGGGAACAGCTGTCCAGATGTATCGCGAGTTGTAATCCCGGGTTCGTACAATATTCTCGTAGGATACCAGTGGGTTTATCAGAATCGTCTTTTTGATATCTGGTTCACCTATGGCAAAATGAAGGTACGATGAACACATTTCGCCATTAACCATAGCGGTTATATTTCGGCAATCAATGTCATCCCTTTGCTGAATACAATCATAGATCATGTTGAGATCGCTTGATTGGATTCCGGCAATACTGCTGCCACTGAGATTTGCTCCAAACAGAATATTGTACGAATATCCTTTCAGGTACGAATCTCCTTCAAATAATAGGTTGGCCAATTCACCACATCCCGAAAGATCGGGTACCAAAATTGAATACCCCTTTTCGATGTATTCGTTGATGATGCTTTCATCGGATAGCAAATCATTTTTTCCATTTGAATCCAAATACATAAGTAATGGTCTTTTAGAATCTCCGTAAGGTTTTATCAGGATGAAAGGAATGACATAATCAATAGTCTTCCCTTGTATAAAATATTTCTCAACTTTAAAGTTATTTCTAGCTTCTATCCCGGTAAACACTACCGATTTAATACTTCTGTCATTTTCGTAACCTGACAATTCATGCGCTTTACGAATAATAAACTTGCGATTATCGACTACTTTCTTTGGTGTTTCGAATTGTCTTCCACCAACCACACTGTCCGTAAAATCTTGTATTACTTCAAACATGCTATTACTTTTTAAGGTAGTGGAAATCTGACCTGTTGTGGTCACACGTAATTCTTCCGGAGCAAGCAACACAAAACTTTCCTCGCTACTGTTCCCCTCGTTTTCAAGATGCTTTTGAAAGAAAGCATAAACCGACTCCCTGTTTTTCTGAGTTGATTCGTGCTTTCCTAAACTTTCAACCATCTTCAAGTTCTCTGATGCACTTAAAGCGGAATACGATTTCTGCGCTTCGCTGAATGTTTCTCTGGCTCCCTGAATACTAAAAAAGTCATTCGTTGTGCTTACTAATAAAGATGGTTTCGGAGCCCTCATGTGAAAAAAATCGGCATGATTAAATCCATATTTTATTGCTGAATATGGATTCTGTTCAGCATCCTGTGGCCCGATCGACTCGAACAAACGCTGGAAACTTGTGATATAGCATTCCGAAGCGGCGGCGGAAATCCGTTCGTCGTATGCAGCAATCAAGGCAGCTTGGGTACCTCCCCCTGATCGTCCGGTTATACCAATCCTTGTACTATCAATTATTGGGAGCGAACACAGATAATCCACTACCCGAACACCGTCCCAAATCATAAAGTCTGATAAAGACAAGCCCAAAAGCAAATAGGGAGCTCCGGCATACGAATGCTCTGCAGTTGGTCCCCAATCAGAAGACGTATTATCCAATTTTTCCGGGTATTGTAAACGCTCGCCCTGCCCGACCGGATCGAAAGCAAATACTGCAAATCCCTTTTTTACCAGGTTCAGAATTACCCGCTGATAAACTTCATCGCGATAAGCCGTTTCTGAATGTCCTGAGCAGTAAATTACACAAGGCAAAGGTTTGTTTATGTCTCTGGGAACAAACAAACTACCCGTAACATAAAAACCTGACAAACTTTCAAAGATGGTGTTCTCTACGTAAAAATCCTTCTTCTGAATGGTACTTGTAATCCTCACTTTCAAAGGCGTTTTTTTAAAATTATCAACTTTTCCAAACACCTTTTTTTTGATGTTTTGTCCATACAAAATCCAGTCATTTTCATCCTTAATTGTCGCAATTAAACTATCACGCTGATTGAGAAGCAATAATGCTTTTTTAGAAATATGACGATATAGGGACTCGTTGTGAGTAGTAAGTGTTAACCAAACCGGATTCTCATCCCTGTGGGTATCAAATACCGACAGTTGATCGGATTGTGCTCTCGCGACCAGACAGAACACACTCAAAAAAAGTATTCCTCCAAACCGTATGACTGTTTTCCCGGGCATCAGCAGAACTATTCTTTTAGGGTTACTTTAAGTACCAATCCGTTCTTGAAGGCTTCAGATGTATTTCCAGTTTGGTTTAGCCAAATGTCAACTGCATCATTCTTAGTCTCCCATTCCAGGTCTTGCTGATCTCCCAGAATATCAATACTTTCAATTTGAGAGGCAACGAAAGAAAGCGATTTAATTGTCAACTTGTCTTTAAGTTCATTGGAAAGCGAAATGGCATAAACAACATCTTCTTTTTTAGTGAACCAAAAATCCTGAGGCGTAAACTCCAGATCAAAACCGTACTCTTCTCTGTGAGTTGTACTTTTCATTTCCATTTGAGTAGGTCCTTCTCGAAGAGTCACCCAGCGGCTTGTTCCATAAATGGCTTCACCGTTTACTTCCATCCATTTACCAACCTGTTTTAGAAGTTTTACACTTTCTTCTGGCACATAACCTTTCCCGTCAGGGCCAATATTTAAAAGGTAGTTGCCGCCTTTACTGGCAATTTCAACAATCCAATACAGCACCTCTTCAAACGTTTTCCAGTCGTTGTCGTAAGATTTATACCCCCAGGTATTATTAAGCGTACCCGGTGTTTCCCATGTTCGGTATTCAGTGGTAATAGTGGTTGGTATTTGATTGTCGCCGGCAGTTAAAAAATCCCCCAGGTAGTTTCCAACCCGGCTGCAAATAAGACAGTTTGGCTGAATGTCGTAAGCTAACTTGTAAAACTCATAACTTTGCTGCCTGTTTATAAACCGAGGAAAGTCGTACCAAACCTCTATCAAATCTGGGAATTTGGTAAGAATCTCGCGCATTTGCGGTTTTGCTTTTGTATCAAAATATTCCTCGTAGCTCAATGGCGAAGGATCCCATAAATTTGCACCATAATGATCGTCATGCTCAGGATTTAATTTTTTCTCCTGTGCAAATCCGGCATCGCCTCCATCCATCCAGTCGATAGAATGCGAATAGTACAATCCAAGACGAATATCGTATTTCTTGCAGGCCTTGTAAATCTCAGCAATCGGATCTCTTTTGAAATCGGTATAGTCGTAAATATTAAAATCGGTAACATCAGAATTATACAACGAAAATCCGTCATGATGTTTGGTCATTGCCACAATGTATTTCATACCGGCAGCTTTTGCCAGTTTTACCCATGCTTCAGCATCAAATCCAACCGGATTAAAGTTTTGGCAAACTTCCCTGTACTCGTCTCTGGGGATTTGACCATGATACATGATCCACTCGCCCAGCTTCGGAATTTTTTTCCCTTTCCACACTCCGCCAAGATCAGAATAAGCTCCCCAGTGGATAAACATCCCGAATTTTGCATCGTTGTAATCAATGTAATCCTGATCTTTTGAAGCATTCATTTTTTGCCAATCCTTTGTAATTTCATCGTCTTCCTGCGCAAATGTGTAATTACTCCAGAGCATAAAGGCCAGCAGCATGGACACCCAGCTATAATTCAATTTTATTTGTTGCATAATCGTTCTTCTTAAATTTTAATTCGTTAAACGGAAATCAGTCCGTTTTTACCAGTTTTTTTAGTTAGTCATAACCAGCTTACAGCTTTGACTTATGAATTCGTTTCGATACCTCAATATATAAATTCCGGAATCTAATCCGGACAAATCGAGAGAAATAAATCGTTGATTTCCATATGAAGCATCAATATTTTTTTTTTGATAGACTGTTTTCCCGTTGCAATCGTAAATATCAATTGCAGCTGTTTGAGAACTTTCCATATTCCCCAGATCCACGTTTATCCGCTTCGAATCAGAGGGATTTGGAAATACTTTGATTTTGTCTTTATTCAAATCAAGATCAATCGCTCCCGTTGCAAAGTCAGATTCGATTGCCCCAAGGTCAGGTGCGGTTCCATAATATTCCAGTCCCACATCCATTCCTGCGTCAACAAGGTCAGATCCGGCTTTGGGTTTCAGATAGTTGATTTCGGGCAGCGAGCCGTCAGCTTTTCTTTCGGCATTTAACAGGTTTACATCAAGACTTACAAAATCATCGTCTGTTACCGTAACTTCCGGAAGATTCCAGTCATTATATTCATCAAGTATTTCGTTTCCCAATTTATCACTTGCCAGGTTATGATAACTGATTGAATTTTTGATTTCGCCAGACATAATGTGGCCATCCTGGGTTAAATCGAAACCACTAAAGTTTTTACTTCGATAAGCAGTGCAATTGTAAATTTTCACCAATGCATCGCTTTCGCTATTATTAAAGTTCCATGTTAAGTTTTCGGCACCAATACAATGCGTTAAAATCCTTCGATAAATACCTTCCTCTCTCGGTTCAGAAGTTTTGCCCATTTTAAAACCGTAACCATCGCCACGGTGCGTGCCATTTCTGAAAGCCCAGCATCTGTCGAAAATAACACGGCCTTCATTTCCCCAAAGGTCATAACCGTCATCGCTGTTTTTCCACGAACGACAACCACGTAAAATATTTTCTCTGGGGGCGCCTTGCCGGTATGGAATGTAACACACCTGGAATCCATCTGCATTTCCTCCGTTAATATTCGACGACGGGTCATAATTCAGGTATGCATCGCAATTCAGTAAGAGGTTATCTTCAGAATCTTCACGAATCTGTATTCCGATTCCTTCATTTTCGAAGGCAGTACAGTGTTCAATTACGTTGTTACTTCCGTTTTGAATTAAAATCCCGGCAATCCATCCGGTTCGGCCTTGCTGAGATACTCCCCTAACCTGCAGACCTTTAATATGCCAATAATCAGATTCATCAATATACAACGCGAGATTCTGACGGGTAGTATTTGTTAAAGTACTTGCATCCAATAACGGCGTTTCTCCGGGATAAGCAAACAAGCAAATCATAGAATCTTTTGTGCCATTCTTTTTATCGATGTGTGCTCCTAACCGATCATTTATTTCTGGATCGGCATAGTAGGTTCCTCCTCGTATAAATATAGTATCTCCGGGCTCGGCAACATCGATCCCCTTTTGCCAGGAAGCAAAGGGCTGATCCAAGGTTCCGGGATTATTATCATCACCTTCAACAGCTACATAATATTTTGAAGATGAAGAAGTAGTCAAATCACTGGCATGACATAATACACTTGAGGACAACAGAAAGCTTATTATGAATGCAATCGTTCTTATCGATTTAATATCCTTTGCGTAATCTTTAATTCTGTACATGAAAATTTATTTTCGGTGTTACAATCCTTTGCTGTTCATACACAGGTAAGCATTAGTTTTTGAAAACCGGGCCATTCCGTTGTGTATGAATTGCCCGGTTTTAACCTGCTTATTCTCGCCAATAAAATGTTACAAGCTGAGAGTAACCAGCCTACCTTTATGAGCTCTTTTAAACAATCGGGATATTATTCACTCATAATGTATCGAACTGCATGACCTGATGATTTTGGTGCATCAGAATCATATAAGTTTTCATCAGTTTGAACAATATAGAACTTGTGGCCTTCTTCAGCATTTACTTCGGTAGAACTCCACAAAAATGAGTAACCGGTTGCGCAACAATAACCGCCGCTTTGAAAACGACCATTTGGCACAGCAGAGAATCCATAGGTATCGGGGCCGTTACCTGCACCTTCTTCAATCCAGCCGGCTGTTGCCTTTAAATGTTGGCCGGCTTTTTCTGATGTTCCCTGGTCAGTATTTATAAAATTTCGGAGTGTAGACCAATCTTCATTTGTTGGTAAGCGCCACCCCCGTGGTGCGTTATCAATAGCTGCAGTTACATTTAATAAACTACCGTAAGTCTGATAATAGTCGGTGGCTTTAGCCTCTGCTACATCCGTTCCATCATAATTGTACACATAGTATTTTTCTTCAGAAGTACTCATATCATCCTGTCCATTTACCTGAGGTAAATATTCCAGGTTTTCAGCCATCCATACCTGCTCGCCAATCCTAACAGTTTTATAATACTTTTCTCCTATTTTACATTCATAGAACTCCACTGAAACAGTTTTAGATCCGGTAGGTGAGTCGCCTATAACAGAAGTATTATTTCCAGAATAGCAAACATAATGCAGTACGTCTCCATCCGCATAAGTAAGGCCTTTACTCGCACTTTTTAACAGTGAAGTTTCCTGAAAGCTTTCTATAGGTGTATTTCCTTCATATTGGATACTTGCAGAATTTCTGTGAGCTCCAGTGTATATTCCTTTACAACTATAATTCTGGTCGTCTGTCAATGCCGAGATATAATAAATACCGGCCGTAGGTACTGCAATCTTAAAGTGCTGATTTCCGGGATTTAGAGTTCGTTTTTCCCTAATAATTGATTTTCCCGTGGCATCATATATACTCAATACAACGTCTTCTCTCTTTTTTGTAGTAAAACTTAGTATTGATTTTTCATTGAATGGATTAGGATATAACGATCCCTGGTTCTCTCCAAGAAGCTTTAGTTCAGAGCTTGTAGTGACCCCTAACTGAAGGGTTTCTCCAGGATCGAGTTTTACTGATTCGTTGTTTACCATGTTAAAAACTCTAATGCTGTCGATAGCTTCACCTCCTGCAACAGGTTCAAAAGTAATTTGATAATCTTGTGCCATTGTACTATATGTAATGGCCAAAATAACAAGTAAAAAAGTAAATTTTTTCATAATAAAATTGCTTTTAAGTTAATTCGAGAAAATTAAAAATTGATGCAAAAATTTTGACAACCATGTATCCTTACCGCTATGCAAAAGCACAGCGGTAAGCTAACAGTCAGAAACTTATGAATAACTTGCATTCATAAATTCAAGAACATTTCAAAAGTGTAATCTGATTATTATTCCCCGTCGTGAATAATAATCAGTTACTACTCATATCCGGGATTTTGAGGAAAGTCTTTGTTTTTATTTAGATCAAGAGCTTCTTGAGGAATTGGTCGTAATAATTTTAAGTTACCATCACCTCCTTCAAATGGATTGGTTCCGTTGTCGAACCAACCTTTTATATCTCGGTTAAGTTGATGTGTACGATCAATCAGTGTCCCTGTTCTTTTCAGGTCTTCCCACCTATGGTACTCTCCCAAAAGTTCCAATGCACGCTCATCGAGAATTTTATCAATATCCAACTCTCCCAATGTTAACTGCATTTCAGCCTCGTTGCCCGATTTAGCTGCCCTGCTCCGCACAACATTAATTCGCGCAAGTGCTGTATTTGCATCTCCCGCTTTCAAATATGCTTCAGCTGCAATTAAATAGGTTTCACTCAAACGAGCAAGAAATATATCTCTCGTACTACTTCCTGCGTAGGAATATACCGACGTTGGATCATCAAATTTTTTAACCGTTGGTGTTTCCCTGTCAATGTAAGTTGCTTTCGACGCCTGCCACGCATCGGTATAGGGAAATATGGTTGCATCCGTTCTTAAAGGCGATGCTGCTTGCCAGTCTTCAATATCGTCTAATTCCCATGATTGCGGATAGTATTGAGTCACCACCATATTATCCAATTCAGTTGGCTTATCAAAGTAGTCGTAATAACGTTCGTAAATTACGTTCATAAATGATGCTTCCCATCGTGAATCGAATTCAGTATAGAGGTCAAAAACGTACATTGTTGGAGCTAAGTTTTCAGACCGGGAAGGATAGCCTTCCTCATTTCCCTTTCCCCCCAAATAACAGCCGTACCAGAAGTTCTGAGTATTTCCGTCTGTAAATTTGTCAATTACCGACTCTGCATCGTATTGAACTGAAAAGATGATCTCTTCATTGTTTTCATTACCGGGAGTAAATACTTCCTCGTAAGTTAAATTAAGTCCCTGGTTACTAATTGCAGCATCGGCATAATTGGCAGCAGCAGTAAAGTCTGATTCTGAGCCAAATTGCTCATAACCTCGGGTAAGATAAACTTTAGCCAAATAATGATTAACTGCTCTTTTTGATACCCGTCCGAAATTTTCCGGCGTTTCAGGTAGTAAGGCAACAACATCTTCGAGTTCGGTTACAATAAAGCTGTAAACTTCTTCAGCGCTGTTTCTCTCGTACTCAACAATTGGTTCGTCAACCATATTGGTTATAATGCTTACCCCTCCAAAATGCTGTACTAATTTGAAATAGTTTAAAGCTCGTATAAACCGGGCTTCAGCAAGGCGCAGTGGCAATTTTTCGTTTTCCTCTGTTATATTGTTATAAAAAATTGCCGTATTACACAATTGAATACTTTTATACAGATTTTGATAAAAGCTGGTAACATAAATGTCGGTTGCGCTCAACGATTTATACTCACTTAATCCTTCAGGCTGAGAATTATAACCTTCAACATACATGTCGGTTCCGGCACAAAATACCCAAATATCCTGGCCATAAATATCCCGAAGCGATGAATAGCAACTATTGATTAATCCTTCGTAACCCGATTGGGTCGCATATAATTCGTCGGCAACTACCGATGAGTAATTATCCTCTTTTAAATAATCTTCACATGCTGAAAAGGTCAACAATAAAAATCCTATTATTACGTATACTAATTTCTTATTTGATTTCATGATTCCAAAAATTAAAAGTTTGCGTTAACTCCAAATTGATAAGTGATTGTGCTTACTCCACCTCCATTACGGCTGCGGCCTGCCCACTCGGGATCAAAACCATCAAAATCAGTAAATACAAATGGATTTAATACATTAACATAAAATCGTAGCGATTTAATATCAACTTTCCCCAGACTTTTTGGATCAATAGTATATCCAAGAGATATATTTTTAACCTTTACGAACGAGACATCTTTATAAAATCCAACATTTTCTTTCCCCCAGTACTGCCCGCTGTTTCGTGGCATTGGGTATTCATTTGAAACTCTGGCTTCATTTATATTGTTTTCAACCATATAATAGTTCAAATTCAATTTGTTTCGCCAGCGTTCATCATATTTTATGTATGTTCTGTGAAACTCGCTCATAACCTGTGATCCTTGCTGTGTAAACAGAGTTGCATTTAAATCGAATGCTTTAACCCGGAAACTGGTAGAAAAATGTCCAAACCATGTTGGATCAGGAGTACCAATAATTTTTCGATCGGCACTGTTAATAATGTCATTATCATCCAGGTCTTTAACACGAGCCTGACCTTCCAGTTGGCCGTAAACAGCAGCTTCTTCTATTTCATCAGCCTGCCATATACCATCAAATACATAAGTATAGTTCACATTAACTGGTTCGCCTATAAACCATAAATTACCGAGGTCATCTTCCTCGTCTCCATACAATTCTTCTATCTTGTTTATATTTTTAGAAAATGAAAATGTAGTCTCCCATGTAAAATTAGGCCTTGAAATATTTACTGTATTTAATAATACTTCAATCCCTTTATTACTTACCGAGCCAATGTTTGCAGTTACTGAACTCCATCCGGTTTCAAGCGCCAGTCTACGTTCCATCAACAGCCCTGAAGATAATTTATCGTATACATCGACGCTTCCGTTAATTCTGTTAGCAAAAAAGCCAATGTCTAATCCGAGGTTAAACTCACGTGTTTTCTCCCATGTGAGCGCAGAATTAGCAATGTTTGAAGGCGTAAAACCGTTTGCTGACTCACCGTCGAAATCGTAGTATTTTTGAACTGATGCGTATCGCAATGTGGAATAAGCTCCTATATTATTGTTTCCGGTATAACCATAACTTAAGCGCAGCTTTAAATTTGAAAGACTCTCAATTTCGTTCAGGAACCATTCTTCAGAGGCACGCCAGGCCAAAGCTACGGATGGAAAATTCGACCATTTTTCACCGGTTGACAGTTTTGAAGAACCATCAGTACGAAACGCAGCAGTTGCCAAATATTTTCCTCTATACGAATAATTTAAACGTGCTAAAACAGAAACCAGAGTAGATTTATTAAAATCGCTTTTTACCTCAACAATATCATTAGCCGAGCCTACATTGTGCCAAAGCGATTCAAAAGGTAAATTTTCAACTGAAATGTATGAACTCTCATATCTCGATGAATTCATACTGTATAATGCTGTAAAATTAAATTCGTGATCGTTTATTGTTTTGGAATAGTCAAGCTGATTATCCCAGGCATAAGTCATGTAGTCTAATTGTGTGAGATTCGCAGCAGGATCTTGCAAAGCTCTCTGTCCTGTTTCCGAGCCTTGATAAACTCCTCTCTTTTTATACTCTAAATAAGGAGAGAATGTGGTTTTTAACTTTAAATCTTTTATTGGGGAATATTGCAGGTAAACATTTCCAACAACATTTAAAGTTCGTGTCATATCCTGCAAATTCTGAATTGAAACCAAAGGATTTATCTGGCCGTTAATACCCATTTCATAGTCAGTTGACGGGTATAACGACAAACCACCTGCATTCTCATAACCTTCAGGTATATAAGCTGCCACAACAGGAGGGAGGTCAAATGCTTCATAAACATTCGAATTTCTGTCCTCACCAATTTCTGATTCCGACAAGGCGATATTCACATTTGTACCGGCTGACCACTTTTCAGATATTTCGTGATTTATGCTGGCCTTAAAATTGTATCGATCATACCATTCATTTTCAAATACTCCTTCTTCATTCTGATAGCCCATGCCAATCAGGTACGACATTTTTTCGCTGCTACGACCAGAAATTGAAATCCAGTGATTTTGCTGAGAACCATTATTTAACATTTCGTCATACCAATCGACATAATCCTTATTCTCCAGAATATTCTGCAAAACTTTGCTTGCATCATAACCTGTCCTTTCATTTAACCAGGCCTGATCGTATTCCGGTTGGGTGACATCGTTCCCCGAATAATATTCGGCCCCCAAATAGGCATTTTCACGATATTCCCAATACTCATCTCCATTCATTAAATCAGGCAATCTGGCCGGAGTCCGCACGCCATAATACCCGTCATAGGTAATCGATGGCTTTTGATCCTTTATATCTGAAGCTTGTTTAGTTGTGATAATCACTACGCCGTTTGATCCACGCGATCCGTAAATTGCAGTAGACGAGGCATCTTTTAAGATATCGATACGCTCGATATCCTGCGGATTTAAAAATTGAATATTGCCTGTTACCAAACCATCAACCACATAAAGCGGGCTTCCGCCAACCAAAGAATTATCACCCCTTATTTTTATGTCGAAATTTGAGCCTGCGCGGCCATCGGTTGAGTTAATTATAACACCTGCCACTTCGCCCTGCATAGCTTCTAAAGTTGAAGTTACTCCCTTCGAAGTTAGTTTACTATTATCAATACTCCCGATTGAGCCTGTTAAATCAGACTTTTTCATTGTGCCATACCCCACAGCAACTACCTCATCGATACTAATTGAATTTTCAACTAAAGTTGCATCGATAATGCGCTTTTCGTTAACTGGTAATTCAATGCTTTTCAATCCCAGAAAGGAAAAAACGATTATTGCATCATCAGCAACATTCTGTAGATAATACTTTCCATCCTGATTAGTAACTGTACCATTAGTTGTACCTTTTACAAATACAGTAACACCCGGCAAAGGAGCGCCGGTATTATCTGTAACTGTCCCTGATATCCCCTCCTGACGTTCATTCTGATTGGCAGCCTGATCATTCTCACTTGTTTTCTGAATTAAAATATAGTGGTCAATAATTTCATAATTAAATCCCCTGCTTTTTAATACATTATCTAATACATCAGAAATGGATGCCTTTGAGACTTCAATAGAAATATTGTTAATTTCAACAATCTCTTCATTTTTATAGAAGAAGTAAAACTCAGTTTTATCTTCAATCTCTTTTAAAACCGACTTCAGAGACGAATTTTTCAGAGAAAGATCGAATCGGGTCGATTGAGAATACGCTTCCACCGCGTTGGCAGAAATAACCCCTACTATTAATAGAATAAATAGAGATTTAATCATAACTAGAAATTTTAGACATTGCCTCTTAGTTAGGCAACAAACATTAGTTTTTTTCATATATTTGAACCGTTTTAATAATTTGAACCGTTATTAAACTTTCTAACGGTGGAAGTGGTGGACACTTTCACCGTTTTTTATTTTCACACATTCAGTTTATAGCATAGGCAGTTATTTTTTATCAATTAATACTACGTCTTTGTTCTCATTATTGTAGATGTACTCATATTTTATTCCGTACATCCCTTCCAGTACCTTTAGAAACAGATCTAAGGGCTTATTCTTACTTATAGTTCCGGATATTTTAATATCGCCGATATCCTCATTTAGGAGTTTGATATCGATATTGTACCAGCGTTTCAGAATTTTAATTAAGTCTGAAAGTTTAGTTTCATCGAGTAACAGTTTACCTTCAATCCAGTTGCTGTAAAATTCAGTATTTACCTTTTGAAGTCTCAGCTTACCGGTTTTTTTATCAATATGAAGTTGTTCTGAAGGGGATAATGCCGCAAGCAAATCTCCATTGGTATTTTCTACCGACACCTTACCTTCAATTAGTGTTACTACCATCTCACTATCTTCATCATAAGCAGCGACATTAAAAGTGGTACCGTATACTTTTATAATCCCCGATTTTGTATATACCTCAAATGGAACATCAGTATTATGAACAACCTTAAACTGCGCTTCACCATCCAACTCAACAATTCTGTCGCTGGATGCGAAGGTTGTAGGATATTCTAGGGTAGTTCCTGCGTTCAGCCAAACCTGAGTCCCGTCTTCCAATGTTATTTTGCCCATTTGCCCCCAATCCATTTCAATTTTATTGAAAGCAACTTTGTTGGCATTTGGCGCCAAATTGGCAACAACTATTCCAATTGTTACAGCGACTATAAAGACAGCAGCATATCTTAATAAATTAGAGTGAATAATCTTGCGAAAGGGAGAATTGATCTGGCTATTGATATATTTCCAGTTCTTTTCTTTGTCAAATGAAGGAATCATGTAACTGTGCAGTGACATCATATGAATCCTCTTTACCTGAGAAATGATAGTGTTATTCTCTTTTGATTCCTCTAGTTCTTCTATTTCCTCAACCTCCTTTTTAGTAAGGCTGTTATGAATCCTTTTTATAAATAAATCCCAAATTCTATTTGAGCTGATTTCCTTCATATATTTTTACTACTATATAAAAAGGACGTTAAAGTCGAAATTTTCAGTGACAGAACGTTTGGAAAATTTTAATTTTTTGTAAATAATATCCACAAAAGCAGACTTTCACTACCTAATTGATCACGCAAAAAACGGTATGCTCTCGACATTTGAGTATTTACTGTATTTACTGATATTCCTAACAAGTGCGCAATTTCCTTATATGTTTTTCCGCCAACAGTCGCCAGCTCAAAGATTTTTTTTCTTTGGTCGGGCAACTCTTCGATTAATTTTTTAACGCGAAGTATTGTTTCATCCTTTTCTAAGTCGTAATTATTGATCGGTATATTCTCTATATTTTCAATTACTGTATTTAAATCAACTTTTCGACTTTCAGGAGAACGCAAATAACTATAAACAGCATTTCTTACTGTTAAAAGAAGGTAGTTTTTTATGGTGGATTCGATGTGAATATTCTCTCTCTTTTCCCAAATTCGGATAAAAGAGTCACTAACTACATCCTGTGAAAGATCAGCATCCTTTAAAATTGAATTAGCATATAAGCATAAGGAATAATAATATTGATCAAATAGCGTTCGGAAGGCTTTTTTGTTTCCTGATTTTATTTGAATCCAAATTTCATCTTCCATTAAAGTTAAATTTCCTTATTATCTGTGAATTATTTGTATTGCTTTCTATATGAGTCGACCCCTTAAATGAAATGTTAACCAATCCTGACAACATGTTCAAGGCGTCTAATCTAGGAAATTTTGTTAAATAAATCATACATTACGATAATAAATCACAAAGGATATGTCCGTTTAAACTTTCATTCGAGAAGAGAAACGAATAATACTAACTTCACAAACACAGTAGTAAAATTAAGGCTGCCAAAATAGCTGTTAATTAGGTCGACAACTGGTTATTCTCACTTCTTCCCTATTTTTATAATAACTAATAACGTTTTTTAAAAATGACCTTTACGGTGACCTGCAAAAAAGAGAATTTTATAAATCATTGATATAGAAGCACAAATGAAATGACGTTCAAATACTGTCATATCCCGATACATCGAGAATCAATGAGTTATAAGTTCTTTTTTAGCTCGTTTTTATTGTGATGTATTCGCGAAGTTTTTCTTCAAATAGCATATATATCGTATATTCTGAATAACAGGTCCCGCGTAAATATATATCAACAACATATTCTCCGTATTCATAAAAATCAGGATAAGGAACTGCTCACCGGAAATAAGCACAATGCATTATTCTCTTCGAAAACCTTTATTAACATATAGTTGCATATAAACCCTACTCCAGATTGGTAATTTATTCTTTTTTCAAAAAAACACTTTGCTATAGGATTTATGATTTGATTCTTTACAACACAGGTTTGGATATTATTACATTGGAAAATTGAACAATTCAGGAGATTAAATTATTAATAATATTTCGGTTGTTACATTTATATATTATAAAAACTCTCTTTCTTAGTGGGTATGAAGACAACATTCAAAAATAGAATACAAAAGTTAATCGCAGGAATACTCGTAATTTCTGCGGGGTTGCTTATTTTAAATAATGTTGTTTTCCTGCATACACATAAATTACCTGACGGCAGCATTATTGTGCATGCCCACCCTTACAGTAAGAGCCAGGATTCTGAGCCTTTTAAGAAACACAACCATAGTTCAAAAGAATTATTCCACATTTCCCATATTCAGTTGTTATTTATTGCTGCAATATTTTCTTTTTTATACCTGGAATTTATTCAGCAAAAATTTATATTCCTATATAGAAACCCCTTTACTAAATTCAATTATTCTTTTAGGTCGAAGGGCAGGGATCCACCATTTTTATTGCATTAGCAGCACATCATTGTTTAAATTACAGCATTACCCTAAAAACTTATTTAAAAAATTATTTTACCGTGTTGTTATAAATATGGAAAAGAAAAAGTACATATAAACTGAAAGTACCATGAAAAAAATAATACTACTAACTATTTTCATTGTGTCGGTTAATTTAATTACAAGAGCACAAAAAAAGACTACCGATGCCAATGTTATCGGCGATGTTCAATGCGACGGGGAACACGTTCCCTTTATAAATGTTACCATCGATGGAACAACCATTGGAACCACAACCGATGGAACGGGGCATTATCAATTAATTAATTTGCCCGTGGGTGAGTTAACCATTCGTGTGAGCGGAATGGGATATAAAAGCACATCGAAAACTGTTACAACAGAATTGGATAAAACCATTGAAATTAAATTTGATATCGAAAAAGATGTATTAAACATCGAAAGTGTGGTTGTAACCGCCGACCGAAATCAAACCAACCGAGCAGAAGCTCCGGTTGTCGTCACCTCGATTTCGCCGGATTTGATGGCAAATACCCAATCGGTAAACATTGCCGAAGGGTTGGATTTTACTCCCGGATTACGTACTGAAACCAATTGCCAAAACTGTGGTTTTACGCAGTTAAGAATGAACGGAATGGAAGGGCCATACACACAAATATTGATGAATAGCCGGCCTGTGTTTAGCGGGTTAGCCGGAGTTTACGGTCTTGAACTGATTCCAACCAATATGGTTGAACGTCTGGAAGTTGTGCGCGGTGGTGGTTCTGCACTTTTCGGAGGAAATGCAATTGCCGGCACAGTAAATATCATAACCAAAGAACCTGCCCGAAACTCATTTAATATTGATGGAAGAATCGGAGCCATTGGAATTGGTGGCGAAGAAGTTTCTACTCCCGCTTTGGACGGACAGCTAAATTTAAATGCCTCCGTTATAACCGACGATAGAAAAACCGGTGGTTATATTTATTCTATGCTGCGAAACCGCGATTCGTATGATGCGAACGGAGACGGATATTCAGAAATGGTAAAATTGGAAAATACAACTTTTGGTTTTAATGTTTTCCACAAACCGGGAAGTAAAAGCAAAATTTCATTGGACGGGTACCGAATTAGCGAATTTCGTCGAGGTGGAAACAAACTGGCTTACCTTCCACACGAGGCTGATATTGCGGAACAGCTCGACCATTTAATTACCGGTGCAAACCTTTCATTCGATCTTTTTACCAACGGCAGTTACGATAAAATTACTACTTATGCTTCAGCGCAACGTGTATCCCGCGGCTCATATTACGGGGCGCAACGAGACCTGGATGCATACGGGGATACAAAAAATCTGACTTCGTCGCTTGGAGCTCACTATAATTTTCACTCCGACATGTTTTTATTTGCCCCTTCCACAACGATAATCGGAATAGACAACACAAACGATTATTTACACGATGTTAAACTGGGAGCTAATGGTGATGCCAATACTACGCTGATAAAACAGTATGTAAACACATTAGGATCATTTGTTCAACACGACTGGAAATCAGAAAAAGTGAATGTTTCCCTGGGACTTCGGTATGATTATTATTGGATAAAAGACAAGGAAAGCGAAGGCGGGCATTCCAGTAATGGAGTTTTGGTTCCTCGTGCGGGAATCATGTACAAGTTCACACCTGAATTGCGTTTCCGTGTTGGATATGCAAAAGGATACCGCGCTCCCCAGGTTTTTAATGAAGATTTGCACATCGAGCTGGTGAATGCAACCCGCGTTGAAACTTTTAATTCTGATGATTTAAAACAGGAAACCTCGAATGCATTTACAGCTTCTATAAACTCGGTTGCCAGCATTGGAAATACATTGAACGACTTTTTAATTGAAGGGTTTTATACGCATCTCAAAGATCCTTTTTCAAATGAATATTATCCGCTCGACGACGAAGGAAACTTTGCATACATGAGAGTAAACGCCGACGACGGAGCTTATGTAACAGGTGTAAATATTGAATGGAAATCTTTTCTGACAGACGAAATTGAAACTCAGATTGGATTCACTTTGCAAACCAGCAAATACGAATCGGTACAAGCCTGGGGAGATGAAGAAACAAGTGTTTCCAAAGATTTTATGCGTACCCCAAACCAATACGGCTATGCAACTTTTACATGGAAACCGACGCATCATTTCAACACATCCCTTTCGTTAAATTACACAGGTTCAATGTATGTTCCGCATTTCGGATTAAATCCAGACGATTATGAAGGAGATGAACTAACAGCCGTGCAGGAAGCCATTGATAACGGCGATATCATTGAAGGAGAAGCCTTGAAAAAAGCCGATGGTTTTATTGTTGCCGACCTGCTTTTTTCCTACGATATCCATTTTGGAGAAGAAACAGAAATGCAATTTTATGCAGGGGTAAAAAATATTTTTAATCAAATTCAAAACGATTACGACAAAGGAATGTATCGCGATGCCGGATATATTTACGGCCCGTCTTCTCCTCGAACAATCAATTTCGGAATTAAGTTTGGAAATATATTTTAGATTCTAAATAGGCAACGTAAAGTGGCGGAATAGATTCTTATTCCGCCATTTTTATTTTCAGCCCTCCCCTTTTCCATCTGGAAAATTTATCCGAAACCTCCTATTTTTAGCACATACTTATACTTTTGTATGAAAATCAAAAAAATGAATGTCTATTTAAACGAAGACGTTGCAGAAGAGTATGATAAGTATTATCTGACTCCTCAGGGTATTTCTGTTGATGCAATTGAAAAGCAAATAATTAAACAATTGATTCAAGATGTTCCTGCCGGTACTATCCTGGAACTAGGATGCGGGACTGGTCACTGGACACAATTCTTTTGCGAAAATGGTTTTCAGGTAACTGCAACTGATGCTTCTGAAGAAATGCTAAAAATAGCCCGTGCAAAGAACATTCATAAAGCCATTTTTCAAAAAGCAGACGCTGGCTCTCTCCCATTTCCAGACAACAGTTTTTCAACAATTGTCGCCATTACAATGCTTGAATTTGTAGATGATATTGAAGCTGTTTTAAATGAAATAGATCGCGTTCTCATTCCCGGCGGAGTGCTAATTTTGGGCTGTTTAAACATTAATTCCGAGCTGGGAAAAATAAAAAATAACGACGATGTATTTCGTCATGCCCGTTTTTTCTCACCGGAAGAAATTGAAAAAATGTTTCTCTGTTTTGGAATTGTGAAAATGCACTCAGGTATTTATTATTCACCAACTTTTGAATTGCTTGACGGGACTGATAAACAAAATGAGGTGAATCCTGCTTTTATTGGAGTTATCGTTCATAAAAATAAAAACATGGAAATTTCGGTAGAAATAAGCTATTATGCGCTGCAAGGAGATTATAACACGCCGGTGGAAGAATTTCTGGGCACAATTTCAAAAAACAAAGAAATTACGGTAGAATCTGGAATTATGAGTACTTTGATTTCCGGAGAGTACAGCAAAGTAATGGAGCTACTTAGTCAATCAATAAAACCGCTCATGGAAAAGTATCCGTCAGTTTTTACACTTAAAATTGCCAATGCTTGTAAAACCTGCAAAAAATAATACCTACTCGGGATGAAAATTTTTATTAACTGCTAAGTAATTTCTTTTGGATTTTTTCCCATTCCGGATTAAGCGGCCACATTTCAATAATATTTTCGTCGATTTTACTCTGTAAAAACACGAGCCTGCTCCCGATCCAAATCACTTTGAATATAAATTACCCGGATATTTTTCTGTTTCGCAAGTTTTTCACCAGTTCTGCCATACGCCGGGGAGTCGGTTGTTTTCTACCTGGTTCCAGAAAATATTGTACCACACCATAACCATGCGCATAATACGAAAGGCTAGGATGAAATAGTATAAATGCCTTTCCAATATTGGTTAAAGATACTTCAGGTTGAATAGAAATGTCCTTTTATTTGGTTTTTCAATTACCGCCTATGCGCCTTTCCATCCTGCGAAAATTGAGGACGCTTGTTATTATAAAACAGTAGCTGTTGTTGGCAAGAATTCTGAAAACCTGCAGGGATTAACTCAAATCAACGTGCTGCCAAAATTTTATTCTATCCGTCTGCTGTGTCCTGTCAACTTTCATTTCAAATAAGAACTTTGGAATATTCTTTATTGATGAAATGATAAAATACCTTAAGCCGAAAATGAACTCAGATTTGTGGCGATTCGATTAATACTTTACAATATATTTTTAAGCAGATTTTGTGATTCGTAAATTAATCCTTTATTCTTATTAAAGCAATCCATTGATTATAATAAGTCCAGGTATTGGTAGTTGGTGCTTTCAGAAGAAGTTCTCCTGCGTTTTTTTGTGTTTGTAAATCTCCGGGGAAACTACTCCATTGAACAGGATACTTTTGTGTGTCAGATATAGTGCCGGTTTCAACATCCAACCACCTCACTTCAACTTCATCGGTATAAACCACGGGGTCAAACACAACGCTTCCACCTTCCGGCAAATAGACAGCATACTCAATCCCCGGTAGTCCAAGACAATAAGCTTGTTTTGCTGAAACATTGGCAATTAATTCGGGCAAAGGAGAAGATTTAAACAGATTAAATTCTTGCACAAATGTATTTGCAGACCTTATATTCTTTTGCGTTTCACCTGACAAGCCCAACCCCCATGTAGGCCGGTGAAAACGAGCAGATGCGCATCCGGCAAATATGTTTCTCCAAAAACGTTGAATGGCTTCAGCAGAAGTGCCGGCCTCCTTAACACCGTTTTCCGAACCATATATTTTGATATTGTTCATCGGCATTTTATCTCCTGAAATAACAAACTGTCGAAGCCGCATAACTTTATCAAAATGGTCCGTTCCACTTAACCCCAGAGCATTCTGGTTGTTTTGAGAAATGTCAACAAAGGTAAAAAGATCAGGATTCCCCAAAACAAGACGCACAGATGATTCCGCATCCATTTGCATAGCCGTTATTTCTGCTTTTATCCCCTGTTTTTCGGCAGCTTCCCTGATTACTTGTGCCCAATATTTTTCCCAAACAAAGCTTGTGAAATTTTCGTTGCATATATTATAAATAATGTGATCATATTGAAGGCTTATATTGAGTACCTGACTTATAAATCGTCTTTGATAACTTAACAAATCTTCATTTTCCCTTTCTGCCGAATAGAAAAAATCTTCCCATGTATTTATATTTTCAGACTCTTTGTAATTTACATTGGATGATGGGTTCCACGGACTTCCTTTTTTTATGTCAGCTCCCTTTCCTCGTATATCATATTGATCCCAAAGCGTGAGATGAACGATAATACCCCGCTTAGCTGTTTCATCCAGAAAAAACGTTAACCTATCCCAATATTCATTATTCCAGTCATTTAAATTGTAAATGCCATTCTTATTGTTTTTAAAGGGAAAAATGTCTCCGTCATCTCGGGTTGACATTACATTCCTCATATAATTCGCCCCAACAGAAACCATTGCGTCCAGGTGCTTCGTAAGTCTCTCTCCTGTCCATTGAAAAGGATTGTCATTATCGCTGGCCCCCAGAAGTAGCAATGGAGCTGCTTGATATTGCCAGTACATTCCATTGGCTTTATAGGGCTGGATTCTATTTTTATTTAAATTCTGAGATAGTCCATTCAAACAGAAAAAAAAACTCAATGTAATAAGAAGATAATATTTCATGATTTTAGAATTTAGTTGTTTATTAAATAAAACTTATGGTGTGAAAATTTACCAGTCCTCCGCAATTTTTTTGTAAAAACTTAAAATTTTCTGAAAGTGAAAAGTTTTATTGATTACACCTCCATAGTAGATAATTGAAAATAAAATACGACTTTCTTTCATCTGACAAAGTTTAGAAAGTTAATTTATGGGTTCTAATATTGCAATAAACCCTCCTGCCTGAACCATTCGGACCGGAATATTGGTTTTTGAATTAACGGTCAACATTTCTTTTTCTGCCATGCAAAAACCTTCCTGGTAACCATCCGGTCCGTCTTTGAAAATCGTTGCCTGATAGTTTATACCGGGCTCAAGAAAACTTAACGACAGTTCACTTTCAAAAGCTTCATGCCCCGTGATTCCTCCAATAAACCAAGTATCCCCCTTCCGGCGTGCAGTAATCAGGTGATGCCCGATTTTTGCCTGTATTACTTTTGTATCATCCCATGTTGTGGGAACTTTCTTCAAAAATTCCAGTTCTTCACCGCCACGGCCTTGTTTCCCGGCTCCATTCCATGCCGGATAACCTCCGCGAACCGTTTGTGCAGGTCCATAATACGTAACAAGAAACGCAAGCATATGTGTGTTGCTTCGTCCTTTTGTATAAAGACTTGGTGTATAATCAAATGGGCCAGCTAAACAACGGGTAAACGGGAGCATGACATCCTGAACTACGGGATGGTTTCCCTCCTGTCCACCACCACCTTCATTGATGACCAGGTTTGGGTAGGTTCTCGTTGTCCCGTCAGGAATCCGGGCATCGTGGATACAAAGTAAAAGATGGTGCTCGGCCGCTTTTTTTACCATGTTTCTTGTCCATCTGGTATTTTCCTGAGTACCGTATTTTACAAACCCCGGCTTTAATCCTGCCAGTCCCCAATCTTCATATTGCAAAAACAAAGAATCCATATTATGTAAACGCAATGTATGTCCGGCTTCAACATACAGTGAAACTCCAATATCCTTCCCTTTTGCATACGTCACCAGTTCATGGATATCCAAATTAACTTCCGTATAAGCGTTCTTCCATCTGTCGGTCCAACCATATGGCACATAACCTTTAGCGACAGTAAACGGATTTGCCTCGGTGTTTGCTTTCCAGTCGGATTTTTTAAACTCTTCAGGCATAATTTTTCGAAAATTTTGAATTTGCTCATCCGACCACTTTACTTCGGTACCATACCATCCCCAATCCAATTGAAGGTATTTAAACCCATTTTGAGATGCAAAATCGACCAACTTTTTCAACTTATCGCCATTAAGTCCTACGTTATTTCCCGCATTGCTAATCGTTTTGCCAACCTTAATCCATGAAATATCTTCCAAAGGAGAAGGAGGATTCAGGTTCAAAATTAAAGATTCATTTTCGATGAGTTGCCCTTCATTTTCTGCAATAAGGATAACCCTCCAGGGGGTTGCATACGGGGCATCGACTATGGCATCTCCATAAAGTTTAGTGACCAATTGTTTTTCTAAAGTCTTGTCAAGATAAGCACGCGGATAGTTTTCAACATGGGCTTCCAGCAAAGAGACAAATCCGTTGGATAGTTTGACTGTCAGGGGAAAGAGTGCGCCTGAGTCAATCCGGTTTATATCTACAGCTTGATTCGAATAGGTTTGTTCCGTTCTGTAAATAGGGAAAGCCTTAGCCTCTGATGGAAAACAAAAAGTCGACAATTCATTGTTTATCTGCCAACCAATTGAATCTTTTTGCTCAGGTATCAGATACCGAAATGCAACACCTTCATTATAGACTCTGAAAATAACATCTAGCCGACGGTTCAACTCACCTTTTTCCTCCAACTGAACTTTCAATGAATTATACTGATCATGAATTTTAGAATACTCGCCATAAACGGGAGTCCACCATTCATCAATACTTTCAGTTGAACTGGCAACAATTCTCCAGCCTCCCTCAAATGGTTTCCTTAAATCCAAACCTATTGACGAATGTTTAATAAGCTGTCCCATTTCCCGGTTAACAGAGTAAAAAAGGCTGTCGCTTTGCATTGCAAAAACAAGTTCAATTTTACCGTCTGGAGAATTAATCCTCAGGTTCTTATTTTCTACCTGGCAGCTTGAATAAAATAACAGGGTAGCTACAACAATTAAAAGTCTGTTTTTTTTGAAGCACATCATTTGATATTTATTTTAATGATAACTCAATATTTAATTCGCATTGCAAAACTATCCTTGCACCAGTAATCTAGTTGCTTAAATGTCACCTAATCTGTTTTCAATCCGGCATTCCTGAATAGATCAATCACTTTTTCTTCTGAAAGATCAAACTCCAGATAACGGCGTTTCCCAACAGGTAAAACAATCGAGTCTCCCTCATTTTCTATTGTTTCCGGTTGCCCCGGTTTAGCGAACAACTGCACCCGATCTGCCTTAACGTGCAGCTTAAGGCTTCCTTCTCCACGTGTATGCCAATAAACCACCCAGGTTTTCTCCAAACGGTTAAATACAAATGCACGCATTAGTGATTCCTGGTCCATCGCCAGTTTCAACTGTTCATAGGGCTGTAACTCAAATTTTCCCGTTTCATCAATCAGAAGAATATATTCCTGTTCGGGATCTTTCAGCTGATCCTTTTGTTTCTGAGTGAATACATCATTTAGCCGGGCATCTTCCCAGCGTTTTATAACTTCAAGGTTATCATCGGTTCGCGGATGTTTTTTCAAATGTTCCAACCTGCCATAGATAGAAATGGAGCAATCCCATGCAGCCCCCTTGCTGCAAACATATTCGTACATGTCAGGTTGCATACCGATTGTTTTTTCGCTTGGCGCCAGGTAATCAATCCACCCAAAATCGATGGCGGTAAAATCATTGGAGACAATCCTCGCCTCAGCAAGCGGATAACGATTGGTTGCTGCTTTAATTACTTCGGGACTAAAAACGTCAAATGCGTTCCCCCTGGTTAAAATGTGCCAGCCAAAATGCGATCTGAGCGCCCCTGTTCCAAAAAGCGGTTTTGGATTCAATTGATTATAAAGCTCTATTTGTGCTTTAGAGGTGTAAAACCAATAGGGTCTATGAATATCCTCGGCTCCGTCGTAATAAATAAAATCGAAACCTGCCTCCTTCCATATTTTACCAATGCGCTCAGCCACCTCCTTCTGAATACTTGTTCTCTGATTAAAACGAACCCACATGGTCCATGTATCTACATCCAACAGCCCCATTGGAGTTCCCCGCTTGTGACTTGTCGGTTGAGTATGCATATCTCCACGTTTGCATCCATAAAACAAATAAGGATATTCAGTAGTGTACCCTTCGTATTCTATCAGCTCATTTCCAATTCTTAAAATCCTTCTGCCTTTCTCCATTGTGCAGCCTTCCGGATTTTCTTCCACATACACATTGCTGTCTTTCTCATCTAAACGACGAGCAAGTAAAAAATTGCGACGAAGATTGAGCCGGTAATCAGGAACCGGTGTCACATAAGCATCCAATGTATCTGCTTTGTTGTACCAAATATGAAGGCCTGCGAGCATTCCCGCATCCTTTATTTTTCCAATGATCTCCTGCAAATCTTTCATTCCCCGGGGGAATTCCGATTTCCAGGGAAAATGACCGTTGGTTGCTGCAAATGAGCTGGCAACAATTTGGATTGCCCGAAAACCTCCTTTCTTTGCGTAGGCAATATGTTCATCAATGTTATCAACAGTTGCACCCAGTTCATAATATGAAAAGTTGTATCCTTTACTTCTTCGACTTTCGACCCCCAAAGGAAGGTTATAATCATGTTCAAGCTGATCAATACAATCCAATAATTTATTTTTACGTGTTGTGATTAAGGCCGCTCCAACACCTTCCATTTTCACGTTGTTTTCCATGCCGGC
This sequence comes from Maribellus comscasis, assembly GCF_009762775.1. GTDB lineage: Bacteria > Bacteroidota > Bacteroidia > Bacteroidales > Prolixibacteraceae > Draconibacterium > Draconibacterium comscasis. The sequence continues at coordinate 6,709,050 of NZ_CP046401.1, read as the reverse complement.
TTTAAAAATCCGATATCCGTCTCTTGCTTCCGCATCTATTTTCGCATAATGATCGGTCGCAAGAAGGTTGATCGCCAGGTCTTCATCCCAGCTGACATTCAACCATTCGCCAAAATTGCTCCTGTCCCGAATTGGAAGCTGCATAAGCGTAAACTCGTCAACCCTTGTTTGTCGTTTAATTCTAAAGTCATTCAGGTCATAGTCAAATTTCTTCAGTTTAAATGCAATGTAAGAATCCGTAATTTCTACTCCAATCGTCGCGATGTTCCTTTCCGGGCGAAATCTGACTATCAGGTCACCGTCCTTCCAATAAACCGAATCGGCCGGAAATGTTTTTGCTTTTGCAGGATGACTTAGTTGCAACTCGTTATCGTACGGTCTGTACTGTATGAGAGAGAATGCAGGTACATTCAATCCTGGCTGAAGACATTCCTCGCCACTTTCTTTATGTCTTAAGCTTTTTGCTGTTCCATCAACCCTCAAAACCAAACAAAAGTCCTTATTTTCGATAATAATGTCGTTGTTTTTATATTCAGAATCAACACGGAGGACACATGAATCAAATACTAAAAGAGAAAATACAAATAGGATAGCTTGTTTCATACAGTACTCGTTTTTTTAGAATTATTTTTTTATGTGCAAAGGCCTCTTTTTCAACTCTTTTTTTCTATCACCGCAAACCAACCGTCGTTATCCGGAGCTACAATTTCAACTTGTTTTCCACCTTTAATGGTTTGCGTTTTTTCTTTTTCGTTACCGGTTTTTACACTAATCCACTTCAACTCAAACAACGATTTATTTGCGGTAAGATCCAGCGTTACCTTGCCTTCCTGAGTAAAATATATGACATAATGTTCGCCTGGTCGCCCCAGAATATAAGCTTCATTTGGTTCCCTGTTTGTCAGTAAATTCATTTGAGGAGTCCCATCCCAAAACAAAATATACTTTTCTACGCTTCGAACTGCCTTGATTGAGGCCTTTGCCTTCCTGTTTAAACCATTTCCGGCAGGAGGTCGGTGATGTCGGGCAGATGCACATCCCCCGATAATATTCCGACAGAAACGTTCGATCCCGTCGTCTTCTGTTCCGGTGCCAAAACCAAAGTTCCCTCCTCCGTAAATTTTTGTATTATTTGCCGGACGGAGTGCATATTTGTCGCGCATCGCAAGGATTGTTTGAAGTGTATCCCAATGTGCCTGCCCAAAATTCCTGCTATTAATTTGAGAAATATCCATAAAAGTATAATAGTCGGGCCGGGCGATCAGCTCCTGACATTCTTTACAAGTGCTGATTTTAAAAAAATAGTCATACATATCAGTCAGATAAATCTCTGCTCCGTTTTCTTTTGCTTTTGCCCGAATATAGTCGATCCAATAATTTCCCCACTCTACCGGAGTAGACGTTTCATTATTCATGCAATAGAGCACATTACCATAATTGAATGTATAGCTCAACAGTTTATCAATGTATTTTTCCTGATACTCTCTAATCACATCCAATTTTGGAGTGTATCGTTTCATCCCCCGAATGGAGTGAAAAAAAGGCTGGATGTCAGTTGAAGGATGTTCGGGATAGTCTGTGTTTAAAATGCTATCCTCAGCTGAATAGTTGATGTTATTCAGGGGATTAAAAGGATGCTTTTCCCAAAACTTTTGTGAATAGTCAAACCTATCCCAAATCTCAATTTGAACAATAATATCTCTTTCTTTTGTCAGTTTCAGCAGCTTAGCAAATTTACTCCAATAAGCTTCTCCCCACTCATCCAAATCATAAAGGCCGTTGTGGTTTAGTGTATAAGGGAATACATCTCCCGAATCTCTGCAGCTCATTGTATTTCGAATGTAGTTTCCTCCAACGGATGCCAGTTCATCCAGCTGAGCTTCCAAATTTTCACTTTGAAAGAGGTTGTCGTTATTCGACGCTCCAAGCAACAATACCGGCTTTCCTTTATACTGCCAATATTTTGGATTTTGAATATAAGGTTTTATCGGATCTTCAAGTGCTGTTTTGTTCTTTTTTTCAGCAATTCTGTACGAGCATAGCAACAATACAACAATGAATGCTTGCACTAAATGTAAATATTTCATTTCTTACCTGTTTTTACTTATTTTTCAACCTTATGTACATGATTGTATTCAATTTAATATCCCGGTTAATGCTTCGATGACATTATTATTAAACGCCTGTGTAATGAACATCATGAATAGTCCCGTATCTCATTTCGGTTTTCCCAAACCGATGTGATGATTTTCCCCGATAATCGATTCATTTACATTTTTCAGATTAAATCTTTTTCCTATGTCGTATTTTTATCTGAAACAGACAAAAGCAAAGTTCCCGGAACACGTTCTTCTTAACAAGGATACCGTGTTAAATACTTTCCCTTCAGAAGGATTCTGCCGGTATATTTCCGCCCCGAGAAACTAATCTGTATTCGGTTTATTCATAATTCAATTGTTGGAAAAAGAATAAACCTGTCAATCCTGCTGGTTCACACAACTTAAAGGTCACCGGATAATTTCAAAAAAACCCTGGGGTTCAAATGCAACTTTGCCCCAGGATTTTTATTTTATAATAAAGTAGCTTGGGGCAGTATTGTTATTCACTAATTGTATGCTCCATTCAAATCCTGTTCGTTTGCTACCGGAATTGGCCACATAAAACTATTGTCGGTATATGGTGTAAGCTCAGGGACTCCGCGCTCCGACTCATAACTAGGAACGTCTACCTTTAAACCCCGCAAATAGTCTATTCGATCTCCTTCCATAAACAATTCAATCAAGCGCTCGTCTCCTATCATTTGTTCCGTTATATTGTTTGATGTGACATAACTATCTGACGCCTCATAGGACACACCAGCCACAGTTTCATCCCAGGCTCTCTTTCTCACTACATTCAAATCATCTGCTGCACCCTGTTTATCTCCTGCTTTGAATAAACAAATTGATCTGGTCAGATACATCTCAGCAAGACGGAGAATTACGGTATTAGTATATTGAATCTTAGGCCCTCTGAAATATTTATTTCCCAAAATAGAACGCCATTGCATATACGCTCTCGGTTCATAAAACCGACCTTCAATCCGTTCATCTTCGGGCACATTGTTAGGTTCACGAACTGCCAATACTTGCTGGAAACGTTTATCCCTTCGTGCAACAATGGTAATGGTTGTATCATTTTTAGGATCTGGCATCCAGCCAATTCTTTGCAGGGTCGTGTAATCCATGTGCGTAGCCGTCCAGTTACATGGATTTGACTGAAAAAGGTGCGTAAAGCAGGAAGCATGTAAGTTTGTTCCTCCATAGGTCTCGTCCCAGTCCGGACTATACATGATAACTTCCTTCCCACGGGCAAATGAACTTTTGTTGAATGCTTCTATGGGATCTTCACTCAAATCATAATCTCCATTATTCTGATCAATAACAAAACCCGCGAATTCACCCGCCTCGTCATAATTTCCCATAGCAAAGTAGGTTCGACTTAACATTGCCGCTGCCGCAAATTTATTTGCTCTTCCCGCTTCATATGAAGGGTGCATCCCGCTAGCAAAACGCTCAGGCAGCATGTCATATGCTTGTTGGAAGTCGGATAGGATTTGATTCCACATTTCTTCTGTCGTCCCCAGCCTGGAACTTGATGCCTCTTCGTAAGAACTTGATCTCTCCAACCTCAAAGGCAAACGCTGGTCATTATTGGGACCACCGGGAACGTAGGCATTGCCAAATGTTGTCATCACCATATAATATGAAAAACCTCTAAGAAAATAGAGTTCTCCAATGATCCGGTCCAGATTTTTTGTCTTATCCTCTGCCGTAATTTTAGGAAAAGGATTGCCATCATACTCTTCCACAAATGCGAGGGCATCATTTACGGAAGCAACAACACGATATGCATCCCTGAACATTTGACTTAACCAATCTTTCTCATTTTCAGTATCGCGATACCATCCCCAGGCTGCATCTCCGGGAGTCGACCAGGCTGCGTCGTCGCCAATCGCATTTTTATATAAATTATAATAATCAAATTTAACTCCCCAACCTCCATGAAAAAGCAAAGAATAGCCGCCAATTGGAGCCCGTTCAAATTCATATAACGATAGCCATGGACTTTCAGGTGGTCTTTTCAGTTCAAAAAAATCTTCTTGCTCACAAGCTGTAACGAGCATCAAAAATGCTAATGATAATAATAGTATCTTTTTCATAATTTTAGTCTTTTTAGAATTTAACAGATACACCAAATGTTACTGAAAATAGCTGAGGTAAATCCCAATCGCCTGATCCCCGCCCCTCAGGATCCCATCCGGGATAATCAGTCAACGTATATAAGTTTTCAAGCGTGGTATAAACTCTCATGTCCTGAAATATTTTTGCAGTAGTGGGAGTTTTTGGAACAGTGTAACCCAGGGAAATCGATTTCAGTTTCACATAGTCTCCTTTAAATAGCCATTGAGTAGTTGGGATACGAGGATCACCAAGTCCAACTGTTGTTCCATCTTCCAGTATCAGGTTTCCTCTCCAGTTCATTCGCTGGTACTTGGCTTCGTCTCCGGGTTTCCTCCAATAGTTTTCATACAAATCGATCGTTTGCTGACCTCCGTAACCGATGTCCACATACATATCCCGCATATATTGATCATAAATGTAATTGCCTCCCGAGAAGGTTATAAGGAAACTGAAATCAAATCCTTTATACGTAAATCTGTTGGTAAATCCTCCGTAGTATGTCGGAATTGCGCTTTTATTTTTATGATGAAATTTGTTTGAATTGCCATTGGCATTGTTGGCGAGAATAATCACATCTTCACCATTTTCGTCTTTCAACCTTCGCGTTTCGCCTGTTTCATCATAATAATCATGATCCAGCGCATAAAGCTGAGGCAATCCGGTTTGAGAATCAATTCCTGCAAAATCTGACAAATACCAGTCACGTACCGGATATCCGACTTTTGTGATGGTGTTTCCACTTACCATTCCTGTTCCGGCTTCATCAACCCGTGGAACCAGTTTCTTTACTTCATTGTGGTTAAATGAGATATTGAAGTTTGTTTGCCATTGAAAATTGTCTGTTTTCAAATTGACAGAAGATATATTGAATTCAACTCCGGAATTCACCAGGTCTCCAATATTTCCATAAATTGAGCTGATTCCCGAAGAATATGGTAGTTGTGTTGCTAAGAGCAGATCATTGACATACTTATTATAGTAGGCCAAGGAACCATTTATACGGTTATTTTTAAAGCCAAAGTCCAATCCAACATCAAGGTTATTTGTCGTTTCCCATGTTAAATTTGAAACTCCGATACCTGATATTGCTGTTCCGTTGGTTGCAATAAGCTCCTGATTACCATAAACTAATCCGGTGCTGTACTTTGAAACATCAAGCCCCAGGGGGATGTTGGCGTTCCCGGTTTGACCAAAACTACCTCTTAACTTCAGGAAATTGTTTTCGCCAAATTCTCCCATAAATCCTTCATCTGAAAGAATCCATCCGGCAGAAAAAGCAACAAAGGTACCCCAACGATAGTCAGGTGTAAAAACGGCCGAAGCATCTCTACGGATACTTACTCCAGCCAGATATTTGTCCCTGTATTTGTAGTTGGCTCGTCCAAAATAGGCCAATAAGTAAGTTTCTCCGGACAAACCGGAAAACATACTAATCATGTTACTTGGAGAACCAAGTTGTTTATAGCTTCCAACCAGATTTTGTCCGCTCATCGTCCGCCACCATCCGACAGAACGTTGTGCTTCAATACCCCCAACAGCATTAATGCTGTGGTCGCCATATATTTTATCATATTTTAGGAATACATTGTAATTTAAGGTTCGTGATGTTCTGGCTGCATCGTCTCCCAGTGAACCATCCCAACGAATGGCTTCTGATATCCAGGTATTCCGGTTGGCCTGGACAAAATCAACTGACAACTCCGTTCTGACAGCAAGCTCTTTTAAAAATGGAAATGCGAACTCACCGTAAATACTAGCCAGACCACGGTACATCTCCACATCCTGAACAAGATAATCGCGATCTGCATACATAACAGCATTGCCTAAATAGGGATTATAGTATTCGTTTGGATTTTCTAAACTATATACCGGAGTGAATGGCGTTGATTCAGTATTTATAAAAGCAAAACCACCTGCAACCCCGCTTTTATTACCATTGCTGGAGTTATCATCATTTTTACCGCGACTGCTGTTTGACAAAGTGAAGTTGAATTTAGCCCCGGCTTTAAAATATCTGGAGGGCTCGGCATCCAGGTTAATACGCAAACCATAGCGTTCCAAATCGTCATTCAAAACTACACCCTTATCTTTTCTGTAGTTTGCAGACATAAAGAAACTCGTTTTTTCGCCACCGCCAACGACAGACAAATTGTAGTTTTGAAAGCTTCCCTGCCTTAGTCCGGTTTCCAACCAGTCTATGTCAATGGCTTCAGCCTGCTCACGTGTCAACTCCTCGGTTAAATAAGGTGAATTGTTGTAAAAATCAGCCATGGTATAATCCCCCAATCCATAGGAATTTTTCATGTCATCTTTCATCTCAAACCACTGTTTGGTGTTTACCAATTCAACTTGTTGAAAGGGTAAATCCGAAAAACCAGTACTATAATCCAGATTCACCGATATTTTTCCTTTTTGCCCGGTCTTCGTGGTTACAATGATTACTCCGTTGGAGCCCCGGGAACCGTAAATTGAAGTAGCTGCCGCATCCTTTAACACTTCAATGGACTCTATGTCCGCCTGATTAATTAAGGCAAAGGGAGATAATTCTGATGTGCTGGATGCCCCGGTACTTGCGCTTGTAATAATTGGTACGCCGTCAACGATCCACAATGGAGATGTTCCGGCACTAATTGAACTTAATCCGCGAACTTTGACGTCCACTCCTGCTCCTAATCTACCCGATGAAACCTGTACGCTGGCACCGGCTGCCTGGCCCTGCAACAGGGAGGTGAAATTACTTACACCCGACGATTGTTCCAATACCTCCGACTTAACTGAGGCTATACTTCCAATAACATCTCGCTTCTTTTGGGTGCCATATCCAATCGCAACCACTTCTTCAATACCAATAGCATCTTCTTCCATTATTACATCGATATTGGTTCTGCCTTCTACCAGAATCTCCTGCGCTATCAACCCCACAAAAGAGAATGACAAAGTCGCATTTTCAGGAACGTTGTTCAACGAATAATTACCATCGGCATTTGTAACAGTTCCTTTGCTGGTTCCTTTCACAACAACTGTTACTCCCGGCAACGGTTCTCCATCCTTACTGCTTACCTTACCGGTAATATTTTTTTGTTGCGAACCGGAAAGGAATTCATCTTCTTCCAAATTTGATAACACGATAAATCTGTCTTTGATAATATAGTTAATATCAGTTCCTGAAAAAAGAGAGTGTAATACTCCTTCTATATTTTGATTTTCAAGATCAACTGAAACCTTTCGGTTGACATTAATCATCTTTCCACTGTACATGAAATGATATTCGCTTTGAGCTTCAATCTCCGACAAGACTTCCCTGATTGTCTTACTATCCATCTTCAGATTTAGCAAATTACTTTGTGAATAGGTTTTGCCGGCAAAAGCACAACCTATGGAAAGCATGATTAGAAAAGCTGTTAGTTTCATAATTCGACATAATTTTTTGAGCCAGGAAAATAGCATGTCACCTGACCATTTCGTCCTTTTTTTCATACTTTTGTAATGATTAGTTTATAAATTCCCTGATCTGGTAAATCAGGGATAAGATTTAATCTCTTCAGGGAAGTGTTGGAGCATTTCCCTGTTGTTTTTTATGGAAAACCTGGTACTGGTTCCATTTCTTAAATTATATCATAGGCATTAGTGTTTAGTTAAATATTAATTTTAGTTTCTTCTCTCAACTATAATTTTTAGTTTCGAATATGTACCGTCCGGTAATTTACTTCTTGCAAAAGACTTATACTGTATTGGAGTTGCCAGAGTCATTAAGTCAAGAATCTGAAAAAGAGGTTCGTTCATAATGGTTACAGTATAAAAGTAATCGCTAATATCTTCATCTATTTGAATATCAACATTAAACATACGACTAAGTTTACTGGCGACTTCCTGAATGGGAGAATCTTCGAAAATCAGTTTTCCATCTTTCCATGCAATGTACTTTTCCACATCTACTTTGGAATAGGAAATTTCACCGGTATTTGTATTGAATGTTATATGTTGCCCCGGCAACATACTCCCAATCGGCTCAGATTCTTTTATGGCATTTTCTGTTTCCAGCGCCACTTTTCCATTTACAAGTACAGTTTCTACTATATCTTCTTCCGGGTACGCATGTACGTTAAAAGAAGTTCCGACTGCTTTAATATTTATTTTTCCTGTCTTTACAACAAATGGCTTATCAGGATTATGATGTACTTCGAAAAATCCCTCTCCCTCCAATTTAACTTCACGGGCATCTCCTAAAAAGCGTTGAGGGTATTTGATTCTACTTCCGTAATTTAAATGTACAACTGAACCGTCCGAGAGAGTAACAATAGTCCGCGAGCCGATTGGAGCAATAACCTCAAGAGAATCTACCGCTGCCAATTTGTACTGGCTGCTAATCGTCTTATTTTCTGATATTGTATAGAATAATAAAGCAAGCACCGGAAGAAACAAAATTGCCGCAACACGCATAAACCACTTTGAATATAAGGGTAAAAGAAAAAAAACGCCCGGTTTTCCGATAGCATTATGACGATTAATTTTTTCCTGAATTTTCTCAAAAAGGCTTATAAATTTTTTGTCTTCTTCAAGATTATCTTCTTCAAAATAATTTTTCCAATCTTCATACCCAAGCTTCTGTCCTTCTTCGGTCAGAGCCTTGGTTTTTGCCCAACTCAGCACTTCGTTCAATTCTGCTTCTGTGCAGCTATTGTTTAAAAATTTTATGAGTACTTCTTTTTCCATTCGTTTTAATTATCTCTTCGGTATTGGGCCGTTAAACTAATTTACCAACTATAAATAACTGGTATTAAGTGTATCTTTATATGTAGACGTTTAAGCTGTTTTAAGGGAGTATATAAAATTTGATTTTTTTTATAAAATAAAGAAAAAGACAAAAAACACGCATTTAAGCGAGTTATCCTTAAAATTAGCTCTTAAAATAGCTAAAGTATTTACCATGTGTTTTTTGACTGTATTAAGTGAGATATCCAGCTTTTTTGCAATCTCATCTTGAGAAAGGCCTTCTTCTCTACTTAATTTGAAAATCTCTCTCTGACGCGGAGTAAGTTCATCTAACAACACTTTAAGCTTATCGTGCAGTTCTTTATATTCCAATTCATCAACTAGATCAGGGGCATTCCGAATATGATTCAATTTATGAAGGTGTTCCAAAAATTTTTTACTGTTAATCCTTTTTCGTAAAAGTGATATTGTAGCGTTATATGCAATAGTAAACAGAAATGAATCAAACGAAGAATAAGCAACCAATTTATTTCTGTTTTCCCAGATTTTCACAAAAACTTCCTGAACGATTTCTTCTGCGTCTGCCTCTATTTTTATGTAACTTAACACAAAACCATATAGTTTTTTGCAATATCGCTCATAGATATTGTAAAAAGCGACTTGATCTCCATTTTTGATATTCCGGAGTAATTCTTTGTCTGTTCTAGGATCTTTCAAAGTTTCTGCTAGTTAAAGTATTACAAATATATAAATTCAAATGTGCTATAAAAATACTCTGATATTGAAAAATGAGTTTGTTCTATGTGCACCGGCTGGTAGCCCACTCGTCAGGGGGCGCAGGTTCAGATATTGTTATCCCGGAAAAAAATAGCCGGTTATTCCGGCTATTTTCATTTTTTAACTTTCAACAAACGATTAAAATACTTTTTATTCAGAGGTTTCTATTTCAATTAAACTATTCGCAAATGTCTTTGATTATTTCCTTTAATTCACTGGCATGCCTCACTCCTACTCCGGTCCATTGCGGTACTCCGTTCTGAAAGATGATCAATGTAGGTATACTTCTTATTTGGTATTTTGAAGCGATAAAAGGATTACGATCCACATTAACTTTTATTATTCGCACTTTGTCTTTTAAATCTTCTTTTACCTCTTTCAAGATTTGCGGAACCTGCTTGCATGGTCCGCACCAATCGGCATAAAAATCAACCAAAACCGGCCGTTTTGAATTAATTATGCTCTGAAACTTTCCGTTCACTGTTTTCCTCCTTCTTATTCTTTCTTCTGACCAAAATGTCATTGATAAAATCTCCGGCCAGATATCCAACTGCCGTTCCCCACATCGTACTCCAGTACCACACCGAACGAATCGGGCAAGTACCGCTTAAGCATCCGACAAATCTCCAGTACAAAAAGCCACCAATTGCACCTGCCAACGCAAAGCCAATCTGTACTTTATATTTTTGAACTAAATTTTTCATTTCTTTAATTAATGAAACAATAGATAAAACATTTGGTTTTTTAGCTACCAATCAATAATTATTATTACGGATAGAGATTATTGAAAGCAAAGAAATATATACAACGATTCAACGTTATGTTGGTGTTAATTTTGTTAACTTCGTTACATTAATCAACTTATCACCAGTTATGAAAAAAATCAGTATTCTTATTACAATTTCTTTTTTTATTGGTCTGTTTTCTTGTACAACAACCAACAATTCAGACGAAAAGCTAAGGATCTCTTATGAACAATATGAGCTTGCAAATGGGCTCAATGTCGTTCTGCATCAGGACAAATCAGATCCTATCGTTGCCGTTGCCATTCAGTACCATGTGGGTTCCAATCGCGAAGTTCCTGGTAAAACAGGATTTGCGCATTTGTTTGAGCATATGATGTTTCAACAATCGGAGAATGTAGGTCAGGATGAGTTTTTTAAAAAGATTCAGGAAGCCGGAGGAACGCTAAATGGAGGTACAAATTACGATGGTACAATCTACTATGAGGTTGTTCCCAAAAATGCACTTGAAATGGCCCTTTGGCTGGAGTCGGACCGAATGGGTTACCTCGAGAATACAGTCACAAAATCGGCCTTTGCAAACCAACAGAACGTGGTTCAAAACGAAAAAAGACAATCTTATGACAACCGTCCATACGGATTTAATAGTTTGTTAATTGGTAAAAACCTGTATCCTGAAGCACACCCGTACAATTGGACAGTAATTGGAGAAATGGAAGATTTATTTAATGCGACGGTTGAAGATGTAAAAGAATTTCATTCAAAATATTATGTGCCAAACAACACAACACTCGCTCTGGCAGGTGATTTTGAAGTCGAAGATGTAAAACCACTTATTGAAAAATATTTTGGTGAGATTCCCGCAGGCGAGAAAGTCGCAGACCTGGAACCGATGCCGGTAACTTTAAATGAAACAAAAAAGTTATATCACGAAGATAATTTTGCAAAAACTCCACAGTTGACGATGGTTTGGCCAACTGTTGAAGAATATAGTAAAGAGTCATACGCTCTTCAATTTCTTGGGCAAATATTGGCTGGCGACAAAAAATCACCTTTTTACAGAGTAGTCGTAAAAGAAAAAAAACTAGCTCCGCGAGCAGGCGTTTATAACGGTTCGCGCGAATTGGCCGGGCAATTTACGGTTTCAATAAATGCCAATGTAAATACCAGTTTGGCAGACGTTGAAGATGCTGTTTTTGAAGCATTTAAACTCTTTGAAGAAGAAGGAATTACCGAACGCGATTTGGAAAAACAAAAAGCCGGTTTGGAAACACGTTTTTATAATAATATTAGTTCGGTATTAATGAAGTCATTTCAGTTGGCCAGTTATAATGAATATGCCGGTTCTCCCGGCTTTATTGAACAAGACATTGCAAATATTAAGGCCGTAACAATCGGCGATATTTTAAGTGTCTATGAAAAATATATAAAAGACAAACCGTTTGTTTCAACGAGCTTTGTCCCAAAAGGACAGGTTGAGTTGGTGGCTGCAAACTCGGTAGATGCAGGCATTGTTGAAGAAAATATTCTGGAGGCTACAGAAGTGGATCAGTCTGCAATTACGGAAGAGGAAGAAATCAAAAAAACAGTTACCAACCTCGATCGAACTGTTGAACCGGAAAAAGGTCCGCAACCTGAGCTAAAAATTCCGGATGTTTGGACTGATGAAGTTGCTAATGGAATAAAAATATACGGGATTGAGTATAATGAATTGCCTCTTGTTCAGTATTCTATATCAATGGATGGCGGGCATATGATGGAACCAAAAGAAAAGGCCGGGGTTGCCAGTTTTCTGGCCAGCATGCTGATGGAAGGAACAGCAAACAAAACACCGGAAGAATTGGAAGAGGAAATAGATTTGCTTGGAGCCAGAATAGGTGTATACTCCGGAAATGAAGGAATGCAGGTGTATGTAAACAGCTTAACCCGGAATTTTGAAAAAACACTTGAGCTGGTAGAAGAAATTTTGTTGGAACCGCGATGGGACGAAGAACAATTTGAACTTGTAAAATCAAGAATGGTTAACAATGTAAAAAGAAACGAAGCCAATCCCGATTACCTTTCCTATGTTACTTTTAACAAGCTTGTTTTTGGTGAGGATAATATTCTTTCCGTTCCGTCAGGAGGAACCGCCGAAACATTAGAGTCGATTACTATGGAGGATTTAAAAGAATTTTATAAGCGTACATTTTCACCATCGGTTGCACGTATGCATGTGGTTGGTAAAATTAGTCAGGACCGTGTAACTGAAGGCTTGCAGAGTCTTTCAGCAAACTGGGAGCCTTTTGATGTTGAAATTCCAAAACTTGAACAACCCGAACTCCCAGGAAAGTCGAAGATTTATTTTGTTGATGTTCCGGGTGCAAAACAGTCTGTAATTAACATCGGACACCCTTCAATTACACATACTTCTGCCGATTATCAGCCTGCAACGGTAATGAACTATAAATTGGGAGGAAGTTTTAACGGAATTGTGAATATGATCCTGCGTGAGGAAAAAGGGTTCACTTATGGTGCACGCACATATTTTCAGGGAGGTAAAAATTACGGCTATTTTGTTGCTGCTGCAAGTGTACGTTCATCAGCCACTGAAGAGTCTGTCCGGATTTTTAAAGAGGAAATAGAAAAATACAGAAATGGAATTCCGGCTGAAGACCTCCAGTTTACAAAAAGTGCGCTCATAAAATCCAATGTTCGTGGTTTTGAAACATTGGGAGCACTTCATAACATGTTAACAGAAATAAGTAGTTACAATCTTCCTTTTGACTATGTAAAGCAGGAAGAAGAATTTATCAACTCGCTGACGGTTGAAGGACATCAACAATTGGCGCAAAAACTTATACAACCCGAACACATGTACTATGTAGTTGTTGGAGACGCTAAAACTCAACTTGACGCTTTAAAAAATGTTGGGCTAGGCGATCCTGTTTTGATCGAATTATAGAAAAGCAAAGCAAAAAACAATAATAAAGGCCCGGTATTTCCGGGCTTTTTTTATCAATTAGCAACAATACGCAGAGCAATCATTTCTTTAAAAGGTGGAATTGATAATTCCTTTTTTTCGTTTTTATCTTGTTTGAAAAATCCTTTTTTTAGTGTTTTTCCATTTAGCGGAGAAATAAGCTGGTAATTATAATTTCCTTTCGGAAGGTTTAATTTTACTTCTTCCAGTTCATCGCCTGTGAAAATTACAGCATATTGTTTCCCTTGTTCCGAGATGCATTGACTTTCGGCTCCGGGAGAATGATAAACTGTTGTAAAATCAGGTGCCATTTTAACAAAATTGAAGGACGCTATAAAATCTTTCAGAATCTTTAACTGGTTCCGCAAACTGGCGCTGCCTCCCCCGGGTGCAATATTTTGTCCTGTGCCGTCCTCCCTACCTACAAAAAATGAATAATCCAGATTATTAAAAACTGCTCCTCCTGCCAAAATAAACTGCCAGGCTTGTCGTAAATAAGGAGTATCGGAACTTCCTGCAAACCCCGACTCGTCAAAACTCACAGGCCGGTTCCATGCGTAATTTAACCAAACAGCTTCAGGCCATACATAGTGGAAATTCAGGATGGATACATTCGCATCAACCTGTGCAAGAGAATGTTTGAAGTTCGTGTAATTTTGCGCAATTAAATGTTTTTTTGAAAGATTGGATTCTGTTTCAACCACTGTTCTCGCAATTTCTTTTTGCCATTCCAAAGAGGCTGCTGTAGCCTTTTCAGCCCATTTAAACCAACCTTCCTGTTCCGGATCAAGTGTCCGTAATGTTCTCATTCCTTTCTCCGAATTATCAGCCCAGGGTTCATTTTGAATTTCATAAAATACATTGTCGAATGTGTTTAACTCAGTAACAATTTTTTTTACCAGTTCTTTTTGAAATTCTATCAATTTCCCGTTTTGTAAGGTGTTTGATTCTCTTCTGTTCAAATCCCCGGGAAGGTTATTTATATTATTGCCCGGATTAAGCGGATCTCGTTTCCAATTTGCTTCCTGATAGGTAGAACAAAAAAAAGTAACCTCAACAAAAATATCTAACTTGTTTGCCAAAGAAATGAAATTTTGCAGCCTTGTAAAATAGTCCGGATTCCACTGCGACAAATCAAACTTTTCTTCCGCCTCAAAAAGTCCGGGTTCGTTCACCCTTTTCCAGGGCGCCAGAAATTTTCCTGTCGCCGGTGCTAAAGTATTATTTTGAATACCAAAACTACCAGGAACCTCAACATACGAACCGGTAAAAATCCTTGTATAGTTCATTCCTGCTCTGTTCAGTTCGTGTAGATATTTGTCGTAGTCAAAAGCAGAATTTAAAACAGCCCCGTAGTGTTCCGCTGATGTTATGAGAATTGTCGGTTTACTTTTGTATATAAAATAATGAGAATTTTCAGGATGTAACGCAAGTGGTTGATTTTTAGCAGAAATAAAAGTCAGTATTAAAACAAAAAATAAGACAATTCGTTTGTACATGGTATCAGGCTTTTCTAAATTTATGTCATAAATGTAAAAAATATCAGGATAATAAATGAAAGAATTTCAAAACAAAAGAATAAAACTTTATAGAGGTGATATAACCCAATTACAAACGGATGCAATTGTAAATGCTGCTAATAAGTCGTTGCTTGGAGGCGGCGGTGTGGATGGCGCTATTCATCGGGCAGCAGGAAAACAACTTTTGGAAGAATGCAGGGCATTAAATGGCTGCGAAACCGGTGATGCAAAAATTACCAAAGGATATAATCTTTCGGCTAAATTTGTCATCCACACAGTTGGTCCGGTATGGAACGGAGGAAAATACAATGAACCGGAAAAGCTTGCTTCCTGTTACCGGAGAAGTTTGGAGGTAGCTGAAGAAAACAATCTGATAACTGTTGCATTTCCAAACATTAGCACCGGTGTTTACGGATATCCAAAGAAAGATGCTGCAAAGATTGCTATTCGTGAGGTCTCCGGATTTTTATCAAATAAGGATACAATCAATGAGGTAATTTTTTGTGTATTTGATAGCGAAAACTTTGAGATTTATGAACAGATTTTAAATTCATAACTACAGGTGAAAGCAATGAAAAATACTTTACTGTTTGTCGTAATTTTGGCGGCTTTTAGCTGTCAGCAGGACGAAAAATCCAGCGTTGAAGAACTTTTCGAGGCTGACAGACAATTTTCAAATGCTGCTGAAATGAAAGGCTTTAGAAAGGCGTTTGTTGAATTTGCGCATGCTGATGCCGTTCTTTTACGCGAGAACAGAATGCCTGTTGTTGGAAAACCGGCAATTAAAGATTTGTTTAGCGGGGAAAGCCCGCAAAATATCCAATTTTTCTGGCAACCACTCAATGGCGAGGTCGCAGTTTCCGGAGAATTAGGTTACACCTATGGAATCTACACGATTAAAAGTGATTCCGTCGTTCAGAAAGGAACTTATATTTCAGTTTGGAAAAAAGATAAAGACGGAAATTGGAAATATATTCTGGACTCTGGCAACGAGGGAATTGGTGAGTAAAATTAATTGGTTTATCCGTCTGAAAGGGACTTGCAGGCTACGCGGTATTCGGTTTGTGTTTCAAGCTTCAAGTTAGCTAAACTCAAAATAAAATATTACTTTTGTACGACATGCCAGCTTTGAGAATTTGCGTTTTTACTAATTCCTGCTCATTATTAGTTTATTATCGCCCTTTTTAAAGTCTAACATTTTTCACGCAAAAAAGGTTGTTTGAAACGAATTTCATCTTTCGGGATTTGATTAAGCAGGAAAAAATTTCAGACTGGAAAATTAGAATATTGAAATTTTAAATATTATATGGGAAGATCACAAGAGACATTTAACAAAAAAGAAGTAAGAAATAAAAAAGAGAAAAAAAGAAAAGAAAAAGCTGCAAAAAGACAGGCGAGAAGAGAGACGGATAATAAATCGAGCCTGGATGATATGATCGCTTATGTGGACGAAAACGGGATGATTGTAGACACTCCGCCAGACGAAAGTGACAAAACGGAAGTTAAATTGGAGGATATCGAAGTTAGTGTTCCCAAAGGTGGTTCAACGGTAGATGAAGATCCTGTTAAAAAAGGAGTTGTTACTTTTTTTAACGAATCAAAAGGATATGGATTTATCAAAGAAAAAGAAACCCGGCAAGATGTTTTTGTCCATGTTAATAACCTCACAGAACCGATAAAAGAAGGCAACATGGTTACCTTTGAAATTGAAAAGGGACAGCGCGGGCCAACTGCCGTCAATGTGAAACTGAATAAATAGAAATAACTTCTAGCTTTTAATAGCCCGTTTTTTCGCCTTTTTCAGTTGCTGGAACACCTTTTTCCATCCATTCAGGAATTGGTTCGCCTTTTAAATAATGATTAAAAAACTGGAACATTCTTTTGCTTAAATCGATACGGTTTGTCCAACTTTCTTCTTTTAAGTTGTGCGGTTCATTATTATAAGACAATAACCAAGCCGGTTTATTAAGCCTTCTCATAGCAACAAAAAGTTCAATTCCCTGGTACCACGGCACTGCTCCGTCGTCGTCGTTATGCATCATCAACAATGGTGTATTTATTTTTGGAACAGAAAACAATGGCGAATTTTCTATGTAAAGTAAGGGTTTATCCCATAATGTTCCTCCTATCCGGCTTTGTGTATGTTCATATTGAAACATTCTGCTTTTCCCTGATTGCCATCGGATTCCACCATAAGCGCTTGTCATATTACTTACTGGCGCGCCGGCCATGGCTGCAGCAAACATATCTGTTTGCGTAACAAGATAAGCAGTTTGATAACCGCCCCAGCTTTGCCCTTGTAAACCGATTTTATCTTTATTTATAAAATTATATTTATGAATTAAATATTGGGTTCCGCTAACAATTGCGTTAAAAGCACTTTGCCCCGGATATCCTGTTTTGTATGTTATATCAGGAACAAAAACAAGATAACCGTTACTTGCATAAAAGGTTTTGTTAATAACAGAACGACTGGGCGAAGGATGATAATGTTGGTTCAGCGATTCAGAACTTCGTTCATAAAAATATACAATCATCGGATACTTTCGGCCGGGATCCAGATTCTCAGGTTTGTAAAGCAAGCCTTTTAATTCTTCTCCTGAAAACGAATTCCATTTTACCAGATCAACACTTGCCCAGTTGTATTTGCCCTGTTGCGGATTGGTTTCCGATATTTTTTTTGAATGTTTAAACTCAAGGTTGCTTGTCCAAAAATCGGGATAAGTGCTGATATCCTGCTTCCTGAAAATGATTTTATCAGCTTTTTTAGCTTTTTTCAAATCAGAAAAAATATAATTGTCCATTATAACATATTCAATATCTTTTAGTGAATTGAATTGAATGTTAAAAAAACCACGCGACATTGTTCTTTCGTCAGTGGCGCTTAATAAAACGGATTCAGTTTGCGGAATATACTCCAAATCTTTATCGAGTTTAAGATAGCGTAGACGCGTGTTATTTCTGCGGCCAAAAGCCTTGGTGATATTAACAGGAACACGCTCCCCTGAGGGATCCAATTTCCAAATGTCGTAACGATCATAAATGTAGACAAACCTGTCATCCTGACTCCATCCTGCAATTCCATAGGGTCGTGGATCCGAAGGAGAATCATGCCATTCGTTATAAAATGATACAGGTAGAACTCTTGTCAGAGAAACGGTATCCTGAAGGTTTACGTCGCTTGGTAAGGAATAGTAGCTGCTGTCGGCAGGTTCATACCACAAAATATATTTACCATGAGGAGAAAGACGAACCCAGCTTTTTCCCTTTAAAACCAATCTTTTTATGCCTGACTCTACATCGATAAGGTAATAATCTTTTAGATTCTCACCTGTCCAGTTGGAAGCACGTAAGTAGGGTGTATTATCAGCTCCGAGACCAACATTACCGTTTCCTTTTTGAATGGTTGAAATCTCCTTGATTTTTATGTCGGCCAATTGAATATATCGGTTTAAATCAACATGATAAACGCCCAGGAAAGTCCGTTTTTTTTCATTCTCCGCTTCCACCTTTTGTTGTGGCTGAAGTTTTTCATCTCTCCAGTTCCATATGTCCAATTTAGGTTTGTCTTCCTCAAGCAGCGTATCTTTAGGCGCCGGAACAGGACTTTCTGCAACTCCCAGATACAATTTTGAACCATCCTGCGAAAAATACAGTTCTCCATTTTCACTGGGCGACCAGCCAACTGGAACACCGCTCGTGTATTTATCCAGCACTTTAGAAGGAGGCGTTAAATTTTCTCCATAATATAAAGAGTAAACTTTTTCTTTTACAGTATCCTGCGAACAAAGAAAAGCATACTTTTCTCCTGTTTCATTTGAAACGATTCTTTTTATCCACCCTTCTGTTGTAAAAAGTTTGTGATTGATTCCGTTTTCAGTATCAAACACAAAAATCTCAGAGAGGGTATGAACAGAATCTTCCGCCTGCGTAGAAAAATAAATGGCATCACCCAGTTTTGAATAATGGTATTCAGTTACATTCCTAAAAACAGAAGTGTCACCATTTTGAATTTTAAAAAGAATTAAATCATCTCCAGTGTGCTTTTTTCTTTTGTTCGCATTTTTCTCTATACCTGTTGTATCTCTCACTGTTTCAGATATAAATGCAACCCAGTTTGAATTCTCCTCAGGAAGTTTATACGATTTTAAATTAGAAAATTTATAAATCTCTTCTTTTTTGATATTATAAATTCCCAAACTATCCTGTGGCATTTTGTCCTTTTTAACCTTGTCTTTTTTAGCCTGGCGAACAGTCAACTCGGGTTGTCTTATCTTAAAAACAATAAAATCATTTTCTGCTCCAAATGTTGCAGCATAACCACGGGGGATGGTATCCGATTTATTTCCGTCGTATATTATCAAATTACCGTCGCCTTTCTGAGGCGCCCGTTCATAGGAAATATAGTCACCATTGTATGAAATGTTTCCGTTTGAAATAACATTCCAGTCTTTAAAATCCTCTATTTGAAGTACCTTTTTAGGAGTTGGCTGAGCAAACAAAAATCCCGGCAACAACAGCAAAACCGACAACAGTATTTTAATCTTCATCAGAAATGGTGAAAAATTTTTATTAAACATAAACCGAACCATTCAAAAATAATGATTTAATTAAATCCCTCTATTCAAATGACAATTATTCCTGATAAAAGTTGAATATACAGCACATCAAGTCTGGAAGTGCCGCAAAACCTGTTGAAATTCTTTGGGTAAATCAGAGGAAAAAGTCAGTTCTTCTTCTAAAGCCGGATGTTTTATTTTTAATTGTCCGGCGTGGAGAAATAAACGTTTTACCCCCGTTTTTTCTGTTATTATTTTGTTTAATGTAAAATCGCCGTGATGGGTATCGCCAAGTATATCGAAATGGTTTTGAGTAAAATGTTGACGTATCTGATGCCAGCGTCCGGTTTCAGGTTGAATCTCAACCAAACTAAGCTGTACATTTTCTTTTTCTTTATATGATATGTCAGTCTGAACGGTTTGAAGTGTTTTGAAATTTGTAACAGCAGGTTTCTTAAATTTTGATTTCTTTTTTACAAGTACTTTCGATTCAAATTTTCCCTCGCCCGGGTTTCCCTGAACAATTGCAAAGTAAGTTTTCTGAACTTCTTTTCTCTCAAACTGAAGCGTAAGTTCTTTGGCCATTTCCGACGAAAAAGCAAGTACAATTACGCCGGAGGTTTTAGAATCCAAACGGTGAACATTGTAGACCCATTTTTGAGTAATTTCTCCCAGTAATTTTGTGAGATAAGGAGCATCGTGCGGCATAAAATCATTTTTATGTACAGGCAGATCTACCGGCTTTTCTACCGCGATTAATTGTTCATCCTGAAAAATTATCGGGATATTGAAAGATTCTTTCATTTGACAATTATTACCCTTCTGATTGTTTATTCTTTTTATATTTGTTATTGACTCAAAAGTAGATGAATTATCGAGAATCTGACGTAAAACTTTTCTGATTTATGATGATTTTTTAGTTAATGTGTTAAAAATAAAATTGTTACCAAACGTTTGTTTTGCTGAATAAAATGCAAAAAAAATATGTGATAATAAGTATTCTGGTTTTATTGATAATTGCCTGCAATAGCAACAAAAGAAAAGAGGTTGAAAATATTATCAAAGACTTTGAAGTTGAAAAAGTTCAGGATAAACGCGAAGTTGTATTTAATATCGATGCAGTTTGTAAACAGGGAAAACTTGTTTTAAAAGGAGAAACAAGTGAAGCGGTATTAAAAAATCAATTGTTTGACGAGCTAAAATCTATCGTTTTTTCTGACTCTGTTATCGTTTTACCAGACGCTTCTGTGGGAGAAAATAAATTTGGAATTGTAACCGTGCCCGTGGCCAATATGAGAGCGACCCCCTCCCACTCTTCCGAACTGGTTACGCAAGCTGTTTTGGGAACTCCGGTCAAAATTTTAAAAAATAGAGATGGATGGTATTACATTCAAACACCTGATAAATATATTTCATGGGTCGATGCAGCAGAAATTTTTCCTGCCGATACTTTTATTTTTCAGGAATGGAAAAGCTCTGAACGGATAATTTTTACGGGGATTAACGGGCTGATATTCAAAGATACAGATCTTGATTCTCCAATCTCAGACGTAACACTCGGCTCTATCCTTCAAAAAAAAGAATCAAATAACCGATGGATTAAAGTTTGTTTTCCTGATGGAAGAACAGGTTTTACGCCACCAAAAGACTGGATTGATTTTTCTGCTTTTGTAAATCAAAAATACCCAAATCCTGATGAAATAGTTTTGCGGGCGAAGCAGTTAACCGGGTGTTCATATTTGTGGGGAGGTACATCGGCAAAAGCAATGGATTGCAGTGGTTTTGTAAAAACAGTTTATTTTATAAACGGATTGATTCTGGCTCGCGACGCATCGTTACAGGCAACACACGGGAAAGAAATTACATTGAATGAAACTCAATCGGGAGATCTTTTATTTTTTGGTCGGCAGGCTACCGAAAATTTGGAAGCAAAAATTACCCACGTTGCTTTGTCTTTGGGAGGAACAGAGTTTATTCACGCTTCCGGGTTTATAAAACAGAATAGTTTTAACTCTGCCAGTAAAATTTATTCCGAATACCGTAAAAACTCATTTATTAAAGCTTTAAGAATAATTAATTTTGAAGACGAAGGAATCCAGCTAGTTAAAAACCATCCCTGGTATTGGAATTCTTTCTGAAAAAAAGACAAAAAATTAATTAATTCAGTTGTAAAATGAGTTGCAACAGACGTAATTTTATAAAAAAATCAACAATAATTACTTTCGGAGGAATGGTATTCCCCGGGTTAACATATTCAAACATGAAGGGAAAATTACCGGCACATGGATTAAAGCTAAGTTTCGAGCCATATAATTTAAAGCTAAAACATGTTTTTACAATAGCAAACAGTTCCCGAACGACTACTCCGGTTGTATTAACAAAACTGGAATGTGGCGGATATACAGGCTTGGGAGAGGCATCTTTGCCGCCGTATCTTGGCGAATCGCAACAAACGGTCAGCGAATTTCTGTCGCGTTTAAATCTGGAACAATTTAAAGATCCTTTCAGAATGGATGAAATTCTGGAGTACGTTGATGAAGCAGCTCCGGGAAATTATGCAGCAAAAGCGTCGGTTGATATTGCTTTGCACGATTTGGTCGGGAAAATTATGGGGCAACCCTGGTATAAAATATGGGGGTTTTCATCAGAAAATACTCCTAATACTTCATATACGATTGGCATCGATAAATCAGATGTTGTAAAGGAGAAAGTAAATGAGGCGGCTGAATTTAAAATATTAAAGATAAAACTCGGGCGTGAAAACGATAAGGAAATGATAGAAACCATACGTTCTGTTTCAGAAGTTCCTTTATGTGTAGATGTTAATCAGGGGTGGAAAGATAAAAAAATGGCGCTTGATATGGTGATGTGGCTAAAAGAAAAAGGTATTGAATTTGTTGAACAGCCCATGCCAAAAGATAGAACTGATGATATTGCCTGGCTGACAGAAAATTCACCAATTCCGATTATTGCCGATGAAGCGGTACAGCGACTTTGCGACGTAAAGCAAGCCGTTGGAATTTACACCGGTATCAACATAAAGCTGATGAAATGTACCGGTATGCGGGAAGCGCATAAAATGGTTAATCTGGCCAGGACTCATAAAATGAAAGTGATGATTGGTTGTATGACTGAAACTTCTTGTGCAATCTCTGCTGCTGCACAGCTTTCACCCAAAGTTGATTGGGCTGATCTGGATGGTAACCTTCTGATTGATAATGATCCTTATACAGGTGTTAAAATTGTTGACGGGAAAATTACACTTCAGGATATGCCGGGAATCGGAATTAGCAATTCTTAACTTTTTAAGGTAAACCAAAGTGACGGGAAAATTGTCATTATTGTGTTATGAAGACAATAATTGTGATGATTTTATTAAGTGCTGGATTTTCGGCCTGCGGGCAGGTTTCGAAAAAGAATCAGAAACAGCCAACCGAAAAAAGTGATACTATGAAATTTAACAAATTAACGGATTTCGAGGAATATGTAATTCTTGAAAAAGGGACAGAACGGCCTTTTACCGGGAAATACGACAAATTTTATGAAAAGGGAATCTACGTTTGCAAACGCTGCGGTGCTGCGTTGTACCAGTCAACAAGTAAGTTTAATTCGGGCTGCGGATGGCCCAGTTTTGACGATGAAATTGAAGGTGCTGTGAGAAGAACACTTGATGCCGACGGCCGCAGGACTGAAATTACCTGCAACAATTGCGGGGGCCATTTAGGACATGTTTTTTTGGGAGAAGGTTTTACCGACAAGAATACACGGCACTGCGTAAATTCAGTGTCGCTTGAATTTATTCCCGCAGAAAAAAATAAAAAAGGAGAATTGTAAAACAGTTCTCCTCCAGTTTCAAATTTAGTTTAGCTATTTTTTATTCGTTAGCATCCAAATCGTCGATTACCCGAATTTTTTCTTTTAAAAACTCAATTTTTTGCTTTGTATTTTCAATTTTCTTTTTCACATCTTCAATAAGCGACTCAGCATTTTTTGATTTGGCAAAGAAACCAATGTTATTGTCAAGCAAAACGAGGTCGTTTTCAAGTTGTTTTAGTTTATTCATATACTTGTCTCGCTCCATTCTCATTTTACTCTGTCCCCTGCCCGATTCCGAGAAAGAAGACATCTTGCTTCTGAATTTCAGGAGATTACGTTTCTCTTCATCCAGGTTTAATTCATCAAACAGCTCATCAATTGCCTTACGGAAACGATTTTGAACATCGTCTTTCTTTTTAATTGGTACGTGTCCGATTTCTGTCCATCTGCGCTGGAATGATTTTAGTTTTTTCAGATTTTCATCAATGTCTTTTCCTGGTTTAAAATCTTCCACCTCACTAATCAATTCGTTTTTCAATTTCAGATTATCAACCTGTTCAGAATCGATACCTGAAAAATGTTCGGATTTTTTGTCAAAGAAATAATCACAGGCCGCGCGGAAACGTTTCCAAACTACGTCGGAGTGTTTGCGTGGCACCGGACCTATTTCTTTCCACTTCTTCTGAATGCTAATAAAATCCTGGGTTGTTTTTTTCCAGTCAGTGCTATCTTTCATCGACTCTGCCTCGTTGCAGAGTTCAAGTTTCATCTGAAGATTATTTTGCTGAAGTTCTTTATTTTTTGAATAGAATTCGCGTTTTGCATCAAAAAACTTATCACATTCGGTACGAAAACGTTCGTAAATTTTATTATTATCTTTTCGGGGAGCAAAACCAATTGTTCGCCAAACTTTTTGAAGCTCAATTAACTCTTTCGATTTTTCGTCCCACTCCTTATGACTCGAAATTTCCAATTGGTTTATCTCTTCGACTTTTTCGCAAAGTGCTGTTTTTGCTTCAAGGTTTTTTTTCTGTTCGTGCTTTCTGCTTTCAAAAAACTCCTGATGCTTCTTGTTAATTTTTGATGTTGCCGCTTTAAAACGTTCCCAAATATCATCTTTGTGTTCTAAAGGAACCGGCCCGATTTCGCGCCAACGCTCGTGGTATTTCTGGAGCGTGTTAAATGCCTTAATTATTGATGGTTCAACAAGTAATTCTTCGGCTCTTTCACAAAGTTTAATCTTTGCCTCAAGGTTCTTTTTTAAATCAAGATCGCGTAATTCCTTGTTGATTTTGATGTAATCATAGAAGTTTTCAACATGAAAATGATAGGTATCCCACAAATTTTTCATTTCCGACTGTGGTACCAATCCAATTTCACGCCATTTTCGCTGTAAATCTCTGAATTCCTGAAATGTTTTGTTTATTGATTCTTCATTGTTAATCAAAGCTTTTATTTCTTCAATTACTTCATATTTCAATTTCAGGTTTTCCTCTTTTTCAACCTCAAGCTTTTTGTTGAATTCAATTCTAATTTGCCGGTATCGTTTGAGTAAATCTTTGATGTCCTGTTCATAAGGGTCTCCTTCGGCTCTGAACTCTTCAATATTTCCACCTTCTTCCAGAAATTTCTTTTTTTGTTCCTCTAAATCAGTTTTCAAATTCCGGTAGAAAGTGGATTTTATAATATCAATTTCATCTTTTACATCATGACTTCCGTTATTATCCAAAGCATCTCTCATCGCGTTTACCAATTCAACCTGAGAATATTTTGTATAATCCGGCTTTTCCTCTTTAATTTCTTTTATTTTCTCCTCGCTCTTTACAGGAGGCTTTGCTTTTGATTCGGTCTTATCTTTGTCGGGAGATTTATCATCTTCTGCGGCTTCATCTGTAACAGTTTCTTCCGCCTTTTCCTTTTCCTCTTTTTTCTCCTCTGTTTTGTTGTCTTCCTCTTGAGGAGCAATCTTTTCTTCTTTTGGTGAAGCAGCAACAGGTTCACTTTGTTTTTCTGCTACTTGTTCTTCCTGCTCTTCCGAAATTTCTTCCTCAGTCAACTCCTCCGCTTTTTTATCCTGCGGAACTAATTCGCTCTTTTCATCAGTCTCCTCTTCCGTTTTCTCTTCCTGAATCTCTTCATTTGAGAATTCAGTAGTATCTGATGACATAACATTTTCTTCTTCAGAGGATAAATCCTTTTTATCTTTTTCTTCCTCTAAAGGCAACGCATTCTTTTCAGAATTTTCCAGATCAGCTTTTTCCGTATTTTTTAACTCTTCTGAGTTTTTTAGATCTTTAGGTTCCATTTACAAACTTTTTGTACCATTTAAAAATGGTGTGCATACTATGTTTCAGCTACGAAAATAGACATTTACCGCTTAATACTCAAAGTTTTTAGTTTAAAATCTATTATCTGTTCGTGGGGTTTTGGTCATTTTTTTTAATAAAAATCTCAAAGGCTATTTTAAATTGAAAATGTTAACTGAATTAGTCTTTTCTTCCGGTGAAGTAACAAATAATATTTTTTTTTTAATGATGATAGTACAGAAAAGGGACACATGTTCTTAAACAATGTTGAACAACATTTGTAAAACATTAATTTTCAACACATAATACATCAAAACTAATTTTATATAATTTTCTTTTTCCTTATATTGATCGCTCAATTAAACTATTTTTTTGACAACTAACTTCTCTATAAAACCAACACAAAATGGGATAAAAATCTTTTTTCTAAGCAATCAAAATTCGTGTAGAAGCCAGATGGCCGAAGCAGTTCTAAAAAGTTTTGATAAATTCCAAGAATTGGAGATTTATTCGGCAGGAATTGCTCCTGTAAATCATGTAAGCCCTGTAGCCATTGAAGTTATGGCTGAAATTGGAATTGATTTAAAACAAGGTGCTCCTGAACATTATTCAAAATTTTCTGATCTCGAATTTGATTATCTGATTACTGTAGGCGATGGTACAGCAGATCAGTTAAAACTACCACCGGTAAAATTCAAACGTAAAATGCATCTTGGTTTTCACAATCCTTATAAAAGTTTTCGCGACCGGGAAGAACTAAAGGAAAAATGCCGTGAAATAAGAGATGAGATTAAAATTGAGATGGACTATTTTTATCACAGGATACTGAAAAAAAAAGCAGCCTTTTAAAGCTGCTTTTCTGTTTATCTTATGAAACAATTGATTCAATCTCGTCAGGTTCTATAGGTACCCGTTTCCCAAGAATACGACTCCCCTCTTTAGTAACCAGAAGGTCATCTTCAAGCCTAATTCCGCCAAAATCCCGGTACTCATTCGCTTTTTCAAAATTGATAAAATCAGCATTTATTTTTTCTTTTTGCCACTTGTCAATTAAAGCCGGAATAAAATAGATGCCAGGCTCGTTTGTGATTACAAAACCGGATTGTAGTTTTCTTCCCAAACGCAGATATCCTGTTCCAAACTGGTCAACTGGCCTTGTTTCATCATCGTAGCCCACATAAATTTGTCCTAGATCTTCCATGTCGTGAACATCAAGTCCCATCATATGTCCCAGCCCATGAGGAAAAAATATTGCATGAGCCCCATTTTTTACCGCCTCTTTTATATCTCCTTTCATCAAACCCAACTCTTTTAATCCAGATGCAATAACTTCCGCAACCGCCAAATGAACAGAAAGATATGTTACTCCCGGCTTTGTGAGTTCCCGCGCTTTGTTGTTTGCAGCCAATACGATTTCATAAATTTCACGCTGTTTCTGCGTGAATTTCCCTCCAACCGGTACTGTTCGCGTAAAATCTGATGCATAATGCAAGGAGGATTCGGCTCCTGCATCGGTTAGCATTAACTTTCCCTCCTCCAGGTAGTTGTTGTGACTATGATTGTGTAATGTTTCGCCGTTTTGAGTGAGAATAACAGGAAAAGAAACCATTCCTCCTCCCGAGTTGGCTATGCCCTCGATAATTCCTGTAATCTTTTGCTCCCAAATTCCGGGTTGAGCCATTTTCATCGCAGTAACATGCATTTCGTAACCCGTCAAACACGCTTTCTCAATTTCATCAATTTCTACCTGTTCTTTTATCGAACGCAAATCAACGATAGCTTTTATTAATTCAACCGATGCATACTCATCAATTCTTATGGCCGAAATCCCCAATAATTTTTCAAGAAACAATTTGTTTTCTCCACGGTATGGAGGCGTATAATGAATTTTTCTTCCCTGTTTAATCGCCTGGTTAATAAAATCGTATAATTTAGAAAGCGGTGCTGTATTTTCAATGCCAACTTTTTGGCCATTCTCATTTAGTGAAACCTGAGGTCCCATCCAAATGATATCTTCAATCTCTACATCATTTCCAAATAGATATTCTTTTCCGTTATCAAAATCGATTATACCGGTCAACCCGGGAAAATCGAGCCCGAAAAAGTAAAGAAATGTACTGTCCTGTCGGAAATGATAGGTATTGTCCAGACAATTCATTGGTGATTCAACATTTCCCGGGAGTAAAGCAATTCCTTTTAATTTTTTGTTTTTAAGCGCTTTTCTTCGATTTCTATAAATGTCTATCTCAAACATATTTGTTTTTTTATATGTTACGAATTTAAACTGTTTTCCGCTAATCCTTTTTATCTAGAATTAGTAAAAAATACGAGAATTTAAAATTAATCGGTTTCCCTGTGACTATCGATGACAGTTGTCATTTCAATAAAAATATTATCATAATATTTTAAATATCAAAACTTTAATATAGTATTATAAAACACGCAGCGTGCATGGTATCGAATTTGCATCAAAAATCCTACCCCTTTTTACAAAAAAAGTTATAACCAATTAAAACATTCAGCCGTAAAAACAAACAAAAAATATCATGGGCAATTCATTAATGATTTACTTAAACAAACGCCTTAAGGAAGAAGACTCCTATATGAAAAATCCCGCTACAACAGCTGGTCCAGTAATTACAATTTCGCGCGAGGTTGGATGTAACGGGCTAAAACTTGCCAATCTAATTAACGACCGTTTGAACAAAGAAAAAATGTGTTCAGTTTGGAAGGTTTTAAGCAAAGAGGTTTTTTCTCAAAGCGCAAAAGAGTTGAACTTAAAACCGGAAAGAGTGCGGAAAATATTCAAAGAGACAAATAAATATACCTTTGATGAAATCCTGAAAGCTTTCAGTGATAAACAGTTCAAGAGCGAAAAGAAAATCGTCAAAACGGTTTCAGATGTAGTACGAAGTTTTGCAATTGACGGACACTGCATAATTGTTGGACGCGCAGGCCATCTGATTGCAAATGACATAAAAAACGCTCTTCATCTGCGGCTTGTAGCTCCGCTTGAATACCGGATTAATGTTATAATGGAAAATAACAAACTAAACCGTGAAGAAGCAGCCCATTTTATTCAGCGTGTAGAAAAAGAAAGGATTGTATTTCGTAAAGCAATTTTGCAGGGACAAAACATAGAAGATACTTTCGATTTATTGATAAACAGGGCGTCATTTAGCGATGAAGAAATAGTCGATATTATAGAATATACCGTAAAAGAAAAAGGATTATTAAAAATGAACCAGCCTAAAATGGAATTTTACTAAAAAAGTGTTTTCTCTACATTGAATTTATTTTCCAGGTTGAAGCCCGTCCAGTCTATTTCATCTTTTAATTGTTCAAAACAATTGGTTTTTCCAAATAAAAAATCAGTATCTCTGTCGGTTTTATCATAGCACATCATTGGATGCTGACTTATAACTTTGCTTTCTATTTTTAAGTTTCGGGTAGCTTCCAATGCGTGTACTCCCCACAAAAACCATGTTATTTTTGTATGCTCTTCGCTCACAAATTTCAGCAACGTTGAAGTAAAGTTATGCCAAATCTCTTTATGACTTCCAGGTACTCCGGGCTCGCATGTAAATGAAGTGTTTAATAAAAGTACACCTTCACTCTCCCAGTGTTTAAAAAGTTTATCGGGTGAAAGAATTGGAAATTCATTGTCAAATTTCGTTTTAAGTTCATTGTATTTTAAAACTTTTCCTGAATAAGCCTTATACATTGCCCGTAGAATATTTTTTAAGGAAATATTTTTAAACGGTTCATTCCATGATTTCAGAGTCCCGACCTCAAAAGCACGACCCGTTGCTACCTCAGGCTGAGGATAAGGATCCTGACCTAAAACAATGACTTTTACAGAACTCAGGGGCAATTCGAAGAAACGCAGAACTTTTTCTTTTGAAGGTGTATAACTTTCCTTAGAAATCTGAGATTCAATATCTAAAAGAATTGCCTTGTTCTTTTTGTTCAAAAAAGATTTCCAATCATCATGGATATTCAAATTTTTAAGGAAGACAGATTGCATTTTTTGATTTTGTCTTTATGGAAAATCAGCGGTCAACTTTTGGTCAACCGCTGAACAATATGGATTAATAAATTTCTTTTTGGTTTATCCTGTAATTTTATCCGGCAAACCTTTTACATTTATTGGTTTCTTTGCGTCGGGTTTAATTTCAAACATATCGTTCGGAGTGAGTTTGCATTCTTCAATCATTTGAAGGCAATACTCCAATTCGCCTAAATCACGTCCGGTATTATTTGTTCCAAATGAAAATTTCAAACCGGCTTCTTTAGCCATTTTAATCATTTTTGCACTCGGAACTTTGTAACGCGCGTTAATTTCCAATGCGACATTATTGTCAGCTAAAACTTTTATCACCCGCTTCATTCTTTCTTCAGTCCATAAATCTTCATATTCGTCCATTATTTCGGCAGGAAGGACAGTCGGATTAACATAGATATCAACGGGTTCCTGAGAGAAAATGGACTCAATCTTACCTACCAGTTGTTCCATAAATTGTTGTTTGTCATCTACCCACACTTCTTCGGGAATCCAAATACGTGTACGTCGTCCTTTGTAGTCAGTAAATGTCATTGCATCGGTAAAAACATAGTCAAATTTTGCAACCGCTTCTGACGAGAATAAAGTGATCCATTCTCTTCCTTCTGCCTGCATCCCTTTAAACGTAGGACTATTTTTCACATCATTAATGTATTCGAACAAAGTAGAATCGTTGGTTACCGGAAAATGTAAACCACAGTTCGGAGCGATTCCGTAATTTATTCCCAGTTTCTGTGAGTTCGCAACTACTTCGTTCACCGTTAATCCTCCTTTTAAGTGTACGTGGAAATCAATAAAAGGAAATCCGGCTTTCATAAGTTTTGTTATAAGCGTGTCCCATTCTTTATCAACTTCCGGCTCTGTTTTCTCTCCTTCCAGAAGAGGTTTAACACGAATATTGCGGTAATACGTTGTACTGCCGGGATCGTGAGCTTGTAATGCAAAAGTCCCATGACTCAGTTTGCAACTTTCTCCACCTTCCCATCTCCAGGGATTTTCAGGCTCGACATATTCATTTACTTTAATATCGTTTACAAAAATCTCGACTTTATTTTCCACTGCTTTAATCCGCATTGTAAACCATTCGCCATCACCAGCCAGTGGAAAGTATACATTTCTAATGTTATAAATACTTCCGGTTTTTCTGCGTTCGGGATTAGTTTCTGAGCCTCTGTAAGTATTATTTACCTGGATTTCATACCCGTTTGCCGGCCAACCTTCTTTTTGATATTCTGTATGAATAAATATTCCTGAATTCGAATGTTCCATCGCTTTTACTTCCGCTTCAAACTCAAAGTTTTTAAGGTCACCATTGTAAAAAAGATGGGAACGCTCTCCGGCGCATTTAATCATCCCGTCTTCAACTGTAATACTTTCCTGATTTTCGCCGGCCTTTTTCCACCCGTCTAAATTTTCACCGTTAAAAATGGTATTCCACTCTCCCGTTTCTAACCTAGGTTGGCATGAAAATAATGTTGCAAGGAAAAAAAAGTAAGCAAAATAGATTGTTGTTTTTTTCATGATAATTTTAGCTTATGGTTATTTTATGTTGGCGAACCAAAACTAACTAAAATCTTGCACATTTGTATAGTTGTCCTGTGGATTATCTGCTTTATAAGCCAAAAACAGTGCTGCCAGAATTATTAATGCCAAAACGTAAAAGCCGATAGAATAATTTCCGGTTTTCAAAAATGAAAAGCTTAAAAGCATAGGCCCCAGGGCACTTGCAAAAACAATCAGTGACATCACAAAACCTGTAATTCGCCCCAGATTTTCGCGCCCGTAAAAACGTGGCCACGTTACAGCCATCAAAACATTGTATAAACCACTGGCAATTCCGTTACCCAAAATAAATCCAAAATAAAATATTCCTCCGTTTAAATTTGCAAGACAAACCAGTGCCAGAATCTCTCCAATAAATATCAGGTACAACAGGTATTTTAATTTTATGCGGTCGCTCACCCACCCGCCACCCAATGAAAGGGCAACAGAAATTACTGAAACAGGTATAAACACCGCCAGTGCTTTTTCGCGGCTTAACCCGGCATTTTCAAAAATAGAAACAAGGTGAAAAGTAAATCCGGTTATATATAGCGCATACATGGCAAGCGGAATAGAAAATAACCAGAAACTCATCGTCTTTTTTGCTTCGGATAATGTAAATTGTTTAAATGGTTTTATAATAACGTCGTGTTCTTTATTTGCATGTTTTTCACCATCGGGGATCATGTCTAAATCCTCAGGGTTATCGCGAAAAAATAAAAATACAAACAGCACAAAGAAAATACCGATAAAAGCCGCCATTAACAGCCATGCCATTCTCCAGGAAGTTCCCTGAATCAACATGTCGAAGGTAAGTGGTGCAACAGAAAATCCAAGTGCCACAAAAATAGCGGAAATTCCGTTTACAAAACCTCTTCTGGCCACAAACCATTTCATCAACATATTCCGTGAAACCATCGTTAAAACTCCCTGTCCGGAAAAACGTAACATAAAAAACAGAATCATCAAAACAGCAACAGCAAATCCGATGTAAAAACCTGAATTGATATCGGAAACAAAGAAATTAATAATTCTGTCTGATTGACTAAGAAATATGAGGATAAAGGCCAGGGCAACTGCCACAATCATTCCTACCCATCGTGCACCATATTTATCGTACATTTTACCTGCCCAGGTCAATACCAGCGAACTACCTATTGTACCAACCATATAGGCAGTACTTAACTGCGTGCGGCTAATTCCAATGGCATCAATCAAATAATCAGTAAATGTAGATACACCCGTTGTTTGCCCGGGGGCACTGGCTAACACACCAACTGTGGAAGCGAATAAAATAATCCAACCGTAAAAGAAAGGAATTTTATTTGGCGAAAAAGGGAAATTGTTAAGTTGCGTTTTTAACTTCATTCCAAAATTTTTCACAAAGCTAAAGTATGTTTGCCGCAAAAAAGGATTTGAAAGTCTTTTTAAACAAAAGGTAAGATTGCGTTAACTTTAATAGCTGACAAGCAGACTGCCAAAATTTGATTTCAAGAAACGATAGATTGTTACAAAAGATAAAAAATACAAAAAATCATTCGAGGTTAAACCCGGCATGGCTAACAACGGCTCCCCAAACAGAGTTTGCTTTTCTTTTACAGATAAAAAATAAACGGCTAACGAAAAACATACCAACAACCCAAATCAGAGCCCGGAAGGAATAGGAAATTCCACTTTTCGTCAATAAAAACCAGCCCGAAATATGATATGTGAATGAGTACAAAATCCACGCTGTCGGCCACCAAAGCTTTTTCCTTCGCCTACTGATTTGGCGAAGGCACCGCGAACTACATCTCGGAGAAACAGTTCCTCACCAACAGGACTAAAAATCATCATCATCGCGATGGAACTGTAACCTCCGGCTACATTAGCCTGCAAAACCAAAATAAACCGGGGAACACAAAGAAGCAAAATCAGGAGAATTCCAAATTTCCAGTTGAATTTGAAAATTTTGCTCCACGTTTGTCTCAGTTCTATTTTCATGATTCGATTAACACATGTTTTATGAAAATAATAAACTGAACCGGGGTAAAAATATAAAGCCGCCTGTAGTTACTGCAACAATAGCGGCGACTAAAACAGCTGCAGCTGCAATATCTTTTACTTTTCTAATTTTTTCATTTTGACCGGGAGAAACAAAATCGGCAAGGTTTTCTACTGCCGTGTTCAGAATTTCAGTAATAATCACAAAAGCTATCGCAAAAATAAGCGCCAGCCACTCAAAACAAGATAACTGTGCAAAAAGTCCCGAGACAATAACTAAAATAGTTGCCAGCAGATGAATGCGGAAATTGTGTTCCTCTTTTGCAAGAATTTTCAAACCGCGAAATGCATAAACAAAACTTTGGATTCGCCCGGGAAAGGAAAACTTTTTATGATTTTTCATTTTGAGGTTATTTTTTATAAACACAAATGTAAAAGAATAATAATGAATAATCATGTCAAATACAGCGCGTAACAATTTATTAGGTATTAAAATCCCTGGTATCCGTTCTGAGCTCCCACTTTTCCTAATTCTTTTTTATCTTTATCCGCTTTCAAACAAATTATCAATCCATGATCATCGTTTTTGTAGCCTATATTATTGTATTAATCGGAATTGTTGCTTATTCAGCACGCCGTTCAAAAACCAATGACGATTTTGTTTTAGGTGGAAAAAAAATCTCAGGTTTTTCACTGGCATTGTCTGAGCGTGCAACCGGCGAATCGGCCTGGTTGCTGCTGGGATTGACCGGAATTGCCTATTCTGAAGGGATGGCAGCCATTTGGATTGCAATTGGATGCGTTTCGGGCATTCTTTTTTTGTGGACATTTTTGGCTGAGCCTTTGCAAAAACTAACGGCTGAAACAGGGGCACTAACTGTTCCCGGACTTTTTTCTAAAAAATTTAAAGGAACTCAACGCAGTTTTGGAATTTTGTCGTCGCTAATTATCATTTTCTTTTTTGTGCTCTATATTGCAGCTCAATTTAGTGGAGCGGGTAAAATATTTAACGACACCTTTAGCATAGACCCTTTCTGGGGGATGGTTATTGGTTCGGCTCTGGTAACAGTTTATACAATGCTGGGCGGATTTATTACCGTCGTTGCTACGGACGCTTTTCAGGCTGTGTTGATGGTGGTAACCTGTGTTGTGCTTCCCATTGTTGCTTTAGGAATTGCCGCCACTTATAACATCAATATCGCTGAGGCGATGGCTAATGCCGACTATTTTGTTCCGCTGAACAGCACTTCTGTAAAACAAGCTACAGGTGGATTACTGATTGTAAACGGATTGAGCTGGGCATTTGGTTATACCGGACAACCGCAACTACTCACCCGAATGATGGCAATGCGCAATAAAAAGGAAACTCGCCAGAGTCGCTGGCTTGCTGTTATCTGGACACTTCTGGCTTATATCGGTGCTTTTATGATTGGAATTATCGGTTATAAGTTGGTTCAGGCAGGCGCTTTGGGTGATGCTGCATCGAGTGTTGCCAACGATGCAGAGAAAATTCTGCCGGCGATGGTCATGACCTTGTTAAACCCGATTTTAGCCGGGATTTTACTTTCAGGCGCTGTGTCTGCTATGATGTCAACCGCTTCTTCACAATTGATGGTGGTTTCCTCGTCGATGACCGAAGATTTTTATCTCCATGTAACCCGGCGGAAAATCGAAGAAAAAAGAATGCTGGCGTTAAATAAGATCCTGACTCTTGTTGTTGGACTGGTTGGTTTTCTGTTGGCAATTACCATGGAGGATACGGTTTACGGATTGGTTTCGTATGCATGGAGCGGAATTGGTGCTTCATTCGGACCTGCGATTGTTTTGCTTATTTTTTGGAAAAAGTTTTCGCGGGCAGGTGTTTTTGCCAGCCTGATTACGGGCACGTTATCGGCAGTGATTTGGAAAACCTGGCTTGCTGATCCAACAGGAGTTTCCGAGCGTTTGGCAAGCTATCTGCTGGCGCTTTTTATGGCTATTTTGTTCAGTTTGCTTGTGCCAGAAAAAGCCCCCAGAAATGCTAGTCAAATTTCAACGAAATAACAGTCTTTACATCAAATCTTATATCAACTGGAATTCGATAATTCTATTCTGATTTTTTAGCAGAAACCATTTCACCCAGTTCATGCTTGTCAAAATTATTGTCTATAAGTTTAGGCTGAAGTCCATCGGGATGTATGTAAATAGCAGCCTTTTGAGTTCCGGCAGAATTCTTAAACGAATTTTTTTCCAATACCAAATCTTTGGCCGGAGAATTGACTGAAAATCCATAACCGCCACCATTTGTTCCGTTGTTTTCAATTATGTTTTTTACAAAAGTATTTCGGTGCGGTGCATTGGCTTCCCGTTCGCCGCGCAAATGAACACCATCGCTTTTGTTGTCGAAAATATGATTATTTTCAAAAAGGACGTCGACATCTTTGTGCCCGGTGCAAATGCCAAAGCGTCCGTTACTATGAAATTGATTGCCTGTGACCTTACTTTGATAAACCCGCCAACAAATAAATAGTCCATCCTGATCGTTATTGTGTACATCGTTATTAGCAATTACCGAAAACGGAGACCCGGTTCCGGGATGCAGCCCCGTATTTCCACTTCCCGAAATTTCGCTGTTTTTTATGGTAATATTTTCAGTGATCTGCCAACTTATTCCTTCTCCGTTAAAATCTTTAACATGCACATTGTCAACTGTTATCTTTTGAGATCTCAAAATAAGGATTCCGGCGCTATTGCAACCATCGGCAAAAAAGTTTTCATCACGGTTTCCATCAGCTGTTAAGTTTGATATTTCTGCATTTTCTGCATCTAACACCTCAATAACCGACGAAGCATTGGAAACCAATCCGTTCTTGTCAGATCGATAGTCGCGAATCAGTCCTTTATCGATATATACCACATTGTCAACAATGTCTGTAATATATGCCGTTGATACGTTCCAGCAACTGCTGTTGTCTGCATCAGTAACCTGAACTTTCATACCAACTTCAAAATCATCTGCATTTTCTACTGTAATTTTTAATTCTCCATAATCGGCATCAACCGTGAAGTTTGTTTGCACACCTTCTGCTCTTTTTAAAATCGTCTCCTTTCCGGAACCGGTAAGTTTTACATTCGACTTTAACCGCACCGGTGCAACAATATTATACGTGCCGGAAGCAAGTTTTACCACTCCTCCGGTTTTAGCTACATAGTCAACAGCGAACTGAATGGATTGATTGTTGAATCCCTGAACATCAGCATCTTTTCCTCCGACAGTTATTTCACGACCGGCAATTTTTGGGGTTACCAGGGCATCCGCTTGAGGAGATTGAGCCCAGGCTGTTACAACCAAAGAAAAACTAAAAAGCGACAGGAAAAATATTGTTTTCATTTTAAAAGGTTCTTGTAAGTTGGTTTAAAACTATTGGTTTGTTTTTACAAGTTTGTATAAATCAAACCCTGACGGAAGATAAATGTTTAATCGGCTAAAAACAAGTGTTAATGCAAAAACTGTTATTTCGGATCTATAAAAATTAATAGATACAATTGTGGAATATCTGAAAATATTGCCTCTGAAACGATGACAATTAAAAAAAATGTACCCCCGTTTTTTGAACACTTCTCAAAGTTTAAGTTTCCTTTTTATTCTTACCATTCCCATTTGGTAGAGAGTTAAAAACGAACTGAAAAATTGAAAGTCGGAAAAGTTGAATCCACATAAAAGACGCCTGGAAAATGCTTCAAAAAAATCGTGACAAAATAAGGCAAGCGGTAAAGTTTAAGTCAAGTAAAGCCCTTTAACGTTTCTTAAACTAAAATCGTCATGGTTCAAAAAAATATTATATTATCTTCGTACGCGCTGATTTTATACAATGCAATTTAATAAAAAAACTATCTGGATAACCGGGGCATCCTCGGGAATTGGAAAAGCTGTTGCTTTAAAAATCTCGGAGGAGAAATCACATCTTATTCTTTCCGGAAGAAATAAGGAGGAACTCGAAAATGTTGCACTCGTTTGTAAACAAAACGGAAGTAAAACAACTGTTGTACCCTTTGACTTAGGTGATGAGAAGTCGGTTGAAGAAGCAGCAAATAAAGTTTTTTCTAAAGATATTAATATCGATGCACTATACCATTTTGGCGGAATCAGTCAACGTTCTTTTGTAAGTGAAACCCCTTTGTTTGTTGATCGTAGAATATTTGAGATCAATTATTTTGGGACGATAGCGCTTACCAAAGCCATTCTTCCTAAAATGATTCAACGCGGAGGAGGACATCTTGCGGTTACCTCGAGTATTGTGGGAAAATTTGGGTTTCCATATCGTTCTTCCTATTCGGCGTCGAAACATGCTTTACATGGTTTTTTTGAAAGTTTACGCGCCGAAAATGTGCAAAATAACATAAAAGTTTCAATCATTATTCCGGGACGCATAAAAACAAACATTTCAATAAATGCCATAAATAAAGAGGGAAAAACACACGCGACAATGGATGACGGGCAAGGTAACGGAATGTCGGCAGAGAAATCAGCTGAAATTATCTGCAAGAAACTAAAACGCGAAAAAAAGGAAATACTGGTGGGAGGAAAAGAAATAATTATGGTTTATATAAGGAGATTTCTTCCATTTTTATATTACAGGTTGTCGTCAAGAGTAAAACCTTTGTAATACGATTTTAAGAAAGTAAAACATGGTAGTAAAAATTAACGGAATACAACAGTTGGGGGTTGGAGTTGAAGATGTTCACGAAGCGTGGAAGTGGTACAGAGAACATTTTTCGATGGACATACGAATGTTTGAAGACGAAGCGGTGGCGGAGTTGATGCTGGCCCATACCGATGGTAAACCAAGAGCCAGACACGCTGTTCTTGCACTTAATATGCGAGGTGGCGGAGGGTTTGAAATTTGGCAGCACAAAGGGAAAAAACCCAAAACTGCCGATTTTGAAATACAACTGGGTGATTTGGGTATTAATGTGGGGAAGATAAAAACTGACAGTGTAAAATCCGCTTACAAAAAATTTTCCGACGAAGGTTTGGATTTACTTACCAAAATAAAAAAAGATCCTGCAGGAAATGATCATTTCTACATGAAAGACATTTATGGAAACATGTGGGAAATAAAAAATCAAAAGGAAGTCTTCAGAAAAAAAGAAAAATCGGTTAGCGGAGGAGTTTTGGGCGCTGTTATTGGTGTAAAAAATATGGAAGAAAGTCTTCCTGTTTACCAGGATATTCTGCAGTACGACAAAGTTGTTTACGATAAAACCGGTGTCTTTGAAGATTTTAGGGGGATTAAAGGCGGAGATAAAAAATTCAGAAGAGTTTTGTTAAAACACTCCGATGTCAAAAGTGGTGCTTTTAGTCCGTTCTTTGGGCAGTCGGTTATTGAATTGGTGCAGGCTCTGGAAGGAGCCCCCAAAGATATCTATGAAGGAAGAATATGGGGAGACCCGGGTTTTATTCATCTTTGTTTTGACATAAACGGAATGGACGCATTCAGAGAAAAAGTAAAGGGAATGGGACATCCGTTTACCGTTGACAGTGCAAAAGCCCTGGAATCGTTCGATATGGGTGAAGCAGCAGGTAATTTTGCCTATATTCAGGCGCCGGAAGGAACACTGATTGAATTTGTGGAAACCCACAGAATACCTCTTATGAAAAAGCTGAACTGGTACCTTGATTTCAGAAAAAGAGGAAACCATCCCCTCCCGAACTGGATGTTAAAATTATTTCGCTTTAAACGTGTGAAAAAATAAAAAGTCCGGTAACAATCGCTCCGGACTTTATAATCTATTTTTTATATCCTTGCTTATTCCTTTACTGAGAATTTGTAAATCGTTGTGGAATTCAATTCCTCACCTGGTTGTAATAAAGTAGAAGGGAAGTCAGGTTGATTCGGACTATTGGGAAAATGTTGAGTTTCCAGACAAAAACCAGTACGTTTTGTATAAGCAACACCACTTTTGCCAATTTCGGTCCCTTTCAGATGATTGCCGGTATAAAGCTGAACTCCCGGTTCGGTGGTAAACACTTCCATATATCTCCCACTTTCCGGTTCAAAAGCACTGGCAGCAAAAGCAAGCTCGCCATCCTCTTTGTTAATTACATAGTTAAAATCGTAACCTGAACCGTATTTTAGCATTTCATTGTCTGCTTCGATTCGTTCTCCAATAGCATGTGGCGTTGTAAAATCAAGTGCCGTTCCGCGAATATCAACAATCTCGCCGCTTGGAATCATTCCTGCGTCGGCAACCGGTGTTGATTGGTTGGCATTAATAACCAAAACATGGTCAAGAATATCGCCGTTTCCTTCACCCCGTAAATTAAAATAACTGTGGTTGGTTAAATTAAAATGACAAGCTCTGTCTGTAGTTAACTTATAATCTATTTTGAGTTCATTGTCGTCGGTCAATGTATAGGTTACACTCACTTTTTTGTTACCTGGGAAGCCAAATTCACCATCAGGACTTTCAAGACTAAAAACAGTAACGTTTCCGTTTTTTTCATAATCCCATACTTTTCGATACCAACTATCGGGGCCAGAGTGCAAACAAGCTTCCCCGTTGTTTACAGGGAAATGATAAGTTTCATCGTCGATGGTAAATTGCGCATTGGCAATTCGGTTCGCAAACGGACCAACCACAGCTCCATGGCTTGCTCCATACTGTTGATAATCATCGACCGATTTAAAACCCAGCATAATGTCAGCATAATTTCCGTTTTTATCGGGCACATAAATCGATACAATTTTAGCACCATAGTTGGTTAACACAACCACCATTCCATTGTCATTTTCCATTGTGAAAGCACGAGTTGTTTTTCCGTCAATAATACTTTCAAAATCAGATTTTTTGTAAGGCATTTCAATACTTTTTTGTTCTGAAGAATCACAGGCTGCAAAAAAGGCAATTAATAATATCAGGCTTAGGTTTTTCATAATCATTAAAAAATTTTGGATTAAAAATACAAAATAGCGTGAAATAGCCGGATAATTTCAAAAAAAGATTATTTTTTCATTCTTATTAAAAACGTTAATTAAACATACATTTAGCATAAATCTTTGATTGTTTCGCGGGAATGTTATTGATTTGTGTTTTAAAATTGAAATATGGAATCGATTCGGGAAATATACAAAATAGGTCATGGTCCTTCAAGCAGTCATACTATGGGGCCGAAAAAAGCGGCTGAACAATTTTTACAGAAAAATTCAGGCGCCAGTCGTTTTGCAATTACACTTTTCGGAAGCTTGGCTGCCACCGGGAAAGGCCATTTAACAGATAAAGTCATCCAGGAGACCTTTAAAAACGAAAATTTTGAAATACTTTGGGAACCCAAAGTATTTTTACCCAAACATCCGAATGCGTTGAAATTTGCCGCTTTTAACAAAGAGAGTACATTGTTAGATGAATGGACTGCATACAGCATCGGAGGTGGTGCCATAATCGATGATTTTTCAGAAACGGAAACAAAGGAAATATACCCACACAAAAATATGGATGAAATCCTAAAATGGTGTAATTCCAACGGAAAACAGTTTTGGGAGTATGTAATCGAATATGAAGGTGAAGAAATCTGGTCGTTTTTGGAAGAAGTGTGGGATGTAATGGAATCGAGTATAAAAAATGGTCTTGAAAAAGATGGTGTTCTTCCCGGTATTTTAAAACTTCCCCGAAAAGCACAGTCATTTTATTTAAAAGGGCAAAATTTTGCTACTCCTTTTAAACGAAGGTCGCAACTGTTTTCTTATGCTTTGGCGGTTTCTGAAGAAAATGCCTCGGGCGGTAAAATCGTGGCGGCGCCAACCTGTGGCGGAAGTGGTGTGCTCCCTGCTGTTCTGAAATATTTCAAAAAAGTATATAAAATAGAAAAAAAAGCCATATTGAGAGCTTTGGCCACTGCTGGTTTATTTGGTAATCTTGTTAAAACCAACGCATCAATCTCAGGCGCTGAAGTTGGTTGTCAGGGAGAAGTCGGAACGGCTTGCGCGATGGCATCGGCAGCTGCTACACAACTGATGGGAGGAACAATCTACCAAATTGAATATTCGGCTGAAATGGGACTGGAACATCACCTGGGACTAACCTGCGATCCTGTTGCCGGACTCGTTCAGATTCCTTGTATTGAAAGAAATGCGTTTGCTGCCGAACGTGCGGTTTCACACAATACCTATGCATTAATGTCAGATGGCCGTCATCGTATTAGTTTTGACGAGGTGGTTGAGACCATGTATACGACCGGAATAGATTTACAGAGCAATTACCGTGAGACTTCTTTGGGAGGACTGGCACGCTGGAGTGCTTCGCCAAAGTCATAATCCGGCCAAATTTTGGTTTTTATTGGGAAAATGAATCTTTATTTCGTCACCTTCATGCCATTTTTTGGCAATAAATGCATAGTCTCCCACGGGAGCAGTATATTTAACACCTTCAACAGTGACTGTAGCTCCGTCGGCCCAGCTTGGAATTCGAACAAAAACTTCAATATACCGGTTTTTTTCCATACTAAAACTCACGGAAATATCTCCTGAATCAGGAAAGTTGGTTTCTTGTTTTATTTTTACTTTACCGTGTAGTGTGTGTTCGTATTGAAGTTCAGCCGGAACAAAAAGATTGATATGAACGTGGTCTACATTTTTTGTAAATATGTATGAAGCTACTAAATTTTCAATTTCTTTGGATTCGTCTTCTGTATTTGTTTTAAAACCGTTAAGAACGATATTCTCCATTTCTTCTGCATATTTTGCTTTGCCCGTAATCTGCATCAGAGTTCCGGTTATTCTAAACCACAAAACCGCGTCATTCAAATTTAATCTCGAATGACTCATGTTTGCAGCAACTTCGTTCCAGGCTTTTTCAAAATTTTTGAGGTTAAAATTTGAATCTTTGGAAAGATACATTTCCTGAAACCGGTTCAATTCTCTCAAATACCCGCCGGAGCCCACATTTTCTTCGAAAGTTAAATTAGAATCGCGATTGGATAGCCCCAACTGCCCGGGTATTTTTACCTGATCTAAAGATACCTTTTCGGAAACCGGTTCAGGAAAGCGATTTTCTCTGCCACAAGAAAGGAGAAAAAATATAACGGAAAAATACAAAAATCGATTCATGACAACTCAATTGTTCTGTTTCAGCATTAGTAACATTATTCTACTGAATCGGTTCATCCGGGCTCAAAAAATTGTTTTTTGAATATACAAAGCCAGTTTGGAAAAGGAATCACTGTCAACAAGCTTTTCGTAAAAACCTACATAAAATATTTGATTTGAATTAAGCAACGGAGTGGCATTTCTTCCTCTTCCGAAACCAAAAACAACCATGCCATCTTCTGATTGTAATCCGTTGTCCGAGTCGCCCAAAAATCCAAAGGTATCAGAATTCTTGTCTGCTCTTTTTTGCACCAAAAACAAAACTCTTTTGAAATTCTGATGCCCAAAGAAAACCCAATCCCATTTTCCATATTCTTCTTCGCTCCTGTAATAATCAGGCATTGATGTTTTTAATCCCTTATGTGTTCCCCAATATTGTCGTTCAGGATTAAACTCTCCTCCCGGGACGCCTTCATATAGGAACCAATAATTTCGTTCGGAGGCTGGAGTGCTTAAAACCTGGACTTTCATATACTTGCGGAAAAACTCATATTGCCATTCCCATTTTCCATTCAAACTTTTTATCCGAATCCGGTTTTCTTCGTCTTTAAAACACATTACTTTTTCAAATCCGGGATGGCCGGTTCCGTTATCATCGCCTCCGTAAACAAAATTTGGCATTCCCCTGAAATCACCCGCCGCCGATTCAGGATATTTTTCTTCAGCTAATCTCTTCCACTGAATCCAATCTTTCCCTTGTTTGTCAGTTAAAGATGAAATCCCTCCAGAATATTTATCAATAAGAAAAGTAGCATTTGATATTTCCACTTTGTAATGCAACCGTTTTTGAAATGTAGTTTCTGAAATTTTAATCTGTGCCTGCGCCGTCGGCACAAAAAGAGAAACCCACAATGTCAGGATAATAAATATTATTTGTATAAATTTATTCATTTTGGTATCACATCTGAATAAAAAGTTTTGCTGTATTTCCCATTTTTTAATGAACAACTAAAATTACAAAAAAATAATTCTATATATTTGCACCATTATTAATTTAAAAAAGCTACGATGAAACTCTCTATTTTCATTCCCGTCATGTCCACGCTGCCGTGCTAGAGCAGTTCAGAGAGATTTTTCAAGTAGTTTATTCACCTTTTTTTCATAATTTTCACATACCATGTCAGGCAAAAAAATAAAAGTTTTGTCTTTAACGAGATTCAAAAAGTTAGATTTTAAAGTCATATGGCAGGATATAAAAGAAGCCATATCAGGAACCGAACGCGATTTTACCGAAACCAGCCTTGGACAAGCCATTTTTATCCTTGCTGTGCCAATGGTTTTGGAAATGATAATGGAGTCGGTTTTTGCAGTTGTTGATATTTTCTTTGTTTCAAAACTCGGTGCCGATGCCGTGGCAACTGTAGGAATTACAGAATCGGCAATGACAGTAGTTTACGCCATTGGAATGGGATTGAGTTTGGCTACAACTGCACTTGTTTCGAGACGGATTGGAGAAAAAAACAAAAAGCAGGCAGGAGTTGTTGCTTTTCAGGCAATAATGGTTGGTGTTATTATTTCAGTTTGTATTGCCATACCAGGCATTTTGTTTGCCGGTGAGTTTTTAAAATTAATGGGAGCTACCGACAGCATGGCTGCCGAAGGATACATGTTCCCTGCAATTATGTTTGGAAGTAATATGGTAATCATGCTGCTTTTTATCATAAATGCAGTGTTCCGGAGTTCCGGCGATG
The DNA here is from genome assembly GCF_009762775.1 of Maribellus comscasis. Lineage (GTDB taxonomy): Bacteria > Bacteroidota > Bacteroidia > Bacteroidales > Prolixibacteraceae > Draconibacterium > Draconibacterium comscasis. Next base: position 6,665,027 of record NZ_CP046401.1, on the reverse strand, counting down.
CGGCAATTTCGATGCGCGTAATGTGGTTTGCCAATATTGTAAATATAATTCTCGACCCACTGTTAATATTTGGTTACGGGCCATTCCCTGAACTGGGACTGGCAGGTGCAGCAGTGGCAACAACAACAGGAAGAGGTTTGGCCGTTATTTATCAGTTCTATCTGCTGTTTCGGGGAAAACACCGTATCCGTTTGTATTGGCACAGTTTAAAAATACGGGCAAATGTGATGGCAAAACTTATCAGAATTTCCGGAGGCGGAATATTGCAGAACTTAATAGCAACATCGAGCTGGATTTTACTGGTTCGTATCATTGCTGTTTCAGGCCCGGAAGCACTTGCAGGCTATACCATTGCCATCCGCATAATTATTTTTGCACTGTTGCCGGCCTGGGGGTTAAGTAATGCAGCGTCGACACTGGTAGGCCAGAATCTGGGAGCGAAACAACCGGAAAGAGCTGAACGTTCGGTGTGGATCACCGGTTATATAAACATGATTTTTATGGGTAGTTTGGGAGTATTCCTTGCAGCTTTCCCCGAGTTTTTTATTCGCCTGTTTATAGCCGACGCGGCTGTTGTTCAAAATGGAACAATGGCATTGCGAATCATCAGTTTCGGATTTCTCTTTTATGCACTGGGAATGGTTCTGGTACAAGGATTTAACGGCAGCGGAGATACCAACACACCTACCCGGATAAATCTGATAAGCTTCTGGCTGTTTGAAATTCCATTGGCATATTTTCTGGCTATTGTTATGAAAATGGGATTAACCGGAGCCAGTATTTCCATTGTTGCTGCGGAAACACTGCTGGCTTTAATCGCCCTTTTTATGTTCAGAAAAGGCAAATGGAAATTGAGAGAAGTATAGGAGTTTAACCAAATCATATTGTTTATTTTCTTCGGACAGGGGATAAAAAAAGCCGGCTGTAAAAACCGGCTTTTTCTAAATATTCTTAAGTGCTCTGTTTTTAAAGCTCTTTTACTTTAACGCCTTCAATAAAATAGACAATTTCAGCTTTATCCTGAGACTCGGCTATAATTTTGTGCGCCTGTGCCACTTCAGCATTTTCTTCTGCTTCCGAATCGGCTTCATGTTCGCCCGGATTATGTGCATCAGCTTCCGTTTTAACTTCTTTCAATACGCCAACAATTTCAAGTTCGCTTCCCATTTGCTCCTGACTGAAAGCCCCGATTTTTTCTCCGGCCTCGATTCTGATGTTGATTTCTTCGTTACTTCCCATCAGGAAACAACGTTGTCCCCCGTGCTGACAAACATGCATAACTGTTCCTTTTACAACCACTTCTTTGTCAACAACATCGGCGGCATTTTTATATAAATCATCAACGGAATAAACAACTGCTTCAACTTCCGGAGCTGCAGTTGTTGTTTGTTCCTGATTTTTCGGGCTGTTTCCACAACTAAAAAGAAACAGGGCAAATAAACTAAATAGTGCTAATTTTCTCATTTACGTATAATTTTAAGGTTTACATGTACACAATTACGAAAAACAAAGGTACAACAATTCCAGCAATTGTTAACCACCATCCCCAGCGACTAAAACCTCTTTTCCCCTTCAATAGGAATAAGCCGGAAACAGCTACGAAAATTAAAACTGTTGCCATAATATCACTTACCCACTTCCAGAGTGTTCCAATAGATGCCTTATGCAATTTATTCATTTCGAATATTACCGGACGTTTCTGCAAATAGTGCATAGTACCCTTCCCTTTTTCCGGATTAATTACAATTTCACCATTTTCGATAAAAATCTTTATCATTCTCTGGTTGTTCAGATAATGCTTTTTGTAGACCACCTTTCTGTCGAGTGATTCTAAAACCGACTTGATTTCATCAACGCTCGCATCGGCGTTCAAATTTCCGGTGATTTGAAAATCGGTAATAAATATTTTGTAATCAGGATTAAAATCATGCCTGTGATTTAAAAATATGCCTGATAAACCATACACCACTGTCATTGCTACAATAAAATAACCAAAATCACGATGTAAAATGCGCAATAATCTTCTAATTTTCATTTGGAAGAATTTTTTTGCTGCGAATATATTACTATTTGCAAAAACCTAAGTGCAAAAGGATTAAATATTACTATTCTTTTTTATTGATAAATATAGTTGTATAAATTTCAAAAAATAAAGTAAATCGGTTTAGCTAAAGTAGCCTGTTTTAACATCTTGTATAAATTTCAAAAAGGTAGCACAATAATCATTGGCACTAACATATTGTTAAAAAAAGCATATGTCAAGTTACTATTGTTAAAAACAAAATGGAATTATACTGGAAATTAACACCTTACAATATTGACAAAGTGCTGGTATTTTCATAACTTGTATGTTCCTAGTATACTAGGGCTCTGGTTTTATCACAACTTAATTGGGTGCCACCGGCTATTGAGCCGGTGGTTTTTTTATTGCTAAATAATGATAATTCAGTATTTGTTTTATTATTTTAAAAAACTAAATTTGATGTTATCATAATAAAGCCAAACTTTAACCTTTTTTGCACCCATCTTATGAAAAAAATATTTGTTGCCTCTTCAATTCTATTTTTTAATCTGTCATTATTAGTTGAAGCCCAAGATATAGTTCCTCCCACTTTAAATTGTCCAACTTTGCAATATGACTGCATCATCAATAATCAAACATTGGGAAATTATTCTATCATTAGGTTCTTGGAGGATGGAGGAACTTTTTCAGACAATATCCAAATAGATTCGTCTTCATTTCAAGTTTTGGACGTTGTTTCTAATGGAAATCAATGCCCTGAATTTATTACTCGTACACTTGAAATTAGGGATACCTCTGGCAATGCAACTACTTGCACTCAGCAAATTGAAATAAATGATTATACTCCTCCTGAATTTTCTTCAATTCCGAACAATATAACAGTAGATTGTGCAAATAACATTCCTCCTGCTGATGAGAACATATTGGTTACTGATAATTGTGGAGAGGTTACAGTATCGTTCTCCGAAACAGTTTCAGATTCTTCCTATGCAAATTTATTTACAGTTACAAGAGTTTGGATTGCAACTGATGACTGTGGAAATACAACTCAAGCCTTCCAGTATATACAAGTCATTGATACTTTTCCTCCAATTTTTGTTCCTGCTTTTAAAGACACAATAATTAGAGGGATAGATGAAATGCCTTATCCCGAAATTGAAATTATTGAGAATTGTGGCCTTAAAACGTCATCTTTTGTTGATTTGTTAGATCCGGCAAATACAGGAACTACTAGGGTTATCCGAATCTATCGTGCAGAAGATGATTGTCATAATACAGCAACTTTTCAACAAAAGTTTTATATTAGTGAAAATAATTTCACAATAACTTCCTGTACTACAGACACAACTATTTCTAGTTGCTCGTATAATTCCCAGGTCGAAGTTGAGGAAGTTTTCGATACCTGGCTGGAAAATTCGACACCTGAAGTTTTAGCATATTGCGATGTTGAAATGACAGCTACATACCCTTATAAACCAGATATTTGTGGTGGTACTGTTGAGGTGACATGGCATATATCTGACACCCTTGGAAATGTAGATAGTTGTAAAGCATCTTTTATAGTCGCCAACGATAATTTAATTTCAGTAACTTGTCCTCCGGATACAATGGTAAACGATTTTAACGAAATTCCCACACCATATAATACTTTGGATGATTTTGTCAATTCAGGAGGAGTTTATTCAACAATCTGTAATTCAGATACCATTATTTTCAATTTATTATATGAACATCTGGATACAACTTTAACGCCGGATGTACTTAAAAGAACATATTCAATTCTTGAAGCGTGTGGAAATATCACTATTTGTGTTCAGGTTATAACTATTGAGAAATCAACACCGGTTAGAGAATTCAAAAAAGTAATTTTTGATTGTAACATTTTTCCCAACCCTACTGACGGTGTTTTTACTATAGAATTAAGTGGATTAAAAAGTTCCAAAGTAAAAATATATATTACCAATATGGAAGGACAAGAGATCTCTGAAAAAGAATTTTACATATCTGGTAATTTTCTGAGACAATCCATAAATCTTCACGGCTTCGCAAAGGGAGCATACAACCTTATTATTCAAAACGGAGAGAATGCTATTTCAAAATCAGTTATATTAAAATGATATTGATATAATCAAGTCACCGAGTATATACCCGGTGAATTTCATCTCGCTTTTTTGGGTTCAGGAAGTATAATATTCATTTAGTGAAATAACATCTTCAGAACTGCAAACGGGGCAACTAACTCCCTCTTCGGCATAATGATTAAAACTGGCCTGGCAGGAGTTACATTTAAACCAGTTTTTATCAAAATAAATATCACCACCTCTGAAAATTATGTCTCTTCCTTCCACAAACGCAGTAGCCACTTTATTTCGTGCCTCTTCATAAATACGCGTTAATGTTGGCCTCGAAATGTCCATATGAACCGCCGCCTCTTCCTGCGTAAGATTCTGGTAATCGAGTAAACGAATCGCTTCATATTCTTCCAGAAGAAGATGAACTTCGTTTGATTTTCTTCCCCGAACACCAAAAACTGACATTCCCTTAATCACAGGGGGTACCTGAATCCTTCTGTTACGTTTTCTTCTAGGCATATTAAATAGTGTTAAGTTTGCTCAATAAAAAATGATCTGCTAAAACCATAGCTGCCATAGCTTCCACAATGGGTACTGCACGTGGCAATACACACGGGTCATGTCTTCCTTTCGGATTTATCGTAATTTCATTGTTGCTCTTGTCAACTGTTTTTTGCTCTTTTAACAATGTTGCAATGGGTTTAAAAGCAACCCGGAAATAAACATCTTCTCCATTTGAAATTCCTCCCTGAATTCCTCCTGAATTGTTTGTTTTTGTTCGCACACCATCCGATGTTTTTATAAAAACATCGTTGTGCTGCGAGCCACTGAGTTTTGTCCCTTCAAAGCCGGAACCATATTCAAAACCTTTAACGGCATTTATTCCCAACATAGCAAAGCCCAGGTCGGCGTGAAGTTTGTTAAAAACAGGCTCGCCCCACCCTGCCGGAACACCTTTTGCAACACCGGTAATTACACCGCCAACTGTATCGCGATCTTTTGCAGCAGCCTCGATTCTTGTTATCATTTTTTCTGCTGTTTCAGGATCGGGACAACGAACTATATTATCATCTGTTTTTGACAAATCAATTTCAGTATACGATTTTTTTAGCTGAATTTCTCCAACCTGCGATACAAAAGCCTGAATCGATATTCCCCGGCTTGCAAGAATTTGTTTAGCAATTGCACCAGCTACTACACGGGCAATCGTTTCACGGGCAGAAGAACGGCCTCCTCCGCGATGATCACGCGTACCATATTTTTTTGTATAAGTATAATCGGCGTGCGACGGACGATAAACATCCTTTAAATCGTTATAATCTTTTGAGTGCTGGTCTTTATTCCAAATGGCAAAAGCAATGGGAGTTCCCTGTGTTTTTCCTTCAAAAACTCCAGAAAGAAATTCAACCTGGTCAGCCTCTTTTCGTTGTGTAGTAATTTTTGACTGTCCCGGTTTTCTGCGGGCAAGGTCTTTCTGAATTAAATCAATATCCAGGTCCAGTCCCGCGGGGCACCCGTCAATTATACCACCAATTCCTCTTCCGTGCGACTCACCAAAAGATGTTAACCGAAAAATTTTTCCAAATGTATTCACTTATCAAAGTTAATTAAAAACTTCTGTTCACAGCTTTTTGTATAAATCCCAAGGATACACTTTTTATATAGAACCGTTTATTTTTCCGGTAACTCCTGTCAATTTTGGGTTATAAAAAAGTTGTTCCAGAATATTAAAACAAAAACCTCGTTTTCTGGTTCAACAAGAAAACGAGGTTAATGTTAAATAAATTGAACTAATAATCAAAATATCTTACTAACAGCCACAACCACATCCACCATGAGAATGGTCTGTGCTGCAGGAGTCTTCCGTTCCGCAACCGCCGCTTCCACATCCGCAACCGCCTCCTGAAAGTACCTGAGAAAGCTCTTCTTCCGACGCTTCCCTTACTTCCAAAACTTTTCCGCTAAAATGTAAATCTTCTCCGGCAAGTGGATGGTTAAAATCCATTTTAACAGTATCATCATTTACTTCGAGCACAAGACCGTTTAAACGCTGGCCATTGCTACTCATCATAGGAACCATATTTCCCTCTTTTATCAATTCTGAGTCAAAGCTACCATCCACTAAAAAAACCTGCTTGGGCAACTCCACAACAGCATCCTCGTTTACTTCGCCGTAAGCATCATTTTTTTTCAGCTTAATTGTAAATGGCTCTCCCTCACTCAAACCAGCAAGATGCGACTCAAACTTTGGCAGCATAACTCCGGCACCATATAAAAATTGTAATGGTTGCGCTTCCGTTGCCTGCTCAATTACCTCTCCCTTCTCGTCGTCGATTCGTAAATCGTACGTTAACGTAACCATCGAATATTTACCAACTTCTATGGATTGTTTTTCAACTTCTAACATATAAATGATCTTTTAAACTTTATTGCAAATAAACACTTTTTAAATCAATGAACAAAATACAAAACTGTCTTTTTATGTCATTATTAACAAATAAGTATTTTATGTCGCTTTTTGTTCAAAGAACGTAATATTGTTACAATTTTACAACTTTCTCAGTTTTATATTCTGAATTTAATTTTACTTTCAAAAAATAAATTCCGGCCGGCGAATTTTGTAAAGCTGAAATCTTTAAATTTTGATTCAAAATTGTAGTATTCCGGTAAATAATTTTTCCCGAAATATCAAATAAAAAAACCTGTTCCGCATTCGCCGGAAGTTCAATACTGAAATCTGATTCAACAGGGTTAGGATATACTTTTATCTCTTCCTCATTTTCTGAAATAAAATCAGATGAAACCGGAACTGAAACAAGCATTTCAAAAGTGTGGTAAACTTTTTTTCCGTTTGAAGTGGCCGAAATTGTGATGTTGGCAGAACCCGTCATGTTTTCAGTAATATTTAATGAAAGTAAGGTTTTCAGTGCATCTGGTGTTCCACCCTGAACGATGGCTCCAATAAGCAAATCCTGATTGTCAATAGTTTCGAGCTGAATGGTCATTTCTGAGTCGTCGTTATCGGGATCCGTAAAAACAGAATCAAGTGAAATGTAATAAACATTATCGGGATAAGTTGCATCTGCAATTGTTGCCAACGGATATGCGATTTCAGGCGCCAAATCCTGGTGATTTAACTGGTCGATACAAAAATAGGCCGGCGTATTCATTCCCCAGTCACCGACATCGGAAGAAGAAAGATTGAATTTTAAGGTTGTAATTTCTCCCAGCGATGATAAATCAAGCCATTTCCAATCGTTTACAATATAATCTTCAGAGCTGTTTTCTGACCTGAAATCAGCCAGATAATACTCTATTGTACCCGTTGTGTCACCTGCCTCGGAGATGCCAAAAATATCAACTTTAAACCAGTCGGAATCACTGCCGTTTTCACCTCCAAATTTTTTAGAATAGGCATCACCGTTTCGCATCGATAAATATGCGTAAGTTGAATTGGTAATGTAGAATCCTGAAACAACTGTTTTTTCAAAGTGGATTTCAGAGCCCATAGAAGCATATGAAACTGCATATGTTGATGTTTCGAGAGCGCCACTTCCCGGTATAGCGCTGTACTGGTTGCTCCATCCTTCGGTTTGATTATCAGTTACAGTTGAAGCTGCAAAACCACTCCAACTTCCCCACTCTGCATTGTAATCATTCAGAAATGTAAACCCTCCGCTTGTAAAATACCCTGTCGCGTCGGCACCGTTATAAAAACTTTCTGCCTCCAGTTCCAAATTTTCAAAATCAGCTTCTGCAAGCATTTCCGGCGTATCTGGTGAGCTTCCGTTAAAATCATCGATACAAAAATAAGCTGGTGTATTCATTCCCCAGTCGCTAACATCACTTGATTCCAACCCGATAGAGAGAGAAGTAACTACGCCTAAGCTACTCAAATCGAGCCATTCCCAGGTTTTTAGAATATAATCGTTCGCTGAATCATCAGATGTAAAATCAGCAAGATAAAAATCAACGGCTGTTTCATTTCCAAAAATGTCAGTCGCGGAAACCGTTAACTTAAAATAATCGGGATCTTTACCATCCTCTCCTCCAAATTTTTTGGAATAGGCATCTCCTTCCTTCATTGAAAGATACGCGTAGGTTGAATTGGTCACGTAAAAACCGGTCAGTTGAAGAGGATTTTCAAAAATTATTTCCAATCCTCCCGAAGCATAAACAACAGCATAATTCTCAGATTGATGGCCTGAAGCAGTTATTGCGCTATACTGATTTCCCCAACCCGCTGTTACAGAATCTTTCATGTTTGAAACAGAAAAGCCCGACCAGCTTCCCCAGTCAGCATCATAATCGTTGGGAAACATAAAGCCGCCACTGTTAATTTCTCCGGAACCATCTGCTCCATTCCAATAGGAATCGGACTCCAAAACCACATCGTCGAAAGTTGCTACCTGCTGGGCATTTACAGAAAACAGGGCAACCCAAAGCCCTACAAAGAAGTAAAATTTTTTCATTGTAAAATTTTTTAGTTCAACAAATCATTTTACAATACTAAAACCCATGGGAAAATTATAAGGTAAACTACCTCAAGCTTTTAGTCCCGAAAGCTTTTAATATTGTTTTAAATGGCAGGTCTTCTGGCTTGTCTCAATTGATAGCTGCCTTCCCATCCCGATAATACGGAACAGTGGCGAGGGTTGCTACCAACATGAAAGACTTACAGCTGCGGGTACAGCTCCGGAATTCTTGCCGGACATCTCGACAAGGCACCGGATTCCCTTTTCATCTCCGAAGAGAACCCATTCTTTCTAAAAATAGACTAAAGTTTCCAAAGCCTGATTCACCTGAACAAAAAATCAGACGGATTTATCCCTACCTTAAAAGAGTCGGTTAAAACTCCTGAGGATAAATACCGGTAAACCATTGCATCCTGTGTATAATCTATTGCGTCGGAAACATAAATCTCGTTATTATTCGGGTTGAGTCCCAGGCTGTAGAAAAGTTTGCCTGCACCTGGAATAAAAGTGGAATCGGGCAATGTTTTACTTTCAACAGCCATTTTACAAACTCCCTGGTTTATAAAATATAATGTGTCTTTGGTGTTATTCAGTTCCAAATCGTAAGGATTAGAGTCGTCTTCAAAACGGAGAATTTTTTCAACTGTAAAAGTCTCCGGATCAACCCTTGTTAAGGCAGGTTGCTCATTTCCTGCCGATGAGCCCTCAAAACCGCCATCAGAAAAAATCCATAATTTTCCGTTCTTATCCACTTTTAAATCTTTGGGCTGAAGCGGCACCTCTATTTTGGCAATCAACTCATCTTTTTCGGAATCTATAACCAGAACTTTATTGTCGTACGACCAGCTGGAGACAAAAACATAATTTCCGACTTTTACCATTTGTTCAGAAGTATGTTCTTCTGAAAGATCGATTTGCCCTGTTTTTTCTAATGTTGAAGGATTAAAAACAGTAATGTGGTGAGCATACAAATCTGAAATATAAGCTTTCTCTTCCGTAGCAAAAAGAATGTAACGAGGAGAAGTCAATCCGGTTATTGCGCCTTTAAACGCTGCTGTTTTAGGATCTATCACATATATCTTTCCGGAGTTATTGGCCACAAGAAACAACGAATTTCCGTTTAAATACATCGACTGTGCCACGTCACCCAGCGGGACATTATTACGGGCGTAAAACAAATCATTTTGAATACTTTTTGTTTTATAATTGTAAAATGAAAGCGAAGCATTTCCGTACATGAAATTCCCTTCACAACTTATAAACACTCCGTTTTCAGTATCAAGATCAAAAAACACAGTTTCAACCGGTTCATCAGTGCACGCTGCCAGGAGAATGCTTGTAAGTATTATGTATGCTATTTTTCGAATCATTTTTTATAGTTCAAAGCCATTGAAAAAGAATAATACCGGCCAGGCATGGGGCGCCATAAAATACTTTGGTAGTCTTCATTAAAAATATTTTCTACAGCAAATTTTATATTCATGCGAAAAGAGCTTATTTCCAGCATTTTATCCAGCGAAACTTTATTAAGCCAGTACGGATTTAAAACCCGCTCGAACTCAGACTCTTCATTGCTCGAATTGGTGTATCTTTTTCCCGTGTATTCCATATCAAATTTTAGCGTAAAATTTTTAACTGAGGCGGCGGCGAAAAGATTTCCTTTATGTTTGGGAATGTATATCAGCTGTTTTCCGCGCGATTTGTCAACCGAACGCATCGCATTTTGATTTGTGGTATGTGTGTAGGAATAGTTTCCCCCTGACTTCAATTCTAAGTTTCTCAAATTTTTGCCGGCTGAAAACCGGTACTCTGCCCCTCTCGATAAAACTTCTTTTACATTGTTTGCTTCCCAGTAATATGCGCCACTTTGCGAAGGTTGCCAAACTATCCAATTATCGATAAAAGAAACAAATCCGGTTATTTCACTATCAAATTGAAAGTGGCTGTTTTCCGTTTGCCAGGATAGCGACAAATCGCCGGTATAACCATCTTCCGGCAAAAGGTCGGAGTTTCCACCGGGTAACCAATACAAATCATTCAAAGTAGGTTTGTGGTAGTTTCGTGCAACATTTGGTTTTAACAACAATGGCCATCTTTTTGTTACCTGCCACTCGAAGCCCGCACTTGGAATAAAAGGTTCTACGTGGTTGTCATAATTTTCAGAGCGCATCAACATAAAAGCAGCAAAACGATCGGATGGTTTCATGTGCCAATTAATGAGAAGACTGGTTTCGAAACGATCCTTTTTGTAGTCTTCGCCATTTATTTTGTTAGTAATTTGTACCTGATAATAATTTACATCTGCACTCACTGTTGCATAGGTTTTCTCATTAAATTCCCTAAAAATCCTGAGATGATTTTGAAAACCGTTTTCTTTGCTTTTAGAATTTTCATTGACAAAATTAAATTCGGGAGTTGCCCGGTAATAATTGAGTGTCGTCGAATTTAATCCCGTAAAAAAATGATAATTAAATTTATCAGTATACTTCTTTATATCGTATTGAACCCGAAGCTGATCGTCGTTTTGATATTCTTCCCGTTCGCTACCTTCGTATGACATTAATTGAGGCAAATTTCTATCGCTTTTTTGAAACCATATGCGTAGAGACATTATTTTGCTGTTAAACGACCGGTAATAAAATTCCTGGAGAATACCACCTTTCCAGTAATCCGCATTTTCTAAAGTATCATTCCGTTGTGGAATAACGCCATAATTGTAATACGGAAAATTATTTTCAGAGCCTTCGTAAAACAAGCGGGTACTTGATTTTAAGCGGCCACCGCCAAGCAAAACCCTTACGAATGTTTTTCGCGTTTGAAAAGAGCTTGTTTCAAACAATCCGGCCAATTCCAGGTTTGTATCCCAGTTTATTTGGTTGTTTAAATGAATGCTTCCACCGAGCGCCCCGCTGCTTTCAGCCATAGAACTCCCTCCGTGAAGCAGGTAGACGTCATCGGTAAAAAATACAGGCAGCAACGATAAATCCGCAATTCCGTTCATTGGAGAATTCAGGTTCATACCATTCCATAACACCTGAGTGTGTGTAGCGGCAGTTCCCCGAAAACTTGCTGTTGCAGATGAACCGCGTCCGTACGATTTTATAAAAACCGGTGTATATTCCGAAATTAATTCAGAAAGAGAAGTGGTTAAAGTTGCGATCCTTGCCATCGAATCAGGACGTGTTAATTTTAATCCGGCTTCTTCAACTTTTCGTTTGGCAAGTACTTTTACTTCTTCAATATGAATGGTATCGGTCAGATTCTGCGCTTCTACAGTTGTAAAAGTCAGCATTAAAAACATGAGTATCAGAAGTTTAACTCTCATTACTTTTTAATGAATTTAAACGTTTTAACCCCCGATTTTTCAACAATTTTCAACATATAAATTCCTGGATTAAAATACTGAACATCAATGTTTTTACTGGTTATAAAAGCCGATTCTGACCATATGTTTTTACCATTCATATCAAAGATATACATTTGTGCACCAGTCAAGTTTTTTCCATTGACAATCAATTTACTATCAACGGGATTTGGGAATATCTGTGTTTCCAAATCAGCAAAACTCCGGCTCGAAGTAATTATTTTCTCAGATATCAGAACTGCATCTGTTTCTGAATAAATCGTTAGCGGAGGCGAAGAAGAAATAAGAACAACTGCTTTTCCTGATTCATCTGAAAAATAGTTTGTTTCCTCAGTAAAAATTTCCTGGTTGAAAACAGGGAGCAATACACTTTCTGTAATCACCCCATCAGAAAATGTGCATGTGGCCTTCAGCAAGCTTACTTCAACTTCATCGTTTATTACGGCCGAGTCTTTATTCACATTCATTTGAGTGAAATCCCAGGGATTAACAATCTCTGAAACATGATACAGCACAACGGTGTCGCCTTCTGCAACATCAACTTTATCAAAATCAGTTAAATATTGGCTGCCTTTTACACGAGCAATCCAAGCCTTTGCAAAGGCAACCGGAGCTGTTTTGCCGCCCCATCCGTATGTAAATTCGCCTTCTTTCTCAACAGAATACAAGTAAAGTTTGCCTTCTGAATTTTCATCATCGCGCAAATCAAAATTGACACCGGATTTCTGAAGCCCGGAAACCACTGCATGCGCCAACGCATGATTTTCAATTCCTGAAAAATCATTGTTCCTGTTCTCAACAAAAGCATTTAAATCCGAAAGTCTCACCTCAATTTTTTGCAGCGGTATAATATTTTCTGTCTCGGTTTTTGCTGTAAAGTATACATGAATAATGTCGCTTTCTGATGATATCTTAAAACTGACTGATTTTTCAATAAACCCTTCTACCCGAAAAGTGATGGAACCATTTCCCTGTTGTGAAGCCACAAAATAACTTTCTCCCTCTATTTCAATGATACTACCAACTCCGGGTGTTTCCAACTCAAATTGAATTTCAGTTTCCAGTTTATCTTTGTTGTTATCAAAAATATTGGCTGCAAGTAGCACCGTATCTCCCACATAAACCGATGAGAAATCTGACAGAATCTCTATCGAATCAGGAGCAACTACATTTATTTTGGTCGTTTTGGTCTTGCCGTTTGAGGAAACAAGAATTTCTGTTTCTCCGGTATTTTCCGCCTTTATTTCCCCCAATGAGTTAACTGTCGCCACTTCCTGGTTTTGTGATGTAAACAAAAAATTTGACTCTTTTAATTTTCCATTCTGAAAAAATGCAGCCTCAAGTTGTAATGTTTCGCCGGTAACTATTTTTGATTTATGATGAAATACAACCAACAGTTCGTTGTCACCCGAGATTTCTGTATTTGCATCCACATCAACCAGATAAGCGACATCTGTAGAAATTTCGCCCAGCCAGCCTACACTGGCAAGATTGCCTGTTGTAATTTTTACAAAATGAATGGAGTCCAAATCCACATAATTTCCCTGCTCATCAACTGCCCACGAAAGATCTATGGGGTCTCCTCCGGCACCTTCAATTTCATTTGTATAGGGATTGTCCGGAAGGGTCAAGTCAACTCCCTGTACTCTGGCATGAACATCGGCATACCCAAAATCCAGAGCCTCTGTAACGTATTGCAGAGGATTTGAACTGTCAACTGCGGGCGCGAGTAGGGTGCCTTTAAAAGTAACTGAATCCTGTGGATAATTTGGAAAAAAAATGCTTGTTGGGTAATATTCCTGTGTGTTATAACTATTTGCTTTCAAAGTTCCGGTATTACCGAGATTGTCCTTCCATAAAATATCGCGCGTTGTCGTCTTAAAATAAGTAAGGCTGTAATCGGTTCTGGTTCCCGAATGAAAATGCTGGCTGCCTTTTATTTCATACCAGGTATCATCTGCTGTTCCGTTTTTATTTTCATCTTTCATTACCCACACCACACCAGGCTCCGACGAACCGCTAAAAGCATTTCCAAAAATGGTAAAATCAATTCCGTACGGATTTTCGGGATCATTCACACAGGCTTCTTTAAACCCTACCAAAATAGTTCCGCCAAAGCTACCCAGCGAAACCATGTTGGTTACTTCTGCAGGCATATCTTCAGCTGCCTGTGGTGTCCCGATAGACTCAACATTAATGTGTTGTCCCGGCGCTGGTTTATATTCCAGCACCCGATTGGCTACATTTTGTGAAATAGCAAAACAGGGTATCCCCAGAATTGCAAACAGTAATTTTAACTTTTTCATTCCCCTTTGTTTTTAAAACCATGGGGAAATAAAACTTCAGGTATTGAACCGTCGCTTTTATTCCCGAAAGCATTTTTTTGAAAATGGCAGGTCTTCTGGCTTACTCTTTTTTCTGCTCCTTCCCGTTCGTTTGAGTTGAACAGTGGATAATGCCGAAAAATTTTGAGCTTACAGCTGCGGGCACAGCTCCGGTTTTCCACCGGATTCCCTTTTTACATTTTTAATGAACCATTTCTCGTCTGCAAAGTTATATATAAATTATTAAGAATGATTCTAAATAACATGCATCTTTACAATTTTTACATTAAATAAATCAAAATGAAAAAGAATATAATCTATATAATCCTGATTACCTTACATATCAGCAGCACAGTTAAAGCGCAAGTAAGTAGCGATGCGGTAATTACCGGCCACGTAGTATCAGAGGGAGAACATCTTCCTTTTGTAAATATTTATCTTGACGGCACAAACTACGGCACAACTACCGATGTTACAGGTCATTACATGATGGTAGACCTTCCGGTTGGAGAATATACATTGGTAGCCAAAATGGTTGGTTATAAAACTGCTCAAAAAGAAATTGAGTTAAAAGCCGATGAAACGCTTGAAATAAAATTCGATCTGGAAGAGGAATTTATTCGTGTGGATGAAGTTGTAATCACCGGAACCAAAACATTTAAAAGACAAACCGACAATGCCGTAATTGTTAATGTATTGGATGCAAAATCTATCGAAAACATTGCGGCACAAACAGTTTCTGAGTCATTAAATTTCCAGCCGGGACTGCGTATGGAAACTGATTGTCAAACCTGTAACTATTCACAACTCAGAATGAATGGATTGGGTGGTGCTTACAGCCAGATTCTGGTCAACAGCCGTGCCGTTTTCAGTCCCTTAACCGGTTTGTACGGATTGGAACAAATGCCATCAGAAATGGTGGAACGAATAGAAGTCGTACGCGGTGGCGGCTCAGCTTTGTATGGTTCCAGCGCCATTGGTGGAACCGTAAATATTATTACGCGCATGCCGCAGCGAAATTCGTATGAAATAACCACCAATGCTTCTGTTGTGGGAGAAGATGCGGCTGATCTGTCGGTTCATGGAACACTAACTGCATTGTCGCAGAAAAGAAATGCCGGTGTTGCTCTTTATACATCTTACCGCAAAAGAGACATGTATGATCACAACGGTGATAATTTCTCTGAAATGCCTGAGCTGGAGAATAATTCTTTTGGCTTAAACTCCTTTTTTAATTTGGACGAAAATCAAAAGCTGGAGGCCAGTTTTTCAAGTATGTATGAATACCGATACGGAGGTGAAACGGTAGATAAACCCGCTTACCTGGCAACACAATCTGAAGAAAGAACACATAATGTACTGATGGGCGGAATAAACTACGATTATGTCAGCGATAATAACCAAACCAGTTTTTCACTTTATTCTGCCGGGCAATATACGGGCCGTAAACATTTTACAGGAATAGCGCCAGATGGCGGTGAGGAACTGACAGAATATAATTTTAATCCTCCTTACGGAAGTTCAACAAATTATACCGTACAGTTTGGCGGACAGGTCAATCATTTGATACATAACTTTATAAAAGGATCAAACAACATTACTTTGGGAGCAGAATACAAGGTAGATGATGTTTGGGATGAAATAGAGGCGTACAATTATCTTATTGATCAAAATGCCCGAAACTTTGGAACCTTTTTACAAAGTGACTGGTCGCTCACCGCCAAAACAACATTGTTAACCGGTGTTCGTGCCGATAAACATAATTTTGTTGAAAATTTAATTCTGAATCCCCGTATTTCATTTTTGTATAAACCAAATACAAATGCACAATTGAGGCTATCCTGGTCGACCGGCTTTCGCGCACCGCAAGCATTTGATGCAGATATGCATATTGCTTTTGCGGGAGGTGGAATCCAGACCATTCAACTTTCCGATGATTTAAAAGAAGAAAAATCACAGAGCTGGAGCGCTTCGTTAAACTGGGACAAGCCAACGGAGAAACATATTTTTGGCTTTACTATAGAAAGTTTTTATACCCGCTTAAATGATGCTTTTATCCTGGAAGAAATTAGAACTACAGAAGAAGGAAATTCAATTATGGAAAAACAAAACGGAGGTCAAAGCAACGTACGCGGTATCACGCTTGAGTTACGTGCCAATTATAACCGTAAAATCCAGCTGGAAGGAGGTTTAACCTTGCAGAAAAGCCAGTACGAAGATGTTGTGGCCTGGTCGGAAGAATTGCCGGGAACAAAAGACTATTTAAGAACTCCCGAAACCTATGGTTATTACACGCTGACCTGGACTCCAGGTGCTAAATTCAAGGCTTCTTTGGCCGGAATTTATACCGGAAGCATGCTTGTTCCACATTACGGTTTGGCTGGCGACGCCGGGACACCGGAGCAGGATGAACTATTTAAATCGCCGTCTTTTCTTGAAAACAACCTGAAAATATCTTATACATTCAGCAGTATTCGGCTTGATTCTTCTATTGAGCTGTTTGCCGGTGCCGGAAATTTATTTGACCAGTACCAGGATGATTTTGATTCGGGTAAAAACCGTGACAGTGGTTACATATATGGCCCTGCAAAACCCGGAAACTTTTTTATAGGAATAAAAATATTTAATTAAAAAAAAGCCCGGAATTTACCGGGCTTTTTGATTTATATTAATCTGTTATTAACCGTTCTTAAATACTTTTCCGGGGAGTTTTATTGCCCTTGCAATCAGCAATGCTCCAATCAACACAAAAGGAACGCTTAACCATTGTCCCATATTTAACGCCATTGTGGCTTCAAATGCTTCCTGATCTTCTTTTATAAATTCGATAAAGAAGCGGGCAATAAAAATCAGCACGAAAAATGCTCCCAGCAACAAACCCGGGCGATTTTTTGCGCTTGTTTTTTTATAAAGAAACATCAAAATTATAAAGGAAATAACGTAGGCCAACGCCTCATAAATTTGGGTCGGATGTTTGGCCACCAATTCGCCGTTACGTTCAAAAATAAATCCCCAGGGAAGTTCGGTCTGTATACCGTAAATTTCGGAATTCATTAAATTTCCCGTGCGGATAAACGCTCCTACAAGCGCAGTAGGAACAGCAATTCTGTCCAGTGTCCAAAGTACAGTTCGTTTAGTTATCAACCTTGAATGAATCCAAAGGGCAATAATTATTCCAAGTGCTCCCCCGTGACTAGCCAAACCACCATGCCACACCTTAATGATTTCTTCCGGATGTTGTGAATAATAATCCCACCCGTAGAAGAATACATGACCTAAGCGTGCACCAACAATGGTTGCAATTATAATGTAAAAGAACAGGCTCTCAATCCACTTTTGCGGCACTTTTTCGGATTTTAACATCCATTCTCCAATATAATACCCAATTAAAAGGCCAGAGGCAAATAATAATCCGTACCATCTTACTGAAAGTCCCCCGATATGAAAAATCTCCGGATTAGCATTCCAATGGATAAAACTTAAAATTTGAATCATTTTCTATATTTTGATTTTAGATTTTATGCACCTGTCCGGCCGTGACATTGTTTATATTTTTTTCCACTTCCACATGGGCACGGATCATTTCGCCCTACCCTCTTTTCAACCTTAACCGGCTGTGGTTTCGATTTTTCCTGAGTTTGAGTATTTGCTCCCTCCATCGGGTTATCCACATTCGGAAGGTCTGATTTTTGTGTTTTGTACCGGCTCATATCCGTTCGTTTTCTGGCTTCCGCTTCCCTCACCTGATCCGGACTTTGAATCGGAATCTGCCCCTTCATTAATGTGGAAACCACATCTTTATTGACCTTGTTAACCATTACTTTAAAAAGGTTAAACGATTCAAATTTGTATATTAAAAGTGGATCTTTTTGTTCATAGGTTGCGTTCTGAACCGACTGTTTTAAATCATCCATTTCGCGCAACTGTTCCTTCCAGGCCTCGTCGATGGTACTAAGCACAATCTGTTTCTGATATGATTTTACCAGTTCCTTCCCTTTGTTCTGATAGGCTTTTTCAAGGTTGCAAATAATCTGGAATACCCGTTTCCCATCCGAAATTGGAACCACGATATTCTGATACTGCTGCGATTTGGTTTCATATACATTTTTAATTACCGGATATGCCTGTTTCGAAATGGCTTCAACCTTCCGGTTGTAACCCGCAATCATTTTTTCATAAATTGCTTCGGTAATCTCTGTGGTATTCATCTTTTTGAACTCGTCTTCAGTAACCGGAGATTCAATGGAAAGTAGCCTCAAAAGTTCCATATTAAAATCCTCAAACATATCGGAGCCAAAATATTCATTTACCAGCTCTTCTACTGAATCGTACATCATGTTCAAAACATCCACTTCCAAACGCTCACCGAAAAGTGCATGTTTTCGTTTTTTGTAAATCACTTCACGCTGCGAGTTCATCACATCGTCATATTCCAGCAACCGTTTACGGATTCCAAAGTTATTTTCTTCCACCTTACGCTGCGCCCGTTCAATTGACTTTGAGATCATGGAATGCTGAATTACCTCACCTTCCTTCAAACCCAAACGATCCATCACACCGGAAATCCGGTCGGAACCAAACAAACGCATCAAATCATCCTCAAGTGAGACATAGAACTGCGAAGAGCCTGGGTCTCCCTGTCTTCCGGCGCGCCCTCGCAACTGTCTGTCAACCCTTCTGGAATCATGCCGCTCTGTGCCAATAATTGCCAGTCCACCGGCCTTTTTAACTTCCGGCGTTAGTTTAATATCAGTCCCACGACCTGCCATGTTTGTTGCAATTGTTACCGTACCTGAACGTCCGGCTTCAGCTACAATATCAGCCTCACGCGCATGCAATTTCGCGTTCAAAACATTGTGCTTTATACCGCGTATTTTTAGCATTCGGCTCAACAACTCCGAGATTTCAACTGATGTTGTACCAACCAAAGCAGGTCTTCCTTCCCCATTCAGCTTTACAATCTCATCGATTACCGCATTGTATTTTTCACGTTTTGTTTTGTATACCAAATCTTCCCTATCATCTCTGATAATTGGCCGGTTTGTAGGAATAACAACTACCTCAAGTTTATAAATATCCCACAATTCTCCTGCTTCTGTTTCTGCTGTACCGGTCATACCGGCCAGTTTGTGGTACATTCTGAAATAGTTCTGAAGTGTAATTGTTGCAAAAGTTTGAGTTGCCGCCTCAACTTTAACCCTTTCTTTTGCCTCAATTGCCTGGTGTAGCCCGTCGGAATACCGACGTCCCTCCATTATACGACCTGTTTGCTCGTCTACAATTTTTACTTTATTGTCGATTACAACATACTCCACATCCTTTTCAAACATGGTATATGCTTTCAACAACTGATTTATCGTATGAACACGCTCAGATTTTACAGAATAATCCTGTAAAAGTTTGTCTTTTTTTTCCAGCAAATCATCTCTTTCCAAACCCGCATTTTCCAGTTCCGCCATTTTACCTCCCATATCAGGAAGAACAAAAAACTCCGGGTCATCAAAACCGGCCGAAATCAGATCAATACCTTTATCCGTCAATTCAACCGAATTTTGCTTTTCTTCAATGATAAAATAAAGAGGATCGGTAACAATATGCATATTTTTATTGTTCTCCTGCATATAAAAGTTCTCCGTTTTCTGGAGTAGACCTTTTACACCTTCTTCACTCAGAAATTTTATTATCGATTTATTTTTAGGAAGACCTTTGTGCGCGCGCAGAAGCAATAATCCCCCTTCTTTTTTCTCTTCATCGCTGGCATTTTCTTTTGTGAGCAATTTTTTTGCATCAATAAAAATGCGGCCTACTAAATCGCGCTGGGCTTTGTAAAGTCTTTCTACGTAATCTTTTAATTCTTCAAACTGTTGATTTTCGCCTTTGGGAACAGGTCCGGAAATGATTAATGGCGTACGAGCATCATCAACCAAAACCGAGTCAACCTCGTCGACAATAGCATAATTGTGTTTTCGCTGAACCAAATCTTCGGGATTTATTGCCATATTGTCGCGCAGATAATCAAAACCAAACTCATTGTTGGTTCCAAAGGTTACATCAGCGTTATATGCTTTTCTTCGTGCTTCTGAGTTCGGCTGGTGTTTGTCGATACAATCTACACTTAAACCGTGGAATTCATATATTGGCCCCATCCACTCAGCATCACGTTTTGAGAGATAGTCATTTACAGTTACTACGTGAACCCCCCGACCTGCCAAAGCATTCAAAAAAACGGGCAGAGTTGCAACAAGCGTTTTACCTTCACCGGTTGCCATTTCAGCAATATTTCCCTGGTGAAGTACCACACCTCCGATTAACTGCACATCGTAGTGAACCATGTTCCATGTAATCTCACTTCCCCCGGCAATCCATTTGTTATCCCAAATGGCTTTATCTCCTTTTATGTTTATGCTGTTACGTGTAGCAGCCAGGTCTTTGTCAAAGTCGTTTGCTGTTACTTCAATTTGTTCATTATCGTTAAAACGGCTTGCTGTTTCTTTAACAACCGCAAAAGCAGCAGGAAGAATTTCATTTAAAACTTCCTCAATTTTTTCATCAATTTTTTCTTCGAGCTTGTCAATCTGCTCATATATCTTTTCACTTTCCTGAATATCGACCTCTTCAACTTTTTCTTTTAACGATGCAATTTCATCCTCTTCAGGGTTTATTCTTTCGTTAATTATTTGTTTCAGTTTGTCTGATTCTTTTCGTAAATCGTCGTTTGAAAGCTTTGTGATACGGTTGTATTCTTCTTTTATCTTTTCTACGATTGGCGAAACTTCCTTAATATCTCTTTCTGATTTATTTCCCAGTAATTTCCCCAAAACTTTGGTTACAAAAGCCATTTCTAAAATCGTTTAATCATTAAATATATGCCAGTGCAAATGTAGTTAATTGTAAAGGCTTAAAAAACTAATAAATTCAAAATAATAATAATTGTGCCAAAAAGGTAAAATCGTTAAAACCCGTCATATTTTCCGTTTTTAAATTAAGATTGTGACAAAAAAGAGAGGTTTGGTGAATTGAAATTTATTCTCATTCTCAAAATTTGTACTTTCGCAAAGCTTTAAGGTAATGAGTGAAATAAAAAATATAAAAAACACCTGTTTTGTTTGTCGTAGTGCCGTTACTTCTGAAAATTCAGAAATAAACAAAGAGGTTTTCCTTCCGGTATGCAACACATGCAAAGGCAGCGATAAAGAAAAGAAGGCAGTGGAAGAACAACTCGACAGTTTGGCGGACGGATTGGTATGCGGGTGTATATAAACAAAAAAACCGCGGTTTCCCGCGGTTTCAAAAATGCTGTCTAATATTGCTTAATTTAAAAGATGAGTGTAGTCATCGTTTACCAACATCGGTAAGTAACTGGCAATTAATCCTAATGCTGTTTCGTCAGTAACTTTGTTTGGTGTAATAACCTCCTGACGTTTCATTTCATCGCCACTCAAAACAGCGTTACTGATTTTTTTTGGAACATGTCTCCATGAATTTCTTATTTCTTTAGCTCCAAAACCATCTGAAGTACTGGCATAGCTTACATCAAAATATTTTGAATGAACCACATACTCAACCCCTTCCAAAGTTTTGCGTTTCATAACTGTTACAGGCAACTCATTTGAATCGTAACTAATTGTCCAAACCTGCTGAATTTTTTTACTCATAAAAATGTCATCAACTGTTGAAATTTCATAATCGCGGAACTCTTTTCTCATTCCTGTAGCATGTGCAGAAACTGATACAACAAATAGGCTAATAATTAGAAAGGATACTAAACTTAACTTTTTCATGACTTTAAAATTTAATTAATTATTGTTTTCTGTTTTGTTTCGTATCCATAAGACGATTAAATTTCAAAGTCGTTTCACTTAATTATACTGCTAAATAACATATTTGCTTGTCGAAAAGATCTTGTATATTTTAATTTTTCATATTATTTAGATTTAATAAAAATAATTTAAACTCAAAAATGCCATTTAATAACAGATTGTAATTATTTTTGGCTTTTTGCTTACACTATAAAAATAAATAAAATACAAAAAAGTCTTAAAATGGAGTTTCAAAACCTGATAAAGAACCGTTTTTCTGTTCGAAGTTTTAAAAACACAGCCATTGAACCGGCAAAAATAAACATGATTTTAGAGGCCGGAAGATTGGCTCCGTCGGCTGTTAACTTTCAGCCCTGGCATTTTATAGTAGTCCAACAGACTGAAAATTTGAAAAAGATAAAAGCTATTTATCCGCGCGAGTGGATTACCTCCGCTCCGGTGCTTATAATTGCATGTTCTGACCACTCAAAATCATGGAAAAGAAGATTGGATGGGAAAGATTCTGCTGATATTGATATTTCAATCGCAGTCGACCATATGACTTTGCAGGCTGTTGAAATTGGATTAGGAACCTGCTGGGTTTGTAATTTTGATGCAAAAAAGTGCTCTGAGTTATTTAATATTCCTGAACATATTGAGCCTGTTGTGATATTACCGCTCGGATATCCCGATATTTCAGCTCCCGAGAAAAAAAGAAAACCACTGGAAGAAATCACACACTGGGAAACTTTTTGATTTTTTAGATTCTATTTTTTAAATATTTCTCAAGCCGGTTACACCCCTCTTCTATATTTTCAATAGAATTGGCGTAAGAAAACCGAAGGAAGCCTTCTCCGTTTTCACCAAAATCAACACCGGGAGTAACTCCAACATGTGCATTTTCGAGAATATGGAAAGCCAGGTTGTAACTGTTGTTTGACAAATGTTTTGCATTTACAAAAACATAAAATGCCCCGGTTGGCGGTACTAAAATGTTAAATCCCATTTTCTGAAGCCTGTTAACAAGATATTTCCGACGTTTGTCATAGGTTTTTCTCATCTGCTCAACTTCTATCGCGGCATTTTTAAGGGCTGAAATTCCTGCTCGCTGTGCGGTTGAACTTGCACATATAAATAGATTCTGTTGCAACTTTTGCATGGGGCGAATATATTCCTGTGGCGCAATTACATATCCCAGTCGCAAGCCGGTCATGGCATATAACTTTGAAAATCCATTTAAAACAAAAGCATCCTTTGAATATTCCAAAACGGAATGAGCACGATTTTCATAAACCAGTCCGTGATAAATCTCATCGGAAATAACAGGAACATCAAACTTAAGCAAATCCTGCATAACTTCCGGAGATAACAGATTTCCCGTTGGATTCATCGGACTGTTAATCAGAATAGCCTTTGTTTTTTCTGAAATTCTTTTACAAATTTCTTCCGGACGGTATTGAAAGCCATCTTCTTCATAAACGGGAACCTTAACAGCTTTTGCCCCTATAAAGCGAATAAAATTCTGATAACAAGCGTAGCCAGGATCGGAAAGGATCACTTCGTCTTCAGCTTCACACAATACGCCCAGTGTTAATAAAATTGCAGGCGAACTTCCTGAAGTTACAATAATCTGTTCAGGAGAAACAGTAACATCATATTCCCTTTTGTACTTTTTTGCAATCTCTTCTCTTAATTCAGGATCTCCCAAACTATGGGTGTAGTGGGTTCTTCCTTCAACATAAGCCTGATTTACAGCTTCAGAAACACATTGAGGCACATTAAAATCGGGTTCCCCCACTTCGAGATGAATTACATTTATTCCTTTTCGCTCCATCTCTGCAGCTTTCTCCATCACCTCCATTACAATAAAAGGTTTTATCTCTTTTGCCTTTTGTGTTATCATTGCTCGTTTTTGGTTTTGGGAGCTAAATTATGCAGAAATTGATGGTTCAGCAATACCATTTCTCATATTTATCTGATTTATTAAATATAATAACGGGCAATTTGATATGCCTGGCTTTGGTATCCGCCTCCAAACAAATAATAGTGATTCAATACATGGTACAACTGGTACAGTTGATTTCTGTCGCGCCAGTCAGAAAACAACGGATTTACCGAATTGTAGGCATCGTAAAAACGCTGACTAAAACCACCAAACATTGTCATAATGGCAAACTCCATTTCCCGGTCGGCATAATATGAGGCCGGATCGATTAAAGCCGGACCTTTTTCAGTAATCATGTAATTGCCCGACCATAAATCGCCGTGAATTAAAACGGGTGTTGATTCTTCAGGTATCAGCGTCGGAATTCTGGCCAAAAGCTTTTCATAAGCCTGCATTTCAGTAGCGGGTAAAGGTCTTTCATCCTGAATCAAGTCGAGCAAAAACCCTAAACGATTATCGCGAAAAAACTCAGCCCAGCTTTTGTTCCAACGATTATTTTGCTGCGTGGCCCCACAATAATTATCGTTGTAAAAACCATTATTTTTGTTGGTATATTTATGAATGACAGCCAACCCAGCTCCCAGTTTCTCGTCGTCACCCGCTTTTGAATATCTTGGCGGTAAAAATTCCTGTACCAAAAATCCAGGGGTATTATCCACCATTTTTGAGGCATAAACTTCCGGAACAAGTATTTCTCCATTCGCCGCTTTATTCATCTCTTTCAGACTTTCAGCCTCGCGCAAAAAAATATCTGCCGCACAGTTTGCGTTCCACTTCAAAAAAAACTCACCCACATTTGTTTTTATTTTCGATGCATGATTGATACATCCTCCTCCCAAAGAGCCGGAAGATTGAATTTTAACGTCCTTTCCAAATTTTTTGCTTAGCGCTTTCTCTACTTCTTCCTCAATCCCTAAAGACTTGTTTTGAAACAAACTCATAACAACCTGTTAATATTATAAGGTTAAAAGATAAAATAAAAACAGGCAAAAACGGAGCATCTTATATCATTATTTCCTTATTATTTTCGGATAGCCGTTTGTTTTCTCTTTTTGTTGAGTAAACTATCTTATAAATTTTTTACCAACCCATAAAAGATAATTAGTTTTGAATAAAAATTTGTGAATGAAACTCTACGATTTAACACATCGGTTAAACAATGAAAGTCCTGTCTATCCGGGAATCTCTTCACCTCAATTTACTGCCACTGCAACTATTGAAAAAAATGGCTATCGTGAAACCCATTTTAGATTTCACTCGCATTTGGGAACACATATTGATGCCCCTGCCCACATGTTAAAAGATGGCCTTTTTCTGAATGAAATGAATATTGATTCTTTTTTAGGACAAGCATTGATTATTTCTGTTTCATCTGACGTTCAAATCATCGGGAAAGATATTTTGGTGAATTACAAAGAATCGATTTCCAAAACCGATTTTGTACTATTCAAAACGGGATGGAGCCGCTATTGGGGCGAAGAAGAATATTTTGGCAGATTCCCTGTTTTGAATTCAGAAGCGACAGAATATTTGCTTTCTTTTAAATTAAAAGGTATTGGTTTTGATGTCATTTCCGTTGACCCGATGGAAAGCAACGATTACAAAAATCACTATTCCATTTTTGAAAAAGGTTTGATTATTATTGAAAACCTTGTTTTTCCTGAAAGCCTAAAAGAAGCTACAGGAGAATTTTCCTGCTTTCCTTTAAAATATGAAAAAGCAGATGGTTCTCCTGTTCGGGCAATTTTCAGAGTTGACTAGACAGATATTTCTGTAACTCCCTTTTCTAGATTAAAACACAAAAGAGACTCAGAATTATCGGAATAAAATGAGTTCGTTTTTATTTCATTTTTTTTCGAAACCTGATTTAAAACGATCTGATTGTTGATTTTAACTTTACGAACGCGACCGTTTACTTTTATCGTAAAATCGTTGGCGGCAAAAGGTGCTTTTAAACGGATAGTCTTTTTGTCCGCCTCAATAGTTGTTAATTCTTTTGCTGCCCAATAACGCGAAATCTCCGCAAGTTTCATCCAAGTTAAATGGTCGTATTTTTGATTCAACCGATGCACCACCTGTTTTAAAATATTAAATCCAACTTTTTCGCCATTGTAATAAATTCCGGGCCAGTGACAAACCATAACAGCGGGCTCTCCTGAATCAATAACCTCAACCATCCTTCCCTGTTGTAAATCGGATGTAATAAATTTATTCACATCGCCGGGTACCAATCCATCCCAGCCGCCAAACCAGTCTCCGGTACAACCCAAAATTGAAACCACACATTTAGGATCGTCTGTATCCAAACCGGAAGGAAATCTTACTTGCGGGGCAACACTTTTATCCTTTTCTGTATACAAATCTCTAAAATAATGTGGAATTTCAGCACCATAAACATCGCGAACTGCTTGTAAAGTTCCCAAAGCGAGATTATCCTGATTCCGTCCGGCATACCCCCCTGGAGTTGTTATTCCCTCGCAAGGTAATCCTGCTTCCTTCAAAATATTTAACGCGTAGGCCTGATATGCTCCCAACTCATCAGCACTTTTATTTTGGCTCCACTCCCAGTTTTCCATGTATTCAGGCGTTGCATGCGGAAAAGGTTTCCCGGTTTTAATATCAATCACACGGGTATGACTAATCATTTCGGGGTGAATATCCCAGTTGGGCAAAATAACCTCTCGAACAAGATTAAGACTATTCTGCAGTTCTCTTTCAGTCCATCCTGGAATAAATCGACTCACCCACCCTGTGCACGCCGGATAGGGAACAATACTGTATTTTCCTTTCACCCCATTCTCTATTGCCCATTCACCAAATTCACGAACAAAACTGTCCGGGATTTCATGCGGCAGCTTTCTCCAGTTCTGCTTGTAATTTTCAGGGAAAACCTCAGCAAATTGCGGAATCCCGTAATAAGCCATGTTTACAAGCGTGGTAGAATCATCGATAATCAAACTAACGGGTACGCGATTTCGAGGATTAACAACTTCTATCTTTACAGAACTTTGCTGCGAAAAACTAATTCCTGGAACAACTGCCATCGCTGCCCCCGCTTTTACAGTAGTATTTAAAAAACTACGCCGACTGGTTTTCATAATTTCAAAAAGTTATGTTTTGTAAGTTAAATAAAAAAGAGCTTGACTACAATCCTTGTTTAAAATATTTTTAAAAAAATATGCGCTGAAAACCTGAAAATATGGTTAAAAAGTTCAAATTAAGAAAACTCAAAGTAAATCACAAAAACGTCACAAATAACTCATGTTCATTTCATTAAAATGATTCTACAACAATATTTCGTACCAGTAATTAAATCATGTCTAAATAATAATTAGTCAATTTCGCGCCATGATTACAATTACCTTTGCCAAATTCACATTAAAAACTAAAAATGAAAGTTTTAAATATTGGAGATTTAAGCATTAAACTTCCGATCATACAAGGAGGTATGGGAATTGGTATATCAATGTCAAAGCTTGCTGCAGCAGTCGCAAATGAAGGAGGCGTTGGCGTAATAGCTGCCGTTGGAATCGGAATGTTTGAAAAGGACTACGCACGCGATTTTATTGAAGCAAATATTCGGGCATTAAAAAGAGAAATTCAAACAGCAAAAGAAAAAACAAATGGAATTATAGGTGTAAATATTATGGTGGCGCTGACCAACTTTTCGGATATGGTAAAAACAGCCATTTCAGAAAAAGTGGATATTATTTTTTCCGGTGCAGGCCTGCCAATGAACTTACCGGAATTTTTGACAAAAGGTTCAAAAACCAAGTTGGTTCCTATTGTTTCTTCCGGAAGAGCAGCCGAAATTTTATGTAAAAAATGGAAACAACTTTATGATTATTTGCCTGATGCTTTTGTTGTTGAAGGTCCCAAAGCCGGCGGACATTTAGGTTTCAAACGCGAACAACTGGATAATCCTGATTTTGCCCTTGAAAAACTGGTTCCTGAGGTTGTTAGTCATGTAAAACCCTTTGAGGAAAAATACAATAAAAATATACCGGTAATAGCTGCCGGTGGAATATATACCGGCTCCGACATCAAAAAAATTATGGATTTGGGTGCGTCCGGAGTGCAAATGGGAACACGGTTTGTAACGACCGACGAATGCGACGCTTCCCGGGCATTTAAACAAACCTATATCGATTCAAAAGAAGAGGACATGGAAATTATTCAAAGTCCGGTTGGATTGCCGGGAAGAGCCATAAGGAATGAATTTATTGAAAAAATTAACCGCGGTGAAAAAAAACCGGTGAAATGCCCTTACAAATGTTTAAAAACGTGCAATTTTGAAAAAACACCCTATTGCATTTTCGCAGCTTTAATGAGTGCAATGAAAGGAAATTTTAACGGTGGATATGCTTTTGCAGGTTCAAATGCATTCAGATCATCCAAAATAATTTCCGTAAAAGAAACTTTTGATTCAATAATACGAGAATTTAAAGAGGCGGTATCGGTTAAATAAAAACAGGAAGACGGTCAAAAGCCGTCTTTTTTATTTTCCTTTGCGCATGCGGCGGCGAACAGGTTTAGGATGATATACACCACGACTAACTGATTTTACATCCTCAATGGAATAAAAGGCGTTTGGATTGGTTTCCTTCACAATCCGCTCTACCTTTTGAATCTCTGTTCGTTTGATGATGCTGTAAATAATGCTTACACTTTCAGATCCTCCCCGGGCATTGTGATGTGTAATTCCGTACCCGGATCCTTTTAAATTGCTTATTAAGCTGGCAGCTTCCTTTCGTGTTATTATCTGAATTTTTACAATGCCAACAGCAAGTTTCTCTTCAATTATCAAACCGATATAATTTCCGGTGGCAAAACCTCCCGCATAAGCAAAATAACAAGCCCAGTTGTCTAAATCCTGAAATATTTTAGAAATAGCAACCAGCCAAATAAACACCTCAAAAAAACCTAAAAATGGTGCCCATAATTTCTGCCCTTTTGAAACCATAACAATACGAATGGTTCCAATTGTAACGTCCAGAATTCGTGACAGGAAAATCAGAAAAGGAAGTACAAAATAAGTAAAAGTTGAGCTGTCATAGAAAGTATCAAGGATGACCATTTTTTCTATCAAAGGTATTTAAAATTCTGATGTGAAATGAAATTTTATACCCTTAAACTCATCCTGCGCCATTTGCAAAATAAAAGATGAATCGGCCATAAAAACATCTCTTCCCAATTTGTCTTTTGCCATTTTTTGATGCTTTCGTTTTTTAAATTCCGTAAGAATTTTTGGGTCATCCGATTCAATCCAACATGCTTTATACATCGATAGTGGTTCGAAACGGCATTTGGCATTGTATTCATGTTCCAAACGATATTGAATTACCTCAAACTGCAACTGTCCTACAGTACCAATAATTTTACGACCGTTAAACTGGCTGGTAAATAGCTGTGCAACTCCTTCATCCATCAATTGGTCAATTCCTTTTGCCAATTGTTTTGACTTCATCGGGTCTGCATTTTCAATATACCGGAACAACTCAGGTGAAAAACTGGGAAGTCCCTTAAAATGAATCTCTTCGTTATCCGTAATTGTATCGCCGATTATAAAGTTGCCGTTATCGGGAACGCCTATTATGTCGCCGGGAAAAGCCTCTTCAACTATTTCTTTCTGAGATGCCATAAAAGCTGTTGGGCTGGAAATACGCACTGTTTTCCCGGAACGGATGTGTTTATACATCTTATTTCGTTCAAATTTTCCCGAACAGATTTTTACAAAGGCAATTCTGCTGCGGTGATTCGGATCAATATTGGCGTGAATTTTAAAAACAAATCCTGAGAAACCACTTTCATCAGGTTTTACTTCACGTTCTTCTGCAAAACTGGGTTTTGGCGAAGGTGCAATTTGTAAAAAAGCATCCAGTAATTCCTGAACTCCAAAATTATATAATGCCGAGCCAAAAAATACCGGAGCCAAATCGCCGGCCAGATATTCTTCACTATTAAATTCCGGATAAACCCCTTCGACCAGTTCCAGCTCTTCGCGCAGCGTTTCTGCATCGTCACCAATGTGATCCTCCAGGTCGGGACTGCTGATGTCCTCAAACTTTATTCGTTCTTCAATTTCCTGAATATTTGGATTAAAAAGCTTTAAGCTACGATTAAAAATATTGTACACCCCTTTAAAATCGGGCCCGTTGTTTATTGGCCAGCTCAAAGGACGAACCTGAATTTTCAGCTGTTCTTCAATCTCATCCATCAGAGTAAACGAGTCACCCGCCGGACGGTCCATTTTATTTACAAAAACAATAACCGGCGTTTTACGCATCCGGCAAACATTCATTAGTTTTTCAGTCTGCGGTTCTACTCCTTTTGCCGCGTCAATGACAATAATAACACTGTCAACCGCTGTGAGGGTGCGAAACGTGTCTTCCTGAAAATCCTGGTGACCTGGCGTGTCAAGAATGTTTACTTTGTAGCCATCGTATTCAAAACCCATAACTGAAGTAGCAACAGAAATACCACGCTGGCGTTCAATTTCCATAAAATCCGATGTAGCACCTTTTTTTATTTTATTGCTTTTCACCGCGCCTGCAACACGAATAGCTCCTCCAAAAAGCAGCAACTTTTCGGTAAGTGTTGTTTTCCCCGCATCCGGGTGGCTTACAATCCCAAAGGTTCGTCGTCGTTTTATTTCATCCAG
The DNA here is from genome assembly GCF_009762775.1 of Maribellus comscasis. Taxonomy (GTDB): domain Bacteria; phylum Bacteroidota; class Bacteroidia; order Bacteroidales; family Prolixibacteraceae; genus Draconibacterium; species Draconibacterium comscasis. The sequence continues at coordinate 6,634,364 of NZ_CP046401.1, read as the reverse complement.
AAATTTCATATAACACCCTATTAATTGAGGCCGCAAAAATAGTAAAGATGTTTTAAGTTTAATATTATATGCAAAAAGATTACATCTGCCCGGTATTAAAAACGTGCTCTTAAAACAAATCTCATCTTCAACAGCGAACACTTTAGCCTTCGCTTTGTAAGGCTTTAACTTTGGCAACCAAAAGTGTAATCCCGATTCCAAAAACGCCAATAACCGCATAAGAATAACGTAATCCAAAAGCCTCAGCAATAAAACCGATAAGAGGCGGTCCCATCAGGAATCCCAGAAAACTTACGCTTGAAACGGTTGCCAGAGCAATTCCGGGTGGAATTTTATGTTGCTTGCCAGCTGTGCTGTAAACAGTAGGTACAATGCTGGAAACTCCCAGTCCGACCATCATAAATGCGATGGTACTGGGAATCAGGTATGGAAAAATAACAGAGGTGAAAAGTCCGCCTGAAATCATAATTCCGCAAATTCGCATTAACCGTTTTCGACCTATTTTTGAAATCAGGTAATCAGCCAGAAAGCGGCCTGTCGCCATCATAATCATAAAAGAAGTATATCCGAGAATAACCAAAGAATCAGGTGCTTTTACTACATCTTTAAAATAGACTCCGCTCCAATCAAACATGGCTCCCTCGCTGGCCATACTAAAAAAACCTATTATACCGAGTTGCAGCAAAATCCCGTCGGGTTTCATAAAAAATTTCCGACGTGGTTCATTTTTCCCTTTGTGTGCCTCACTGCGCAACAAGTAAGGGTAATTAATTTTTACAATGCCCCAAACGATCAGAATTATTACAACAAAGTGCCAGAATGGAGCCACTTTCAAATTTACCATTACCAAACCAATAAGCGCTCCTGTAAATCCTGCCAGGCTCCAACCGCCATGAAATGAAGCCATAATTGGACGGCCATAAAGGCGTTCAGCTGCAACTCCCTGAGTATTTACTGAAATATTACACATGTTTCCAAAAATGCCAAAAAGAAAAAGAACACCGGCCAATTGCCAGCCAGCCTGCACTAATCCAATACCACTTAAAGCAAAGGTGTAGGCAGGTAAAGCAAATTTTAAAACATTATGACTTCCAAAACGGGTAACAAGCTTTCCTGAAAAAGGCATCATCAAAAATTGTCCGACGGGAAGTGCAAACAGAATACTTCCAAAAACACCATCGCTAAGTTGAAGTGTTGTTTTTATATCCGGTATACGACTTGCCCAGGAAGCAAAGGCCAGCCCCATACAAAAGTATACCAAAGAAACCGCCAGCCTCGCCCGCTTTTTATCAATCGCCAACTCCATATTACCAAGTGCAATTCCCGTCATTTCTCTATTTTTGTAATAAGAGGGCAAAATTATGAAAAGCAGGATATCTACTTATTATCGGGGCAAATATCAATGATACGTTAAGAAATTGAAAACGACTTTATCTTTTATTCTTTGCTTTTCTAATGATTTTAGAGATGTGTTCCCAGTAACGCTCGTGAAACTTAACACTTTGTTTTCCAATAATGTCGTTATAACTCATTGCTTCGTCTTCGGGATGAAACTTCCTTACATACAAATCTTCGTACAGGCCGGGAACTTCGGGGTGAAACTGAACAGCAAAAACATTGGGATAAACGCTGTGAACAAGTCCTTCTACAATTTTTCCATCAGGAGAAAGAGCTGTTACTTCCAATCCTTTTCCAAGCTTCTCAGCAGCCTGATGATGACTGCTGTATATACGCGGCTCCCAGCGTTTCGAAACCTTTACAACATCACCAAAAAAAGGATTATCAGTAAATTTTATTGTATGAAGATTTATTCCCATAAGTAAGGTGTCTTCAACAATTTCCTGCCAGTAGTTACGATGTAAATTTGTACGGCCTATTTTTAAAGCAGCTTCAGGATTTTCAGCACCAAAAATTTCGGAAGGAATATCCTGTATCAACGTCCCGCCGGTAGCTACATTCATTGTTTGCATTCCGAGGCAAAACCCTGTGACCAAATACTTTGGTTTTTCTTTTAAAAAAGGCTCATATTGTTCATTCCGCGAACTCCCCAGAAGATGAAAAAGAAAAGTAGTTTCAAAGTAATGACGGGCAGGGTCGGTTACAATAGAGCGAGTATTTTTTTCACCGTATACGCCGGGAGGAATATCAGGCCCGCCAAAAAAGAACACGCCCACTGAGTTTTTAAAAATCAATTCCAAATCTGCAGTACAATCATTTTTCTCAAAAAGATTATCCTCAGTTAAATCTCCCTTTATTTCGTGTAAATAAAAATTCTTCAAGTTGTTTTCCCGAATATATGCTTTGGTTTCGCCAAAATCGTAGTTCTGTCCTTCAAAATAAACACCAACAAACCGTGTTTTTCCTTTTTTTATATCAAGTAAACCGGCATTTTCAAGATAGCGGACTGTTTTTAAATTCCTGACTGTTGGATTGGTAAGAAGAACGTATTTTTTACGGTTATTAAATTCCTGGTGAAAAAAATCCTGGGCACTCGTGGTGATAACTGCAAAAACCAGAAATAATAAAAATATTCTTTTTTTCATATTCTCGGGTATTTGAATTCAAATATAATAATCATAATCGTTACAAAACAGTTTTTACATATTCTATGAATAAAGTGATATTATAATTTGCAGACTCCCCAAACTTTGTAAATTTGTGATTAAACAAAAAACTACTTATTATGAAATTCAATTTTAAGACTTCTTACATCGTTATTGCAGTTGTGGTTTTAATTGTGCTATTGCTGTTTGGCGGGCGTATGTTTTTAATAATAGAAGCCGGAGAACGAGGTGTAGTTTTCAGGCCTTATACAACTGGTTTAGACAAGGAACATGTTTATGGAGAAGGGTTTCACATTATTGCACCGTGGAATGAAATGTACATTTACAATGTGCGTGAACAGCAGCGTGAAGAAACCATGGATGTACTTGATAAAAACGGGTTATCAATTAATACAGATATCACCGTACGGTTTAATCCTATTTATGATAAAATAGGATATCTGCACGAACAATTTGGAGTCAACTATATCAACGTGCTGGTTGTTCCTGAAGTTCGTTCCGCTGTTCGTCAGGTTGCCGGGCGTTATACTGCTGAAGAAATTTATTCAACAAAAAGGGCCGAAGTAGAGCAAACGATAAAAGACGAAACGCGTAAAGTTCTGGAAGAAAACCATATTAACATGCGTGCGTTACTTATTCGTTCTATTAATTTGCCGGAACAAATAAAAGGTGCCATTGAAAGTAAACTTAAACAGGAACAGGAAGCCTTGGCTTACGAGTTCCGTTTGCAACGGGAAGAATCGGAAGCTGAACGCCGCCGGATTGAAGCAGAAGGGATTGCCAACTACAACCGGATTATCAATGCCAGTTTAACAAAGGCAATTTTGCAACAGCGTGGAATTGAAGCAACCATACAACTGGCCGAATCGCCAAACTCAAAGGTAGTTATTATAGGTAGCGGCGATGAAGGATTACCGTTAATACTTGGGAATAACTAATAATATATTATTTAACAGGCTGGTTTTTCCGGCCTGTTTTTGTTTTAAACAATTTTATGAAAAAAATCAAAAATCCTTTTACCGAAAAAGATTCATCAAGAAAAGAGTATAACTGTTTTGGGTGTTCACCTTTTAATGAGATGGGGCTAAAACTGGAATTTTGGGAAAACGGCGAGGAAATAGTTGCCAAATGGATGCCAAGCAAATCGATGGAAGGATGGTTAGGAGTTTTACATGGCGGAATTCAGGCTACATTGGTTGACGAACTTGCCGGATGGATTGTTTTGCTTAAAAAAAATACTTCGGGAGTGACTTCTTCATTAAATATTGATTATTTAAAACCTGTTTACATTTCAAAAGGTGAAGTAACCATAAAAGGTAAACTAACTTCTACAGAAGGAAAAATTGCCAAAATAGAATGCACTCTGCTCGACGGTGAAGGCAAAGAATGCCTGCATGCAAAGGCTGACTATTTTTGTTTTCCTGAAAAAATTGCAAAAGCTAAATACCACTATCCCGGTATTGAGGCATTTTACGAATAGAACAAACAGGAATAATCCTTTGTCGGAAGTCTGGGGTAAAAAACTATATGTTGAAAATTTATCTCATTTTAATCTTGCGAAAAAAGTTGGAGACTGGAAAAGATTCGTCTATTTACGTTTCTTTTTGAATTTTTCGTAGTTCTGAAAATCATCATCTTCATCTTCGAAATCTTCATAAATTGACAATCTTTTTTTGGAGCTTTTGCTTTTGGAGCTACCTGCTTTTCTGTTTGAATTAAAATCGGAGTCATCTGCAAAACGATGATTGCCTTTTTTAATAATCTTTTTCTTCATTTCTTTTGAAAGTTGCTTAAAATAAAAATAAAGTGTTTAAATAATTTAATTTCATACAGCCGAAAAATAAATATTTTTTACTTATCTGCATATTCTGTTCGAAAAAATTTTTACTTTTCTTTCTCATTGAAAACTAAACGTTTAATTTTTATAACGTTTAATTTGAATTTCTGTTTTATTCCCTTAATCGCTTTTTCCGGGAAAATAGAACATTCTTTTAATCGTTTATCGAATAACAAGTTAATAAAAATGAAGCAAAATATGCTACCGAAAAAATTCCTGTTTCTCATTTTTATATTCTTTTTTACAACTCCCTTTTTTTCAGAAGGACAATCAAATCAAAGAATTCAAAAACAGTTTGATAATGCTTTGCTATATTATAAAAATCAGGATTTTTCGTCAGCTATTGGAGAGTTGAATAAAATCATAGAAAAAGATTCCGGCTTTCAGGATGCTTATCTTCTATTGTCAGATGTTTACAAGGAAATGAAAAACGCTGAACTGGAAATCAAAAATCTTATATTGGCTCAGAATATTGCAGAAAAACCACTCATAAACTTTTATTTGGCTGAAGCTTATTTTTCGTTGGCTAATTATAAAAACGCACTTCTTCATTATAAGACCTATTTTGAAAGCGGAAATATTTCAGAAGAAAGAAAATCTGAAATTGCAAGACAGATAGAAAATTGCAAGTTTGCAATAAATGCAAAAAACAATCCTGTCGATTTTAATCCTCAAAGACTAAGTAACAATGTAAATTCAAATAACGACGAATACTGGCCGGTCATTTCACTCGACCAAAAAAAGCTTGTTTTCACCCGCCTGATAAGAATCCCGGGACGGATCCCACAGGAAGATTTTTATTTTTCTGAGTTAAATTCTGCAGGCTGGAATAAGGCCCAACCAATAAGCGAAATAAACACCCATCAAAATGAAGGTGCCGAAATACTTTCTGCCGATGAGAAATTACTGTTTTTTACTGCCTGCAACCGATACGACGGTAAAGGAAGTTGTGATATTTATTATTCGCGTTTTACGAACCAGAAATGGACGCAGGCAAAAAATGCAGGAGCGCCGGTAAATACCGGAAATTGGGAGTCGCAGCCTGCTTTTTCCTCTGATAACCGCTTTTTATACTTTTCGAGCAACCGGAACGGTGGAATGGGAAATAAAGACATCTGGAAAATTGAATTTAAAGGATTTGACCCGATTGGAAATATTATTTGGGGAGAACCTGAAAATTTGGGGGAGAATATAAATACAGAGGGAAATGAGATTTCTCCTTTTATTCATCCAAACAACAGGAATTTTTATTTTGTTTCTGACTACCATACCGGAATGGGCGGTTATGATATATTTACATCCAAATTATCTGCTGATTCTGTTTTTTCAAAGCCGGTAAACCTTGGATACCCTGTCAATACACAAAACGACGAGCAGGGTTTAAACATCAGCGCCGATGGAAGAAACGCCTATTTTGCTTCTGCGCGCAATGAAATATCAGGGCTGGATATTTACAGATTTGAACTCGATGAAAGCATCAGGCCAACACCTGTTACCTATGCAAAAACGAGTGTGATTGATGCCAAAACAAAGCAGGCAATCCGTGCAAGCATTAATTTAGTTGATCTTTCAGAAAGCAATAATGTGCGGGTAGAAAAAACCGATGATTCAGGAGAACTGCTGGTTTGTATTCCTTTAGGAACAAATTATGCCTTCAATGTTTCAAAAGAAGGATATTTGTTTTATTCGCAGGCTTTCCGCCTTGAAGATGCAAAAACGCTTCGTGAACCATATATTTTTACTATTGAACTTCAACCCGTTGAATTGGGAGCCGAAATGAATTTGTATAATATCTATTTTGAAACCGATTCATTCTCTATTTTATCAAAATCAGAACCTGAGCTAAATAAGCTAATCGGCTTTTTGGAGAATAATCCTTCATTGTTGATAGAAATCCAGGGACATACAGACGATACGGGAAACCAGGATAAAAACGAAGAGCTTTCAGAAATGCGTGCAAAATCGGTGGCAGAATACCTGATACAAAATGGGATCAACAAATCTCGTCTTCGTTCAAAAGGATTCGGACAAGACCAGCCTGTTGCTAGCAACAAAACAGAAGAAGGGCGCCAGTTGAACCGGCGCACAACAATTAAAATCCTTGGTAAATAATATTCTACTTTCTAAGTTTTTGTACATCTTCCGGTAAAATCGGACCGGAATTATTTCCAAAGCTGCTTCTAACGTAGCTTAAAACATCAGCAATTTGCTGATTGGAAAGATGCGCCTGAGGAGGCATAATACTATTGTATGTTTCTCCTTTAACTTCCACTTTCCCTGACATACCCTCCAGAATAATTTTTATTAGCTGTTCGGCGTCACCGTTTACAAAATCAGACTCATAAATCGGGGGATGCATTCCCGGAACTCCTGATCCATCAGCCATGTGGCAAACCAAACATACAGAATCGTACACTTTTTTTCCAGGATGTTCCTTTTGAGTGGCCGCTTTTTCAGTTACCGGAGCCGACTGATCGGGTTGCGAAATAACTGATTTTTCGTTTTTTTGATTACTCCCTCCGCAGGCAGCAAAAAGAACTGCAGATATTACTAAAAGCGCAAACTTATATTTCATGGGTATTATTAATTATATAAAATATTTTTGGTTAAATGTTTCTGTATTATTTTATGAGGAGTACATAATTTTCCATACTTTTCCATCAATGCTATCAACTACATACAAAGCACCATCGGGGCCTTGTGCCAATCCGCAAGGCCGGTGTTCCGCATCACGTGTACTCATTATGTTGTCTGTTCCTGCAAATCCATCTGCAAAAATTTCCCAGTCTCCTGATGGTAAGGAGCCGTCAAAAGGCACAAAAACAACAAAATACCCCTTTTGTGGTTCAGGTGCACGATTCCATGAACCATGAAAAGCAATAAAAGCACCATTCTTGTATCTTTCCGGAAACATGTCGCCGGTATAGAACAGCAAATCGTTCGGAGCTAAATGCCCGGGAAAAGCCATTACCGGATCTGATTTTGTTTCACATCTGCCCTGTATTTCACCATCGCCTCCATACTCAGGTCCCAAAACTTTCTTTTCCTTGAGTTGGTCATAATAACAATAAGGCCATCCAAAATCAGAACCTTCAGTAGCGAGGAATAATTCTTCGGCAGGTAATTCGGCATTATCTTCAGCGTCATACAGCTCTGGAAAAAACTGGTCGAGCTGGTCGCGGCCATGTTGAACCACGTATAGTTCGTCAACAGCGGTATTCCAAAAGTTGGCCATTCCGTTTCTGATTCCGGTTACATAACGAACTCCATCAATCATTTGATCCTGATTTAAAACATCGGCCTTAAATTTCCATGTACCACCTGAGTTTTCAAGCAACGGACACGGATCCATTCCCGGCGATCCCTTTGTTCTTGATTGTTCCATGCAGGCATTCGACGGTGCCCCCACATTTACATACATGTTTCCTTTTCCATCAAATGCCATAGGTTTTGCTTCATGTTGACGTTCATTTGGAAAACCACGGGCAATCATCTGCCATTCATTTCCAGGAACAAGTTCTCCGGGTGTTATCGGGTAGCGGACAATAGCTGTATCAGCACCAAAATATAAATATCCTTTGTGCAGTTTAATTCCTGTACCTGTGTGTTCTCCGGTGTATTCAACAACATCTGCTTTTCCATTTCCGGAAGTGTCTCTTAAACAGGCGATACCTTTGTTATCCGCTTGCTGTCTGAGAGAAACATAAATATCACCATTTTCGTTTACTGTTATGTGTCTTCCTTTTCCGATTTCGTCAGCAACTACGAGGGCTGAGAATCCTTCTGGTAAAGTTAAACCTCCATTGTCTGGATCGGGCACCTGAGTTGTTTTATGCTCCTGTTGACCACAGGAAAAAATTAAAAACGAGATAAGAATTACGGGAAATAAATTTTTCATGATTCGTTTTTTTAATTCTGTTTGTTTAACGCGATAATCACACAAAAGTTCAGAAATATTTAAGTTAAAAAATTTAATGCCTGTTTTATGGTCTATCTCACAAACACTTTTATAATTTTGTCCTGAACTACTGAGAAATGAACAAGTATTTACGTATAAATCACGATTCCGAAATTCCAAAATACAAGCAGGTTGTGAATATTATTATTTCCGATATCGAATCGGGGATTTTTAAAAAAGGACAACGTGTTCCGTCGATTAATGAGACAAGTGAAGATTTATTACTTTCGAGAGACACGGTTGAAAAAGCGTATGTTTTTTTAAAAAAGAAAGGTATCCTTTCATCTGTTCGGGGAAAAGGTTACTATGTTAATCAGGTCAGCGTATTCAAAAAATTGAAAGTGGCCCTTATTTTGAACAAATTAAGTAACTATAAACGAAGTATTTACTATTCATTGATTGAAACTTTAGGCACCAAGGCAAGTGTTGATGTTTTTATTTACAATTACGACTTGTCACAATTCGAAGATATTATTAACGACCAGATCTCAAGCTACGACTATTTTATAATACTTCCACATTTTAAAAGTGACAATCAACAGGCCATAAACATTATAAAAAAAATTCAAAAAGAGAAAGTACTTTTAATCGACCGAAATATGGAGTCTTTAAAAGAATATCCGGTTGTTTACCAGGAATATGAAAAAGACATTCAATCGGCACTTGGAAATGGTATTGACCTGATTCGGAAATACAAAAAAATAAACCTTGTTTTTCCTTCAAATCAATATTATTCCCGGTACATTGTTCGTGGGTTTCAAATATTTTGCCAGGTAAACGACTTACCTTTTTCTATCATCGAAGAGTTTAGCGATAATAACGTAAAAAAGGACGAAGCATTTGTTTTAGTTTCTGATGAAGACTTATATCAGTTTATCAAAGTCTGTAAAAGCAATTTTTGGAAGCTGGGGCACGACGTGGGTGTTGTAGCATACAATGACAACTCTGTAAAAGAAATTTTGGAGGATGGAATTACCACCATCTCAACCAATCACGATGAGATGGGACGTATTGCGGCTGAAATGATTGTAAGTAAAAATTTTTACCGGATTAAGAGCCCGTTTACATTCATCAAGCGCAATTCACTCTAAAATTATTCGCATTCATTTTTTAGAAAATATATTGTGAGAATAGAAAAATAATCTGAATGTATTGTCGTAAATTTGATTTTCAAATACTTTAGGTTTGTTTTATTCTCAAAAAGTATATGTGTTTGCGTATAAAAATTCGTCAATTTAGATAGACGAAAATCTAAAATTTTTAGTTGTACAATTATCTAAACCAATTAAAATGAAATTTCCAGGAATTGCTTTAATTGCTTTTTTACTTTTTACGGTTTCTTGTAAACAAAAACTTGAGTTTAAAACCAATTTTGATCTGACTAACGACAGAATCTGGGTAGGAAAAGACTTCTGGTCTGTACCGCTGGAAGACTGGAAAGTGGAAAACGGAAAACTATATTGCGTGGGCGGGATTCAAAATTCAAGGGTCAATCTACTTACCCATGTAATTTCTGAAGAAATGGGCGATTTTAAATTGTCAGCAAAAGTAATGCTTGAAGACAAAGGCAGTGCGCCGGGTTCAGCAGGCTTTCTGGTTGGAATGAAAGACGATGAAGATCCTGATGTTCGGGCGGCCTGTTATTTTGGTGGCGGTATAAAAGCAGGTGTCAATTTGAATGGCTATGTTTTTCTGAAAGACCAAAAAGTAGATTTACCCGAAGGTTTTGATTTTGATGAGTTTACAATTACGGTTACGGGGAGCACAACAAAGCTAAAACTCGATGTAGTTGATAAAAACGGAATAAAAACCGAAGAGCTCGTTGTGGATGGTGAAGGAATTCAAGGCCTGGTTGCCATTGCCAATAATTTACCTATGGGCGAAACAGAAAAACCAGGAAAATCAAAATTCTCTTTTGATGATTTTGAATTTTCGGGATCAAAAGTAATTGAAAAACAGGAAAATGCATTTGGTCCAATTCTTTGGACGATGTACACTTTGAGTAATAAAACGGTTAAACTGATGGCTTTGCTCCCACCTATCGGTGAAGACGATAATCAGGAAGTGAGCCTTCAGCTAAAAAAAGAAGAAAATTGGGAAACCGTCGATAGTAAAACCATTGAGCCAAATTCCAGAACTGCGGTTTTTAAACTCGAAAACTGGGATGACACAAAAGACACAGAATACAGAATTGAATATATTGAAACCGATAAGACAGGCAAAAAAACTCCTGATTATTATGCCGGTACCATTCGTAAAGATCCGGTTGATAAACCTCTGAAATTTGGTGGTTTAACCTGTCAGTTTCATTTTGGGTTTCCATATACACCATTGGTAGAGAATCTAAAGAAATTAAACCCTGACATTCTTTATTTCTCCGGTGATCAGATTTATGAGGGAAATGGCGGGTATGGAATAAAAAGGGAGCCTGAAGATATATCGATAGTCAATTACCTCGGAAAATATTATATGTTTGGCTGGGCATTCAGAGATTTATTACGTGACATACCAGCCATATGTACACCCGACGATCATGATGTTTTTCATGGAAATTTATGGGGTGAAAGCGGAGTTGCCAAACCGGGTGGCGCAGGAAGTTCTGACACACGAGGTTTTATGCAGTCGGTGAAAATGGTAAACGTCGTTAACCGCACGCAATGCGGACAGTTACCTGACCCGGTTGATCCGACGCCAATTGAGCAGGGAATGAGCGTTTGGTACACTGGTTTAAATTACGGAAGAATCAGTTTTGCCATTGTAAGCGACCGCATTTTCAAAACCGGTCCGGAAGCCGTTTCTGATTGGGAAGGAAGACACGATCATATGGTTGAACCGCGAGAAGACCTTTCATTTCTGGATAAAACAGGGGTGAAGCTATTAGGCGACAGGCAAATGAAATTTCTCAACAACTGGATTACAGACTGGAAAGATGTAGATATGAAAGTTTTGCTTTCTCAAACTGTTTTTGCCAATGCCGCTACACATCACGGCGGATTGGAAGGGTATCTGTACGGTGATTTAGATTCAGGAGGATGGCCAAAATCGGGCCGGGATAAAGTAATCAAACTAATGCGTAAAGGAGCTGTTTTTCATATTAACGGCGATCAACATTTGCCAACGCTGGTGCAATACGGACTGGAAGATTATCGCGATGCCGGGTGGAGTTTCTGTACTCCGGCAATTGCAGTAATGTACTTACGCTGGTTTTTACCCGATGAAGTCGGCTATCCGGTGCTTGATCGCCCGGAACATGGTTATCCGAATACGGGAAAATATACCGATGCATTTGGAAATAAGAATTATGTATATGCTGTTGGGAATCCCGGGAAAATTACAATCGATAGTGAAAGCCGGTATAATCACGCTCAAATTCGTTCTTCCGGTTTTGGCTTTGTTACATTTGACAAAAATGAACGATCAATAAAAATAGATGCATGGCGCTTTAAAGCAGACGTTGATAACCCTAATCCTGTGCGTGATGAATTCCCCGGCTGGCCAATGGAACTATCACAATTCGATAATTTCGGAATGGGCGCAGAAAATGTGCTTCCGGAAATTGTGGTTAATAAACCCAACCAACTGATAGAAGTGAGAAAATCAAGTAGCAATGATTTGATTCGTATATATAGAATGAAAGGAAACTCAGTACAGGTAAAACTGTTCCATCCCGGCACCTTTGATATTAAAATTGGTGAGGGCGATAATATAAAAGAGTTCAAAAATCTAAAAACAGAAGCAAAGAACAATAGTCAAAAAATAGCAGTAGAATTTTAAGTTTAGTTAGAAAAGAAAGCAACACAAAAGTCCATCCAATTTTACCGGGTGGATTTTTTTATGCAATTTTAGCAGATTCAAAAATCAACTTTCAACATTTATGAAAATAATTGTTTTTACTTTTCTGTCTGTTTTTTTTATACAAACTCTGTTCTCTCAAAATAACTATTTAAACCAGTGGCCCGGTTTCAGGGGCCCCTTTGCAAAAGGATTTATCGAAAATTCAGCAACGGTTGAAAACTGGAATCTTAAAACAGGGGAAAATATTTTGTGGCAAACATCCATACCGGGTTTGGGACATTCTTCTCCCGTTATCTGGGGCAACAAAATTTTTGTAACAACTGCTATAAGTGGCTCAGGGGAAAATTATCTAAAAGTTGGATTATATGGCGACGGAGATGCTGTAGAAGATGATTCGGAACATGAGTTCAAAATTTACTGTCTGAATAAAAATACAGGAAAAATTATCTGGGAGCGGTTGGCTTTCAAAGGTGTTCCGGCTGTAAAACGCCATACCAAGGCCTCACACGCAGATTGCACTCCAGCCACCGACGGCAAACATGTGCTTGCTTTTTTTGGTTCACAGGGATTGTATTGTTATGATTTTGAAGGAAATTTAATATGGGAAAAACAACTTGGGAAAATGAATGCCGGTCCATACAATGCTCCGGAGTTGGAGTGGGGATTTTCAAGTTCGCCAATCATTTATAAGGGAAAGGTAATCATTCAGTGCGATTTTCTTGGCGATGGGTTTCTGGCTTCATTTGATGTCAAAACCGGCGAACAAATATGGCGTACTCCACGCGATGAAGTTTCAACCTGGAGTTCGCCAACTGTTTTTGAAAAAGACGGAAAATCACAAATCGTTGTCAACGGATGGAAACATATGGGAGGATACGATTTTGAAACCGGCCGGGAAATTTGGAGAATGAGCGGAGGCGGTGATATTCCTGCTCCTACTCCTGTTTTTGAGAACGGCCTTATTTTTATCAACAATGCACACGGCAGGTATGCGCCTATTTACGCAATTACTCCTTCTGCAAAAGGCGACATCACACTTGGCGAAGATGAACGGTCAAACGACTATATTATTTGGAGTGTCAAACGCGGAGGTGCCTATATGCAAACACCGCTGGTTTACCGCGGTTACTTGTATAACCTGCAGGGAAATGGCTCGTTAACTGTTTACAAGGCAACAACGGGAGAAGAAATGTACAAACAAAGCCTGGGGTCAGTTGGAGGATTCTCCGCATCGGGAGTTGCATCAGGTGATAATATATATTTCTGTGCTGAAAAGGGAGATGTTTTTGTAATAAAAGCTGGCCCCGAGTTTAAAGAAATTTCACATACCACAATGAGCGATGTTTTGATGGCGAGCCCTGCAATATCTGAAAATGTCATTTATTTTCGTGCTCAGAAATCGCTTGTCGCTGTGGGCACAAAATGAAACCGGGCTAAAAGTAAAGAGGCTGTTGGAATATAAACCAACAGCCTCTTTATTTGACTTTTGTATTTATTGTTGCCCTCCATCAGGTCCGCCAAATCCTCCTGGCCTGCCCTGCCCTCTTCTGGCTCTCATTTCTTCCTGGAAAGCTTCATATTTTTCCCATTGGTCATCATTTAAAATAGTTTTCATTTTTTTATTTTGTTCCTCACGTGCTTTTTGCATCTGTTCACGCATGGCCTCAAAATCGCCTCCCCCCTGACCACGCATTTTACTCATATTTTCAAAATTTTCAATGGTGAGGTCGTAAACCTGTTTTTGTTGATCTTTACTAAGGTTTAACTGCTCGGTTAACCTTTCAACCTGACGTTCAGCCATTTCCTCCGGATCAAAATTTCCCCGATCTCCAAAGCCCCCCGGGCCAAACTGTTGCGAATTATTATTCCCCTGATTGCCGCAGCCAAAGGAAAATCCGATAAATAAAATCGTGACAAAAAATAATGTCTTGTTCATTTAGTTAAATTTTTTGAGTTAAGAATTCTGTTAATCACTTTTTGAATTCAAATTTGTATTTTACTTTTTAAACTATTTTGATTCAATTTAAATGCAAAAGTTTAATATGAGATTTTCTATTTTTTTGAATTAAAACAATTAATACAGCCAAAAATAAAAGAACCCTGCGAAAATCTTTCACAGGGTTCTTTTATTTTTGCAATTCTTCTTTTATTTCTTTGGCATCTGCATTCCGCGTTGTTTAGCCATATCTTCCAAACGTTTTTGAAAACTTGATTTTTTGGATGGCTTCTTTTTATTTGCCTGCAATTGTGCCCTGATCTTGTCTTCATCAACAAACGAACGAATTAAATAGGTTTGACCAATGGTTATCAGGTTTGCAAGGAAATAATAATAACTCAAACCAGCCGGATAACTATTCAAAATAAAAAGAAACATTACCGGCATCATATACATCATTGTTTTCATTCCGGGCATGCCCTGAGTCGATGTAGTTTGCTGGTTCAGCCTGGTATAAAAAATGGTTGTTACCGTCATTAACAAACAGAATAAACTCACATGGCTTCCGTAAATTGGAATATCAAACGGTAACTGTACAATGGAATCGTAAGTAGACAAGTCGGTAGCCCACAGGAAACTTTCTCCCCTCAACTCAATTGAAGTCGGAAAGAAAAAGAACATCGCAATCAAAATCGGGAATTGAAGCACCATCGGCAAACACCCTCCCATCGGATTTACTCCGGCTTTTCGGTAGAGTGCCATTGTTGCTTGTTGTTTCTCCATTGCTTTGTCGGTACCACTGCCAAATTTTGCATTAATCTCATCCACCTCAGGTTTTAAGGCTTTCATTTTAGCCTGAGACATATAAGATTTGTAGGTAAACGGGAATAAAATCATTTTGATAAACACGGTCAGTAATAAAATGATAATCCCAAAATTTCCAATGTATTTGCGCAGGAAATTAAATACCGGGATAATAACATATTTATTTACAGGACGAACAATGGCATATCCAAGATAAATCTGGCGTTCCAAATCAATATCATATTGTTTCAACGTTTGATAATGATTGGGACCAAAATAAAATTGAAGCCCTATATTTTCCTGAGAATTACCTTCATAAGGGAAGGCAATATCAGCTGAAAAATTCGCTAAATAATCCGGATTATCTTCGTATTTGTTTTGTCGAATTTGTGCATTTGGAAAAGCATCGTCAGCAATTATAGTCGAACTAAAAAACAATTGTTTAAAGCCAATCCATTTTACACGGGTGCTCAAGTCTTCATCGTCATTTTTATTTTGCGACAGGTTATCAACTTCGTCTTCGAAAAATTTGTAAGTAATATAAGTATTCCTGTCTTCTCCAAAACGTGAAGCCCTCTCCTGGCGCGGCACATCAAACGACCAGGCAAAATTTAAATAGGATTGATTTGATGCAATATACTGGTCCATTCCATTCATATTCAAATCAAAATCAACCATATATGAATTGTAACTCAGTGTATAAACAAATTCCATAAACTTTCCGGGAGCAAGCTCAAGCCTGAAAGCAATTGACTCTTTTCCACCTGGATTTTCTTCATTAAATTTTATTCTGCCCTCGCTTCCGCGTTTTACGGATGGACCAGTTACAACTGTATTTTTTTTCTGCGTATTGGTTTTAAAATAAAGCTGTTCCGTTTGTATACTTCTGTTTTGTGCAAAAAAGTTTAATCCGAAAATTGTCTCCGGGCCATCAAAAAGTATAAGCGAATCCCCCTGGTATGTTTTATAACCTTTTAACAGAACAGAATAAATTCTACCACCTTTACTTGAAAAAGTAACCTTCATCAAATTATTTTCAAGTGCATAAAATTCTTCCTCCCCAACAGCACTATTCCCAAATGCGCCAAATTCATCCATTTTCTGCTGTGCCAAAATCCCGGCATCTTCAGTCGAATCTGCTTGACCTGTATCCTGTATTTTCTGAACTTCAGCTTCCTGTTGAGCTTCGATTGCTCTTTGCGTTTCCACTTGGGCAATCGAGTCTCGTTTTCTCTTGGCTGCTTCTACTTCTTCTTTTGATGGCTGATTTATGACCGAAAAAACCACCAAGATGGCAAATATGAGAACAATCCCAATAATTGATTTTTTATCCATTTTTATTGTCTTCTACTAAAGAATTTTTTATAAAATCTACAAATAAAGGATGAGGATTCAGAACTGTACTCCGGTATTCCGGATGGAATTGCACCCCAACAAACCATTTATGTTTGGGTATCTCCATTATTTCCACCAAATCTGTATCCGGGTTCACCCCTACAGGAATCATTCCCGCTTTTATATATTGTTCTTTGAATGTGTCATTAAATTCGTAACGGTGACGATGTCTTTCAAAAACAGTCAATTTGTTATACGCTTTACAAACATTTGAGTCTTTTTTGATTATCCTGCACTCATAAGCTCCCAAACGCATCGTTCCGCCGTAATCAGTAATTCCTTTTTGGTGTTCCATTAAGTCAATCACCGGATAGGGAGTTTTCGGGTTCATTTCAGACGAATCCGCTTCACTCAGTTTCAGAACGTTTTGAGCAAATTCAATAACAGCAACCTGCATTCCAAGACAAATTCCGAGGTAAGGAACGTTTTTCTCCCGCGCAAATTTGGCGGCTAAAATTTTTCCTTTCATTCCTCTGTGCCCAAAACCCGGAGCGACAATAACGCCATTGAGGTGAGAAAGTTTTTTAATGTAATTGTTTTGTTTTAAGGTCTCAGAGTGAATCCAGTTAATATTTACTTTACAGCGGTTAACAGCACCAGCATGAACCAACGATTCTGCAATCGATTTATATGCATCATGTAATTCAACATATTTGCCGACCAAACCAATCTCAATGGTCTGCGTTGGATTTTTAAGCTGAACCAAAAAATTATTCCAGGCAGAAAGATTAATATCTTCGTTTATTGGCAAATCGAGTTTTTTAAGAACTGTCAGATCCAGTTTCTCTTCCAACATTTTTAAAGGAACATCATAAATGGTTGGGACATTAACCGACTGAACCACAGCCTCAAGAGCAACATTACAAAACAATGCAACTTTTTCCCGAATTGAATTGTCGATATCATGCTCCGTTCTTAATACAAGTACGTCGGGTTGAACCCCTGCTTCAAGCAAAACTTTTACAGAGTGTTGAGTTGGTTTTGTTTTGAGCTCTCCTGTTGCAGCCAGATAGGGAACCAAAGTAAGATGAATTACCAATGCTTTTGATCCTAATTCCCATTTTAACTGACGAACAGATTCGACGTAGGGAAGCGACTCGATATCACCAACTGTACCACCAATTTCAGTAATTACAATATCGTATTTTCCCTTTGAACCAAGAATTTTAATTCTTCTTTTGATCTCATCGGTTATATGGGGAATAATCTGAACCGTTTTCCCCAAATAATCACCCCGCCTTTCTTTACTTATTACTGACTGATATATTCTTCCGGTAGTTACGTTGTTTGCCTGAGATGTTGGTGTATTCAGGAAACGTTCGTAGTGTCCCAAATCCAGGTCGGTCTCAGCGCCATCCTCGGTAACAAAACATTCACCATGTTCATACGGATTTAAAGTCCCGGGATCAACATTAATATATGGATCCAGTTTTTGAATTGTGACATTGTAGCCACGCGATTGCAGCAATTTAGCCAGCGAAGCAGCTAAAATACCTTTACCAAGCGACGATGTAACACCACCTGTCACGAATATGTATCTTGTATCAGCCAATTTTCAAGAATTTTTGGTTATTAAAAAGTGACAAAATTAATCAATAAATACGATTTGAAAACATAACTCCATGCAAATTGGAAATTTATAGGAATAAAATAATAACCTTTCGTTGTTGATTACTTATCTATTTAACAATAATAGACTTGATTTAAATACAATATTCAAGTTTATTTAGTTCCATTGTCCGAAATATTCAAATCATACAGTTTAATACATACAAAATCGTACCACGACTCATACCTGACAAAACGACACTCATTTTATTTACTTTTGTGAACAAATAAAAAAAACATTGAACACATTTGTGTAATTTATTTATTTTAAAGTGATTGCGTTTGAAAAAAATAAATAATCATGAGGAATATTTATTTCTTAATCTGAATTGAGTAAGAATAATTCTTTGTTTTGGATTTGCTTTTAATGTTATCTTTCGTTTTCTTACTGGTAATTTTATAATGGATATTATTTTCAGGCGGCAGTTTAAAATCTATTTTGAACCTTTTTTTTGTCTTTAGCCGTATTCCCCGGTTTTTAACTCCTCCAAAACGAATGTTTTTAATTAACCGGGCGGCTTCTTCATCACACCCGTAGCCCGGCCCTTTTTGAATTTGTATTCCTTCAACATCGCCATTATCATTTATTTCGGCTACCAAATAAACAATACCTTCAACACGATTTGCAGCCGCCTCTTTTGGGTAAACCAAATTTTCTTTTATATACTTTTGTAGCGCTTCTTTTCCTCCCGGGTATTCCGGAAGTTTAATAAATTTCTTTTCTGTCTTTTTCACAAATAATGCGTTTAACCAAATGTAATAAAATACGAGTCAATAAAAAAGGCTGCCTTTCTCAGACAACCTCTTTCTCTCAACTATCTATCTCTAAATGATTTTATTACTTCATTTCCTCTTTTAATTGTTCTATCCAGGACTGAATTCTTTTCTGCGTTAAACGAGCCTGGTTTTCCTGATCAAGAGGTAATCCGACAAAAGTATCGCCTCTTTGTGCTCTAGACGATTCAAAGGTGTATCCTTCGGCAGGAATTTTTCCAATCACCTTAGCCCCGCATTCCTCCAGTATTTCAACCAGTATTCCTATTGCATCACAAAAATTCTCAGGATATCCTTTTTGGTCACCCAACCCAAAAACGGCAAAAGTTTTATTTTTTAAATCCATATCTTCCAAATCCGGCACAAATTCGTCCCAATAGTTTGGAAGTTCACCATCAAACCAGGTTGGTGCGCTGAGTATAAAATTGTCGTAGCTTTCAAAGGTTTCTGTAGTAATTTCTTCAGCATTAATGGCGTCAATTTCTTCTTTGCCAAAAACATCAACAATCTTCTCAGCAACTTTTTTCGACTTTTGAGTATGAAAACTATATATTATTGCAGTTTTGCTCATGATTTCAAATTTAATACTTAACTAATTCTTTTACGGCATTATATATTTTTTCCGTATTGGGAAGTATAGCCTTTTCCAGAATACGGTTAAAACCGACTGGTGTAAATGTTGAACCTACTCTTCGCACCGGCGCATCCAAATATTCAAACGCATTTTCCATGATAAAAGAAGCTACTTCGCCACCAAAGCCCCCGTGGACTTTATCTTCATGAACAATCAATACTTTATTCGTTTTTTTCACCGTTTTTATAATTGCTTCTTCATCCATAGGTACCAGCGAACGCAAGTCAAGGACTTCAACACTTAGTCCTTCTTCCTGCAATTTTTCTGCTGCCTGCAAACTCAAATGAGTTGTATTTCCGTAGGTAATAATTGAAATATCTGCACCTTCCTTTCGGATTCTGGCTTTCCCAAATGGTACTTCAAAATCATCGGGAACAATAGTTGCCGCCTGTGGTGCCTGGTATAAAGCCTTGGGCTCCATAAACATCGTCATTCCTTTTGAACGAATCGAAGTTCTCAACAACCCGGCAGCATCGTCTGCAAACGAAGGGTAAACTATTCGTACACCAGGTATTGCTGCCAAAGAGCCTTCTAAATTCTGTGAGTGATACATTCCTCCTCCGATATACCCTCCTGAAGCAAGGCGAATGGTCACATTTGGACTAAATTTTCCATTCGATCGCCAGTAATCATGACTGGTATCGACATACTGTTCCATTGCCGGCCAGAAATAATCAGCGAACTCAGCTCCTTCAACTACTACCCTTATTTTTTCATTATAGCGCGACATTCCGTTTGCGGTACCAACAATAAAGTCTTCAGCAATTGGAGCGTTAAACACCCTTTCCGCGCCAAATTCCTGCTGCATTCCTTTTGAAACATTAAATATGCCTCCTTTATCCTTGTTGGCCATATCCTGCCCCCAGATAAACGTATCAGGATTCTCTCTGAATTCAGCTTTTAAGGTTTCATTCAAAGCCGTAATCATTTTCTTTTTTTCTCCCTCTGCATTGTGTAATCCATCAGGATATTTTTGAGAAACATACGGTTCAGGCACTACAAAATCCAAAACGGATTCCGGAGCAGGATCGGGTGCTGACATCGCAGCTTTATGCGCCGCTTTTATCGTTTTTTTGGTATCTTCTTCCAGCGTTTGAATTTCCTCTTCAGTGAAACGTTTATACCTAATTAACAAACGTTTAAACTTTGCAAGCGGATCATATTCTTCCACATAATTCCGTTCTGATTGGCTGCGATACAGCAGGTGGTCATCGGAATTGGAATGTGAGTGCATACGCACACAATTGGCTTGAACAATCACTGGTTTTGATTCTTCTATAGCATATTTTTTAGCCTCTTCCATTGCATTCATCGAGTCAAAAACATCTTTCCCGTTACAATGAATGATTCTCAGATTTTTGAATCCTTTGAAGTTATTGGCAACCTTCCGTTGTGCAGTCTGGTCTTTTTTAGGGACCGAAATTCCATATCCATTATCCTGGATAACAAAAATTACAGGCAATTCTTCCTTATCAGCTCCGTTGATGGCTTCATAAACATAGCCTTCACTAACTGAAGATTCTCCCTGACCACTAATTGAAACCGCTTTTTCCCCATAGTATTTAATGGCTCTTGCTGTTCCGACAGCATGTAATGTGTGGTTACCGGTTGACGAAGAAACACTATGAATATTCCACTCCGGTTTTGCCAGATGGTTCGACATGTGTCTTCCTCCACTTGATGGATCTGTTGCTTTTGAAATACCATTTAGAATAATTTCTTCCGCCGTCATTCCCGCTGAAAGTGCTGTCAGCATTTCACGGTAATATAAAAACAAATGATCTTTATTTTTTTCAAAAACCTGTCCAACTGCAAGCTGAATCCCGTCGTGCCCCGCGTAGGGTGCATGATATGACCATCCGATGGCTTGTTTCAGATAGTTTGGGGCTTTATCGTCAATTGCACGCCCGACTGATAGCAAACGGAACCATTTTTCGAGTGTTTCTTTTGGCGTCTTTTTTATTGAATAAATTTTTGGGATGTCTTTATCTGTCATTTTCCTTGTTTTAAATTGAACGATTAATGTCAAACTGCTCCAGATTATCAGCAATCTTTCTCAGGAATGCACCTCCGAGTGCCCCATCAATAATTCGATGGTCGTACGACAACGAAAGGAACATTTTATGTCGAATCACAATAGCATCGCCTGTAGGAGTTTCCATTACAGCCGGCTTTTTTTCGATGCTTCCAGTAGCAAGAATAGCAACCTGAGGCTGATTTATAATTGGTGTTCCTATTATGTTTCTAAATGTTCCAAAATTCGTAATGGTAAATGTACCTCCCTGTATTTCTTCCAACGAAAGTTTATTGCTCCTGGCTGCATCTGCCAAACGATTTAATTCCTTTGTTATCCCGAGCAAATTCTTTTGTTCCGAGTTTTTAATTACCGGGACAATCAAATTTCCATCGGGCTTTGCAACTGCTATGCCAATATTAATATCCTTCTTCATGATAATTTTATCACCATCAACCGACGAATTTACCAACGGAAACTCAGCCAAAGCAGCAGCTACTGCTTCAGTAAAAACCGGCATATAAGTAATTTTCTCACCATATTTTTTTTGGAATTCATCTTTGTACTTATTTCTCCAGAAAACCAACTCGGTAACATCAGCTTCAACAACAGAAGTGACATGCGGAGAGACTTTCTTGGACATTACCATATGGTCAGCAATCATTTTGCGTACACGATCCATTTCTATAATCTGATCGTTTGCACCAATCGAAACCGGCATTGGAGCATGTTCTTTTGTTTCGACTGCCTTAGCTGCTGATACTTTCTTTTCTGTTTGCGCAGCTGTTTCAACTTTTGCTTCTCCTCTGTTTTTAAGGTAGTCCAAAATGTCTTTTTTCTGAACTCTTCCATTTGCGCCTGAACCTTCAATGGTTTCAAGCTCTTCCAATGAAATATTTTCTTCTTTGGCAATCGTACGAACCAAAGGAGAGTAAAAACGGTTTGAAAGTTCTCTTACATTTTTCTGTTCATCAGTACTTAAAGCGGCTTCTTTTTCCGACCCTTCTTCTGATTCTTTACTTTCGGCGGCACCTGCGTCTTCATCTTCACTTATTTCTCCACTTAAATTCACAACGGCTAAAACTTCGCCCACCGGAACCAAACTATCCTCCGGAAACAAAATCTTTTCAATAATGCCGTCAACCGGCGAAGGAATCTCAGAGTCAACTTTGTCTGTAGCTACCTCAAACAGCATATCATCTTCTTCTACAGTATCTCCCTCTTTTACAAACCATTTCGTTATCGTGCCTTCCTGGATACTTTCACCCAGTTTGGGCATTATAATATTAAATTTTGACATAACTTTTTAGGTTTTTTTTCATACTATTTGTAATTTACACATACAATAACATTAGGTAAATTGAAATGTTCACATTACAATTTCAGTATTTAAGATTTTTTATATCAAATTTTTCTATTGAAAATTTAAACCATCTATAAGTTACAAAAATGTCATAATCTTTGAAAGAAAAACAGGAGCAAAGAAAATTCTTGAAGACGCATCAAAACAAAACAAAAGCCCATTTTACATTTGTAAACAACCAACTAATTCACTGACTGATAGAATCTTATGTCTCTCAAGGTATTCTTCAATTCCTTTAATTATCTGAACAGGAATAAATGGATCTTTAAAAATAGCTGTACCAACCTGCACAGCAGTAGCACCGGCCAGCATAAATTCAATTGCGTCTGCCGCATTCATAATTCCTCCCATTCCGATAACAGGAATTTTTACAGCATTGTATACCTGCCAGACCATTCTCAAAGCAATAGGCTTTATTGCAGGACCGGAAAGTCCACCAGTGACAGTTGAAAGAAGCGGAATTCTTTTTTCAGAATCAATGGCCATTCCCAAAAATGTATTTACAAGCGAAACACTGTCGGCACCCTGCCCTTCCACTGCTTTGGCTATCTCGGTGATATCGGTTACATTGGGTGAAAGTTTAACAATAAGCGTTTTATCATATACCCGTCGTACTTCCCTTGTAACTGCCTCCGCACTCGGACAACTAATGCCAAAAGACATCCCACCTTCTTTCACATTTGGACATGAAATATTTAATTCTATTGCCGGAATTTTGTCTAATTCGTTTACTTTTTCGGTTACCGCAATATATTCTTCAACTGTGGAGCCATTTACATTTACAATTAATGGCGTATTATAGTCCTTGATTCTTGGGTATATGTTTTCAATAAAATAATCAATCCCTTTATTTTGCAAGCCTACTGCATTTAACATTCCTGAAGCTGTTTCAGCCATCCTTGGATAAGCGTTCCCGTCTCTGTTTTTCAGAGTAGTTCCTTTTAATAGTAATCCCCCCAACTGACCAACATCGTAAAAATCGGTTAATTCTTCGGCAAAACCCGATGTTCCCGATGCTGTCATTACCGGATTTTTCAAATCCAGATCATCTATTTTTACTTTTAAATTTACCATTTCAATTCCTTTATATTAAATACCGGTCCTTCTGTACATATGCAAAGATTTCCTTTTTGTGTTGGCTCAATACAACAGAGGCAAACACCAAATCCGCACGCCATCAGATTTTCAAGTGAAACTTCACAAAAAACACCTTCCTTTTTTGCAATTTTGGCAACAGCCTTCATCATTGCATCGGGGCCACAGGCATAAATTTTGTTGTAATTGTTAATTTGCTCAAATATGGAGTGATGTGTAACAAATCCTTTTTCTCCCAAGGAGCCGTCCTCGGTGGTATAATGCAAATTTCCGTATTTAGCATAGTCTGAAACATCAATATGATCCTCTTTACTTCGGGCACCAAGTAAAATATCGACGTTTTCTTTAACTAATCCTGATTCTTTTGCCAGAAACAACATGGGCGCCACCCCACTTCCTCCTCCTATTAACAACACCTTATCTTCCTTTTCAGGATAAGAAAAACTTTTTCCTAAGGGATATACTATATTAATGGTATCTCCATCTTCTGCCTCTGTCAATTTTTTTGAACCACGGCCTAATATTTTAACTATCAAAGACATGGTATTTTGGGTGTAGTCTACTTCAAAAACAGAAAAAGGCCGACGAAGAAAAATTTCCTTTGAGTTTTTCACCTCTACGTTTACAAATTGTCCGGGTGCTATCTGCGGTAATGCTTTCTTTGAAAGCAATTTAATCAGAAAATTAGATGAATTTAATGCTATATTTTCAACTACTTTAAACTCTTCAACAAACTTTTTACTCATCTTAAAAAAATTTGTGCACAAAGATAACCAATAATTTTAGTAACAAATGAACCGGACAGCAATGTATAAACAAAAAAAAGCCGTTATACTATCTATAACGGCTAGCAACTTCTGTACTTTACGATCTACTAAAATTAACTAAACAAAATTGGGTTTGTAATTAAGTTGTATATCTACTATTCAACATCTTGTCTTTTTTGTGAACTATCATGAAACAAATGTAAACATTTTTACTTAACATCCAAGTATAAATGTAAAAATATTTACATCT